>NZ_CP082247.1:0-600000 GCF_019879105.1 Natrinema sp. SYSU A 869 | reverse complement strand
CTGAAATATGAATTATAAGTAACACAAAACAGCTCTACCACCATTTCGATGAGTGGGCGCGGGATCTATCGCGTATCCAACACGCTGCTTTCATCGGCGTCGTATCCACTTCGTCTTCCTGCTTGTTGGCGCATTATTTGGCGAAAACGTGACCCTCAAGGCCTTCACAATGGCTATCCTATTTTACGCGTTCAACCCTAATCAGCAAACATAATATCTTTTTACCTTCGATAGGAATGAATCACGATTGAATAGTGAGAGGAAACGTACGCACACGTGGTTACCGAAGCAGCGTTCGATCTCACCAATACCTATCAAGAACAACGTGCTGGATATAGAGGATGTATCCAGCATTAAGATTTGGCTGCTAATCTTAATGAGGATCAGAGTCTATAATACGTCACATGAGTGCAAGTGGAATCACACTTTACATCGCAACGAGCGTGGACGGCTATGTTGCCGACGCGGAGGGTAGCGTTGACTGGCTAGAAGAGTTTCAAGCAGAGTCAGATGGCGACGAGGATGTCGAGGGGTTTTCCGAGTTCTTCGAGACAGTGGACTGTCTCGTAATGGGAGCAACGACCTATGAACAAGTTCTCGGCTTCGGTGAGTGGCCATACGGCGACAAGCCAACGTACGTGTTTACCCACAGAAGCCTCTCACCCGCAACCGAGGCAGTACGGTTCGTTAACGGAGAGATAGCCGATCTTGTACCTGAACTCAGACAGCAATACAACCACGTATGGGTAGTCGGGGGTGCACATCTCGCACAATCATTTTTCCAAGAGTGCGAGATCGACGTGATCCAACTATCATTCATCCCGATTCTCTTGGGAGGGGGAATACAGCTGTTCTCGGGTGAATATGACGAACAGAGACTGCGTCTGGTCGATACGACTACACACAACAGCGGAATCGTAGAACACCACTATGAGGTAGCCAACTAGGACTGCATATTGTTGATTCGCGCTCCGTATTCAGCACACTCTACCAACATCACCAATAATTGACAGGGGTAACAGCGTTAGGTTCGCACACGTACGTGCCGGCTGGTTCACCAGAAGATAACTGAAATCAGTCCTTGAGAATAGTTCTATGGCACCCTCTACGACAATCCAAAATATGCGGCAGCGGTGGTCTCAATCGGCGTCGATGGCCGAGTATTCCTCAGAGGTCAGGTGACGCGACTCGACAGCCACACGGCGCCGCGACATGCTCCATCGGACCGCGTGTGTGTACCAGAATCACTGCTTTCCCACAATGCGGACACGACGGCAGCGACCAGTCTTCCTCCTCTCCTGATTGTGTCTTCTCGCTCATAGCCACCTCGAGCGGCGACTGTCTGGATCGACGGCTACTTGAGTGCGATACGACTCTCGTGCGGGACGTTTATATCCCGTTAGAAGTAAGCGAAACATGGCTTGCAAACCCTTGCGGGTTGGAAGCCACGTCTCGGGTGTCCTAGCACCCGGGACATTTCAACGCATGCCCCCGCGACGAGGTGGAGCGCGGCTTCCATTTTGATTAATGATACCTAGTTACTTATAGCATTGGGATTATCTCTCGAGAGAAACAGGTCGGCACCAATCTTGCTTGGTGATTCCTCACCGGTATTCTGACCCTCATGCTCTGATTTATATCCGATCATGCAGCCAATGGGGGCGATGCCTGAATCTAGATATAGAGATGATCTTCTCATCGCTGTCGCACTGACTGAATTCACCGTTCAGTACGAGCAGGCTGATCCCGAACTTGCTGAACATGCGTGGCAACTGGCTGCTACCCGTCTCGTCGATCACGATAGTCGGCCCGCTAGTGCTATCGAAGAACTCGAGATTGGAACATCAAGAGAATAGTTGGCTGATCAGAGAATCAAATATACATCATCAAACAATAGTCCTCTGAACGCTATTCTGATGAGAGCTACCGTTCAGTACAGGTGATGCACTGATCGATCTGTGCTTCACTGCATGTTTCTTCCGTCCGAGTTGCCTCTCGAGCTCAGTTACCGTCGGATAGACTGCGCCCGGGACGCTATCAGTGGCCGGTGGCCGGTTCCGGTTCGGAGAACCGAAAGTCACTGAACCGACCCAGCAGTACGACGAGTCCGACGACGACGGCGAGTGCGCCGAGCAAGAACGGAACCGTCGCGGCGTAGTGCTGGCTGAGATATCCCGCCGTAATCGGCGCGAACGCACCGCCGGTGAACCGGAGACTGTTGAACGCCCCCGAGGCCGCCGACCGGCTGTGGGACGAAATACTCATCGCAAGCGTCGATAAGTTCGCGTTTAAGATTCCGCAGAAGAGCCCGCCGACGATGACGAGTCCGGAGAGCGCCCCGCTGTTTCCGCTCGAAAGCCACATCAAACACAATATCCCCGCGAAGGCGGCGAGCGCGCCACCGGTGACCTCGGGTGTTCCGAACCGCCGGTTCAGGCGGGGCGAGAGGACGGCCGAGCCGACGATCACAAACAGCCCCCAGGCGAAGAACACGAGGCCGATCTGGAGCGTGCCGAGGCCGAGGATAAGCGGAGTGTAGGCGAGTAACGTGAAGAAACCGAACGTGTAGAGTAAGCCGATTACTGCGTTCGTGAGAACGCCCGTGTGGCGGAACGTACCGACGATATCGCGAACACCTTGCTGGCGTTCGGCGTCCGGTTCGGTGACCGTGGCGACGACGAAACCGAATGCGATAATCATCAGGATGCTGGTCCCTGCGAACGGCAGTCGCCACGACTGCGCGCCGAGCAGGCCACCGAGGAGCGGCCCACAGGCGATGCCGAAGCCGAGGGATGCCTCGTAGAGCGTAATCGCTGTCTCACTGTTCCCGGCGGCCACACCGACGATGATGGCGAGTGCCGTCGTGGTGAACAGCGCGTTCCCCAACCCCCAGAAGCCGCGAAGAACCGCGAGGGATTCGATTGTCGACACAAGTGAACAAGCCCCTGCGAAAACGGCGACGATTGCAATCCCGAGGAGCATCGTGTTTTTGCTCCCGATTCGCGTGGCGAGCGCGCCCGCGAACAGATTGGAGAGACCCATCACTAGGAGGTAGCTCGTGAACAGGAACATTACCATGAAGTGGGACGCTCCCATCTCACGCGCGATACTGGGCAGAATCGGATCGACGACCCCGATTCCGAGGAAGGATACGAACGTTGCCAGTGCCGTCGCGAGGACGGCTGGGTGGAAATCTCGAAGACCCATGCAGTGTAGGCACTCTCTCGCACGTAAGAACCTATCGGAAATATTATAAGTATGTGTTTAGCATACCACGGGAATAGGTTCTCACATCCTGCTGGTCAACAGATGCGGAGATCGATCCCCCAATCCATGGCTATTGTGACAGTAGCACGGTATTTTCAGGTGACTCTCTTGGGGAACGACCGTTCAGTAGGCATACGCACTTGCCAACCTATTCGTCTCAATATAGACTGAAGTCGTTGATGTCCAAGAACACTTCTCAAAAACGTCGACGTCTCAGCCGTTCTTCCGAGAGTGTAGAATCGACACCGAGTGTCCATTTAGAACCTCTCAACCACTTCTCACGTTCAGCAGTCACAATCTAGCCATAGAATACCTTTCGCTAGCGTCTAAAAGGCCCAAAGGACGTATTCACCAGAAGAGGAACGTTTCAGTCATCTCGGAACCCCTGGAACCGCTGAATCGACTGGAAGAAACCCATCACGATTGATGGACCTTACTGACCCGGTTTGAGGACTCGCCACATGACGCTCGGTCGAAACAGTGAGGTCGGCCGGGTTTCCAGTATAATGACACGGTTGAAGGCATCGGCTAAGCTGCCATCGGTGTGTGCCTTCCGGTGCAACCTGGCGACGTATCTGTTCACGAGGTTCGTTCCGAACGGTTTCGGCCCCGCCGTCTGGGAAAACTGAAAATCGGAACCGACCGCCACACTCCACGCGTCATCGACAACTCGTGCGGCTCGCTCGAAAAACCGGGGTGCGAGGTCGCCATGGTCGTCCATCGTCAGGGTATGATGTAACTGCACGGCCTCCAGTGCAGCCACTGACATCCCCTGTCCATAAATCGGATTGAAGCTGGCGATTGCATCACCAATGACGACCAGCCCCTCAGGGAACTGGTCGAGGTCTTCATAGCGGTGTCTGACAGAAGATGGGATCGGATAGTAAGAGATGTCCTCGGAAACTACCGCATGCTCATCGAGGAGACGGCTGATATCAGCGACCGGGAGACTAGCGGCGTATTCCAGAAAGCCCTCTGGATCGGTCGGAGGGTGATCCCCATGCATGCCGCCGAGCGTTAGCAACCAGCGCCTGTTTTCGATTGGAAACACAGCCGCGCCGCGCGTACGAGGAGCGTGGGGCAGTACGAGAAACGCCCGGCGATCGTTGGCAGGTCGTTCGAGGAGGACTGTGCTGTACGCAAGATCGATCGACACCTCATCGTGTGGTGGGGCCGGGCACCCATTGTTTTCCAGCCAGGCTGGCGTTCGAGATGTTCGTCCGGTGGCATCAACCACTAACTCCGCGTTGATCTCCCGTTCACCATCGGCAGTTTGCACGGTTACGCCCTCGACGGTCGAACCCTGGTCGTCAACGAGGTAGTCTCTGAAGTGGCATTCATCCTGGATGGTTACCCCATCAAGCTCCGCAACTCGTCGCTGGGTAACCTGCTCGAACACTGGCCGACTCGCAGTGTATTGAGGGATGCGAGTGGGTCCGTTTGCAAGGAAGTCCCCCACTTGGTAGAGCTTCACGTCGCTCGCAAGATCGAGCACCAGTCCACCTGCCTCGGTCACTTCGTCACTGTAGCCCGGAAAGAGAGTCTCCAAGGTCACTTGGCCAGCTTTCTGCATCACGTGGATATGACGTGCCTGTGGGATGCCTGGGCGAAGGACTGCCTCGTCGGGGAGTGAATCTTTCTCGATGAGCGTGACGGTCTCGAATCGGTCGATTAAGACCCGAGTTGCCAAAAGTCCCGCCATACTTGCTCCGACGACCACTGCGTGGCCCCTCTTCTCAGTGATCTGATCCGGATCATACGGAGGAACGGTCGCTAAGGTCATCGGGTGGCTTCCTCCCTTCCTCTATTGGCATGTGAGTATATAGCATTATCTGGATTCATGTTCGTCCCAAGTATAGCAAAGTGCCAGTGATGAACCGTGCTCTCGGATTGTATAAGCGGCCGAGCTGGCATTCTAAGTCAGCGCCCCGTCTTCGACGAACAGCAGCGGTGCTACTGCCAAGCCGAATCCACCGCGTGTCGAGGAGACCAGCAGAACACCCAATAGCATAATCATGCTCAGACACGCTGCACCGCCAACAATTGGGGCTGGGTTGTCGTCACGGTTTGGCTTCGAGGACGAGGTTGAACGGCGTCTCGGTCGCTCGACGGACCCGCGTGAACCCTCCCTCGGTGATCACCCCACGGAGACGCGCTTCGCCAGCTTGTGCGCCCAAGACGGGATCACCACCCTGGGCAAGCGCGTTCGGGACACAGGCCAACGTCGAGGCGCAGTAGAACGCCCTACCCACCGGGTTCAGGTTGTCCTCGACCTGATCGCTGGCGAACGGCTCGACCAACATCCACGTCCCGTCGTCTGCGAGCGTCTCCTGGACGTGTGCCGCCACGCCGACCGTATCACCCATGTCGTGATACGCGTCGAACATCATCACAAGGTCGTAATCGTCCCCGTTGTACTCCTTTGCGGTCGCCACCTCGAATCTAATACAGTCTGCGACACCGGCTTCTTCGGCTCGCTCACGGGCTACCTCGATCGAGTGATCATGGTAATCGATGGCAACGAACTCCGACTCGGGGTAGGCCTCGGCCATGATGATCGTCGAGACACCGTGCCCACAGCCCACATCGGCCACGCGCGCACCCTCCCTGAGTCTCGCGTCCATTCCATCGAGCGCGGGAATCCACTCGGCAACGAGATTCGTTGCATAGCCGGACCGGTAGAAGCGCTCAGTCCCGTGACACACGTCCTCGTCATGCTCGTGCCAGCCCAGGCCCTCACCGGTTCGGAAATCGGCTTCGATCTCAGAGAGGCTCTTCTGATAGCCCATCAGTCCCTGGAACCCGCCAGCGAGGAAGGCGGGGCTGTCTTCGTCGGCCAGCAGCGCCGCTTGTTCGGGTGTGAGGCTGTAGCGCCCCGTCTCGGGATCGTAAGTGACGTATCCGCCAGCCGCTCCTGCGGCGAGCCACTCGGCGACGTACGGTTCCACAGTATCGGTTCGCTCGGCCAACTCGGCGGGCAGGAGTGGTCCGCCGTCGGCCAATGCCTCGTAAAGGCCAAGCCTGTCGCCGATGACGATCAGTGGCGCGTAATAGGCCGCTCCGAGTTCGTTGACGGCCATTCCGGCAAGTTCGTCTAATTGTTCTTCGTCGATCGGTTCGTCCGCGGTAGTCGGTGGTGCCATGCCTAGAGTGTGGGCGGCAGACCTATTGGCCTCATTCACGGAAACGACGTTCGACGGTGTGAACGCCGTTTCAGGACGTGAGAGGAATTCCGCGTCGTGTGCGGGATAGAGTTACTACCCGTGCCACCAAACATCATGGTAGTAAGAACCATGGAATCTCCCGAAGACGACCAACTCACATTCAATCCACCGGCGTCGCCGATCGTAGAGGCCGTCATGCAGAATGCGCGGAACCAGCAATATCTCAGCAAGCGCCTTGACGCAGCAGGCGACCGCGCCGACCCAGACCATCTCGGCGACATCGTCCGTCACGGTCCGGTTCTCGAAGCGCTCCGAGCGGAGCCATTGGACCGCCGCGAGATTGAGGAACGTCTCGACGTCTCGCGGGCGACGAGCCACCGCTTGACGAAGTGGCTCGACGAACAGGGATTCGTCGAGAAGATTGACGGCCGGTTCCAGTTGACGGGCCGTGGCGAGGCGGTCACCGACGAGGTGCTCCGGTTTGAGGCGAACGTGAGCACCGTCCACCGGATGGGACCGCTGTTGGACGTAATCTGTCCGCATCACGCGGAGTTCGCCATCGAACCGATGATTGATTCGACCGTGACGGTCGCTGAACCGACTGTCCCGGACCGACCGGTCGAGCGGTTTATCTCGCTCGTGAGCGAGTCGGAGACGTTCCGGGGGTTCAACACGACACATCTGGCGCCATTAATGATAGGTGAGTTTTACCAGCGAGTATTCGACGGTACCAAGGCCGAACTCATTTACACGCCACGCGTCGCCGAGACACTGCGTGAAACGTATCCGACCCGCGTGACGGAGGCGGTCGATCGCGGACAGTTAACCATCCGGACCCGCGAGAAGCTCCCCTACGGACTCGCACTCTTCGATGAACGCGTTGGGCTCGGAGGATACGACGACGACACAGGGTTGATGCAGGTGTTCGTCGATACGGACTCGCCTATGGCCCGTGAGTGGGCCGAACGGGTCTACGCGTCAGTCAAGGCAGATTCTACGCCACTCAACAGTCCGGTAGAGCAGTGAGAGCTGCGGACCAGTCTAGTAACCATCGTGAACCGGGAAAGAGGATGCTGTTGGCTGCGATTGTATTTTCATCTCTTCGTGGCTTCGAACGAGATGATCTTACTTTGTTTGAATGATGGATACGCGCTCTGGGCACTGTCTAGTTACGCAATTCTGGCATAGAATGGCGTTTTAGCGGCTGTTATGGCTTCAGTTCTGATCCCAGTGATTGTTTCACCTCGTGAGATATGTGCTGAGGTAGCCGAATTTCTGCCGTTTGTAGAACAGAGTCTCGTTGTATCAGATTCTCCATGGTGGTTTTACAGTCGACATCGCAACGTCACCGTCTTCGAGTCTTGCAGTTTTTCGTATCTAGACAGTGCCGACTGCTCGATAGACCTGCTTATTGACCGTCTACGATCCTCTCAGTACCCACCGCAGAAGAGCGGAAAGATCCACTCGGGTTATACGCGGTGAGCAAGTACGCGAAGTATAATGCGTGAGGTCGTCTTCACTGTCGAGTACGAGAAAGGTGTTGATGAGGTGATGGACCTCTTCATCGAACATCCGGATCTCCACGCCCGATCAATGGAGATTCACGCGACCAGCGAGTCGGTGTGGGGAGTCGATAAGGTTGTAGGTCCAGTCGATGTCCTTGACGAATTCGATAATCGCCTATAGTAACCGTTAGAATTTTACTCAGAGACTGTTGTTGAGTGTAGTGGAGCATCTCGACGAGAAACTCAGTCTCGGAGAGATCGTGTTTCTCGCGTAGTTTCTGCAGAAACGCAGCCGCTGGATCAGTGCCATGTCGACGAAACAATGCAACGTCAAGAATCAACTTTGTCTCGATGTCTATTGCAGCATATAGCCAAGACCACTCGCCGTTGATCTTGACAGCGGTTTCGTCGATAGCGACCCGCGACGGCGAAGCCGTCGACAGGTCGGGAACGCTGTCAGCCAGCCGATGTACCTAGTGCCAGATTGCTTGATGAGAGCGTTTTACGCCGATCAAGCGAAGAATTGCTTGTGTCCCTCGAAGCGAACAACCGGTCGCATAGAGGCGGACGGCGAACACTCTGACGGGCGTCGCCGTCCGCTCACGCTCCCAAGCTTCATCAAATTCCACCGCGTAGCACCCGCTGAGCAGGTCTGCGAGCCACATTCCAAACTACCTCTACGACCTGCTCGTTTCTCAAACTGCGCTAACTAGACGGTGCCTGTTTGATGAGAGTACACGCCGATAGCGAAGGAACTCATGAACGCAGCTACACGGAGACAGCACTTATCGAGCATTTGCAAGCAGCGAACGACGCGTACCAGCACCTCCCGACGATCGCTGATCTCGAACAGTACAACGATGAGTGGAACCCGGATATCACGTCACATCCCCAAACACCACTCACTCACGCGGCCCGTCCGCCTTGACAGTGATCATCTCGAATCGGCGGGGTTCGACGATCCGTTCCTCCCGGAGACCGTCATCACCGACGTGGCGACGACGACACAGGCAGTCAATGGCCTCAGTCACCTCCCATGTATCGACGTAGGGTTCGCTACAGGTATCTTGCCGCCGACCGACAGTATCGACTTCGAAACCAGCACGGCGTCCGTGGAGCCTGTCGGTTGGATGAACACGGCGCACGGCCGCCGCTACGCCTTCGAACCTACCGCTTCGCCGCAGTCGATTTCGGTGTCGCCAAGTCGACCACTCGAGGCACGCTATCCGGACGAGCATCACGACTGTACCCTTCCGAGTGCTGACTCGACTGAACAGACTGAAGTCGGGACGACATCGAGACGACTACGGCAGGTTCGTTGCGTCCGTCCGCGGTACCACTTGGCGGAAATGTCCGTACCGGATATCCCCGGTGTGGATGCGGACGTCGACCCGTTCATCCACGAAGACTCGACGCTTGACATCTCTCTCGATGATGATGCCATTGATTTCAGTACTTCAGACACACGCCTACGAATCCAGCCGAGAGGGGTACTTCTACAATCCACGCATCAAACACGACTCTACGGAGACGTTCACACCACCTGTCCCCTACTCTAAAGTAACAATTCGGGGACTGCTAGGTGTCGAGACGGATGCGGAACCGTTCTGGTTATACACCGACACGGCGACAATTGACGCCCGAAAGCGGCTCATAACATCCCTCCACTCCAGTGCTGACGTTCCCAAGGAACTCCCGTTCACGTCGCTTAACCCGGAGCAAGCGATCATGTGGCTCGGGTTCGACTTCGATGACCTAGTAGGTGATGACGTCGGCAACAATGCATTCGACGACCTCATCTTCGAGTGCTGGCGCGACGAGACGAAACTTAAGCAATCACAGCCGATTCGTGCACTCAAAGAACCACGGAATACTTCGCCGTGCCGCTGTTCCATTCGCTACTTGAGAAGTCCGTGACATACCGGGTCATCGTCCGCCCGGCCGAGAGGGGAACAAAATACGCTTGGTCCGCGGACGAGCACCAGATCACCCTTGAGCGCCGATCGAGAGATACTCTCAAGTTCGCGATCGACGGGCACGCGACGTTCGAGATTCACGACGACGATACTGCGTCTCTGCCAATGATCGACCTCGACCGCCTCTCGAAAGTACATCTCGGTAGAGTGATTCGGTATCACTCCTGTCTCGATGGTGACGATAAAAGGCGCCTGGAAACGATTCGGCAAACAAGTGAGGTTGTACTCGGGTTCGTCAAAGGGGAGTAATCGGCGGACGCGTGTCAGTGTATGTCGGTCTCAACAGCAACCAAGGAATGAGGCAGATTCGGTACGTGGTTCGTTTCGGTCGGCTACTGAGAGAACCAGCGCAGGTTTCGTACGCGGTTCGTTTCGGTCGGCTACTGAGAGAACCAGCGCAGGTTTCGTACGCGGTTCTCCCGGCGACGGAAGACAAGCAGGAGCGGAAAGCGATCGAAGCCGCGTTGATCGCTATCGCTCATCGAGTGGCCGTCGTAGCCGCCCGTCGGTTCGCGCTGTTGGAGTGATAGACCAATAGCGATAGCCCAAAGCTTATCATCAGACTATAGAATCAGGTTGATGTGAATCGACGAACGTTATTAGTGGGAACTGGAGCAACAGTGACAAGCGTACTTGGTGGGTGCCTATCCAACGACAATGAATCGGACTCTTCTGCGAATCCAGAGGGAAGCACGGCAAACAACGAAGCGCTGAACGAAGCGTATGACCATCTTGAGACAGCCGGCAACGAATTTGAAACGCAAGCCGATGTTGCTTTCGAGACAGAACCAGAGAATCCCCTTTCCACCAGCGGGATCGAAACGGCGCTTAAGAACGTAGAGTCGGCACTGGACGACGTCAACGAGAACGAAGCGAGTGACGAACAACTGGATCGGCTGGAAAATGCCGAATATGCACTTGCCTTCTTCGAGGACGGCCTGTCGGTTTTAGTGGAACTTGAAGAAGGATTCAATGCATGGAAAACCGCGGACTCGTACGAGACCAATGATCGACATAGTGACGCTGCAGACCAAATCAAGACGGCAGCAGAACACTTCCGTGAGGCCGAATCGCTCGTTAGTGATACGAAGGCCTCGTGGGATGAGCTTGACGCCGACCAATTCGAGAGTAAGGACGTTGAATTAGCAACGGAATCAGACGATCTCGACTATCTTGAAGAGCTGTGCAACGCTTATGCTCGCTTCTCTGAAGCCACTGCTGATCTCTTTACTGGGTTAGAGTATTTTGTTGAGGGAAGTGACTTATTCGGGCAAGAACGCTTTAATGCCGCTGCGTCTGCATTCGAAGATGCAGCCAATTCCTTTGAGGCCGCAAATAACAAGTATCGTGAGGCTGAAACGGAGATGCCACAATCCTTCCGGAAGGAGTTCATTGATCAAACTTGCCGGACAGATGCAGTCTTAGAGGCTAGCAATCTCTTCACTGAGGCCAGTGAAGCAGCAGCCGAGGGAGATTGGGAAACTGCCGAAGAGAAAGCCAACAAAGCTGAGACAGCATTAGATGTCAGCTGCGGTGGTGAGACTCTATAAAGTTGAGATCGTGGCTTGTAGCGAATGACTTCTCGTTACTGAACATTTGGCACGAGTATGGCGATCGAGCAAGCGAGATCCTATAGTAATCTCCAGAAATGTCTACTCACACTCTCATTATATCTCCGAGAGACAACGAGATACGCCAATCTTCAGCAGGCGCCACTACAAAGACTTCCAAATACTACTATAGTGGACACCCCAGTTCACTTGGAGAGCGAAGGGAACCGAGGATGTGATCAGAAAGCAAAGGACTCCTCGGTTCTCGTGGCAGTACCGTCTTCTGGACACCGAACAGCCGTGCGGTGACAGCTGGGGACTACGGTGAGGCCGTTGCGAGGAATACTCGGGGACTGGGCAGCCACAGTTGGGGCCTCATCCCGCGTATCCGAGAAGTGAACGCACTGCTGGATGAAATCGATACTGCATGAAACAGTCTACGAAAGCCACCCAGAGGTCTGCTTCAAAGCGTACCACGGTGATGATCTCCCGTCAAAGAAAAGCGACGCAGACTTCAAAGCCCGGAAAGACTGTCTCATCGAGAATGGAGGCAAATCCTTCCAGCCAGTACTCAACATCGTTGAGGAGCGAGGAATAAACAGCCAATGACACCACCGAATCCAGTCAGGTCGTGTCGACGACGTCCTTGATGCTGCCATCCTTGCGCTAACAGCACACGAATCTGCCGGTACCTACTCAACCCTCCCAGACGATAGGATTCTCTCGATTATGAATTCCTAAATAAAAGTGTATCCAATGAAACTCAGGGAAGCAGCCCACCACCTGTAGTGGTTCCTGAACAAGATAGTACACCCGGATTTGGATTTATAGCTACAGCTGTAGGTAGCCTTCTGGCGATTAAATACTCTGTATCTGAGTGAGGTTTCACTCCCTAATTTCGAGCGTGTCAATGGCCTCGGCGGGCCCGACATCGTGATTGACGAGGCGGTCGGCGGCCAGCTGCCACGCTTGTCGCGAGGGTTCGGGATCGGCTTGCTCGTAGTGAATTGGGAACTCGGTCAGTGCGACTGCGACGAGGAGGTCCTCGCGGCGATCGTCCAAAGGCATCACTGCCGTTGGCCGCGGCTTCCGTGATAAAGCCCCGTCTGCGGGCGTCGTTTCTCTGCATCTTTCCGGCGCTTACGCTCCTCGCGCCATCGGAGTATTGAACAGCCAAGCTGAGGGTAGCGATGATTAGGGTTTCATTCATCCTATTCAAGCGTACTCTCGAGTAAATTCGAGATTTGGTCATACAATTTGATATGAGAAGTTTAATCTCGAGGTCGCTCTTGGTCTCGGATCCGCTCTCGATCCGCGTCGTCCCGCCGTCGGTCTCGAGAACATTGGGAGTAACGAACTCGTCGAGACCGTCGTCTACGTCGTTCTCATCGATCCACTCGGGTAGGTCTCTCCGGCGGGTGGCGAACACGGTTCGCCGGATGTGCTTACACGTCGCGTTCCGGTGGACGTAGTCCGGGCAGTCGCACGAGCCTCGGAGACTCTCGAGACGTAAGCTCTTGGGAGTTCTCTTAGGGACACCGATCGAAAGTAGGGGAGGGACCGGGCGTTTCGTGTAGTGCTGGTAGCGAAATTACCGGTCCCGCCGGTACTGACACTACGGGAACCGCCCTCCCAATCATCTGGTGGAGTTGCGTGCTACAAAACCCCCACTATCGTTATATTTCAGACTATTTGAATATACAAGAGAACAGATGAGAAAACAGTCAAAACGCGATCGGGAATCGAGCCCTGAAGAGAGTCTATATCGTTTAAAAACTAATCTCTGCGTTCATGAGCCAGTCCCGACGCCGGCCATCGATCATCGGCGAGCCGTCCTGACCGTGACCGCTCGGGAGTGAACCGGGGAGAGACACGATTCAGGAGTAGGTTGGTTATCTCAATCTTCGATACTAACGTCTATGCCTATATATTCAGAATTCTCTGCGGTGTCGGCGATCGCAGCGCCGCTGTTCTGAGCTTAACCAACACTCGAGGCGGATTCGTTAGTCCGTTGGTTAAGACCTGCAGCACTCGAGAACGGCACTCTCGATGTCTGAGTCTGGGGTGAAAGTACTACGAGTGGGGGAGCGGGACCGCTGGGGGCGGCCTCGCACTGCAGTCGGCCGTACGGACTCGAGGCGATAACCCCTGCTCCAAAAAGTGTTGATCGTTACACCCGCGAGGGTGGCGTGTAAATTCATGAATAAACCACATAACGCTTGGTAAACTTCTTTAGATGCAATCCAAATCAACTCGAGAAACGATAGCTGCGCGTAAAGTGGCCCGAGAGACGTTCTGGACCGAGTACGACAAGACCGAGTACTGCTGCCCGGATTGCGATTACGTTGGCGACGAACTCGAAGTACACCACATCGACGGCGATCCGTTCAACAACGACCTCGAGAACCTCACCGGACTCTGCCACCAGTGCCATGTACATCGGCACCGGCAGGAGTATATTGAACAGCGGTTAGGCGAGATGCGATCGGAGTTTGAAGCGCTGGCCGATTGAAAGCGCTAGGCACCACAACCGACTGTATCAAGAGTCGTTACTTGACCTCGATATCTCCCATGTCCAGACGATCTGTGTAGCTCCTATGACCTGCTGTAATTGCATCCCCAATCATATATTCGTATTGGGAGATTGTCCACGGATCACCATCAGAGTCGGGGCGATCGGGTACGGGAATGAATGCTCGATATCCATCAACTGCCACCAATACGACATGGTCGACTGGCGACTGGTTATAGACGACCCAGAAGCTATAGCTCTCGTTGTTCTCTGTATCTGGATAGCGATCAGACCACTCTTCGGAGAAGTCTTCTACCGCCTTTCGTCCTTGTTCGATTCGTAGCTGAACATCAGGTTGATACACGGCCATTTGTGACCCTAGATCGTCTGTTTTATGGAGGCCCCAGTCTGCATCATATCTCTCCCAATCTTCAGGTCTTGATTCTTGAATTTTGGGCTCTGTTGAATCGCTGTAAGGCGGTAGATTTCACTGTTTGACGGCACGTTTGATGTTGTAGACGACACACATCAGAGAAATTTCACGGAACTCTCGATACCAGCTACGCGCTCGCACGGCGTAGCCGAGCGAGCGCTTGACGGCTGAGTTGACGGTTTCGGCCATTGACCGCTGAGCGTACCGATCTTCATCAATGCGGGCGTTGTGTGCGTGATCGTACGGAGCGAAGATCCGGTGTTTGATCAGCGGGCGAATGTCGAGTTCACGGAGTCGTTCGCGGAGTTGTTGCTTGTCATAGCCCTTATCAGCGGCTAGAGACCGCAGATCGCCCGCGTTCCGGCGGGCGATCTGCTCACAGAGATCTGCGTCGCTGCCTTCTAACGTCGTCGAGCAGTGAAGATCAAGCACAGCTTGCGTTGCTGTATCGACGAGTTTGGTTACTTTGAGCGTCTGAACGCGATAATTCGTTCGTTGACAGTAGTGACGGCTTGCACGATCTCGTTCATAGAACGTAGCGTCGATCGCAGCGTGCTCAGAGAGGTCGTGTAGCTGCGCCGACTGGCACAGCAACACTCGACAAACGCTCATCTCGATCCGATCAAACGCCTTACACAGCGTAGATGGTGCGGGGAGATCGGCCGTATCAAGGCCGATCTCCCCTGTTATTTGCGGCATTTCCTTCAGCAGATCGATCGTCATTCGATAGGACGTATCGAGGTAAATCCGCAGACAATGCAGGGAAACGAGGGCATAGTCGGTGAATCCGCCGCCACCTTTCGGGGCGGCGGATTCGTCTCCATCGCCAGTAACGTTTTGAGCAATCGGCACAACTGCCCCAATGAAGCGGGAGATTTGGGTCATGAACAACTGAAGTCTCCCGCTTCAAGACCTTCGATTTAGCGAACCATTCCGCCGCTGTCTAGTGATTCAACACAGCCGAATTTTGCGTTTCAGGTCAGTTGCGCTTGGCATATTTTATGATTTGACTACCATCTTAAATTTCTACCCGTTACTGATCTACCGGCTGCATTACGACTTGTTTCAAATCGTGAGCTCACGACTCGTATCGGAACGTGAGTCGCCATCTGTTGCCGGTTTCATAATACGACCTTCATCGATGCTCAGCGCGATTATATCGATATGTTCGACTCCTTCTCCAGTACAGGTACTATCTATCTCCCACCAATATTGGGACTGATTTTCGGCGACTGCGACGTGGTTGTTCGCATCGGTGCCCTTCACTCGAGAACTAACGATCTCCGATACTATACCGAACGGTTTGTAATAGGATGCCACAGGATCAGAGCGCGTGATATTGCAATCTCGATAAGACGACGAAGCTAGAGCCGATTCTCAGACAATCATGGTCCTTGGGCCTACTCGAAGTCGTAGCCCCACTCGCGGAGCTGGTCGGCGACCTCGTCGACGTGCTCGAGGCCGACCAGGAGCGCGGCCTCGCGAAGATCGGCCTTCTTGACGGCCTCCCCAAGAGCGGTCTCAACACCGGTCCTCGTCTCACGCTGGCGATCGAGCGTCGACTGCTGAAGATGCAACTGGACAGTCTGTGCCCGCCCGTCCGTGATACTGTTGCGCTCGTAGATCCAGGGAAGGCCGCCACTCGAGGGACTGGGCGACGTCCCGCTGCTCGCGTCGTCACGATCGTCGTCGCGATCGGTGTTGGACTCCGTATCGATTGCCGTCGACGACGTCTCCGTCAGCTCCTCCTCGTCGTCTTCCTCGCGATCGTCATCGCCGAAGGGGTCGCCGGCGCTCCCACTCTTGAAGCCCGTCATGCCTCCACCCCGTGCTCGAGTTCACCGGGCTCTGGCGCGTTTGGTGCCTCGAGGCCAGCCTCGGCTTCGAGATATCGTGCGAGGCGATCGAACTGGGCGAGCGTCTCGAGCTCGTGATCACGCGGGTAGTCGCGATGATCCCGCTCGTACGTGAACGCGGAGCACTGCTCTTTCCAGCAGCCCTCGAGCAGCGACGTCCGGTCGCCAAGCACCTCCGGCGTCGGGAACTCGATCTCGTCGATGAGCTCCTTCTGGTCGTTCGTTCGTTTGAACCCGTTCGGCACTGCAGCCAGGACACCGACGTCGATGTTCAGCTGGTCGGCGAAGTTCGTCGCGAGTTCCTCGAGGCCCTCGACCGAAGCCCGTCCCTTCGCCGAGGGCTCGACAGGAATCACGAGGTTCCGCGTCGCGAAGATCGCGTTGTAGAGGTGGTCCGATTCGGTCGCCGGCGGGTCACAGATCAGAACGTCGTAGTCATCGCCGACGCCGGCTTCCTGGAGGACGCGCTGCAGCTGGGCATAGATGTTGTACGCATCGCCGAAGTCCTCGGCCTTCTTCTGTTCTCGAGCGAGGTGGTCGGCGAGGTCCGAGAGCATGTTGTGCTCCGGGACGATGTCGACGCCCTCTGCGGTTCGGATCAGGTCTTCAAACGGCCCCTTCGGGGCGTTGACCATGTGTCGCACGAGGTTGTCCGCATCGCTGCTGTCCCGATCACTGTCGACGCCAAGCAGTCGGCTGAGGTCGCCGTCCTGTGGATCTAGTGGGACGACCAGCACGTCGAGTCCGGCTCGAGCGTGCGCGACCGCCAGGTTCGCTGTCAGCGACGATTTCCCAACGCCGCCGGCCTCCGAGTACACCGTATACGAGAGCATGAGTGTCTCCGAAGAGTTACTAAGATAAGAAAGTACGTCAGACAAGTTATCTAAGAGTGATAGCTAAGTGAGTTACCTAAGAGACTAATCTAAGAATCTTAGATCTGAGTCTTAGGCCCATTTGGAAAGGACCTCAAGTCCGACAACAAGGTGTGATCAGATAGAGGTGAGCGTACATTTGACTGTCGACATGTCGATGTCGATCGCTTCTGCAACCGCCTCTCGAACGGTAAGTGGTTCGTCGCTCTCGAGCGGACTACGGTACTCGGCGATCTCGGCAAGGACGTCCGGATCGCTGAGTTGATCGATCGCCTTAATCGCATCATGATATCGTCAAACTGGATCACATCAGTCTGGGACGGGATTTCCGTTGCCGGCTCATCCAGCGCATCCAGTCCGCCTTTAGTCTGGGGCACTCAATTAGATACCATATTATCTCAACATATTATTTTAGTCATGAATTCAGTTCTTGGTGCCATAATTTTGCTTCTTCAATTGCCTTCTTTGCAGCATACTCTGGTGCATCAATATAGTTGGATAAAACAGCAACCAGATCTTCCTCAAAGTCGGTTGTAGCGATTCTGCGTAATGATGGATTCTCCAACTGATGACGGATATCGTCTTGGTTTTCGTGAATGATTTTTAGATCATCGTCTGCCACATAGCGTGACAGTAGAAACGCAATATCTCCGTCTTCTATTGCTTTTGACAAATTCACGTTGTCTCTTGCGAGTATTCTATGGACATTATTTCGCCAAGAATACGCTCTATATCGATGGCCTGGTCTATCGTTTTCCGGTTAAAGCTATGAGATTCATAATCAGTATGTGAATATACCCTCCTTAAGTCGACTGCTGATGCTTGGCAAATAACTGCTTTACTACCCTTATGCTGGTTTAAAATGTCATCTTCCACCCATTGCTGGATTTCTCGACGCCCAACTTTTGAAGGTGAATCAAAACGGTCGGGGAACCCCTTTGGCGGGATTGCATACGTGTTACCAGTAAGCATTTCTGCGTCATTATTTGTAAGAATATGGTTCTTTAAGAACTTATCTTCAGTATTCACCTCCGTATAATCATTGAAGAAGGTAATAATGATTGCCGGAAGTGGCCGCCAATATTGTTCTATTATTCTTTTTTAGATATGTTTTCGCTTCTCAAACTCCGAATCATCCACTCATAATCAGATAGCTTATCTTTTTTCTCTCCAGTTGATCACGGAGTCGTCTTTCTATTTCAAGGGCGCGTTCATTCCCTTCCAGTTCGTCACGAGAGGTTCCCTCTGAAAGAGTGATGTTCTTAATCCAACCGAATCCCTGTCTTACAGTCCAATCAGTTGCTGTCTTCAGAACCTGATTTGCAATTAGGATAAGAGCAACACCCCAACCAAACGTAAGCAGATTCCCACCACTAATCATATAATAGACAACTATACTCCCAACAAATCAAACTTGTCATATGCAGTATGGTATTGGTAGTGTTATTACTTTGAGATGGAATCAGAATGGCCCAGAAAATCAGTCATGTTCGAGCTCGCATTCCTCGAGGACGTCGACGACGTCCTCACGATGCAGGTGGACACGGCGGAACACGGTCTTCTCGTCGCCGACGTACAGCCGTTCTTGCTCGAGTGTTTTCTCATCACGCTCGTCGTCGACGACGCCGCGCAAACGGAAGGCGTAGGCTTGCGTGGTCCCGTCCGAGAAATGCGTCGCCCGAATCGCCCACTCCTCACCCCAGCGCTCGCGAGCAGCGGCCTCGAGGCGCTCGAGTGTTACCTCGCGACCGTCGAGTTCGTGGTCGACGAACCCGTCACCCATCGGTATCAGCCTCCTGTTGGCCGTCATCATCGGACGTCGATCGAGACGCCCGCCCGGCAGGCGTGTCCGGCCAGTCGTCGCGCTGATACTCCCCAGAGTGCTCGCTATTGACGTGCTCGAGGAGTTCGGCCGCGCCGCCGGCAGTGAACGAGCAGTCGTCAGGCGATGGACACGGATAGGTTCGGACGTCGCTCGAGTCGTTCTCAGTCATCGTCAACTATCTCGAGAGCGACGGCGAGGGCGATTAAATGCAGCGCCTGGTCGTACCAGATCGGGACGGTATCGTTCCACCGACGGGAGTCGACCACGAAGTGCGAGGTCCACAACAGCGCAAGGAGAGCCGCTGTGCGTCGCCACGGCCAGCCGGTCCGACGGACCACCGGCAGGAACGCAGCCGTGTAGACCGTCACGTGGGTCGCTCGAGCAAGCCGCGAGTCGAACTTCTCGGCAGCCATCCAGTCGGTCTGGAGCGGGAAGTCCCCAGCAGCGTGAGCAGCGAGGAACGCGAGGGCGTGGCGATCGTCGGTCATCGCGATCTCTCCTCATTACGTCGGTTGTTGTGGACCTGTGTGCGCCAAAACGCGAAGCAGACATAGATCAGTGCCGCCTCAGTCCCGTACGACGTGAAGAGAACCGCAAGGATCCCGCCGACGAGGCCGCCGAGCATCACCAGCTCCTCGAGGGTAGACGCCCCACGACTGGACCAGGCATCAATCATCGAGCATCTCCCCGCGTGCCTTCTCGAGCTTCCGGAATCGTCCAGATAAGCCGCCCGTATCCGGGTGGCCTTCGAGGTCTTTCACCTGCGTTCGGAACGCCGCCGTGACGATCTTGTCGGGTGCGTCCGGCTGGAGGCCGAGAACCTCGTGGGGTTCCTCGTCACCGAGGGTGTCCTTCTGCGACGGCACCGGCGGCGCCGCGATTGCCCCGCCCTCCTGGACATCACCATCGGCCGGCGGCAGCTGGGCAACCTCGTCGATATCTCGTGCAGTTTCGACGCCGCAGCGATCCGCCAGTCGGATTCGGCGGACCCAGAGTGAAATCGCACGGGCGTTCTCGCGCTGTGTCTCCCACTGGTCCACGCGATCGCAGACTGTTCATCGGCCCGACTGTCGAGGTCGCGGTAGTACGCAACGACGCCGACATCGTCCGGGTCAGCGGACTTGTGTGGGATATTCGGATCGTTTGCGTAGTGCGTCCCGGCGGTCTCGATCTGGACGTCGGTCTTCCCCCAGCGCTCGAGTTCCTCGACGATCGACTCGAACGCCTCGCGGTGGGTGAGCGAGAGGTCGCCAGGATACGGTTCGCGGTCATCCAAGTTAGTGCGATCGTAGCCATCAGGCCACTCGAATCGTGACTTTCTTTCACTCTGCATCGGGGCTACCTCCGTGTTCAGTACCCGTGTGTTGTGAACGGTCCCCTGAGCAGAATGGGTCTATAAACGGCAAAATGGTTTCTAAAAGTTTATCTAACAGATTACAGATTTTCAAGTGGACATGGTCCAGTGTAGTCATTGCCAGACAGAACTTGAGGACAGAGGGAAGCTCCATCTTGACCGTAAGGGCTTCAGAGGCTCTCACAGAGTCGGTGACTTTTGCAGTTACTCGTGTGTGAGTTCCTACATTGAGGAGAAAAGCCTGACCGATACCGATCTGGATTAACCTATATCGTAGAGATCGTTCAATATCGCCTAAGGAATTACCAGAGTCACTCACTGGCACTCACCACCAGAACAGACGTAGAAAGGAGAGCCATCCCGATCTGTGAGATGTGCGTCATTGGGGCCAATCTCTGCACCACAGTCGTAGCACTCGACGGTCTGATCGTCATCAACATCACCCTCCAGCTTGCCCTCGATTTCGGGGACGATCTCCTCGTAGCTGAGAACCGCCTGTTCAGAGCATAGATCAATCTTACAGAAGAAAACACACATCTCGTCCTCCTGAGCGACTAACCTCATCACATCCGACTGGTGCCTCTCTAAACTGCTGTTTCCAGTCTTCGCCTCAATGAGAATCTCTTTCCTCACATCGTAGTCCGGTAGTGTGACATGGAAACTGTAGTCTGGTTCCCACGCAATCTCCTCAAGACCGTCGTCGTCCACTTTTCCGTACTTACACCGATGCTTTCCGACGTGAGAGAACCAAGTCCGTGGATGGGATTCAGAGACTTCCTCATCGGAGATGATCGAGGGGTCCTTTTTGATTTGATCTTTCAACCAGATGCCTGCTAATGACTCTCCGAAAGCACCTTTGTTTTCTTTTGCCATCTGATCAATAGACCCAAAAGATAGGACGCTGTGGATCTCTTCATTATTCATCGGCCCACCTCGTAGTTAGACAGGTTCTTACAGCCGCCTACGGATGGAACGCTCTCGTCACTCATCGTCAACCTCCTGCGCAACCGGATCGTCAGTGCCGTAGGCCACTCCGTATTTTTCTCGGAGGTCGTCAGTGCAGCTGTCGCAGAGTCGAACTTTCGACGTTTCGCCTGTCTCGATGTTGGCGACTTTCACTTCTGCCGCGAACACGATCGAATCGCATCGGTCACACGTGGGATGGTTTACCGGTGTTTCGTCACTCATCGGGATCACGCTCCTCGTAGCTCAATGAGATTGCGTCCTTGACGTCATCCTCGAGTGCCTGACTACCCTGTTCCTCAACGTAGCGCTCGTCCGTACCAACAACGGACCCGATCGCGTTCCAGATATCAGCATGGACAGACTGCCCACGGGTCAGCCAGTATGCGGCAAGCTGCCGGAAGCTCTCGGCCGGGACTTCGCAGCCCGCAGCCGTAGGATGCCCGCCGCCACCCAGCTGGGCGGCGATCTCGTGGCACCGAGCGAAGGTCTTGCGGTGGAGTGGGCGTAGATCCCGACACCGCCGTGGGGCTTGCAGATCACCGCGATGTCGTGACTGAGTTCTTCGACCAGGTCGTTCCCGATCTGGCTCGAGCGGCCGCCGCGCACGTACGTGATCGCAACCGAGTAGCCACCGACGTCGTACGCGGTCCGGTTCTCGATCGCCGACTCCTCGAGGTCGCGATCGCGCTCGAGGCGCTCGTCGATTCGCTCCTGGATGTCGTCCGGGAGGTCGGGCCCGTGCTCGAGAACGACGTCGATGTACTCCCACGGGTCGTCGACCAGTGACGCGAAGACGTTCAACCGCTCACTTCTCGGATCGTCTTTGATCCAGAGATCGATGTCCTTCGTACACTCCGCGAGGTCCTCGAGATGGGCATCGTAGTCACGGAGGCGGATCTCGTCACGGACCAGCGAGGCCGTACACTCGTCTTCATCGAGGCGGAGATCGACGCCGGCAGCCTCGAGGTCAGCGACGAGGTCGTCGTCCCACTGGTGATGGTCGTGCCACACGATGTGGCAGTCCTGAGCGTCGGCCAGATACGCGAGGTCCTCCACGCGGCCCGGGTCGTCAAGGGCAAAGTCCAAGATCCAGATCGGCGTCTCGGAGACCAGTTCGACGAGGTCCTCGAGGACGTGTTCGAACCGGAACGCGCCGTTGTAGTCGATCGGCTGGACGATGACGTCCTCATCGAAGTAGTCCGCGACAAGGGCCGCACTCGAAAGTCCATCTGCGTCCGTGTGCGTAATGATGATCATCGACTTCTTGCTGGACGAACGCAGGGACAGATTTTCCAGAGAAGGATCATGCGGTTGGGAGAGACCGCATCGAGGTTGAGCACCCACGCTAGGACGTGGGCAGCTCGCCTCTTTCGAGACGGCTCGTCCTCGACACGGTGCAAGCATTCCTGAGAGGAAGAATCCACATAACTAGTTGGATGTTCGATTAACGTTCTCTGAGCGGTGGAATTCAGGATTCAGCTATCTCCAATGAGTGGCCGAAATTCACTCCTCTTGTGTCAACTGGTGGCTCAAAATTCTCTGCTCTTTCCCATCACCCCCATTAGCTCTCAGACTGTAATTCAATTGACCACCGTAGACAATTAAACTCAGTAACGCCTTCTCCGACCAACACTTGGCAAAGACCATACCAATCCATCGATCGAACTTTTCCACATGTCACCACCATGGGACAAAGAAAAGGACCTAGAATGGTGTCCTAACTGTGAAGAAAAGTCAGCTCGAGTCGCTTGGTCTGTGACAAAGACTGGTCGCTCACAGCTACCTTTGCGGACCTGGATGACGGGGAGAGTATCACGATGAGGCGGTACTGTCGGCGATGTAGCTGGGGAGAAAGACGCTGTCTCACAGTCTCTCTAGTTGACAATGACTCCCAAATAAAGTCAGGAAGCCAGTCAGATAACCCCTCTCTTGACGACATATTCGACCAGTAGGGGGATGATTTTTTGGGACCCTCATGTATAGTAGCCGAAAAAGAACAATATGGGGGGGACACGTGCTTCTGCTCACTCCTTAGCTAGACCGTGTTAGTGAGAGAGAGCTATTTTCTCACTAGCAAGGAACCAATATGACTGTCTTGCTGCGAGGGGAAAGTCCCAGTGTTTATCTGGGGATAACGTCAGGCGGCGGCTCGACGACCGAGTGTATATACGAACATCGCAAACAATAACTGACCAGCTATTGTCAACCCGAATTCAATGGCCGATCCACCTCCAGTTGTGGTTACGTCACCTGGATCTGTCCCTACGAGGGTATAGAAGGTATACTTCAATAGAGCAAAATAGTACCCACTTGACTCGGTGAAATCGGTCGGAAGTCCATAGCGGATCGGTGTACCTTGAACTTGAACCCCGAACAACGGCAGCATGAATGTCGTGAGTAGCCCCAGAACGACAGCAACTCCCAAAACGTACAACGGTCGTTCACCATATCCCATTGACCACTTGTTGAGCACCTGTCGCAGATAGTCCCTATTGACCTGTTTTCGGCGGACTTCATTTTTCCTAATACCGAACTGACGGCGTGAACCGTGCCATGCAGTACCTGAATATGCCGCTTCGATCTTTGCGTATATCTCTTCAGCTGTTTCCAAATTCGGTAGTTCCCATCGATCCTGATTGCTGACTCGATTTTTAGAAGGACTGAAAGAGATTAGACCGAGTGACTCACTGCGGCACGCTCAAACGGCGATCTCACGACAGTGAGAGAGCCATCGCGCCAGACACGATGCGAGGCCGTCGCTCCGCTACAGGGTTGCCGCTGGACGCGGGCGGTCTCAGCCCGCGTCCAGCTGGCTATAGGTCGCCGGAATCCCGGTACAGTTCGTCGGTGCTTCCCATTTCCGCCGTAACGTGTCGTCGAGTGCGTGATCAATCCACTCGCGGAAGACCTCGAACCGGAACCAGACAGGCAGTGCTCGCCCGCCGCGCTGCGGCGTGGCGAGCACGCCCCACCGAACGATCACCCAGAGATTCCGCAACAGGAAGCTCACCAGAACGAACAACAGCCGCACGACTGGATCAGTCGTGCTGGTTCGTGCACGCGCTTCATGCATCGTTCGGAAAGCTGTCTCGATCGCTGAGCGCTTCTGGTAGAGTGCTTCGACATCTTTCGGCGTGCGATCGGTCAGATCGCACGCCACGTACGCCCGAACGAGCAAGCCGTGTTTGCCTCGATTGCCCTGCTGGTAGGAGACACAGACCGCGAGCGGGAAGCGTAGTTCCCGCTCGCTCCCCTCGTACATCACGTACTCCGTCCAGTAGGACACCGTCGTGTCGAGTTTCTCCGCCATCTGTTTTCCGCGCCGCACGACTGGAAGAGCGACTGATGCGACTGCATTCAGTCGCTCGATCGACGTTCCGTCGTAGAACCCACGATCGGCAAGAACGCCAGCGACATCAAAGGGGAGGGCCGCGACGTGGTCGAGCACTCGCTCGACCGCGTCGCTCTTCGGTTCATCACCACGAACGGGTGTGACTGCGACGACCAGTGGTTTGGCCCGGCAAAGAACGAATCCAGCAAGGTAGCGATGGCACCTCCCGGTGCCATCGCGAGGCTTCGTGTGACAAATTACGCCAGGTTCAGCGTGTGGACAGCCATGATAATGGATATCGACGAAGTCGAGGCAGATGATCCTCGGCCCAGCGCCGAGGATCATCGCCGCCTGCTGACAGAGAAGGCGGTTAGCGATTGCTTCGAGTTCAGCAGGCGGGACCGTGTGAAGTTGGGCAAGCGTGTAGTCATCGGAGTATGTTCCACGAGTGGTATCAGTGACAGCCTTGATGGATTTCTGATCGACAGCGGCCTGGAGGAGCGTCTGTCGGATAATCCCGGAGTCGAAGCCGCAGCCTTCGACTCCGGGAATCGGGATCTCAGAGAGGAGATCAAGCGCTAAGGTTTCAAGGTCAGAGGCCGTAAGAACGGTGTCTGGATGGTAGAGGCACTTCATATACCCATTCAGACGCTTCCTGAGAATCTAACCTCATCAGTCTTGACTAACTTCTGATTCGATGGGAACTACCGACAGTAAAGGAATCCCACTCCTCCGCTCTCGGTGCCTCATGCGGTCTCTCTAACGGAACTTCACTCGCGAACGTGTTGATTTTATTGATAGTATCTGTTAACTCTTGTTCGTCCTCATCCGGTAGTCCGTGAAATGGATCTACCTCGTGTTCATATACACCATTAGCTGTTTCGAGCGTAGCGGTGCCATCTGTGTACTCTTCAAAAGTATCGATCCCGTATTCTTCGATAAGGTTGTGAATCCGATCCTGACTCGGACCAATCCATTGCGCGCCTAAATCAATCGTGTAATCATCAATCACGGTTTCGCTTTTCACGCGTCCACCAACTCGATTACGTGCTTCGAGTACATGAACGTCGTATCCTTCACGAGCGAGTCGACGTGCAGCCGAAAGGCCGGCCATCCCTGCACCAACCACGGCTACATCTATCTTGTCACTTGGTAGCATTGCGTGTATCTCCTCCGGCATCGTTGAAATATCTATTGGCCTCGTTTGGAGAATGGTAATTAGTGGTTGATGAGCTTATTGATTCTGCGGTTTCGATATAGTGTACTTCACTGGACCTCTATTTACAACCATATGTATGTAATCCTAGACGGATGAGTGTCTCATATACATAATCCATAAATATAGTATAAATACTATTTTGGAAGGGCAATGATTTCGGTCAGTGATGAACATTCTTTTAGTATCTATAGTCGTAGGTCTAGTATTTTTCTTGAATAGGACGAAAGCAGCCTAAGAATTCGGTGATCAAGAGCGTTGCCACTCACTATTGGCGCTCCCGGCCCGGCTGAACACCGTCAGCCGGGCCGGATCGTCGCTAATTCATTATTCTTCTTGAATGATGGCCTCGACGCTCCATTTGTTGCTGTACAGTGCCGCGAGTTCGTTTCTGGGTCGACAGCAGTGTACAGCCAATAGCGATATTCGTCGAGTGGAATCACCGTCTTGTCGAGCGCGACGTGATTCGGCCCCTCATCATCTGCCGGCTGTAGATAGCACTTGTGAACCCAGTCATGGACTGCCTTGTGACTGTGTTCGACACCAAACTTCTCCAATTCTCGAACGGTATTCAAAAGTGAGAGGCCAGCAAGATGGAGTCGAATACCGAGCCCCATCAGCTGACGCGGTGTCCGGTCTCTCTCCACAAAACTCAAATCGATTCAGTCGCTATACCTGCTGAGGCGGTCGATTTTTGGTATGGACACCACAAAACCGTGCCGCCTCTCTCCTTTACAGATGGTTCGTCTCGAATGCGACGCATAGTTCCATTGGGTCGAAGTCGTTGACGAGCTTGTCACGGTGTGAGGCTATGATCTCTGAATGGAACTGAACAGTCCACAGCGGTGCGGTCTGGTGACGAGAACCGAACAGGCGAGCGTGATCGGCTGACGCGATGATCTCCATATCCTTCCCCGGTTCCGTCATGACGTCACTATGGAGGGAGACGACAACTGGATCGATACCGTCAAACAGCGAGTCGTCGGACAGAGTCGCCTCTACAAGTGTCGCAGTCATTCCGACTTCTTCGACAGTGCCACCGAGGGCCGAATTAACCACTTGATGGCCGAAACAGATACCGAGGGATCCATGAACGACTGTCGGATTCGTAGACGGCAGCCGTGCTACCGGTCAAGACGACCCCGTCTGCCTCATCAAGGGAGACACGTTCGCCTGCCACAAAATCGATCTCCTAGTCGGCGGGAAACTGCGCTGCCAATGCGTCACAGTGGTATTTACACTCTGGATCGACCTCATTGCAAACTACATGCAAATCCAACAAATCCATATTAGCAATAGTCATCTCTTCCAGTCTTCTTGACTAGGGGTCTTATATTTCGTATTACTCAATAATCACCGCTTGCTCCCTACAACCACCCAGCCTATCACATCGGTCCCTAGCCTCGGCGAAGTCGTATTCTTTCACAGAAGATACGCCGACAGTGACCGCATAAGAGGATGCGGACTGACCGATTTTGACTTATTTGCTCGTAAGATCGCGGAGTTTCTTACGACCTAGAGAGATTAATTCGTCAAGATAGCAAGCAGCTGTCTCTTTTGCATCTGCTGGATGAAGTTCTCCTGTTTCGAGCGCTGCTGCAAGATCGTCGTAGCACTCGTACATGCGATTTCCACCGTACTTTTCGGGCCGTCTCACGGTCACCGACTCGAATCGCGGAAACACGTAATACTCGAACAACTGAAGGACGGGATTCTCACGGTTTCCTTCAGGATCACGAGTTGGGGGACAAAATGCCGACTCGATCTTCCGCTCAATGTCTGCAGTAGAGTCTTCCATGGAGATCGTCGTTCCCTCGCTTGACGACATCTTGCCCTCGCCAGTTTCGAGATCGGCGAGGATGGGCGTGTGCAAACACGGTCGCGCCTCGTATCCCAACTCCGGCAGTTTTTCTCGGGCGAGCATGTGGACTTTCCGTTGATCGGTTCCGCCGACGGCGAGGTCGATACCGAGGAACTCGAAATCGAGTACCTGCATCAATGGGTACACTGTGTGGCTCACCGTTGCAGTTTTGCCGCTCTGGAGTTCGGCGACCGCTCGCTGGGCGCGGTTGAGCGTCATCGAGACGCCGAGTTCGTGCAGATCGAGCGAGTAGTACACTTCGAGTTGGAACTCGGACCCGTAGACGTATTCGGTCTTGTCTTCGTCGAGACCGTATGCGACGAACTGTGTCTTCATTCGCTCCGCTGTCTCGTGAATCTCCTCGAAACTGCCCTTCCCGTTGAGATGTGCGTGAACGTCTGCAAGCAGGATGACGACATCCATCCCTGCGTCCTGCAGGTCGATGAGTTTGTTCGCCGTCAGAAGGTGGCCGAGATGGAGGACACCGAACGGTTCGTAGCCAACGTAGACTCGTTTGTCTGCGAGGTCATCGGCGAGTTCACGTACCTCTTGCTCGGTGACGACTTCTTCCGTATTCCGCGTGAGTAACTCGTAGGTATTCATGCCGATTGAATCTCCTCTGACTCGGAAATCTTCAGACCGCCTAACGTGTCGATCACTGCTGTCAGCTCATTATTTAGCGTCTCGACGAATTGCTGAGCGTGATCCGTCGTCATTGCACCTGTTGGACACGGTTCGATGATGTCTTCTTCCTCAAGAACGCGCAGCGAGTATCGAATCTTGTGATGCGGGAGACCAGTCCGATTAGATAACTTGACGATGCCAATTGGTTCAGCCTGCCAAACGAGTACGAATACCTCTAAATGCCGATTGAGAACATCAACCTCTTTCTCGAGGCGGTCAATTATGGTTTGCTCGACCATACTACCTCAACCTATTCGCTGAGAGCATATAAATTAGATTAAGGTATGATATGATACCTGTATTACTAAATGCTATTCTACCACATGGTATTCACACCGATCAGTATACACCCTATAGCCAGTGATCTTTGATAGTACCCCACTGATCGACACACTACCATTCGAAAGGAAAGTTTCAACTTCGATTCTTATTCGGCGTTTTTCTCGTGCTATACTTGGTTGCAGTTGAGACTGTTCGGCTTTGATCATCGATTAGGCGCGGGAATCTATCAGGAAGTACGGTAACTGCCTTTTCACTAAACAGTAGAGTCAGCCGTCAGCTCCTGGAACTCGTCCCACTCGGGGAGGCGGTCATCGTCGATCTCTCCTTGTGTTTCGAGGTGCTGGAGCAGGGTGTCGATTTCGTCTTCGAGTCCGTAGTTCGTCGCTTGCTCTTGAAGGTCGTTCTCGTCGACCTTGACGTGGTTGAGCAATAGGAGACAGTACGAGCAGTGGCGGGTATTGTCGTTGATCAGTAACGTGAGACAACAGAGTTCCGCCGGCGAAAGTTCCTCCACGTCCTCGGAGTAGAGGTAGTAGCGGTGGCGGATTAGCAGAAACTGGAGATCGAACGCCGCGAACCGAACGATGCCAGTTTCGTGGAAGTACTCCGCCTCGATCTCCGTCTCTGTCCAGGTGAGAAATTCGTCGTGGTCCTCCTAGAGAATCGTCCCGTTCGGGGCGATCTCTTTTAGGCGCTGTCGGTGGAAAGTACGCCAGTTCGTGTGCGAACTCGTGTAGTCGGTCGAAGTCACCGTTGAAGTCGTAGCGTTCGTCGTCTGTGCCGACGAGACCATGGTCGCGGAGTCGCTTGAGGGTTGATGGTGTTACAGGAGTTGTCACCCCGCTCACCGATTTCGGAGACGATTCGTGGTTAGTTGAGGTAGTAGAGTCTCCTCGAGAGCCTTGTCGGTTAACAGCTCGAGGAGGTCCTAGTAGACTTCGACCGTCCACGCATCTGAGGGAACGACCGGCTTCGGCGACCGTCACGTTTCGTGTAGACGAGGCCCTTCTCGACGAGGTTCGCGACGGCATGGGAGAGGTAGCTCTCGCTGTGGTCGAGCTTCGTCGCGATCCCGCAGATTGTGTCGCTACATTCGACAGTGGCGAATATTTTCAAGTAGTGTTACAGCCAGCGGATACGGGAACCGACGCCATCATCTTAACCAACAAAATTATGGATTGGCGTCTCCTGTTGGTTAACACAAGAGCAGCCGATGTCCTATGAACCACCGAACCCACCGGCGAACCTCCCGACGGAGGTAGTCAACACGCTCAACGATTTCGCACCGGAACGCCTGCGGGACGCTGCCAACTACGCCGAGGAACTGGCTGAACACAAGGAGCGTGAGGCCCGTCTTGAGGAAGAGTCGGGCGAAGACAAGGTCGAGGAACGGCCCGACGACCTCCCGGACGACGTCCCGTCGAAGGCCACGACCACAATCAAAGAAATCAACGACAACCGCTACTACTACTGGCAGTGGAGAGAGGGCGAGAAAATCAAGTCAAAGTACAAAGGTCCAGTCAATCCAGATGAGTAATCTATCTCAAGGAATAGCACCCCGTGTACAAAGTGTATTCTCAGGTTTTGAAGAAGCAGGCCCCGTGTGCGATATGAATTAAACCAAGAATCACCCCGTGTGCAAAGTGAAATCGGAGAGAGAATACTCCTGTCACAAAATCCTTCCGAGAATAGAGTATATTTCACGACATATTAGGTGATAGAAGCTAATTAGTTGGAAGGGGAGGGGAACCGTTTAAGAGATGAAATATCATGTACTGATGTCATATAACCATTAAATAATCTATTGACATGAGTGGGCCACATCCTGTGTGCGATATGAAATCGGAACGGTGTCAAACTTCCTGTCTGCTATTCTCCTTCGAAGAAATCCTCGATCTGAGCGTTAACAACGGACTTGACTAAGTCCTCGTCGTGCTCCACTTCCTCGAGTCGGATATCTGACTGTAGTGTTTCAGCAACTACTTCGGGATCATCAACGAACGTGTATTCCTTATGAACTCCGCTACCGTAGCCCCGTCCTCGTTTATCTGACGTGACAAAATTATAGGTCTCCGCTTCGCTCATGTATCGAAGATAGGAATCGCGCGATTTTTCGTCAGTATCCAGGATATCAGTGATATACTGATAAACTCGGTACGCAACAGTGCTCGGAACAGCGTTCAGGTTTCGGTGAGAGTGGATAGGGACAACGGCAGTCGCATAGAGTGAGAGTTTCTTCTGTGTCGAAAGCCCTTGCATCTGTGTTAAGGTACGGTCGCGCTCGGCCTCTTTCTGAGCACCACGGACGTGCTCTTCGCGCACCATATCTTCTCCTTGCCGATCCGCAATCTCGCCCGCTTTCCGGAAAAGGTCAATCGCTTTCCGTGCGTCACCGTGGTCCTGCGCAGCGTACGCCGAACTGAGAGGAATGATACCGTCCTCGAGGACATTCTCCTGGTAAGCATCGCGACGACGTCCCAGAATCGACTGAAGTTGATTCGCATCATAGTCCGGGAATACGACATCCTGCGGATTGAATGAACTCTCTGCTCGTCCATCGAGGTTCTCCATGAACCGTGGATCATTTGTGAGAGCAGCGACTGAAATGTGTCCTTCGATTCGGCCTAGCTGAGATGCACGAGAGAGTTGATAGAGTAACTTCGAATATGCTGGCTCATCATTTGGTTCGCGTTGCCGGCCGACAAGGAGATCCACCTCGTCGAGAATGATAATGACAGAGTCGAAATACTCGCTCAAAATTTCGTAAAATCGATTCAGTTTCTGGTCAGTTGAGACACCACTCTCAGGAACCCCAGGATCGACGCCGACCTCGATCGCTGCACTTTCGACGAGTCGATAGACAGCACGGTCGTGGGATTTGATCGTCTGGCAGTTGACTCTGATTACGCCGAATCGATCTCCTTGAGCGTTTGCCAGCTCTAGAACTTGCTGACAGACAGCATTGATGATAAGTGATTTTCCGGTCCCAGATGGGCCGTAGAGAAGCATATTCGGAGGGCGATTGCCTTGGAGGGCAGGCCGGAGGTATGTGATAATATCGTCCAGTTGCTGATCGCGACCAACGATTCTGTCTTCGTCAATGACGGCATCTGGGTCGAGGAGTCCTTTGTCTTTGAAAACAGAATTCTGGACCCCCTCTTGAAGACGGCCTTTAATGGATTGTGAGAGAGACTGTTGTTCGTCGCCGTCAGCCATATTATCGGGATACAGTCCATTCCATAAATAGATGTGGGGTACCGTGTGCGATGTTAAACACTCCGAATTCACCAGATATAGGCACAGTATAGGTGGAGTCATTTCAAAGACATCTAACCGCGGGCGAAATCAAACGGAAGAGGCACCCGTGTGCGATATGAAATAGAGCAGATGACCAGTAGAAGATTCAGTTGGAGATAGTGAGTAGAGCCTCACCCCGTGTGCGAAATGAAATATCGTGTCCGAAAGGCTGCCATCTTTCACGTCCAAAGGCGTAGGTCTCCCACTATTGTTGGCCGTCGGGTCAATCCTATTGCGTTGACGGCTTGAATGTAGTTTGTTTTGGATCGTTTGACCCCCACACCCCGTGTGCGAGATGAATTTGCGAAAGGCACAGATAACCTTCTTGAGAGGAATTATATAGATAACTGTTAGAGAGATACCAACGACGGCGTTTTGAACGGAAACAGCAGTTAGATAGAGAATCGAAATGGGGGTAACTCTACTAAGATCTGCTAAAATGTCTATCTCATTTCAGCGTCTTCTAGCTCCAGTACGGTTTTGGTTTTTGGAGAGTCATTATAAATCTTCCTATTGAAATAGACCTTCACTTATTCTTCCAGTACAGTGCCTCTCTTCCGGAGTAATAGACATTTTCGGTGTGAGACTCCTCAGATCGACAATCCACCCTCTCACCTTCTCGTTGATTTCATCTCGCACACGGGGTGTGGGGGTTCACCTTCGCGTTGCGATCTATGCAAGAAGGAAATTTTGCAGGGTGAATCGTCTTGGGGTCAAGCCCCGAAGTATTCTCTTATACCGCTTGACAAACTCACTCTCTCCAGAAGAAGCCTCGTTCTTCAGCGTGGGAAGAATGAGACATCTTTTATACTGAAATTCTGTAACAGATGTCTGTAATAGTCCTCGATAACGTTCTTCTAGGTACTGTACTGGAAGCGACGTACTGGGCGGTAACCGACGATGTCGATCGACTTGAAGGATACAGTGGCTACAAGCGGGTGACTGCCTTGTACAACGAGCAGTTCGGTGACGAGGACAAGGAGGCCTGGCGCGAACACGCTCCTAGCGAGTCACATCCGAGCGTGGAAAACGAACAGTGACCGACGAGGAAGCTTCTCCGATTTTCGAGCGGGGGATGTCGTCGAGACGTTCAGTCTAGGAATGTGCGAATTTCTAAGTGGTAACGCTGTCGCTAGTCTTGGAAAATTACCAGTATAGTTGCTGGTACGACAGGAGAGGGCGATTGAGAGCCGATTTGGAAAGTTTCTGTTCACTGATTTGGCCGGGACTACGCATTACAGGACTGCTAAACCGGCTGTAGTCTCACTCTCTGACTGTTTACATGAGAAGAACTAGTTGTCTCAATACATACAATATATGTGATTTAGATATACTATGATAAGATTAAATATCCATATCAACCAGTCTGTACCAACTCACTTGTTTTCGCTGTCAAGCCATTTTTCGCCCCACTCATAAATTTCGTCGAACGCAGAGAGGAGATCTTCACCCTTTGGTGTCAACGAATAATAGACCGCGACTGGACTTTCTTCTTCCACTCGACGTTCGACGTATTCTTTCTCTTTGAGATCATCCAGCACACGAGACAATGTTTGTGAGTTCGCATTCGTCGCTCGCTTGATCTCATTAAATCGGAGATCACCCTCTCGGAGGACGTGAATTACGGACATTCGCCACCGAGAACCGACTTCTTCGAGGGTCTTGAGAACGGGGCAACTATCGTATTTTGCTTTGAGGGACGAGTCCGATGACATTGATGTGACTTGGTCATATCTATGTTCGCTGAACTATATTAAGATCACGCTTCAATACCAAATATGAAGATATGACTACAACTGCGGCACCCGTCACGCATTGCCAGACGACTACTATCAATCCCCACACAACACAATGAATGTACTAGTACTCGGTGCAAGCGGGCGAATCGGCCAACGAATTACAAACGAACTCCTCAAACATAGCCACGAGGTGACTGGTGTCTCCCGAAGCGGTGAAATCAACACAATCAACGACCCAGACTTCAAGGCAGTCGCTGGTGATGCGACCGACCCCGATGAGATCGCGGAACTCGTTGAGGGCCACGACGCCGTCGCATCGGCGCTTGGCCCATCTGGAGAGGAAAGTGTCGAAATTCTTCCTGAGATGGCGGAGGCACTTATTGAAGGGATCCGACAGACAGACGTTGATCGGTTTGTCTGGACGGGCGGTGCGGGCGGTCTGAACGTCGGATCGGATATAAAGCTCATCGAAACTGACGAGTTCCCAGACGAACTTGTGCCGCTCGCAGAGGCGCATATTGACGCCTTTGAAATTATTCGCGGTGTTGATGATCTCCAGTGGTCGTATATCGCGCCACCGGCACAGATTGAGCCGGGGGAACGAATGGGTGAGTACCGAACGTCGGAAGGACAACTCGTCGCCAGCGAGGACGGAGAAAGTTACATCTCAATGGAGGACTTCGCTATCGCCTTCGTTGACGAACTCGAAAACGACGACGCGATTCACACACAGCTTGCTGTCGGCTACTAAGACGCTAAAGACGACCAACAAACACTTCCTTTCGATTATTATTACGAACCGTATCGATTGTTGAGACGTGTTCTTGATCGACTGCTAGGAGCACGCCAATATTGCACGTGAGTACCACGATCACGAGGGCGAGGGCAACTTCATCTGTCGGTCGACTTCCACGAGAAATTTCGCGTGCTGGGGTCGTTCCATCCTGATATGCGATGTGAGAACGGTGGTCAGTGAGACTATGACCGATGCCGACGAACGACTCGCGCAGTTCATGCGCACGCTTGAGGGATACGACAACTCGGCTGTCAGCGCAGTTGATGACATACTCACAGACTCGACGCCATTGCCGATAGATGATGACGAGATGACAAGTGTCTCGACGTCCTCGAGACGACTGCGGGCGAGCTCTATTTCTCGGCGAGTGACCGCGCTGGGATCACACGGGCGAGTGGTCGGTCCGCTAGTATCTGCGCCACGACGGCGACGCCTACATCCACTGGACAAAGGAAACGGGCGAGTTATACCGTGGACAGAAGGACGAGAATGCCTACCGGGAGGTTCGGTCGGTGATCGAGAACTACGATGTGACGCCGTATCCGATGGAACAGTACCAACTTGAGGAGACTGACACATACTAAGAGGTGCCGGACAATGAGTAGCGATGTCCCTAACCACTAGGTCCGGACCGACCGCCTCCGCAAGTCGATGGACATTCTCTTTCCACAGACCCACAGTGGACAGTGCTTGGTGTGCAACGAACCGGTCGTTGACGGCCGCTGGAACTACTGATCGGAATGATGTCATGAAATAGCCAACGTCACCGTGAACAGATCCTCGAGCGTGATGAGCACACTTGCCAGCACTATGGTCTCTCGAAACGGATGTGGTAGCGGGCCTATCACCACGTACAGGTCTGGGTCGATGAGCGGACCGACCATCTGGACAGGCAAGACCCCGAGAGTACGACCAGTGGCTAAAGCGATGAGACAAGTTACAGGATCGATACGGCGTCACGGATCCGGTCGGATCGTTCCACGTCGACCATATAGCCAATCTCTGAGGGCGGCAACCCGTTTGACGAGCCGAATTTTCAAACGCTGTGTGAACACTGCCACGAACGAAAGACGGCCGACGAGAACACGAGCGCCGCCCCACAGTCGGACGTAATGCTCGTGGGCTATCTGGAATCAGGAGTGGCCAAATCCTCGACGGCCGTTATACGAACCTCTACTGTTCGGAGTGCCAATCCTACTCGGACGATATCGAGGTCGTGTTCGACCGCGAAGGATGGTCAGTGCTTCGCCACCCCTACTGTCTAACCTTGCTCAACGCGGCGATCGACGACACCGCCCAGCCGGTCATGGCGAGCCATCCACCAAATGGAACGTTCGACGATCACCTCTTTCGGACTGACGACTAGCGACTGTTTTCACTCGACACGAGGGGTGTTGAAAACGCCGCAAGCGGCACGGGGGAGAGAAAACGCCCGCTCGCGGTGTGCCTTTTCGGAAGTGGGATTCCGTCGCGTGTGGACTCACGCGACAGTCGAAAGGAAGACTTCTATGCGTATCAGTAGTAGGCTGGTAGTCGCCACGGTCGCGTCGTACCGGATAATGAACGAAACGCGGTGGTTCGAGAAAACGACCAGTAACGAGTCCAGCGACGTCGGGCAACGACTGGCAAGGACTCTCATGCCACAGTGTCTGGTGGCGTGATCGTGTCACGCGTGGGGACGCGACAGATCGCTGTGCTCATGCCCGTGTTATCAACTTCGTTGCAGGCAGCGGTTTCACTCGAAATCTGGTGTGCCGAACGATGTCGCTGCGATACGTGAAAATCAGATTGCACGCGGGGTGTCGCCCTTCTCTATCAAGACCCTCGAGCGCGTACGCGAGAGCATGATAGAACGGCCAAACGGCGTTACGGACTTCCACGAACAGAACCAGTTGATCGTTATTGAGGCGCTGATGCACTTCTCAAGTCCCGTGGATCCACAGTCTGGTGCGCGAGTTTGATCTCGGGGATCCTCGAAAGGCTGTCCCGACGGAGCTTGCCGGAGCCATCACGGATCATATCGATGTTCTGGAGGAGATATTCAGCAACACACCGATGAGGACTGAGATGGGGACGATCGGTGAGGTGATCTAGGGTCGGCGTCTCGTATCGAATATACAATATCACTCGCTCTGATCCTGTCGCGCTCTGTTCCAAGCAGTTCAGTATTATGATGGATATCGTTACCTCTCGGCTACAGAGTTCCGATGCAGACAACCACGTCGCAGTCATCGAAAACCAGTCCCGATATTGGTGGCAGATAGAGAGTACCTGTACTCGAGAAGAAACCGAACGCACCGATATGATCCTTTTGAGCATCGAATAAGGTTGTCTCATGAAACGCACAGATGCTTATTGATCAAATCAGAAACTGGAACTCGCCACCACATCTATGTATCTATTCACTGTCGTTCAATCCATCCAAGATGGGTGGAAGTGGTCATTCGATGCTCTGAATGTAGAGCAATATATCCTGATCTCCGACTCCCCAATGGAAAACTGACATGAGACGGTAACAGGGTATTCTGCCGATGTGGGAACGATTCATTCATCAAATTACATTCCGATTTCGCTGGACCAACCGATACGTAGGTGTGCGAACTGATCACTGGAATTCCTACCATTTGCAGAAGATGTTTATAACGCCATGCGAGATACAATGCGCGTATCAACTACGAGACATCCGCGGTTCCGGCGTTACGTGTAGTGGCTTAGAGAACAACCTCAAACACGAACTATTCGTGGGCAAGTAGTTTATCTAAAATAGGTCTAAGGATCCTCTTCAAGAACGATCAAGTAAGAGGTTGATACAGCGCTGCACAGTTCACGTTTCTCTCCAGTATTTCCAGAGAAGAGGCAAGTCACTGGGAGAAAATAACTTAGCGATCTCGCGTATACTTCCGTTGTTAATTGCTGAGAGGGAGTCTCCGCTGACCTCGTTTAGATCCCGCATGAGCTGATCGTACCGTTCATTTGGTGCGAGATACAGCAGCTTGGTCATCATCAGACGGCGTTCTTGTCGGGATGCGACCTGCTCATGCCAGAGGTCGTCGTAGACGGCCATCGCTCTCGTAGATGTATCCACCGAGCCAGTGAGACAGCGATCGACAGTCATCGCGGCTGCACGAGCCGACTTCATACACTTATACACACCTTCACCCCATACGGGATCGATCGATGGGACTGTATCGCCAATCGCCATAAATGACGTAGTACTCATTGACCCTGGCGGCTGGATATGTGCTGAGCCACGAACCTGTGTATCCGGAACTCGTTTGGCGTTCTCGAAGCGTGGATCAGTATCAAGCCAGTGCTCGAGGTAGCCGTCTACAGTTCGATCTTGGGTAGTGTGCTCTCGATAACGCTCGTTTTGAATGAAACAAACACCGACTTTTGCTGTATCCTCACCAGTGTGGAAGATCCAGGAATATCCCCCAGGAGCGTACTCGTGATCTAGGCCTAGCATCATAGCATTAGTAAGATCAGCATACTCAGGGTGGTTAAGGTTGATTCCCTCAAATTGGTACTCGATTCCAATCGCGTGATTTGTGCGCTCAAGATTGACGACACCCAGGCTTTTGGCCAACGGTGCTGCTGGTCCTGTGGCATCGATGATGATCTCTGCGTAAATCTCCTCGTCACCATTGTATCGGACGCCAACGACATCCCCATCTTTGACGATCGGGTCTCTTACACGGGCGTCAAAGCGATATTCTGCCCCTTTATTACGGCTGTCCTCGATGAGGAATTCTTTGAATTCGGCAAATTCCAGAACGAATCCCGGCTGATCTTGGACGAGATAATTGTTAGGTGATTCAAGAACTACTGAATCAGTCGCGTGCATGACCACGTCGTCGGGGATACCGAAGGAGGTCATCATTGATGCGAAGGTGCCGCCTGTGGATTTGTTGCTCTGTGCCGGGAACTCGTCCTCTACTTCGGTCTCTAAAACGACCACATCGTAGCCACGCTCGGCTAGATCTCGTGCACACTGCGTCCCTGCTGGGCCCGCACCAGCGATTATCACATCGTAGCGATAGTTCATTTCTGATATACAAGTATCCAGAAGCGGTCGAAAGGGTATTGGAACACGGTGCCACTTCCAGTTTGTTCTAATCTCTACTCCCACCTTGCGGTGTCCTTAGTAGGATGACATCTGTGATACAATAGGTCCACAGTATACCTCGCCATGACCAAGGGGAGATACCGCAAGCCCAGTCAAATCAATTGGCTCATCAAAACAACGACACCGATATCAGCGACATCGACAAATTCCAATACGATCTCATAGACGACACTGATCGGAAATTCTTCTGGTATCAGATATGGAAGTGGTGTGAAACTATGGAAACAGAACAGCACTTACAATTCGTTTGGACGTACAACGATACTTTATGACAGAGTTGAGCGAACTGGGACTCTCCAGTTACGAGGAGAAGGTATATCGGGCGCTGCTGGTAACAGGAGCAGTAACTGCGACCGAACTATCCGATATTAGTGATGTTCCGAAAGGCCGTATTTATGATGTGCTCAACGGCCTTGAAGCTCGCAAACTGATCCGGACGCAATCAAACGATCCAAAACAATACGTCGCTGTACAGCCAGAGACCGTCGTTGAGAGACTTCTAGCTGAGAGGACATACGAACTGACTCAAGAGTGGAATCGTTATCAAGAGAGAGCTGAAACGGTCCGTTCGAGCCTTCTGCCGACACCACCTACCGAGAGTAGTTTCTGGCACGGATCACTCGGGAGTGACGAGATGAGCACGGCTTTTCAGCAACACATGCGGACTGCGGAGGATTTCGTTCATGCAGTCATTGGTACGCCCTATGAGAATTCCACATGGGAGACGTTCCAAACCGAAATTGAGGCCCTTTTCGAGGGCGCTAACTCAGGTGTCACAGTTGATCTACTGCTTAGTGAAAAGGTAGTCACCGAACTTCCTGATAGATTCCCGCGTCTAATTGACAAGCGATCGGTCGATGTGACTGTCAGAACTATTCCTGATGTCGTACTCTCCTTCGATGTGATCGATCAAGTAGAGACGACAATTGACCTCCCACATCCAGTATCCGGTGACGATCGGATTGGAGTAGTCGGAATTAAAGATTCGAAGGTGGTCAAAGAGTTTGAGAGATACTTCCAACAACTGTGGGCCAATGGTGATCCTCTCCTTTAGTAAATTATAGACCCCTCTAAATAATATAATTCGCTTGAAGCGAGGAGAGAACAAGAAGTAACGTAGACTAATCAATTCAGCAAAGCAGTAACCATATCTATACATCAAACCAATTCCAATATTTGTTCTATATGAAGGAAAAGAATTCTCCGACATAGGGGACCAGTGAATAGGACGGGATGATCGTAAGTATCAAGCGGTTATTATTGAACAGACCCGAAATATAAGGTCCCGTAGGCACGAATACTGGAATACGTGACTGTTACCAGTATGGATTCGTTGGATTTGTACGTAGTTCGCAATGAGGTCGATTCGGAGTGTGAGTACCACTGCGATGCATTGGCAGCGCAGTTTCCCACCACTGCGGAAATCGATTTCGTGGCAGGTGAACGTGTCCCCCTCGACGAGGCGGATGGCATCGTCTTGACCGGTAGCACAGCTGCCGTCTACGAATCCGACTGTCGTTCATGGATCGCCGATCAGGAGGGCCTTGTCCGCGAACTCATCGATCGAGAGATTCCGACCCTCGGTGTCTGTTTCGGCCATCAAGTGGTCAATTCGGCCCTCGGTGGCACTGTCGAAGAAGTCGGAACAACTGCGACGCTTGTAGAGGCGACTCTGGCCGACGACCCACTGTTTGACGGTGTCGATCCAGTCGTCGTCTCCCTTCATAGTGACGTTGTGACGGACCCGGGGAAAGACATGGAGATCATCGCGTCAGCCGATCACGCTCGCGTGTTCGGGACTCGTCACCGGATCGCACCATTGTGGACTGTTCAGTTTCATCCGGAGATCACAGCCTCACACCGTGACAACCTCGTCAACGACTTCGGATGGAAATCGGAACGGTTCTCGTTCGAGGACGTGACCGCAGGACGGCTCTTTGAGAATTTTGTGAGTCTCGCTATTGATGAAACAATGTAATTGCCAGCTGACGCAGTGGGACCGCTCAATTCTCATATTCACTGAGTAGTCGATCCGATCACGGATTTCTAAATGAAAGGATCATATTATGGAGGCTGACTCTGTTGAAACCCTCTTCTTTAGACACAGACCATGGCGAAACTACTGGTCACTACACATGCTTATTGATCGATTCTGGGGCTTCATGTGGGTGCCAGTCGTGTGACCTCCGACACATCAATCGTATTCGTTTGTTACACCTAGTTGGTAACGTGAGAGTCGTCACTGAACCGCGTTACCGACAATCACAGCGGCTGCCGTCAGAGGCCCGCGGAGCGAAGGACGACCACTGTGAGGACTCCTACACAGAGTGCGATCAAGATATTCTCTACACGATTCATGATCACCGCAGTGATACCTGCTGCCGTCCACTTCGCTGGCCTCTAGCGACGATCTCGGGACCCAGAATTGCGACCACGATTGCGCCCGGGAGCACGGAGAGTCTGGTTTCAGTGAGAGATTGGAAACAACATAATCAGACACACTGCTACTCAAACTTCGTTGTATATTTCCGCTAGGTATCAGATGCAGTTCTTATACGTTCCCTCGACGAAGACGGATGGAACGACGATATTCGCGGCGAATGCTCGTGTTCAGCCGGAAGAGGCTGAAGAGTTCTGTCGGCGCTATAGTAGCCGCTGGCAGATCGAAAACGAATACAAGAGCATCAAACACGATTTCTTGGCGAAGACCTCATCGAAGGATTATCGAGTTCGATTGTTCTACTTCATATTTGCTGTACTTCTCTACAATATTTGGCAACTCACCGACTTCCTGCTGAAAGCTGGTACTAGTGATGAGATGAACTACGCGCCTGTGATAACCGCTAGAGAGTATGTCGAATTAGTTGCTTCGGCGCTGCTTCCTCCTGATTAACTGACTGAGCACACGGGATCGCCTTTCGTGAGCGGTGGCGCTATCTCTTGGTGGAATGCTCCGATTAGTTTCTGACAACTGAAGAGAAAGAGATCTATTGTAGTCGGATTTCCTATCCCATTTCTCCCCTCAGCTAGTCCAACCTCCCGGTGAAACAACGCTAAAACTGTCCATCTTCCGAAACTGTGAACTCTCCATCCCTACAATTCTGTATAGCGATATAATATTTATAGAGTGGAAATATTCACCTACAGCACTCTTATACCGATGATATCATCAGAATAGCTGCTTTTTGCAGAACACACTTGATTAGACCAATAATGTACGGTGCATTTACTAGGGTCCGCGCCCTCTGGGAAGCCGAGTCGATGGCAAAGAGAAACTCCGAGGGTTTACGCGGCCAAATCTCCCTCGAAGACGCGAAAGACGAGTTTATCGCCGAACGCGACGGCAACTACGCATCGAACCTCGAGTACGCACTCGAGAAATGGATCGACTGGACCGGCGACCACGTCCAGACGCTTGACGGCGTCTCAAAGCGAACGATGCGCAACTACGCCGGCCACCTCAAGCGGCGACAAAAGGCGACGCTATCAGCGCGTCGACCGCGCGGACGTACTACAACTACGTCTCAGCGTTGTTGAACTGGGGCGTCGAAGTCAGCGAACTCGCCGAGAACCCGGCAGAGAAACGCGACGCGAAGAAGCCGCTCCCAAAAGGGGGCACGAGCAGTAGCGAACAACAGTTCTAGCAACCCGAACAGCGCGGAGCGCTCACCGAGTACGTCGACGAACGCGCTCGAGCGGCAATCGATGCCGATGGGATGGACGCCTTCGAGGAGGTCCGCAACCGAGCGTTGATCTACGTGCTTGCGTACTCGGGTGTTCGCGGGTCGGAAGTGCTGGCCGACTCGAGACACGACGACCGGAACGGTCTCCGGTGGAGCGACGTCTACCTCGAGAACAGCATGATCCAAGTCTTCGGAAAGAGCCAAGATCCGAACGAAGAGGTCGGACTCACGGGCCAACCATCGAACCGCTGCGACGACTCCGCACGCTTGTCGATCCGCCTGCCGAACCGTGGCCGGTCTTTCCCTCGAGACACCCGCCATCGCTGTACAAGGCGATCGAAGACGCCGGACACGACAAACCCGACGGCGACCCGTGGGACTACGCCCTCGAGCACGATGTCGAACCGCAGTCGATGAGCACCTCCGGTACTCGAACGCTATTGAAACGACTCTCGAAAGAAGCCGAGGTACTGGGACTGGATTTCGAGGACGGTGAGTATCTGACCCTCCATGGCGCTCGCCGTGGCGTCGGCGAGACGCTATACAAGGAACACGGCGCGCAACGCGCCCAACGGACGCTCCGGCACGCCGATCCGAAAACAACCTCTGAAATGTACTCGCACATCGAAGCGAGCGAGCTGGGCGAGGACAATACGGGTGTGTTTGAAAATGAATAGTGTCACAATCGTAATGCAGATTCCGGAAGTGGATATTTCCTTGATTAGTTTGCAAGTTCTCGGCTCTGTTGAAGTCCTTGAGGGGTTACACGTTTGGACAGTAGTGGAACCGAATGCAAGCTCTCCCAAAGTCACGGTTGCTCCGATTTGTCGAGGAGGCATTTCAGTTAGCGTAACGTGCTGTGGCTCGATACTCATCGAAGTTCTCAAAACAACGCTACACGCTCCATCAACACATCGTTCTCCTGTGTCTCAAAGTGCAGAAGGACACAACCTATCGGACTCTCCTCGACGAACTCATCGAGATGCTCCGCATTCGGAGAGCCCGAGATCCTCGTTCCAGAACTCACCGAACGAACGGTCGTGGTGGCGACTGAGAGCCGCGAGAAATGACCGCGCATCGTGATCCCGAAACCATTAGTGGGGAGGTTTCTCGCTCGTGGGATCGATACTCCCTGCTTCAAGGCAGGGGGCGATCTCGTCCCAATACAGGTCCGTGAAGTCCTCGAGCGAACACGAGGATCGGACACCATCGAATGATAGCACCCGCTCAGCATCGGTCTCGTTCTCCTGTTCGGCATCCGATCGACTCATTGTAACGATCTCTGGGGAATTCGACCGTCCAAAATTGGATTGGTGCAGAATTTGGATAGAGGCCCAGTCGCGGTCCAGTATGGCGATTCTAAGAGTGGCATATTCGAGTTATTCAGCGTTTCAGTCGGTCCTTATCAGTTTGTGGGTTCGGCTGACCGGGAGAGTCTGCTAAACCCACGGTGGGTCTAGCGATAAAATGCGCTATATGAATAAACCGTATATTGCAATATGGTTTCCTCCGAGTTGAGTTGCGAACGACAAAAAACGTTCACGGGGTAAATACACAATCTCAATAGCCGTACAAAAATCCCATCAGATATCAGAAACCGATAAGAAAGCAGGACATCGAATTGTAGCTGAACCGGGGCCGATCCAATTACACACTCTTCCATTGTGAGCTAGACACCGGTATTAACGCACTGTATTCCGACCACTACTATCCAACTACGAATAATCGAGGTCGTCCCGATTCTTGCCCACTTGGAATCGTCCCTACTGGAACCGATCACACTCGTTCGCCGTCACTTGAAGTCTGGTCGCGAATCTCCCAAACGATCAGCTCACACTGTTTCGAGACTTGACCGACCTTCTTGCGTAGCGATGAGATCACACTGTCTCGGGGTTGATCGCCTCGATCATTGACCTCAAGCCTGCTGACACCGTCGACGTGCTTGAGATTGGTAAATAATTTTACCTTAGCAAATAAGACCAATATATTACATTCCAAATAAGAAATTCATATATGGTTCCAAGTGTAAAATCATCTATGGGCAAGCCATACCGAAGACGGAACGTTCTAGCCGGAGTCAGTGCTGGCTTTTGTTTCCTCTCAGGGTGTGTCGGTGAACAAGAGTCAGATGGCGATATATGTACCTTCTCTACGGAAACAGCATTCAAGACAGACTATATTGAATCATTGAATTACATGGGTACTGATACGGATGATGGCGATTTTCATATTACTATTATCGTAGAATTAGACCCAAGTAGATTAAATTCTATCACTATATACAATAAGGATGGTTCTGAAGTTGTCAGCTTTGCTGTGACTGATGACGAAATGGAACTATCATGGGATGTTGATGAACGTCCGTCAGATAGGACGTTTGAATTAGTTGCATATGATAGTGATGAGGAAATTGATCGAAGTATCGTTCGAGCAGAGTGCAAGTAGGTCGATTTCAAGATTTAGCACATTTTCACGAACTACCCTTACTTAGCTGGAGGGGGATATCCTCCTTGCGTGTGATAACAGAGAATCCATCGGCTGACCACTAGCGATCGGTTTTCATATAGGGATTTCCCTATTAGTAGAAGCAGTTCAAGGTCGTATTCAGTTTTGTGTAGTAACTCCAGTCTAGAGAATACTCTGAGATGTAACTATCAGAAGTAGTGAGTAATGAGAGACCGTTTATTATTTCTGTACCGTTATCGCCTTTTGTACACCCCTGATACTCGAGTTCGTACTTTGACCCACTTCCAGTCGAGGTGTGGTTCGTAGTACGAACTGTTCCTCCACCGACTGTAACTGTTGTTCCTAATGACATCGATCCTCCGCCTTTCGCTGCACCAATACCCACATTAATATCTTGTCCGCCATCAGAGACGCTATCTTGGGGCTCATATGTGTACAGCGACCAATCACTAGGCAGATCGATGTAATTCTCCATCTTTTCCACCTTTGTATTATGTGATACATGGCCGAAATCCGCTCTGGACATATGCCATAGAATGTAGACGTTATCTCCATCCGCAGACTTGTAGTCACCTTCATACACTGAAACCTGATGGCGTGTTTCGCCGAGCTCACCAAATGATCCAGTTATCTTCTCGACTCCAGTGTCCCATGTGTCATCAAGGGTGACTTGTTGTGGATCATCTGGAGATGCCGCTTGGATACTGATTGGACTAGAATCCACTACCTCATTAACAACTCCTGGGGGAATAGTCTGCGCAGGACTCGACTTCTTCATTTCTTTTCTTGCGTACTCTTCAAGTTCTTCGTCACTCATCGGATCACTCTCGCTGAGTGTGACAGATCCTCTGAATTCGCCTGATCCTGCTGATCTTTCTTCGTCTGACTCAGCACTAGCTGCTCCAGCGGTCGTGGTGAATCCGATACCACCTAGAACAGCTGACTTTTTCAGCACGTTGCGTCGATTGACACCTTCACCATTTGAAGTCATCAATTACCTGTTATCACACTATTACTTATAACTATGCTTTATCTGATTTTATGGACTTCATCCAATTAATGATCAACAGATCCAGTATTTGGTATGGTATAACAAGCTTAGAAATAATTTCTAACACTAATTGGCGAGTGTTTATTTACTAAAATATTTGTCGCAGGTAAGCGAGAATATCCAAAGACAACTTCCGAAGATATCGTAAAGGCACTTTGACTCATTTTCAACCCCGAGATCGAGCAGAAGCAGGCGGTGATCGACGACCGGTTGACGGCCGTCGACGATCTCAACGCTGTAGCTAACGCGATGCTCGCCGAGGACGCACTCTTCGGCTGGCTCGAGGGCGGCGACGAGTACGCGGTCGACGAAAACTACACCGTGTCGTGGTCGACGTTCTACGCAGTCACTCGAGAGTACGAGGATATTGGGTTCCCTGAAGATCCCGCCTTATTCGCCGACGAGTTTGCCTCGCTTGAGAGCCTCGTAACGACGATCTCCGAGGCCGCGGCACAGCTCGAATTGAGCTCAGACGAGTACCGCTCGGATGTGCCGACCAGCGGCTACTACCGGTATGAACAGGCCCTCGATATCCTTTCTGAAGGTGAATACACGGCCGATCTACCGAGCCGGCAGACGCTCGAGGATGCGACGCCACCAGAGTAATGTGTGAGAGCGTCGACCGAGACCGTCTGACCATCCGAGAGCGCCTCATCGGAGAGTGCCTTGATCCGCGGCTGCCCCTCCGGAGTCGCGTAGCGAATCGCGTAGTCCTCTCCTCGAGTGAACTCAGTCTCGCTGCTGGAGTCGTAGATCGTTTCCTTCCGGTCGACGATCTTCGAATCGGGGAACGGCAGGTCGTCCCATGTGTCGATCGCGACATCGACAGACTGGCGGGGTCACTCTCGCGGCGCCGCCGTAGACGATCGCCCGCTCAACGATGTCCTCGGTCTGCTGATCGATGCTATAGTCCACGATCTCGGGATCGACGCTGGCCTCACGCTGGCCCAGATGGATCCATTCGATCGAGATTCCGCCGTTCTTCCAATGAGCCTCGAGCACGAAGTTGCCGGTCTTCGCGACCTCGCGAAGAACGTCGATCAACTTTCTGTCGAATGACCGGTTCGTGAGGACGGGCGTATCGTCGAGGATGGCATCGATCTGGAGGCTATCTAGGCCCTGCATCTCGTAGCCATAGCAGGGCGTCGTATCGCGAGCGCTTAGCGTCTCGTCGTAGCCAACGCTGACGTGGGCGGCGGTGGTCGTCGCGAGTTCCAAGTACATGATCGTATGACTCGAGGCATCGGTCACTGTGTTCCACGAGCCGGTACCGTTCTCGCGGAGCGCCAGTTCCGGCATGGCGTCGCCGTGTTCATCGCGACCTTGAGCGTGAGTTCGGAGATTGCCAGTAAGGTTGTGATCTCCTCGAAGTTTTCACGGTGAGGTAAGGATTCGGTCGTGGCCCCGACAGAATCCGTTCGATCCGAGACATTCGGACCCTCGTCATTGAGATCGTTCCAACATCGACTATCCAAACGGAATCTTGGTCTCAGACCCACCTACCACTGACAACCATTCAGGGAGGGGAGTTTGACGCCGGCTTCTGGCCGGCGTTTCCCGAGAGATTAGATCTCGACCAGCGACGAACTCCCGCAGAGGCACTCCTGCCGCGAACCGGGCTCCTCTATGGAACTCATTATCACCAATCCGCAGTCTTCGCACCGCCGGATGATCCATGATTCGCCAGTTGCCATACACTCTCGAGACGGAGAGTAGTCTTAAGCAGCATGCGAGTCCGGCTGTGACAGCAGTGTTGTTATTCGAGTAGTGGCTCGGGCGATGATTTATATACGAAGCCGCGGCCAACGCCGGCGATGCCACTCACCAACCGACAGGAGGACCTCCTGATCGCCGTTGCACTGACCGAATTCTCAGTCCACTACGAGCAAGCAGATCCCAAACTCGCCGAATAGGCGTGGCAGCTGGCCGCCGACGGTCTCGTTGATCACGACGTCGAGCCACTCGAGGCTGTCGACGCACTCGAGATCGGATAGCTATCGCTCGGCGTCAAATTGCCTTAAGAAGACCTCAAAAGGCCGCCCGGATGGGCACAAGGGGGATGGCCGCCGGGCGGCATGGAAACAACATCGGGGTGGGGTTGGATGCTGATTGGATCGTGTCGCGCCGTGGGAACGCGACAGTGAATATGTTCGTTGTAATCCTTATCAACTTCACCCCGATTCTAACACTCTTAGAATCGTCCGTGAATGTCACCACAGCCGTTGTGCTTCGGATGTGGGATGCCCCCTAAATCTTTGACACCCTCGGAGTCGAATAACCAACATCTGCGATCTCGACACGCCAGCGATTATCTTGGTAGCTGGCGAACGACAGCCGCCAGTTTTGGATGAGATACGTTCCGAGTCGAAACTCGTCATTCTGGCGCGTCAATCGTCATGGTGGGAAGCCTGAACGAACTTCGGAACGTCGTCGCAAGCACTTACCACCGCTTTCGTCTTGTTACAATCGTAGAAGTCAGCTGCGCGTTCGATGGCGTCTCGGCGGTATGCATAGTCGCCGTCGGTTCTGATTCGCGTACTCGTACACACGACCCCCGAAATCCTAGTTTTTTCGACTCACTGAGTGGGCTATTTCGGCCTCAATCGGAGAAACGTGTCTACTATCCAGAGAAGAGCTCATCTCAAACGATGAACTGACTCGAAATATGCACACGAGGGTTTGCGTCTCGTGTGCATATTCGGGAATCGGATTCTGTCGGCGTACAACCAGAGGGGAACAATTGAATTGAAACGATACCTCTCCAGCTTCTATGAGGAATAATCGAGTTCTCTTTGATCTATCTACTTGCCTTTGTAGAACGAATTCACATGAAAATAGTTCGACACTAATCGTTCACTTGGTAGTCGACCGTGCAGTTCCGCTGCGGGTCCGTTCGAGCAGCGATACAGCGACGGGTTCGATGCGGCTCGAGTACTGCATGAGCGACGTTCCGAGAATACTCATCACGAGGACGTAGCCGACGGTAAAGGCATAGATGGTCTGGGCCGTCTCCGCTGCCATGCCGCTTCCGGCCCCAGAGAGGGCAAGACTCGCGATGATCAGCGAGAATTCGCCGCGGGTGGTCATCCCGAACCCGACCCGTAGCGAGCGGCGGTCGTTGAGGCCGTATATCCGTCCACCGAGGTAGCCACTCACGATCTTCGTCGGCGTCGTCACGATCACGGCGGCGACGATCATCCCGAGAATCGAAAGCGTGAACAGCCCCGGATCGGTGACGAGCCCGATCCAAAAGAAAAAGATCGCCGCGAAGGCGTTCCGGAGCGGTTCGAGCAGTTGCTCCAGGTCGTGGACGTGATCGGTCGAGGAGAGGGTCATGCCGACGAAGAACGCGGCAACGGCCTCGCTGACGCCCAGTTCGAGTGCGATTCCGGCGACGAGGATCGTGACGCCAAGTGTGCGGACGACGATGAACTCGTTCGTGTCGACGTCGAGAAAGCGCTGAAAGAAGCCGGTCCCGAAGGTGACGAGCCCGAGCAACGCAAGGATGAACCCGACGGCGATTCCGATCTGGCCAGCGGCCTCACCGATGTCACCGCCACCCAAGAGTAGTGCGGATGCGATCGCCAGGTAGACAGCGATGAACAAGTCCTCGAAGACGAGCGTCCCCAGCATTGGTTCGGACTCGTTGTTGGCGATCCAGCCCAGATCGATCAGTGACTTCGTGATGATCGCACTCGAGGAGATGTAGACGATTCCTGCTGTAAGGAAGGCCGCGAGGAAGGTCCCGAAGACGAGATAACCGAAAACCAACCCGATACCGAAGTTGATGAATAGATCGACAGATCCCGCTTTGCCGATCCGGTCTTTGCTCGCGACCAATCGGCTCAGGTTGAACTCGAGACCGAGGAAGAACAACAGGAGGACGATCCCGATCTCTGCACCAACGACGATAAAGTCGGTTTCACCGAGTGCGAACTCGCCGAGCGCTGCGAGAAGGTCGATCCCGCCAACAGTTACCTCAGGGAAAGTGACAGCGATACCACCGATTCCGAACTCACTGCCGGCGAGCGAGGGGAGCTCACCTATAGTAACCGTTAGAACTTTCTACTCAGAGATTGTTGCTAAGCGTAGTGGATCATCTCGACGAAATCTCTGTCGAGGAATTGCAAGATGCCCTCGACAACGTGGAGGGGAAGAAGCCGACACAACGGCTCTTAGCGGCAATAGCGTTCAAAAACGGCGTTACACAGACTGAACTAGCCGAGTGGTACGACATTCAGCGACGCACGATCTATAGCTGGCTCAAGCGACTCGACACCGACGAGTCGCTTGAGCAGGCTGTTACTGATGCTCACCGATCTGGGAGAAACGAAAGCTCTCAGAAAAGAGCAACAAGAATTCGAGGAAGTTGTCCACGACTCACCCGAGGAAGTTGGGGTTGACGCGCCGGCGTGGACGCCGGCGCTCGTCCAGCAGTATCTCGACGAGACCTACGATGTCGAGTACTCAATCCCGAGTTGCCGGCGGTTGCTGAACGAGGCGGGATTGAGCTACCAAAAACCACGCCGCACAGCCGCTGAAGCTGAGGCTGACGAACAAGAAACGTTCTACGACGAACTCAAAAAAAGCGGCGGGAGATGGACGCCACAGTAGTCTGTATCGACCAAACCAAGAAATCCGTGCAAGTTGAGCCGCGTGCCGCGTGGTTTCCGCGCGGCACGCGACCCTCTGTCGAACTCTCTGGCCAACGCGACTGGACGTGTCTGCTGGGCGCGATCACCGAAAACGGTGATCGCTTTTTCTCCCGATTCACTGAGTACGTCACCGCCGAACACACGAAACATTTCATTTTAGCATTATGCAGAGAATTCGAAGGTAACTTGATTGTCGTCCTAGATGGAGCGCCATATTTTCAGGCGTCAGCCGTCACGGACCTGGCGGCCCGTGACGACCTCGCCTTCGTGACGTTACCGTCGTATTCGCCGGAACTGAATCCTGTCGAGGAGTGCTGGAGACAGCTTCAAGCGTCTCTTAGCAACCGCTTCTTTGATTCACTCGACGAGCTGACGACAGCGATTGATACAGCTCTCGACCAACTCTCAATCCCAAAGGTGAGTAACTATTTCTAACGCCTACTATAGTACGTTCGATCCCAGTACCACTCCGATGATAATGTAAACGGAATCACCGACTGATCAATCCGACTCGAGAGGACTCCGGCGAGTGCGACTGCGGTAAAGAGGACGCCGACGTCGACGAGTGCCGTTTCAGTCGCCACTACCGATCACCTCGGGCAGAAACATTCGTCGCGATCACTCGTCGAGTCCGGCTCCGAGCAGTTCCTCGAACTGAGCGCAGTCCTCACGATCGCCGATGACGACCAGCGTGTCACCGACCTCGAGGACTGTCTCCGGCGTCGGCGGTGAGATCAGTTCCTCGCCGCGCTGAATGGCGACGATGGAGACCCGGTCCGATCGCGGATGTTCGCCTCAGCGAGGGTTTGGCCGGCTACCTCGGCCGTCTCGGAGACGCCGTACCACTCGAGGTAGGTATCATCCGAGAGCATCGTTTCCACCTGTTTGACCTGAACCGGCTGGAAGTACGCTCCTTCCAAAATCGTGCCGATTTTCCGGGCCAAGCGATCCGACACCTCGAATACCTTTTCGCTGTCTGCATCCGCATCAGCTTTCAGGTATACCTCTCGTTTCCCCGTGTTGTGGGTCACGATGACGAGACGCTCCCCGTCATCGAGTTCGATCTCGAACTTCTTTCCGACGCCGGGGAGATCGCTCTCGTAGACAGTCATACGTCACAAAAGCAAAGACACAGTAATAAATGGCATGTCCCGTCCGACTGATTGTAATCGTCCTTTCTGTGATTTTTCACGAAGGTGTCGTAGTAACAGCTGCTCAGGCTCGTGCCAGTAGGACAGATGTATCTACTGTGCGGATGACACGGTCGGATGTACTGCCGAGGAGGTGTTCCTTTAGACCAGATCGGCCGTTTGCGCCCATGACTATGAGGTCGATATCGTGTTTAACACTGTACTCTGTGATCACTTCGTGAGGCTCGCCCTCGCGAATGGTTCGGTCGTATCCACACCCGCTTCTTCGGCTCGATTCACAGCGTCATCAAGAGCTGAGTCAGCTTCCTCCTGGAGTGTCTCCGTGAGTTGGGGTGCAATGCTGCCGGACGCACTTGCAGACATCTCCGTACCTACGTCTACCACATTGAGAAAGTGAACCGTCGTTACTTTGTTCTCTGCTATCGCGATAGCTTGATCAACCGCTGCTGTACTCGATTCACTCCCATCCGTGGGAACCAGTATCTCGTCATACATGAGTTTCCGTTCTACTACGGCAGATAAAAACTGAAAGCATGCAGTCGCGCATCTTTGGATATGGAGTTGATTTTCACATCAATTGGTTAATGCATTTGGAAGGTTACTACCTTTGTCACTCAGTTACAACTAATTGTCCTCTTCTTCCGAAGAGGTGGCAAGAATCGAGAAAAGTGCCCAACTGACCCAACCTAATGCAACTATTGTTCCAAGAACATAGACGCGCCGAATGATGATATTATCGGAAATTTGGATGAATATTCCTAGTAGAAAGACGTACCCGGCGAGAATTGGAAAGATGTCGCCGAATCCTTTAGGATTACGAAGGCTAGGTAATCTCACTTCAGTTGTTCAGTGAGTGCGGAACGGCTTTACTTTTTGGTGTCTCGTGTATAGATTCTGTTTTAACCACATAGAGATTTCACGCTTAAATTTCTAAGCTATAATCTCCCTTACTACTACAGAAAATGTAAGCATAGCGTCTACTATAAGTAGATAGTCTGAAAATCCAACACCAATAATTGAAATCTGTGGTCCTACAATCATTATCATGATCTGTGCGCTCTGTTGCCCATCGGAAGATTAGTTGCCCATGTTCCTCTATTACACATACAACAGATATAGGACTGGTTGAATAGGTCCAAGATAGATTTATAAGAGGGCCTGTAACAACCACATCAGTAGATCCCAACAAAAATGGATATACTGTCTTTCATGGAGTCTTCAATGAAAATTCACTGTATCTGTCATACTAGCGGGATCTCATTATGAACGTACGAGTAAACTGGCGAGTGAGCTGTAGTCTGGTTGGAACAGTCTTAAAATGGCTCTCAGCGCCGCTGTTACTTCCGCTTGTGATCGCGGTTTACTATAGAGAGAATCCTTTGCCATTCGTGATCACAATTCTTGCTACAGTAGTCCTGGGAGTCCTGTTAGAACGTCTTACAGAGGACCGTGATCTCGGTACCAGAGAAGCGTTCCTAATGGTTTCACTTACTTGGTTTGCTGTCGCCGTGATCGGAGCAATCCCGTTTCTGGTTGCTGGCGAGGGAGCTCTTGCACACCCAATCAACGCATTGTTTGAGAGTACGAGCGGGATCACAACGACAGGAGCAACGGCTATGGTTGACTTCTCTGTTCACACCCAGTCAATCCTCATGTGGCGGCAGCTCATCCAATGGCTTGGGGGGTTAGGGATTCTCGTTCTTGCGACAGCAATCCTCTCACATTTGGGGATTGCAGGTGCTCAGTTGATGGAAACAGAAACTCAAACGAGAAACGTTACGAAGCTAACACCCCGGATCGCTGAAACCGCTCGTCTTCTATGGACTCTATACATCGGTCTCACTGTCTCACAGATGGTGATCATGTATCTCCTTCATCTCGTCGGACTCGCACCAAATATGACGCTATACGATGCGATTGCTCACCCTCTCACGACGATTTCAACGAGTGGCTTTTCGCCACGACCTGCGAGCATAGCAGCGTTCTCACCTGCGGTCCAATGGGTCGTCATCGCGTTCATGGCTATCGGCGCAACGAATTTCATTCTGATTTATCTCGCCCTTCAAGGACAACACAAACGACTCTACGAGAGTGAAGAATTCCGATTCTATGTCGGGATTTTGCTCTTTTTCAGCATTGGAATTGGTGCGATTCTTAGTCACGATACAATATACCCCGAAAGCATAGAGGCGACGGTTCGCCACGCGGTATTCCAGGTTGTCTCGATAACCACAACAACCGGATATGCGAGTACGGATTTCAACATATGGTCCGCCTCTACGAAGAATCTACTATTTATTTGCATGTTTATTGGCGGAATGGCGGGTAGTACGACGTGTTCGATTAAAGCGCTTCGCTGGCTCATCGTTTTGAAGTCATTTAGACGAGATCTCTTTATTGCAGGCCATCCACAGGCAGTTCGTCCGGTTCGATTATCCGGTGGCGTTGTCGATGAAGAGACGATCAGAGACGTTTACGCATACACACTCGTGAGCATTATTTTCTTCATTACAGCAACAGTGTTTATCGTGTTCGATACCTCACGAGTCGGACTTCAGATTGGAGAGTTTGAGGCAATGAGCGCTGCTGCAGCCACATTCTTCAATATCGGACCAGGATTCGGAATTGTTGGACCCTTCGAAACCTACGAGGTATTTCCGATGAGTACGAAAGCAGTAATGATCTTTCTGATGTGGATTGGGCGTATTGAGATTATCCCTGTTTTAGTTCTTCTCACACCATCATATTGGAGACAGTGAGTAGTCATACGTACCTTCTATTGCATATGCTACAGTCTTCACTTGAATAAATTGCTGCGAGCAACTTTCCAACCCTACTTCCCTGACCCGAATAGCCGCTCCCGAAAAGACCGTCTCGTCGGCCGCTCGGCCAGTAGCACCGAACATTCTATTTCGTCAACGACATCCAGTACCAGTGACCCGGTCACCAGACGGGCCAGTAGCCCTCGCTCAGTCGCTCCGATTACGACCATCGTTGCATCTCGGGCGGCCCGCTCGATAGCTGTTTCTACATCGCCTGACTCAACCTGAAGGGTCGCGTCCTCTAGGTCGTGCTTAGCAGCCCACTCTCCGAGAAACGATTCGCCTTCGTCCAAATCGTCGGTGACGTGTAATAACGTCACTTCCGAGCCGTGCTCCCGGCGGAGCAAGGACGCGACCTCCGCACTCAGATCCGAGTCGGGACCGCCCGCTGTCGGTACCAGAACGCGGTCCGGATCGAACCCCCGGTCGCGCAACACGAGGAAGTCACACGGCGGGTTTCCTGTGAGTTCCTCGAGACGTGTCTCGACGCGGGCGTGGCCGTGCTCACCCCAGCCCATCACCACTACGTCAGCCTCGTGGCCGCGTGCCGTGTCGAAAATTTGCTCGAGGCCCTGGTGGGAGAAGATAGTGTGAGTCTCGATGTCAACGCCGAAGGTATTTGCGTCCGAGTGCGCCCTTTTGAGAAGGTCCGCTGATTCGGCGTCTATCTCGTCGACGTGACTGGCGGCTTGATCGAGAGCCGTCTGATCGGGTACGGTTACAATATGAATCGCATCAACCACGCCGCCACGCTGCTTGGCGATAGCCGAGGCAAGTTCGATAAGGTCTTGCTCATGTTCGGGATTCGATAGGGGAACCATTACCCGATATTGACCCCATCTGGCCGTATAATCGTTGAGACGGTATTTTCACTCATCTTGTTCGTCTATTCTACTAGTCATTAGCACACAATCCGATAAGTAATTAGTGTAGCCGAAGAACTCGGTCATATATCATTTCTATAGGGTCAGAAAATAGTGGCATGTGAACCTCAGGCTACGCTAAGCCGTTCTACTGCGCTGAATTGGCTTCGCTACGGAACGCTTCGATAGTACTTTCACCAATACCACCTCTCGAGAAGACAGTAACGACGTCATCGGCTCGAATCTCGGTGTTACCGTGCGGAGTCAGTACGGTGTCTCCCCTCTCGATCGCGATCACAAGAGTGTCTTCGTCGAGGATTTCCTTTCGGACAGCCTGTTCCAAGGTCACCCCGGCAATCGGGGCTTCGGGATTAGCGGTGATCTCGGCGACTTCGGCGTCACCGGTGAGGCTGATAAAGTCCGTGATACGTTCGTGGTGAGTGTCCTCGTCGGAACCGAAAGGCGCGTACGCATGCCGGGTTTCATTCTGGACGAGCACCTCGTCCTCGATTTCCAGACCGAGGTCCGAGAGTGACCGGGCAATACGCCGAAGATCACTCGTGTTCTCTCCGACCGCGAGCACGTGGAGGTTCCGGCGCCCAGTCATCAGTTCCCGAACGTTGATCACGCCGTTGATTACCTGAGCCTGTCGGGCGATCATTTCCCGCTCGGAAACCGGTGCGTTGCACATGTACAAGTTCGTCAGGCGTCCGTCTGCCTGCTCGAAATCCACATTGGCATGGTAACCAGTGATGATCCCGTGTTCTTCCATGTTCGAAATCCGATTCCTGATCGTTCCTGGCGAAACGTTCACTTCCTCGGCGATCGTTGGCGCCGAGATGTTTCGGGCATCGTCCATCACCGCGTAGATAATCCGCCGATCAATATCGTCGAGACGGTAGTTCATACTCTGATTCTGCACCTGCTCTCATACAGTGTTCTGGTTTCTTATCGGAAAGTGCATTTTCGAATACTGTTTTTACCAATCGTCAATATAGGATTGTGTAACTGCGGATTCAGTAATCTAATCCGGGAGTTTATCATCGTCACCCTCTGAAATTCGATTCAATGAACGCTAGAAGTTGTACATGCGGTCCGCCAGGACAAGTAGTATCGAATAGGCCACCAGGATCGGCGAGTGAGGATTCGCTATGTGGTGGTGAACCCGAATGAGCGCGGATGAGGAACTTGCGAAAGACCTCGGGCTCCTCTCAGCAATCGCGATCGGCATCGGCACGATGATCGGGGCGGGCATCTTCGTGCTGCCGGGCACCGCGGTCGCTCGAGCGGGGCCGCTCGCGGCGCTGACGTTCGTCATCGGCGGCGTGACCGCGCTGTTCACGGCACTGTCGGCCTCGGAACTGGGGACGGCGATGCCCAAATCCGGCGGCGCCTACTTCTACATTAACCGTGCGCTCGGACCGCTGTTCGGGTCCATAAGCGGATGGGCCAACTGGCTGGGATTGGCGTTCGCATCCGCATTTTATATGTACGGATTCGGCGAGTACGTCAACCAGCTCGTGGGCGCGCCAGCGCTCGCACTCGGCCCAGTAACGGTGACGGCAGCCCAGACTATCGGTCTCATCGGGGCGGCGCTATTTATCGCCGTCAACTACATCGGTGCCAAGGAGACCGGTGGTCTCCAGATCGCTATCGTACTCACACTGCTCGCCATTCTCGGCGTATTCACTGTTATCGGACTTCTGAATGCCGAACTCGATTCGTTGCGACCGTTCGCGCCGCCGGGAACGACAGCCGAGGTGCTTCCAGTAACCGCCATCGTCTTCGTCTCCTATCTCGGCTTCGTCCAGATCACTTCGGTTGCCGAGGAGATCAAAATCCCGGTCGAAACCTCCCGCTGGCAGTTATCGGATCGGTCGTCATCGTCACAGTCGTCTACGCGCTGTTCCTCGTGGTGTTGCTGGCGGCGGTCCCAAACGAGGTGGTGGCGAACAACCAGACCGCGGTCGTCGAGGCCGCCGAGTTGCTGTTCGGCCAGTACAGCGTCTTCGGCATCAATCTGGGCGCGCTCGGCTGGGGAATGCTACTGATCGGTGGTCTCCTGGCGACTGCCTCGAGTGCGAACGCCTCGATCCTATCGTCGTCGCGGATCAACTTCGCCATGGGACGGGAGAAGATAATCTCGCCGTCGGTCAACGAGATCCACCAGCGGTTCGGGACGCCGTACAAGTCAATCCTGATCACCGGCGCGTTCATCATCGGTTTCCTCCTATTCGGCGACCTCAAGCTGCTGTCGACGGCCGGCTCGGTGCTTCACCTGATCGTCTACGGCCTGTTGAACATCGCGTTAATCGTCATGCGGGAGGCCGAACCGGCCGACTACGATCCCGACTTCGAGGTCCCGCTGTACCCCTTCGTTCCGATTATCGGGACAATCTCGTCGTTCGCACTGATCGCGTACATCGAACCATTCGTCATCCTGCTCTCGGCGGCGCTCGTCATCTTCGCGGGAGTGTGGTACCTGCTGTACGCGCGCCAGCGCGTTGAGAGCGCCGGCGTGTTCGTCAACTGGATCCTCCACCGTTCCGAGGAGATGCCCGACGCCGCAGTGGCCGCGGCCGACTCGATCCGACCCGCCGCCAGTGTTGCGGATGGTGGCGACTTCCACGTAATGGTACCTGAAGCGCTAGCGGCTACAATTGGGCTCTATACACTCAGCGAGATCTCACTTGGAAAGGCTGGAGAACGGACTGGCTTTACTCGATGGAAGATGGAAGAAATACTCTCAGAAGCGGATGTCAAGGTACGGCTGGGACCAGAGCGCATAGAAGATCTTGAAAAGAGAACCATCACGGACGACTCTACCCGAACTTCGACGAGGTCGTCGACAAGGGCCTCGTCGAGAAGAGTGAACTTGATCGCCGGACGAATTACTACACGATAACGGCTCATGTCAACGTGAACCTGAGACTCGACGACAAGGGAAGATCAGTACGTGGGCGAGTTGCTCTCGGAATCGGAGTAACGGACTGGTAGCAGGTTGATTGCTACCTCGAGTATTGCATGTGCTAGTCATGAAGCCGGTCCTCTACTCGGGTCAACGAGATATCAGTATGTGGCTCTCATCGATACTCAAATCTAGTTACAACGAGATCACTGTCTTGTCTTCGGTAGTGTCAATTCCCCTCATTGACCTCAAGGACCTTGTCAACTGCGATGGTCTGCCCTATGGCGCGGATGGCGAAACTTCCGAGCTCAGGAATCTCTCTAGATGGCTCGATACTGAGGGGCTTCTGCGGTCGGATCGTGACCACAGCAGCGTCGCCCGACTGGATGAAGTCGAGGTCTTCCTCGGCGACCTCGCCGCTCGAGGGATCCATCTTCTTATCGATGGACTCGATCGTACAGGAGATCTGTGCCGTGTGAGCGTGGAAGACCGGCGTGTAACCGGCGGTGATCACGCTCGGGTGCTGCATGACGACGATCTAGGCTTAGAAGGTCTCAGCAACCTTCGATGGATCATCGGCGGGACCACAGACATTACCGCGGTGGATGTCGCCCTTGCCGATGCCGCGGACGTTGAATCCGACGTTGTCACCGGGCACGGCCTTCGGCATGATCAACACCCCATGACATGTTCAAGGCCGCGCCAGCAATACAGATGTATCAACTGTACGAAGGACTCGATCAGACGTACTGCCAAGTAGACGTTCTTTCAACCCAGAACGACCGCTCGCTCCCATAACAACGAGGTCGATATCGTGTTCGGCGACGTATTCCTCGATCACCTCGTGCGGATTTCCCTCACGAGTAGTTCGGTCGTAGTTGACCCTTGCCTCCTCGGCCCGGTTCGCGGCGTCATCGAGGGCGGATTCGGCTTCCTCCTCGAGCGTCTCCGTGAGTTGGGGTGCGATGCTCCCGGACGCGCCTGCGGACATTTCCGTTCCCACGTCTATCACGTGGAGGAAGTGAACCGTCGTCGCTCTACTCTCTGCTATCGCGGCGGCCTGATCGACTGCCGCCATACTTGATTCGCTCCCGTCCGTCGGCACCAAAATGTCATCGTACACGACCATCGGTACCACCCTAGCGGGCAAAAAATGGCCGTGTGCAAGGGCTTGGTATCGGTCCGGCTGACAACAGTTGCAACGACCGATCAGCGGTCTGCTGTCTCGAGCTGTCCCTGATCGAGCGGATCCTCGATATCTCCCATCACTGCCTCGAGTAGATCGGTTACCGTGACGAGTCCGACGACCTCGCCGTCGTCGGACTGCGTCCGACTGCTCGAGGAACTTTGTTCCTCGCCGTCTTCAATTACCAGCGCGAGTTCCTGATTTTCTGTCTGAAACTGGTCGACTGCGTCACTAACGTCTATGTCGGGAGAGAACGTCATCGGCGGCGCTGCCAGTTCGCCGAAGTCGACAGTGCCGTCGGCCAGTTTCTCACGGTGCCTGACGAGGATTGGCGTATAGACGATACCACGAAAATCGGTTAGATCCTCGCCGACCAGTGGATACCGAGTCTGGGGACGTTCTTCCATCTTCCTGAAGTTGGTTTCAGTGTCGTTCTCGGTCGACAGTGCAACGATCTCGTTCGGTGGCACCATCAGCTCGCTGACGGACTGTTCGCCGATCTGGAACGCGTTCATCACCTCGTCGCGGCGTTCCTCGGAGAGGTCACCTTCTTCGAGGATCGAGCCGAGTCGGTTCCGGAGGTCCGCACGAGACTCGATAACATCCTCTTCGGTTTCAAGCCAGGCACCGGTCATCTCGATGCCGAAGAGTTTGAGCGTCAGTTTCGCAATACCATCGCCGAGCGTAATGACCGGCGAGATAAGCCAATGGAACCAATATAACGGTGTTGCCCCGTACCGACAGACCATCCGTGATCGTTCGACGCCGAGATACGTCGGCGTCTGTTCACCGTGGGTCAGATGGACGAGGTTGATAATGAGGAAGGCGAGGATTGCGCCGCTTCCGATCGTGGCTAACATCGTATTTGCGAAGAGCGGCTCGAAAATGGCCGCTAGTGCGGGTTCGGCGACTATTCCAACGGCGATACTTGAGGCCGTAATCCCGACCTGACACGTGGTGAGATAGAGTTCAAGATTATCGGTCATCTCCCACGCCCGCTCAAGGGCAGGATCACCACCGACGAACTCCTCTTCGGTGAACTGTCGAGCACGAGTCAACGCGAACTCAATGGCGACGAAAAATCCATTTGTGAGGATCAGGAAGAGGCCAGCGACCAAGCGGCCTCCGATTTCGAGTAAATTCATGACCACGATACTTAGCCTCGGGCATGTCCAAACTCCAGAAAGATGGGTAGGTGCTTTTCTGAGGTAGTAGTGGAAGTGTCGATGCCGCGACTGCATCACTCACAATCATTACGAGGAACAGGACCACTAAAAACAGCATCATAAGGAGAATAAGAAGTATATCTATCTTACTCATGTTTTCTTTTCGTTGACTACTGAGGTAACAGGTTACGTAGACTGTTATGCGATAGTGGGTAGTACTTACGCTACGTTCTCACTCCAATACATAGCAATTTTGGCCTTCACACGAATGCTTATCAATATCTTATAATGACGCTCCAGATAATTATTGAGAAGGGGCACCGTCTAGTTAGCGCAGTTTGAGAAGCGAGCAGGTCGTAGAGCGAGTTTGGACATGCAGCTCGCAGACCTGCTCAACGAGTGCTACGCGGCGGAATTTGATCAATGTTAGGAGCGTGAGCGGACGGCGACGCCCGTCTCCACCAGACTAGTTGTTCGCTTCGAGAGACAACAGCGATTCTCGCTGAATTAGGCGTTGAGCGTTCGCATGGAGCGGTCTGGATCTGGGTATATCGGCTGCCTGACAGTGGACGCGACCCGACGACGTCCACGAGAGCAGAGCTCTCGTGCGACCCATCAGAACGCAAAGCGTTCTGAGGACGGCGACGCCGTCGCGGGCCGCTGTTGACGAAACCGCTGTCAAGATCAACGGCGAGTGGTCTTGGTTGTATGCTGCAATAGATCTCGAGACGAAGTTGATTCATGTCTTCCCAGTGCAGCGCATTCAACAGCGTCTCCTCGATCTGCTCGGTCACCTCGTGGCGATCGGCCCATGCCTCGTTGTCGTTCATCGACTTATTCACCAAGACCTTCACCTTCGGATGGTACGATGGGACTCATATCGGTAATAGTCTATAGAAATATTTATTTATCCTAACTATTAAATCCATGATTTAGACATGGGATTAAGTGGAATACTAGGTAACATACTCAATACGATAGCTGTAGGCCAGACTGCCGACGCGTGGTTTCTCAGACAGACGACCAGCCCCAATACGTCTGGACTGGCCTACAAAGCGGTGACTGGGCTGATAGCCCATTGTGATATCACCCGTCGTGGGAGCAACTCCACGTGGGATGAGCTGCCCGAATCAGCGACTGAGATCGTTGATCTCGAGACGCTGCTGGGAACACGACGTCCAAATATCCACCATTATGAGTGATAATTCACCTCGTGAGTCATCCGAATCGGTCACCAAATGCCCTCATTCGGAATTCAGTTTCTCGACCCGGACTCGCCGGTTGTTCGGTCAGATTAGGTCAACAATCCAGCCACTAGCAGTGTGGCGACCGCGTCCCCGCCGACCTCGGTCAATACGGACAATCTGCCGATAGCAGCGCTTCCACTGAACACAACGTCAACAGAGGACACAATGGTGTTTGATCGATTCTTTGACCGCGACAAGTCCGGAGAAGCAACGGAAGAGACGGAAACCAAGCCAGCGACACAAGCCACTGGTGACAGTGGCTCAGGGGCTGATTCACCACCAGCTCCCCAGTCCCGACTCGGCGAGACGTACGATATCACTGAGCAGAAAACTAGCTTCGTTGGAGGGAAGCAAGCTATCACTGAAACGGCTCGTGAGGGGACTGTCGCAGGACCGTTTATCCGCGAGATGTTCGAGGTAGGTGTCGATACCTCATCTGCACCGCTCTGGATCGGCTACGATAAGGATCCCCAAACTGGATTCCGTGAAGCACCACTTCGCTTTGACTCGCTCTTCCGCCATGTCTGGATTACGGGCACCACTGGCTATGGAAAAACCACAGCACTCCTGAATATGATGGTTCAGTGGGCGTACGCTGGCCACGGCTTCGTGTACTTCGATCCAAAGGGCCGTGACTCCCGTGAACTGCTTCGGAAGCTTCCCGAACACCGTCTCGAGGACGTGGTCTGGATCGAGCCCGGATCGACCACCCACGAGAACACGGTCGGGATGAATTTCCTCGAGGTTCCCGAGTGTGAGACGACCGAGGAACTCGAAAACGAGATCGAAAACCGGGTCGAGAACCTGAAAGCGGTCTTCGATACGTCTGACTACTGGGGCATCAATATGGAGGCGATCACCGAGTCGATGGCTCGGGCGATGATGAAATCCGAGAAACCGTTCTCCATTATCAATATGTACTTCACGTTGCTCAACGCCGAGCGACGCGAAGACTTCGCGCTCGATGTCGAGGATCCCTATATCAGAGAGTTCTGCCTCGAGATTGCGAATATGGAAGAAGAGACGATCCGGCCACTTCTGAAACGGATCAAGTCGTGGGTCGAGAACTCGGTAATTCGCCGAATCATCGCCCATCGCGAGAGTACCATCGACTTTCGGGACATCATCGACAACGACCGGATCGTTATTGTCCGAACGCCCGTCGAGAATACGGACATCAAGAAGATGGTCACGCTCGGCGTGATGCGTAATCTCTGGAGCGCCATTCAGCATCGGTCGTACGAACGTGACATGGATCCAGACCCCTATTTCGTCCTGTGTGACGAGTTCGACGACATCGCCAGTGACAATCTCGATATCGAGTCAATGCTGGCTCGTGCTCGGTCAATGCGACTGTCGGTGACGCTCGCTTCTCAATATCCCTCTCAGTTTGACGAGGACACGCTGAAAGCGATGCAGAACAACTGTGATACCCTCCTCGCCTTCTCGGTCAACGATGTCGACGACGCCCGACTCCTGATGAAACGCTTTCAGGACTACACGGCAGAGGACCTGATCTCGACTGATCAGTACAAGGCCTGGACGAAACTCCCGCTCGACGGTGGGCGGTACTCTGAACCGGTTCTCATCAACTCATTCCCGCCGTATCCACCGCTTCGATCGATTGATGCTGTTGGTGCTGTCGTTGAACAGAGTTTAGAGCGCTACGGGACTGAGCCATTGACGGATGCAGAAATCCTCCAAAATCTCATCTACAGCGACGCCAATGCGGCAGCTAATCCCACGAAGATACTCGACGAGACCATGGCAGAATTACTTCGAACGGTCCAAATTCAGGAGGGTGTGCGGGCAGAAAACGGCTGGGTCAATGTCACTACTGTCGACGAGGAACTTTCGGTCCGTCTCGAGAAGACCGAGCCTGAGATTAACTATGCATATGAAGACTTGCCGGACATCCGTGACGCATCGCGGTTGATTGAGGTTGAACTGCAGAATGACGAGATCGTTGCTCGTCTCACTGACGAGGGAGAAACACTGGTGCAGCCTGAGACAGGAACTGTCGGGTCGGCCGGTGGAACCAGCCATGATGCAGTGCTCATGGACACTGAGGTAGCGCTCACAGAGCGTGGATTCAGTGTCAATATCCTCGAGCAGGACGGGAGTGAGCAGCCCGACGCAACTGCGACTCATCCAGACCACGACGGTGTGTTCAACATTGAGGCTGAGACAACGACGCCGAATCGGCCTGCGAAGGTCCTGCAGAATCTCAAACGGGCTCACGAATCAGACCGAATCCCCATCTTCGTCGTCCGCCCTGGTGACCCTGAGACAGAGTGGGCGTCACGAGTCGAAAATATCCTGTCAGAACCGCTGCGTGAACGTGCAGATGGTACCGAGCTGTTCTACAACTGCGACGAGATCGTAACCTTCGGCGGTGGCGCAACAACTCACGGTGGCGTAACCGCCGTTCGTCCCAATACATCCGATGCGAATCGGACTGTCTGGACACGTGACAACGATGAGCGCGTGCTGTCGGACGGTGAGACAGAGTTCACCCGTGTACCGGATGATGGCCCGCTCTCGAAAGATGACGTGCCGGCCTACTACAGTTACGACCATGAATCCGGTCAGTACACCGTCCACCAACCTGGTGAGACACAGACGTACGACTCGAAAGACGAGTTCGAGACAGAATGGACGCCGATCAAGCGGCCGTTCCTCCCTGACATTGACCTGCCAGACGCGAACTATTCGCGCGACAGCTACCTCATCCTGATACATCCCACAGACGGGAGTCCCATACTCTTCCAGCAGGGCGACACACAGGAACTACCTGAATCACCGGACTATGAGGAGCTATGGCCGGATGCCCCTTCCGTTGAGCACTCCCAAACTGCGGAGTCGTCCCCGTCCGCAGGGGAACGATCATCAGTAGAGGAGTCCGTGGAAATCGAACCAGATAGTGACGGCATTGAGGCGTTCGCAGCGATGTACATCAGGGAGGCTGATGGTACGCAGATACCGAAGGCAACACTGTTTCAGGCGTACTCGAGATGGACTGATCAGCACGACATTGACAGGACAAACGCGAGCTGGTTCGGTCGGAAGCTTGCGAACGTTGTCGAGTATGAGAATGACCGTATCAGAGACGGCGACGATCTGGTGACTGTCTACACTGGTATCGACCTAACCAGAGACGGATCAGGGCTCCTTGAATGAGGTTCATATCATAACTATGACTGTAGTACAAGAGGGGAGACTTCTGGATACCTCCGCATCATCGCCACTATCTCGACCCTCCCTCGTTAGCCCTTCTACCCGCCAATTCTGGGGATATAATCGGATCTGTTCAGGGCAAATCAAGCGTTCAGGTCAGATATCTGAGTATTGTTCAGGGCAAAACCGCAGCACGGAAGCGATGTTCAGGGCAAATCCAAGGTCAAAACCAACTAGTATAGAACGGGTTGCACCCGTTGGACAGAGTCACGGACAGTCTACCAGCCTATGGCATGTTTATCAGCATACTGATGGGTGGTATGCGACCAGATGGACGTGCAGTACGAGGCGGATCGGCGATGACTGAACGGACGGTTTCGGTGCTCCCTGAGCAGTTACGTAAGCGTGACCAGTGGGTGTGCTGGCGGGAAGAATTGCGAGACGGGAAGCCGACTAAGATCCCGGTGACACCTGGGAGTGGTGAGTTCGCCTCCTCGACGGATCCCGAAACATGGGCTTCGTTCGAGACAGCGCTCGAGTACGCCAATTCGAGAGATGCGGATGGCGTCGGATTCGTGTTTACCGATGACGGTCCCATTGTCGGCGTGGATCTGGATGACTGCCGAGATCCGGAGACTGGGGACGTCGACGACGCGGCACAGGACATTATCGAGCGGCTTGATTCCTATACGGAGATTTCTCCGTCGGGAACTGGCTTCCATGTGCTCATCGAGGGTGAACTCCCGGATGGACGGAATCGACGTGGAAGCATTGAACTGTACGACACAGCCCGGTTTTTCACCGTAACCGGTGACACCTTCGAGGAGTCTCCTGGTCGAGTTGCTCGTCGACAGGATGCACTCGAGGCGATCCACCGGGAGTACGTCCAAGATACCGATACTGACGCGAAATCCGAATCCGGACATCGTGGCGTGACTGATGAACAGGTGCCGACGGACGAGGTAGTCGATATCGACGTTGACCTCGAGGACAAGGATCTTCTCGAGAAGGCCCGAAACGCGTCGAACGGTGAGAAATTCGAGCGATTATGGCGTGGCTCGACTGCTGGGTACGATAGTCAGTCGGAGGCCGATATGGCACTGTGCTATCTGCTGGCGTTCTGGACCGGCGGCGACCACACTCGAGTGGATGCCTTCTTTCGGCAGTCAGGGCTTCTCCGCGAAAAATGGGACGAGGTCCACTATGCTGATGGATCGACGTACGGTGAGAAGACCATCGAACGAGCGATTGCGAACACTTCCGAGTTCTACGATCCAGATGTTCGAGACGACTCGAGTGAAACGAGTTCCAGACAGAGCGAGTCGTCGACCGTGGCAGTCATGACGAACCAGCGCAAAATCATGCGTATCTGGTCGAGAAAAATCGACTGTTGACCGACCGCGTCGACGACCTCGAGGCAACACTGGTGGAGAAAGATGACCGTATCGACGAACTCGAGGCGACCAATGAAGCGCTTCGAGAGCAACTCAGTGACTGTCAAGAGGTACTCGAGCGTCGTGATCAGTCTTCGAACCTTGGGATGGATGAAGCGGGTACTGATGGCGGTGACTCTATCTGGGGTCGTGCACGGCGGTTCGTCGGAAATGACAACTGAGGGCCGTTCCAAAGCACTCTGACCGGTTTATCGACTCCCGGAGGGGTGAGGTGTTCAACGATGACTGAAATCAACCAGACAGATGACCAACGCATTGTGTGGTTGTACGGATCGATTGAGAAGTGTAGCCATGATCCGATTCCAGCAATCTCGACGGTACTGTTTTGTGTGTGTACTACGAACGTACAGGCGTATGTCTGAAGCTGAAAGCAACAACGATGATCCGGAGATCGAACGGATCAACCTTCGGATTTCCCAGTCATTCCGCGAAGTCGTCGATGAGACGTGGCGCGAGCGAGGCTTCAACAGTCGAAGTGAGTTTATTCGATACGCACTGCGAGAGTCAGTGAATCATCCGGAGGGTGCTGGGTTCTGGAAGGACCTTGCAATTAGTGAAGCACAGTTTGATGACGGTGAGAGCCGCTCGAGCGAGGAAATCAAAGCAGCATATGGGTCCGACGACGAGTGATGACGATTGGGAGTGGGCATTTTCGTCTCGAGCGGAAGACCAACTTGCGCAGTTACCTACAGAAACACAGGACCGGATCATCACGAAACTCGATGATGTCGTGTCCTCGGAGTGGCGCGAGCCAACTGATTTTCTCGAGCCATTGACTAATTCCCCATACAAGAAGTTACGAGTCGGGACCTACCGACTGGGGTGTCGACTCTGATCGGAAGAACGCATCTTACGCGTGGAGAGTGTTCGAAAACGAGACGGGGCCTATTCAGCAGATGATTGAACCTCATAGCCGTGGAGACTGCCTTCTTGGGGAAAGAAGTGTTACCGGCCCGATTGACTGACCTCCGATCAGCACGACACTAGGAAGTCATTGATCGCTTTTTCCAACTGAGTCGTGATTAGGTATGTACCACGCTCTCGACTACGCCAAAAGAACTCTTTCTGGCTGCAACGCAGTTATCGAAGAGCGTGTGAAGATCGCGTTCAACATCACAGAAGCCACACTCGTTCTTGAAGTCGCACGCTCCGAGGCCAACTTTGTCTTCACGTATGACGGGACGATTGTCACGCTCGCTCGGAGTTTCGGACTCGATGTCCTCCCATATGCGATGCCACTCCGCTCAACGGACTAGTCCTCGCTTCTTAGCTCGATAGCCGAGTTGGGCACTCGTAGTATGGAGTTGCAACCTCTCGAAACACACTCGTTACTGGCATGTTCAGGAATTGCCAGTCAACTCAAATCGATGACGCCAGACGAGAATACATTAACGACGCTGCCGCTCGAGTATTTAACTAGAACCCATGGCAACTGATCGCCACAATTCCCATGCCGATCACACCGAGGAGCTCGCGACCATGATCGGGCTCTACGTGCTCGGTGAAATCTCCCTTGGGAAGGCTGCAGAGCGGGCTGACGTCACCCGCTGGGAGATGACAGAGATTCTTACTGAGGCCGGTGTTGAGGTTCGCCTTGGGCCCCAGACCATGGACGATCTCGAGAATGAGGTCGAGACAGCACTCGACATCGAATGAGTGAGTCGTTTTCGCCGCCGGTTATTCTTGATGCAACAGTGTTGAGCAACTTCGCGAGCACTGAGTCAGTAACGTGGCTTACGTCGGTACTCGAGAATCTAACGACTGTTCCTGCCGTTGAACGGGAACTCCAACGCGGTCCCGAGAGTGGGTACACATATCTTGAGAACGCACTCAAGGCCATCGAGACTGGACAAATTCCTCTCGAGGGGAGTGCACCAGAGCAACTCGAGCAACTGTGAAGTCCGATACGATCACCTGCAAACGGATACTTGAAATGCTGTCTGTAGGGAGGAGTATCCGAGTCATACCGGCCTTCTGATGTGAGTGTACTCCCTACTCTCGCTGTAACAAATATCCCAAACAGCTATGGAACAACGCTACCAACATCAATCTATGTCGAGCGGCACTATCGATATCGACGAGTTCGAGAACGCCGACGACGACGAATTTGAGGACCGAAATGACACCGAGCGGATCGTGCTGTTCCTCGACGAGAACGACGACCGGGCGTGGAAGGCGGCGACGATCGCTGAACAACTCGAACTGGATACGGACGCCGTCAGTGCGATCCTCTCGCGACTGAAGGAACGAGGTCTTGTGCGACACAAGCGACCGTACTGGGCGATCACAGACAACGAGGAACGGCTCCGAGCCGCCTACCGGCTTCATCAGCACCACCAGACTGCAGACGAACAGTACGGCGAGGAGCATCTTGAGGAGTTGAAAACTGACGAGATGGAGGAAGTGCGGTGACGGCGTTCGATGAACTGGAACGCGGCGATATCATTTGGGGGACCGATCCGCTTTCAGATAAAGGTCGTCCAATGCTCGTTCTGGGAACACCCCGGTTCCCGAACCACGGCATACAGCTCATCACCGTCCTGATATCCACGAAGGCGTATCACGAGGAATCACTCACGCTCCGCGACGACGACTATGATGGCGATCCACTCGGGGAACGGAGTCACGTGCTTCCGTGGTCTCTCGCGACTCTCAATAGTGCTGTAGAAGTGAAACTCTATATGACCTCCCTCACCGACGAACGTACCGCGGACGTAGCAGCGCAATCGATCGGCTACATCTCCTCCTAAGGGAACTTGCTGCCATCAACGATCATACCGGAACCACATGAACTGCTCTGCCGAGGGCCGAGAAACGCTCCGCAGCAAGTACAAGCTGTTTTATCAAGACCCGTGCGTCGCTACTAGACTCTCGATATTAACGAGTTTCTGACTGACGAATTCCTCGGGAGAGCACAGATCTCCCGGTGATCGAGACGGTCTTGCTCTCTCTGAGTCCGCTAGGCATCAGTTACGTCACGAGCGTCGAATCTGAATAGACGGTGTTTCTCAACGGCCCGCCCCGCTCGCCGCTGCGGCCTTTCGGTGAGCTTTGCTCACCGACGTCTCGTTCGCTTCGCTCACGAGACCTCCGCGTCGCTCGCGACCGACCATTCTAGGCATGCAGTGACCGATACGCACCGCTCGGTCACCGTTCCGGGCATCTGGTCTCGACGCCAGCATTAAGCGCGTTTTCGGTTGCGCCCCTCGCGGGCTTTCGCGTTCCAGCGCTTTGGGCCGCTCCGCGCGGCGAGCCATGCCACGGCTCGCCGTGCTCACGACCGTCGCCCTGGACACGGGTCCGCTGTCCGGGCCGGGCACAACAAACGGCTTAAAGCTGGTCGCTCGCTCCGGCGGACGGCGCGCGGTGCTGGGTGCGTCTCCTCGTTCAGACGCGCTCTCGCTCGCGAAGGCGCGAGCGAGAGCGCGCAGATGGATCTGTCGGTCGGTGTCGTCGGAAAACCGCGATGTAGGAGCATCGCGGTGTCGGCGCGTGAGCGCCTTCACTGGTACGGTGAGTACCCAATGTCTAGTAACAACGCTAGCGGGAGGTCGTTACGGTCGAGGAACTGGCATTCGAGAAAGCGGGCAAGCAGGCAGTCGATGAAGACAGCTTCCCGGTCGTCGACGAGACGCCAGAGTTCGAGGCGGCGCTCGAGCAGGAGGCGCAGGCGAAGGTAGATGCGAACCACCCGGGGGATCGCGGACACGAGCAACGAGCGGATTCACGGTGTCACCCTCGAGCAGGAGGAGCGCATTCGGGCGTGGGAAGCCGAACTGGAGCGCATCAGTGCCCAGGCCGAACTGGGAACGCAGGATGGTCGGTCGCGCTCGCGGCCTTTCATCCTTGCAGAAACGTAGGCTTCGTCGATTTCGACGGGACCAACGAGGTCGAGCGAAGGTGCGTCGAGCGCCTTCGTAAAGCGATCGACGCGCTGATAGATTGTTTTGTACGGCACTGTCTAGTTAAGCACCTCCGCTGGCGTCTGTCCATTGAGTGTCTGGTGCGGTCGTTGTGTGTTATAATAGTGTATGAATTGTTCAAGCCATTCGCGGACGCTCGCCCGACTGCCCACCCATGAATTATGGAAGCGGTCAACTTGCATCTTGAAGGTGTGAAACCACTTTTCGATGAGGTTTCGATCAACGTAGTCGAGCTGACCGCTCAATCCTAACCGAGAGATGACAGTCAGATACCCATAGCCATCAACGAGAAACACGGTATCGGAGAGATTGTGTTTCTCGGTCAATCGATGCAGGAACGCAGCGGCTGGATCGGTGCCTCGTCGTCCAAACACTGCGACATCGAGAACGAGCCTAGAGTCTACGTCTATTGCAGCGTATACCCAAGACCAGTCGCTGTTAATCTTGACAGCGGTTTCATCAATGGCGACCCGCGACGGCTGCGCCGTCCTCAGAACGCTTTGCGTTCTGATGGGCCGCACGAGAGCGTTGCTCTCGTGGACGTCGGCGGGTCTGACACGCTATCAGCCAGCCGATGTACCCAGTGCCAGATTGCTTGATGAGAGCGTTTGACGCCGACCAAGCAAAGAATTGCTTGTGTCTCTCAAAGCGAACAACCGGTTGTGTGGAGGCGGACGGCAAACACCCTGACGGGCGTCGCCGTCCGCTCACGCTCCCAAGCTTCATCAAATTCCGTCGCGTAGCACTCGCTGAGCAGGTCTGCGAGCGTCATAGCCAACGTAGCTCTACGACCTGCTCGCTTCTCAAACCACGCTAACTAGACGGTGCCTGAATTGGGTATTTATCACTAAGTCATAGTTATCGGCAAGAATTTGAAAGTCAGGTACGAGAAGAAGGTCGCGACAGACGGACTAATGATCCAGAAGATGACGTACTTCACTACAGCCGCTGGGTCAAATAGTTCTCCCGCTGCCCGGTGGTTTTCGTTGCTCTCCTCACCAATTCGTACTACTTCATCCGTCTCCTCTATCATCACTGCATTGACCGAAACACTACCTTTGACCTTTCCTCTAGCTAGGTCGATAGCAGTTGTGGTCCGCGACGCGCGTCCCCAACCTAGTCCGACAATGGTCATCACGGTCGAGAGGGCCAGACTGATCGGATTACCGAGCAATGAGGCGAACGTCGTAATACTAGCGGCGATGACCATCACGACGGTGGCAGCTAACAGCGGAAGTTCAGTTAACCCGTTGCCCACTGATTCCATGGTCCGCCGTGCGATCGTGAACGCCCCTAACCCGATAGCCAGCGCCCCAAGAACGACTGCCCAATCAGGGTTGATGATACCTCCACCGACTAACGGTGCCACCGCGTTCGCTACGTTGCTCGCCCCCGCGCTGAATGACATATAACAGGCGATAACGAACGCGATAACTGTACTAACAAGTTCACGAGGCGACGTTCCCGGACCGAGCGCCACTGTCGGTACCGTACTGGTCGTATCTATCGTGACGAGCGGCCCGTCAGACTGCTGGATCTCGAAAAATTGGTTCAAGTACGGATAGAGATACCGACCAACGACACCCCCACACCAAAAGCCGATAATGGGAGCAATGAGCCACCAGGCGACAATCTCACCGATTGCTGACCAGTTAAGCGAATCCGTGGCGAACCCTAGTCCTGCAATCGCACCGACAGCAGTCATCGAGGTCGAAATTGGGACACCATAGATATTGGCGACTAACATCCCGATACCGATATACAATAACACGATGATACTCGCTTCGATGGAGAACGCGGTCTGTTGGACGAGTTCGCTTCCGAGCGTTTCAGTTACGTTGCGACCTACCGTCCACCCGCCTAAAAAGGCGAAAAACACCATCACTAATGCGGCCATCGATTTGCTGATAATATTTGCTCCGACAGAAGGTCCCCACGCGACGCCAGTCGACGAGCCGCCGATATTAAATCCCACGAACGCTGCGGCTAGAATTCCCAAAGGAAACAACACGGAATCCATACCTGAAGCTTTATTTTGTGTGGCATAACGCTTATGTTTTAAATGAGGGAGCTCCTTCCCTTTAGTGATTAAAGGGTGGGGCGGTGGTATTCGATGTATCCAAGCCTGAATTTCCCTTCCCTGACGGATCTGGCACCGAGATCCAGTTGGGGGATTTATAAAGCGAGAGGAAACCTTGCGCGAATTGATGCGGCTGAGTATCTAGTTCCATCTACGAGAACAATCGCCTTCTGATACTATTTCTGTTGTGGATAGTTCTGGTAGCGGACAAACTTTGTTGAGCAACTTCGCGAGCACTGAGTCAGTGACGTGGCTTACGTCGGTACTCGAGAATCTAACGACTGTTCCTGCCGTTGAACGGGAACTCCAACGCGGTACCGAGAACGGGTATCCGTATCTTGAAAACGAACTCAAGGCCATCGAGACTGGACAAATTCCTCTCGAGGAGAGTGCACCAGAGCAACTCGAGCAAGCGTATCCAACGATTCGAGACCAACTCGACCTTGGTGAGGCAGAGGCATTCGTTGTTGCTGATAGAACTGGTGGCACACTCGTGACCGATGACGGTGCAGCCCGAGACCTTGCTTCTACATACGAAATCGACCTTACGGGTTCTATTGGGATACTCGTTCATGGTGTTGTTCGAGAGAAGCTCACTGTCGAAACAGCTGACAGTTGGCTCACAACCTGGATTGATGAATGCAGTTACTATGCACCAGTTGAGAGTGTCAGTGATGTCCTTCCTGACGAGTATACTCCAGAATAGTTTCTGTACGAGGACCAGTATCAACTTGCGCTGGGTGACAGCGACGGTGGCGGGTCTGCGTAACGCACGACGTCAAACCAGTCGAAACAGAAGAGCGATTCGTCGATGCCGTCCAGTGTGAGTATTGTGAGATCCCACCGGCAAGCGACGCGCCGAAGTTTCGCTACGAAGTCTCGCCAGATTCGCCCGATCTGACTCCAAGATTCACACACGGGTGGTCGGACCCCGGACTAACGGAACTCCAGCGAGCGTATCTAACCGAATTGGCGGTTGGCGAGGACGAAGAACCGCCGTCCCGCGAAGAGATAGAGGGGCGGATCGGCGTCGAAGAGACGCAGTTCCGAACCTCACTCGCTCTCGAAGATAGGAGGCTTCTCGTAAAACACTCCACCAGTAATTACGAGATCACGCAGGCAGGGCGACGAGTACTGAACCGTGACCAGTACCGATAGCCGACACTACAAGTCGTGGATGTACGGTGGCCGGTTAGCTGCCGGGTGCCCGCTTGGGCATCTGCAGGCCTCTAGGGACGCTAGTCAACGGTGATACCAGGTGTCGACGGGCTCGAGTCTGTCGGATAGCGCTGTTCCTCAGGTATCTCTGCATCTGCTGGCAACACGACTCGTCGCTCCTTGTACTGGAGTCCATCACTCGGCCGGGAGCGCAGTTCGTCGTACAGTCGATACTTTGAGAGGTCGAGCAACCCGTCAATCGTTCGCCGGCGAGTTTGGTCGCGTACTCACAGCTGACGTCCTGTTCCTGGATGCGGATCCAGGTGGCTATCTCACCGGCATCAAGATACTCTTTCACTCCATTACAGCCCTGATGCCAGAGGTCGCCACGCGGGTTGGACGACCGTCGGCGCGTGGTAGGTCGACCCGTCGGTGAGTGCAGTTTCGTTTCGATCCAGGAAATGAGCTAAAATATATGTATATACGGGTACATATAGGTATTACACAAGTTGATGACGATTGCAGTCGGGTCAGTGAGTGTGGTTCGACGTAAACTCCTGACAGCGGTCATGGTCGTAGCGCTCGTTGCAACTGGGATGACGGCCTCGGCGGGGGCAGTCACGACGCCGTCGGTCGAGACGACGACCTCGATCAGCGAGTCGACGACGGTGACGGTGACGAACGTCGTCGACGGCGACACAATCGACATCGAATACCAGAACGGGTCGACCGATACCGTTCGACTACTGGGTGTCGACACGCCGGAAACGTACGGGTCGGTCTCGCCCGGCGAATTCGAGGGCGTGCCGGACACGCAGGCGGGCCGTGAGTGCCTGCAAGCCGCGGGTGAGAACGCGAGTGCGTACGCGACTGACCAACTCGCTGGCCAAACGGTCACGCTGCAATTCGACAGCCAGGCGGACCGACGCGGTGACTACGGCCGTCTGCTCGCGTACGTACAGGTCGACGGTTCGAACTTCAACTACGGTCTCGTGGAGCGGGGCCACGCCCGGGTCTACGACAGTACGTTCTCCCAAAGCGATTCGTTCTACAGCGCCGAATCGGCGGCTCAGTCCGCCGAGCGAAACGCCTGGTCGTGTCGGACGCCGAACGACGACGGCTCTGGCGATGACGGGTCGTCGGGTGGGGACGCAAGTGCGCTCACTATCGATTGGGTCAACGCGGAAGCGAGTTCCCTCAACGATGAGCGTGTGAAGATCACCAACACCGGCAGTAGTTCGGTCGACCTCGACGGGTTCACGCTCGCCGACGAGGCGGGTTATAGCCACACGTTTGCAGAGTTCACGCTCGGCGCTGGTGACTCGGTGTACGTCCACACTGGTAGTGGGACCAACGACGCCGACGACCGCTACATGGGCTACGGGACCGAAATCTGGAACGACGACGGTGACACGGCGACGGTGCAGACGGCAGCCGGGACGACCGTCGACCAACTCGCGTACTAAAGCGAGCGTGGCAGCTCATTTTTCAGACGTCTCGGCAGCGGGTCAGGTGGTGGCGACCGCACTCGATAACGAACGGTGAAAGCCCTCGACGCGCTCGCGGTTGCTGTCTCCGAGATCTATCACGCCCGGCTGTATCCCAACCTCAACGAGGTCGTCGACAAGGGTCTCGTCGAGAAAGGCGAACTCGACAAGCGACCGAACTACTACACGATCACTGCCCGCGGCCAGCGCGAGAGCGACTGCATCCACGTCCGCGGCGTTCACTACACGGTCTACATGTCCGACGAAGACGTGCAGCCGCCGACGGACTGCTCGTGGGATACTTACGACAACACCCAGCGGTGTTACGGCTACCCCAAGGAGTGTGCCGTCCTCGCTCGGATTCTTGGCTACATCCCGTTGGACGGGATCATCGACAAGCGCGCCCATACTAGGACGGTCACCGAGTACGGCACCCACACGCTCGAACCCGACCCCGAGTCGATTGCCGCTCCCACTGGGGTTTCGACACCACAGATTCCCCATCCAGAGGCCCGCGCTGAGTCCGTGTTCGACCGCGACGAGACGCGCTACTCGGAGTGGGCCGCAGACCATGTCGCCTCGAGCGCTCGCGAGCAACTGCCGTTCGACAAGGCCCGGCAGTCGCCGTATCACATCGAACTCTGGAGCGAGAAGACGCTCCCGATTACATCCGCGACGAGGGCGGGTTGGCTGCGGACTGTGGCTGTAACGTCGTGGTCGAAGGCGAGGTCGATCTCTCCCAGACCGTCGCGAATGAGCTCGCCCAACGAATCGGAGCGGCGGGGAAGCCGGCCGTAATCCTGTATCTCGCCGATTTCGACGTGAAGGGGTACGGTATGCCGGCGAACATGGCGGGAAAACTCGCGTGGCTCCACCAGCGCGGCGATCTCGAGCAACGCGTCGTGATCGAACGGCTGGCGGTCACCACGGAACAAATTGAGGCGCTGGAACTCCCGAGAAAGCCGATCGAAACGAGTTCGGCGACCGGTACCGGCGGCGTCGCGTACAACCGGCGAATCACCGAGTGGGAACAGCAACACGGCGCGGGCGCGACCGAGTTGAACGCTCTCGAGCAACACCCTGACAAGTTCCGACGCATCGTTCGCTTGGGGAAACTGTTGAACTTATGTATTTACACTCTGGTAACTGTCTTATGGACAGACGGAGCTTCCTACGACGATCGGGGTGCCTCAGTACGGCACTGCTCGCAGGCTGTCAGCGACGAACGGAGACTAGCGACCCTCGACGATACGTGATCGACGCGAGCGACATCTCCGAACGGACCCGGGAACGAATCGATATCGTTCACGACCTCCCAGAACTCGACCTCGTCGTTGGTTACGTGGCTCCCGAACTGGTCGAGACCTCCGCTACGTTCAGAGATAGCAGGTCGTCTTTCGGCCCTGAGATACGCACGCGCGTCACGGGAACTTTCGACGTCTCCGGAGAGGATCTCTACGAACTCCAGTGGGACAAGCAGTCCCAGTCCGTCCGAGAGTGCCACGAAGAGACGCGTGGAGACGGCGTCACCATCGGTATCGTCGGAACGGGAGTCATCGATAACCATCCGGATCTCGCTTCCGCTCTGAACGGTGGGAGATCGCGAAACGTGACGGAAGACGCCGGGGATCACACACCGATCGGAGGTCGTTCGCACGCGACGCACGTCACAGGGATCATCGCTGGTACCGGGCGAGACGGTGGCGTCACGGGCGTCGCTCCTGGTGTGGAGGTGCGGGACTATCGTGTCACCACTCGACATGGCGTCCTCGCAGGGGACCTCCTCGCTGCGCTCGCATACGCCGTCGAAGACGGCTGCGACGTCGTCAACGTGAGCCAGAACTGGTACCCGTACACGCCTGAGTCGGACCATGACGTCCTTCTGGACGCACTACAGAGGGTCGCTGCACGCGCTGAAACGGAGGGGACGATCGTCGTCTGCTCGGCGGGGAACGACGCCAAGCGGCTGTCGCCCGAGGCACCTCCGTTCGCTCTCCCCACCAACGTGGAGTCGTTCGTCACCGTCAGCGCGACAGCGCCTGCGGGATACAATTGGCCAGCAACATCCTCGAACGAGGCTGTCGGAGGCTATTCGGTCGATCCATCCTCTGCGATCGACGAACCGGCATACACTCCAACGACATACACGAACTACGGGCGGGAAACCGTGACTGTCAGCGCCCCGGGCGGCGAGATCGACGAAACCGCTCTCAACCGTCACCCTGGCGCACGGTACGACGGTATTCTCAGCACGACGTTCTCGTACCGACCGAACAGCTCGTCGGAAAAGCGCGTCCCGGAGTACGGTTGGGCAGACGGGACAAGTCTCGCTGCGCCCCAGGTCACAGGTGCCCTTGCGCTCCTCCGGAGCAAGAACCCTGCGCTCGGTCCCGAGGCGGCTCGCCTCCGTCTACGAGAGACTGCAAGGGAGATCGACCCCTTGCAGTACCGGGGCGCCGGACACCTCGATCTCAAATCGTTGCTTTCGGTTCAGTAGACGGCACTGTAGGGGACGTGGAAGCATCCGGTGGTCCGATCGGTGTGCGGTGTAGCATGCGCGTCAGCCTGCGCGTGCGAGTACCAACACGCCTGCCGTCGTCCACATTCTCAGTCGAGTGCCAGCACGGTTTGACTCGGTCTCTGGCCGCCAGTTACCGCGGGCCGGGAGCGAACTACTCCTCGATTCTGGCGGGAGTTTGGGGTACATCAGCCACCAGACGAGGAAGAGGACGAGACACGTGAACAACCAGGAGACTCCGTGAACAACGCTCTGAGGAACACCGACGTCGACTCGCCTTACATGGCTGCGACGAAGAACCCAGTCCCGATGAACCCACAGACGACCAGGACGGTAAACAGTGCGGTGTCACGGAGAAACGGCTGTAAACTCATGGGTAGTGAACCCGATCTCCGGTTCAAGAATGTCACGGTTTGAACGGCAGCGTCGTGTATTCCTGAGGGCGCCACGCGGATCGGTCGTTCCTCCGAACGCTATCGAACAGAGTGTATAAAGAAGACGATGGACAGGATTCCTGCCAAGAATCCCACGAGCGAAAAGACGATGACAGCACTACTGACCATTTCTGGAGTCTCTTGGCTCGAAACCTCCTCAAAGTAGATCAAGGCGCCCGTCGATCCAAACGCCGCAATAACCGTTGCCCGTGCTATATTATCAAATAATATACTTACTATATTACTAAAATTGACTTCCATATAAGTGAATTACAGAGGTAAATTATAATGTTTCTGTTTTCACGTACTGCGAGAACGTCCCCTCGCCGTGCGGCCGCCGCTGCTTCTCTCGCACCGGGAGTACCCGTGGCTCGGGGTATCGAGCGCCGCATCGTGACGATTCTTGCCTCCCCGAGGGCAGATCGGAGGTGTAGACCGCTCCGAGTACTGCGAAGCTGTCCCCTGCTGCGTGTCAGCGGAGGAGAGCTTCCAGACCCGCGTACGTGGACGCGTCTTCGTACCCGATCAACAGAAGTCGACCATGTTACTGCAAAAGTAGCTGGCTCCGAAGTTACACATGTAATACGTTCCGACGACCACCATCGTACTGCAGACGGGAGTACATGCCAGCCAGCCCGGACCGCTCGCTGCGCAGATCGTACTGCAGCCAGCTACCCCCACTGTGCCGTACGTACCGGTGCAGATGGCCTCGAAGGTAATTTCACAGGTCGCGCACTTGACGCTCCAAGAGGCGGAGAATGAGCTGGCGAGCGTCTCTTCGTGGGTGACGATCACGTCGTCGCCGTCCAGTCCGAGGTACTTCGCGTGGACACCTTCATCGAACTCTTCGCTGTAAACGGCCGTGACGCCGCCCACGACGCGCTGGGGCCCGTCGTCGACCATGTACAACTGCAGGAGGCCGCCCCGTTTCTCGTCCTTTCCGCGCGGAGCGTACGGAATTAAGACGATAACCGGGTTGCCCTGATTTACCTCCTCGTACTCTCCTTCGTAGCTGATCTCGAACGCGGCGGCGCCCTTCACGTTCGGACGCAGCTGCTGCTGTTTGAACCAGTCTCGCAGTGCCCGGACCTCCTCGTTGCGCATTGCACCCTTGGCCTCCTTCCGGGCCTGACCTCCCTCGAGGATCTTGGGCTCGTTCATCTGGACTTCGCCGTCGTCGTAGCCCACTATCTTCCCGTTTTCGACGAGCAGGTCGTCCTCGATTCCGTTTCCGGACTGGCTGTGGTGAGCCGAAGCTTGATTCTGTTTCGCCGAAGCTACAGACTGGCTTAAACCGAACAGTCCCGCAGAGCCTGCGCCACCAACAGCGGTCGTTTGAGGACATCTCGACGAGTAAAATCCGAACTATCTTTTGCCATGCTATTAATTCAAAGTATACTACATATTTATATTTTTCCAAATGAAGGGCGTGTTTAGCCGTCCGCAATCAGGCTCTTAAATAGGCCGAGGAGGATCTCCTCGAAATTGAAAATGAGGCTGAGAGCGGGGAATTGACAAGGCTGAGTTCGCTATCTAAATACACCTGACCGAGGAGATTCCCGACGCTATCGAAACCGACAGTCAGGTCGAATCAATCGCTGAAGATATCGTTGAAGCGTTTGACGAACGAGTCGATAGTTACTATCCAAGGTTGAGACTGTTGGCGAATAAAATACTATTCTCACACGGCCATATTACGGCGTCCTTGGTAAGTACACGTGCGAATTTTCCGATATAAACGCTACTGATGATCCGGATGATACATCTATTTATTATCTAAGAGATTCTTGAGTTCGATATGACTACTATTCAGGAGTCTTCTCGTCGAATGGCTCTCGTTGGATTTGCTATTGGGGTTCTTACCTCACTGTTCGTTCAGTTGTTTGTTTTCGGCAAAACGGTAGATGGATTGGTGTTTGCTCACGCTATTGGAGCAGGCATTGGGCTTGGAGTGGGGTTTTACTTCATATACCCTATGAGAACGCATGAGAATTGACTCACCACTCCAAAACGGAATTACCTGTGCTTATCGCTGTCCTCGAGGAGCGGGTGACCAAATTCTGGACGTCTTGGACAGCGAAGGCGTCAATGAGATCGATTCGATGGTTCTCACGCATAACCACACTGACCACATCGGTAGTGCAGATGCAATCATTAATGAGGTGTCAGTTGGAGAAGTGTACCACTCCGGTATCAATAACGATGCTACCTCCTAAGAAGAGCTTGAGATGCTATCTCGGCCAACGATATCAGCACCACTCGGATCGAGCGAGGCGACGGGAATAAACTCTCGCCAGACGGAGATAGCTACGACATCACGGTTCTCAACCCCCTTGCCAGCCGACCCCTCGAGCAATATCGACCGAACATCTCTTGTCTTGAAGATCAGTTATCAGGGACAGACATTCCTACTTCCAGCCGATATTTATCAGAATAGGGAGGAGAAGCTTGCTAAGGCACTGTCTAGTTACTCGGTCTCGACGTATAGCAGTGTTTCAGAGCCTGCTACAGCATTACCGGTGAGATCTGATATTGTCACTGCTTATGAGAAATTTGCTGACGCAGCCGAATTGTCGCTCCTCGTGGAACAGAGTCCCCTATATCAGATCCAATATGGTGATTTACAGCCGATACCGTCACTTCATCACCTTCCCGTATTGCGGTTTCTCTTATCTAGACAGTGCTGATGATGCGATCGAATAACAAATCCAACAAGAGCTGCGTGAACTCGAGCGTGCGAAAGCAGTCGCCGGCCCAACTGGAGAGCATCCCGACGTCGAGGTTCTCGAGTGATGACTATACTAACAACTGAAACGATTTACATGCCGATCGCACAGCCGTCATGCGATCGAGTGTGCATTGACTTTCAGTGGCTACTATAGCGATGAGCGGGTCCCAATCCGCACGACGTCCCTAGCTTTGACAGAGGGCTGTGAATCGCTAGACAGCGGCGACCTTCAGTGAGCTCCGTGAACATTCGAATAAGAGAAAGCCCCTGACGCGCTCGAGTCCCGCGCCTCGCTGCGCTCCTCATAGGCTGCGGTGTGTTTATGAGAATCTGCTAAGTCCTGTCGGCGCGAACCCACATTGGGGCTGATTGAGGCCGTCCGTAAGCATGTGTCACAGAATAGAACACGGTGCGGTGACTGGCCCGCTTGCATGGATAGGAACGACTGCGCTAGGAGCGCGAATAGGTGCCTATCTGGCTCGCGCCACCCGACACAGCCCTTGGTGAAAGCATGAAGTCAGAGACTCCATACATCGGCATGGATTGCCATGACGGTCACTCCCAGGTGGCCGTCATGGCGTCCAACGGAACGATTCTCGACGAACGGCGCGTTACTGACAGCGCCCTTGACGAGTTCGCTCGCGAGTTCGCCGGGTCGCCCGTCGCCATTGAGGCGACCGGCTTCTACCGGCATATCTATGAGACGCTTGACGAGCACATGGACGTTACGCTTGTCAACCCGAAGAAAACCCGCGTGATCGCCGAAGCGAGTGTCAAAACGGACAAAATCGATGCGCAGATGCTCGCGCATCTGCTCCGAGCGAACCTCGTCGCTGAGAGCTACGTTCCGCCCAAGGAGATCCGCGAGCAACGCGATCTCGTTCGTACACGTAAGACCCTCGTCGAGGACCGGACGCGGGTGAAATCCCGCGTCCGGGCCGTCCTCAAGCGCACCGGCAACCAGTATCGGAGTGCGTTGTTCGGCCCGACCGGGCGAGAGTTCCTCGCGGAACTCTCGCTGGCAGAAACGGATCGCGTGATCGTCGAGACGTATCTCGACGTGGTCGACACCTACGACGAGAAGATCGCCGAGTTGGATAGAAAAATCGAAGCGGTCGCCACAGAGAGCGAGGCGGCGAAGCTGCTAGAGACGATTCCAGGCGTTGGGCCGTTCTCGGCGGTGTTGCTCACCGCCGAGATCGGCGAAATCGAACGGTTTCCAAGTCACGAGCAACTCGTGAGCTATGCTGGACTGAATCCGACGGTTCGCCAATCAAGTGATCACGAGACTCGTGGCGGCATTAGCAAAGAAGGATCGGCGGCGATGCGCTGGGTACTCGCGCAGTGTGCGAACACGGCGATTACGTGCGGAAACGAGTATCTCGCGGGGTTTTACGAGCGACTAAAACGGCGGAAGAATCATCAGATAGCGATTGTTGCGACCGCACGCAAACTGCTCGTGTCGGTCTACTACATGCTCACGCGTGAGGAGGAGTACGCGCCACCGGTGAGCTGAGTCGCGCCGGACTGGCGCGACTCAGCCAGCGGCTGGCCCTATCAGTAGCGACAGCTCTCGTTATCTCTCGCGAAGCACCTATGGTCTGGTCAGGGCGGTAATGGGAAATATGGCGGAGACAGTTGTTATTACACCCGAACAGCTATCGTAATCGGCGTGGTAGCTTCAGCCGCAGATTCTCATAGGTGCTTGCGGGGTTGGGGGACGACTGAGGCGGCCTCGCCCTTTCTGAGTCCGACCAGGACGGTGGCTGATTCGCCGAGCGATGTAGCCGGTTGACTAGTGGTACGTAACGGCCCGCCCCGCTCGCCGCTGCCGCCTTCCGGTGAGCAAAGCTCACCGACGTCTCGTTCGCTTCGCTCACGAGACCTCCGCGTCGCTCGCGACCGACCATTCCGGGCGGTCTGCCTGCAGTAGCGGGCGGACTGCCGGGCTAAAATGCATGTGCCCTCGGCGCCAGCACCAAGCTCGCTTTCGGTTGCGTCTCCCTCGCTCCAGACGTCGCTCGCTCGACGGACGCGAAACCGGCTTGTGTGCTGGCCGCTCGCTCCGGGCGGACGGCGCGCGGTGCTGGATGATTGCCAGTCTCAGGCGCGCTCTCGCTCGCGCCCAGATGGGCGCTCGCGAAGGCGCGAGCGAGAGCGCGCAGATGGGTCTGTCGGTCGTTATCGTCGGAAAACCGCGATGTAAGGGCATCGCGGTGGCAGGCGCTGAGCGCCTTCGGAGTGTACTGACTCCAATGTCAAGTAACAACTCGAGTAGCAAGGTCGTTACGGTGGATGAACAGGCGTTCGAACAGGCAGGCGATCAGACGGTCGATGAAGATAGCGTCCCGGTTGTCGACGAGACGCCGGTATTCGAGGCGACGGTCAAACAGGAGATACAGGCGAAGGTGGATGCGAACCATCCAGACGGAATTGCAGAGACAAACACCAAGCGAATTCACGGTGTGACCCTCGAGCAGGAAGAACGCATCAGGGCGCGAGAGAAAGAACTCGAGCGGATCAGTTCCCAGGCCGAGCTAGGAACACAAGAGGGACGTGAAAGCGGACGCGAGAGATTGCCGCGAAGCGGAGCATAGAGCGGCGTGTAGAGTTTCAGAAACGGGCTGCGAGCGTGAACCCAAGGGCTGACCCGGAGCGGGCGGATCCCCGTGAAGAACTCACTCAGGAGCAGTTGGCGGCAGTGAACAAGCAATCGATGCGGTTGGCCGAGAAGTTGGATGGCTGGTCTCGAGCGGCGATCGGCCGACGGCTGGGTGAAGCCGTCGTCGGTGGGAAAGACCTGCCGAGTGCGGTCGTCAGCGTGTTCGAGGAGTTGCAGACAGCGCCCGGGCAGGTGATTCCCATCGGGAAACTCGAGGAGGTCGATCGGAACGAGGTGAGCATCGACGGGCGTGTCGAAACGCTGTGGGATCCATCGCATCCAAGCATCACGCAGGTCGGTCTTATCGCAGACGAGAGTGGGCAGACTCGCGTGACGATCTGGGAGAAGTCGGAGGCACCGTGGATCGAGGAAGGTGAGCAAGTGCGCATTCACAAGGCGGCCCGGAACTGGTACGAGGGACGTGTCTCACTAGCCGTGACCGGGTGGAGCACGATCCACTTCCCCAATCGCGGTCGGTGGTGGGAAGCGTAGTTGGGTACTGCGATCTTCTTTTTGCTTCCTGCCAGTCCACCCCAGACCACCTCCTTCCCACCCTCCGCTCCGTGCTCGCTTGGGTAGACTCACTACGTTCGTCTTCCCAGCTCTCGCTCGCTCCGCTCACGAGAACATCGCTGTGCGCAGCCACAACCTCAGAGAGGTCAGCCAAATACTATCTGTGAGATGATTCCGCACCTTGCGGTGTAGAACCCTGGAAATGGCGGAGAAATAGTAGTGGACTCGCCGGGATTTGCCGTTACAGCCCGCTTCGAGTCCGCTCGCGGCCAGTACATGACCTCGTGGAACCTCGCTATGCTCGGTTCCAGCGAGGCAACCGCGGGGCCTCTCAAACGTCCCTCATGCAAGAAGGTACTCACCTCCCCTGAGGCGGACAGGAGTACGCAAGTATGTCCACAAGCATCACACCAGAAGAAGCACTCGAACAGTACCTACAATCACGCCATGACGCAACTGCCAGCACTATCCAGAATCATCGCTATCGGCTAATTACTTCATTCAATGGTTCGACGAGGAAGCTAACACAGGTGGCCTCTCCGACCTTGACGGTATGCATTGTGAGCAATTCAAAAACTGGCGGATGGAGAACTTCGACCTGAATCTGGTTACGCTCCAATACCATATTCAGACCCTCCGTGTGTTCATCCGCTGGTGTGAGAATGTCGGAGCAGTCGATGAAGGCGTCTCGGAGAAAATTATCGTCCCAGAGGTGTCCGATTCAGAGAAAGCGCGCGACGTTCATATCTCGCACGAGAGGGCGATGCAGATTATTGACTACCTCTGTCGATACGAGTGGGCTTCAACCGCTCATATCGTCTTCCATACCCTCTATCACACAGGAATGCGCCGTTCATCACTTCACTCGCTCGACGTAGGCGACTGGCACTCTGACGAGCAGTACCTCGCCGTCCGCCATCGGCCAGAGCAAGGGACTGCATTGAAACTCAAATCAGAAGGTGACCGAAACGTCAGTGTCACTGATTCACGGCTGGCCGAAGCTCTCAACGATTGGGTGAAACGACAACGCCCAGACGTGACTGATGATAACGGTAGAGACCCACTCCTGGCCTCGAAGCAAGGGCGGCTCCACTACAAGACTATCTCTAAATCTGCTACAAGGTTACTCGACCTTGTTACTTCGCTGGAGACTGCCCCCACGACAGAGACATAGACGAGTGTGAGGGGACCTCGTATCGAGGATATTCGAAATGCTCTGATTCAGTGAGTAGTCATCCAATTCGACGAAGTGCCATCACTCATCATCTCGACTCGGACGTACCGAAGGCTATCGTCTCTGAACGGATGAACGTCTCCGAGAAGGTGCTTGACCAGCACTACGACGCTCGAGACAAAGAGCAGAAAAGAAAGAATCGACGAAACTATTTAGATAAGATTTAGCCACACACCTAACCGGTGAAAAACCAAATTTCTATCCATTTTTGGTTACAAACCACCAGAACACGTGCCTATTACGGGGAAGGAGATGTAGTAATTACGTATATTTGTCACTTTCTCATAATCGCTAAGTTCCCCTCCGTGAACATCATAAGCATGGTTGTATATTGAACCAACTAATTCGGAAGCTAACTCAAAGTGTAAGTCTATTCGCCTCTCAACATTTATCTTATCACGGCACTGTCTAGTTTAGCACCTCCGCTGGCGTCTGTCCGTTGAGTGACTGGTGGGGTCGCTGTGTGTTGTAGTAGTGTGCGAACTGTTCAAGCCACTCTCTGACGCTCACCCGACTGCCGACCCACGAGTTATGGAAGCGGTCGATCCGCATTTTGAGAGTATGAAACCACTTTTCGATGTGGTTTCGATCAACGTAGTCAAGGTGACCGCTCAATCCTAACGGGAGAGGGCAGTCAGATAGCCAGCACCATCGACGAGAAACTTAGCGTCGGAGAGATCGTGTTTCTCGGCGAGTCCATGCAGAAACGCAGCAGCTGGATCGGTTCCTCGCCGTCCAAAGAGTGCAACGTCGAGAATGAGTTTCGTATCGAGGTCTATTGCAGCGTATATCCAAGATCGGTTGCCGTTGATCCTGACAGCGGTTTCATCAACCGCGACCCGCGACGGCTTCGCCGTCGGCGGGTCCGGTACGCTGTCAGCCAGCCGATGTACCCAGTGCCAGATTGCTTGATGAGAGCGTTCAACGCCGAGTGAGCGAAGAATTGTTTGTGTCTCTCGAAGCGAACAACCAGTCGCATGGAGCTGGACGGCGAACGCCCTGACGGGCGTCGCCGTCCGCTCTCGGTCCCAAGCGTCATCAAATTCCGCCGCGTAGCACTCGCTGAGCAGGTCTGCGAGCATTGTCCCAAACAAACTCTACGACCTGCTCGCTTCTCAAACTGGCCTAACTAGACACTGCCGCAACAACCTCTGAGTAGAAATCCTAACAGTTACTATAGTTGTCTACAGATATTAATGTGCCGTTCTGACTGGGCTTGGACGGTCTCGTCAGGTTCGATGTGATACCTGTAGTGATGCAGCCATCAAACAGTACTGATTTGTGCCAGCAGTGAGCGGCGAAATCACGGTTACTATTGCCGGTTGTTTTGATCAAACTGAAGAGGAGAACGGTGAGTTCAACACGAAATCCCTTACTATCCGGGGCGGCTACTTCGACCAGTATCACTTGCTACTCCCATAGATATGGACCTATTCACATCCCTAGGCGTCGACGTGCTGTTATTTCTCGCAATCGGTGTCCTCGCCGGTGCACACTGTATCGGAATGTGTGGTCCGCTCGTCACCGTTTACGCGAGTCAGATGGATAGCGCCACATCAAATAGCAGTCGTGAAAGTCATCTTACAACCTACGAGGTGCGCCAGCATGCACTGTTCAACATCGGACGAACGGCGAGTTATACGCTTCTCGGTGCGGTGTTCGGTGCACTAGGCAGTACGTTGTTTGTGACGACTGCCTCGCTTTCATCTGTCGTCAAGTTCGTCCGTGGTGGAATCGGTCTCATTATCGGTGGCCTCGTCATGGTCGTCGGGGTATATTACTTACTGGGGCGAACAACTGGTGGTATTCACTTACCAGGCCTTGAGCGGATATCTGGCTGGCTTGCGGCACGCGTTGATCGTCTTGCGAACGGCCTTGGTATCGTCGGACTTGGTGCGGTTCACGGACTGTTACCATGCCCGATCCTCTACCCAGCATTTCTGTATGCGTTTGCGATCGGCTCACCTGCCGGTGGGGCAGTAGCTCTTGGCGCACTTGGACTCGGTACAATTCCTGCTGTCTTCGCGTATGGAACCGTCATCGACGCTATCGATGTGGTTCATCGACAACGAGTGCATCGATTGCTTGGGGTTGCGTTCGTCGCCCTCGGCTACATCCTGCTTGCACATGGATTGATGAGCTTAGGGATTCACCTACCTCACCCTAGATTACCGTTCTATGATGGAATCGAAGTGGCAAATCATACCAACTAGTAACACAATGAATAATAATAGCACGACTGAAACCGGTTGTACGCTCTGTAATCTTCCCGTAGAGGGAAGTGATATCGTCGACGATGGGAACCCGTTTTGCTGTATCGGTTGTCGCGATGTCTATAATGCGCTCGGCGATGTCGACGATATCGAGGCAGAAGATGTCCGCCGTTCTCGAGACGAATCAGAGTCTAATCGGGAGATTCCACCTGATCATGAAGCAACGTTTCTGGAAGTCGATGGAATGCACTGTGCAACCTGTGAGGCATTCATTGAATCCTCTGCAACTGCAGTTGAGGGTGTCAGTGACGCGAACTCGAGCTATGTGACGGACACGGTTCAGATCGATCACGATCCAGATCGTGTCTCAGAGGCTGATCTTCGAGACACGATCAGTGGTCTCGGATACAGTGCTTACTCACGTGATGATGCGTTTAGCCGTCGGAGAGCAAACAATTGGGAGATGGGCCGAGTCGCAGTCGGTGTTCTCATGGGGATGTCCGTGATGCTGCAGTATATAGTCATCATCTATCCAACATATTTTGGCGGACTATTTTACGGTGAGCGGGTCACAGAGTTCTTCGAAGCCACACTTGCGAGCCCCCTTGCCACGCCTTTCTACGTTGTCATCGCAGCGCTCACGACAATCATCCTGGCCGTGACTGGAAAGCCGATCCTCCAGGGAGCGTACGTCAGTATTCGGACACGGTCTCCGAATATGGATCTACTCGTCGCGATTGCAGCCGTGAGTGCGTACCTCTACAGTACGCTTTCGATCGTACTGGGGGGCGCGCATATCTACTACGATGTGACTGTTGCTATTATTGTCATCGTCACGGTCGGAAACTATTATGAATCGTCGATCAAGCAACAAGCGACCGATCGTCTCTCCGATTTGACGGCTATTCAGGTCGATGAGGCCCGCCGCGTTGGCGGAAATGGTGAGTACGAAGATATCGCAGTCGATGAGCTCGAGGTCGATGATCACGTACTAGTACGGTCTGGAGAGCGAATCCCCATCGATGGTAAGGTAGTCGATGGCGACGCAGCCGTCGACGAAGCAGTTGTCACTGGTGAGTCTCTTCCTGTACGGAAACGTATCGGGGATACCGTAGTTGGCGGCTCGATGGTAACCAATGGTGCGGTGACCATCCACGTCGGAGAAGATGCTACGAACAGTCTTGATCGGATTGCTGAACTTGTCTGGGACCTCCAGAGTGGCTCTCACGGTATTCAGAAGCTCGCAGACAAATTAGCGACGATCTTCGTGCCGGTTGTTCTCGTCCTCGCAGTTATCGTCACTGGCGTGTATCTCCTGCTCGGTAGCGGGGCCTCCGCCCTTCTCGTCGGTCTCACAGTGCTGATCGTTTCCTGTCCATGTGCGCTCGGACTGGCGACACCGCTTGCAGTCGCTGCGGGGATCCGCGACGCATTGGAACGCTCGATTGTCATCTTTGACGATACTGTGTTTGAGCGAATCCGTGATGCGGACACCGTTGTTTTCGACAAGACAGGTACATTGACAACGGGCGAGATGACCGTCATCGACACCAATCTAGAGGCAGCCCTACTTGAGAAGGCGGCGCTCCTTGAGGAGCGGTCATCACATCCGGTTGGGCAAGCAATTGCCGCCGAACGGCCGGTGACTGACGGTGGTACAGCTGAATCCGCCTCGGACACCAGTTCGATAGATGATCGCGTCGAATCTTTCAATAGTCATCGAACCGGTGTTACGGGTATCGTAGACGGTAACAAAATCATCGTCGGCCATCCAGATCTGTTCCGTCACCATGGATGGGAGGTTCCTGCGGCAGTCGCCAAGCGTATTGACGACAGCCGCGAAACGGGTCGGGTTCCAGTCGCTGTCGGACGCGATGGAACCATCGAGGGTGTTGTCGTCGTTGGTGACGAACTACGAGTGAACTGGGATGAGACATTGACCGCGATTTCGGATAACGAACGGGATGTCATCGTCCTCACCGGAGACGATGCTCGAGCGGCGGAGAGTTTTCGTGAGCATCGTGCTGTTGACGAAGTGTTTGCGGGTGTTCCTCCTGAAGGAAAAGTGGCGACTGTCGAACAATTCAACGAGACTGGGCGAACAGTGATGATCGGTGATGGTACCAATGACGCGCCGGCGTTAGCCGCAGCTGATCTCGGTATCTCGCTCGGTGGCGGTACCGCGATGGCCGCTGATGCCGCGGACATTGCTCTCGTCGACGACGATCTCTCGTCTGTCGAAACCATCTTCGATCTCGCTCAGGCGACAAATCGACGCGTGAAAGGAAATATCGGGTGGGCGTTTTGCTACAACGCCATTGCAATTCCGCTGGCTGTGCTAGGCCTTCTAAATCCGCTTTTTGCCGCACTTGCGATGGGTACAAGTAGCTTACTGGTCGTTACGAATTCAACCCGAGCATTGCTACCAGAGGACGAATGAGGTCTCCACCCTCTTCGTGAGAGTTACCGGCAATGGTATACACGTTCTTGTTCCAAATCGAGCGGCTCGTACGCTCGAAAGCCATCGGTATAGACAGCCATTGACTCCTGCTAGCCGACCGCCAGCAGGAGTCGAATCGTTGATTCGTCTGCGGCTTTCGCCGGAATTACCTCGCGCACAGAGATACCTACAAACTCACGACACCTGAAACGTGGCAATCAACGCTAGTGAAGGCGTATTCGTATCCACTGTCTTCGACACGATCGGATCGAAGCACTGAATTAGGTGGCGATGCCGACCGAAGCAATAAATTGAACTAAACACTGATTACGAAACCTATCGCTCCGTAAACGCACTTGCAACTAACAGTGGGAATACGAGCGTTGCTTCGGCTTCGACTTGCGTGTAATTCGTTTTCTCGTCTTTGATCTTCCCCCACGACACAGCCTCGTTCGGCGGCGCTCCCGAGAGAGACCCGTCCCCTTCCATCCCCGTCGAAATGTAGACGACGTAGTCTGCACCGCCGCGGAACAGATTCGTCATGATCGCGTGGTGTTTTGGTACACCACCACCGACGGCTATCAATCCCGTCGTATCCGCGAGCAACCCGTCCTCGATGAGCGAGTCGTAGTCATCTAGAATCTCGATTCCGACCTCCGAGTCGTATCCTTGCCGATAATAATAGAGGAAGTTCCCGACTTCGGCGTCTGTCAGCGCAGGGCAATAGACGGGGACGTCGTTATCCGCGGCCTGTTTCAAGACAGAATCCTCGTCGTCGAGCGTCTCCCTAGTTCTCGTGCGAACGCCGTCGGCGTGCGCACTTTTTTGGCCGCAAAAAAGTCGTCGAAGAAGTCGTAGAGGTACTCCTCGAGCCATACGTACCGATCGGACGGAACGAAGATATTCCCAAGACGGTTAATGCCGCGGTCGCGAAGCGCCGCCTCGTCAGCATCCCACCAGCCCATCTTGAACGGCTTTGCCGTCTTGATAACGTCCTCCGTCAGCGACCCGGACGTAGTGATGAGTACGTCGACGTATCCTTCGCGTACCAAATACGCAACCACTTCACGCAATCCCGAGGAGATGATGTTTGAGGTGAACGTAAGATAGATCGTCGCCTCCTCTTCTTGCATTCGTTCGGCAATATCGACGGCCTCGGCGAGTTGTGTCGCCTGAAATCCCGTCGTCTCGTAGGACGCGATCAGGTCATCAAAGTCGAACTCCTCGCGGAAATCGTATCCACGGACGTTCGCTGTCGTTAGTTCTTCATCACTATCTGGAACGACATGTTCATGCGAGTCATCTTCCTCCATACGTTCCCGTAACGCGACGACTGGTTTGAATGTCTCGAGATGGATCGCTGTATACTCGGTAGTCTGTATCTCTGAACAAATTGATTCGCATCTGGTTTCGTAGAGTTCCCGTCCCTCCTAATATGTGTCTCGTCGAACAGCCCCTCTCACAGAGATCTGCGTTCGCTTGAGGTCACCGGTTGACGATTCCTATTCATTGATTCCCTTCTCAGCATCAACGGACGACCTCGAGCTGACTGCACAGGACGAACAGAGCGCCTCAGCCCAAATACTCATCAATTGGTGTCTGTGCATCTACGCTTCTCTCGCTGGGGTCTCTGGAGAGCGTCTACAGATGAATAAGGCGAGTGCCTCGGGGCTTGACCCGAGGCTGTTCACCAGCGACGACTAACTGGTATTCCCTATGCGTGGGAAGCCTCGCCGTTTACTGCGAGGAGGATGTTACCCAATAGTGCCTCTCGTGATCAGTAGAAGGATAAATCCAATTACAAATACCAGCGTTAGCCATATGAAGAAGATCATCGTAGCTTGACGGCCAGTGATCTGGTCACCGCTAAGGACCTCGTCGAGCTCCATACCTCGTAGTACCAATCAGATAGAGATAAATCGTTTGGTCTACCACAATCTCACCTATCTATCACGACTCATCTGATTTCATCTCTCGTTTAGCCGGTCGTCCGAATCGGACTCGATTTCGGAGAGGAGCCATTCACGACGTTCGTCCTCATTCTGGCCATAGTCACCTATTCACATTTGGATTATGACTCTTGTGGTGGGTCGTACTCAAGAGGGTAAATCCCAGAATCGACAGTCCGTTATAATAGTCCATCTATATCGGACAATCTCATCGTACTCCCGACCAAAGATGTGACTCAATCACGGTCGCTCGCTCCGGTGAACTCGTGACGCCTCACGAAACGACAGGACTGAGACGGGAAATCACGTCATTCTGTTCGTTGAGACAGATTTACTCGAGGAAGTCATCGAGTGATCTAGCGTGAAATCAGCACGACTTATAGGCCGTAACCGCCAGTATGTACATATGGCAGATCTCAATCCGATCGCAAAACGAATACACCAGCTCAGTCCCGATCCCGTCGAATTGACGCTCGACAATGGAACGACGGCCATATTTCATATTTCCGGGGCCGAGTTCTTTCAGCAGGAATTTCAGGCGGAGGGTGTCTGTGAGGACGATGAAGCGGACTATCGATTTATCACGAGCACGGATAACGGATCAGTTCTGGTCGGACGTAAGGACGGAAGTGAATCAGAGTGGACGATGATTGGGAGGGTAACCGAAGTCACCAGAGATGGATCGTAACCACCTGTTCGCTGGGAATTAGACTGTACATCCATTCGCTACGTATCGCTGCTTGCACTCTGTGGGAACATTCCGTTAGAGTCGATCCTTCGCTGACAGTTGTCGGCAGTACGGTTGATGACGGGCAACAATTCCCCGGAGACGTAACGTCTACGTCCAGTGGTATATACTAGTCCAGATCCTTCGAACAATGTCGGCATCGCATCGTACTGCTTCGCAACTTCGTGTGTAGAATTACATTCATACAGATGTAATAAGTCGTCATAATTCCCCCAGATCTACGATGAAACAATAGACATATATAATAACACAGTATACTCGGACATTTACTAGGGTTCGTGAGAGATCCGGTTACTTAGCGATAATCATCCAAATACGAGTCGTTGATCTCGGTCTCGAGATCGTTAACGTATTCCATCAGAATCTCCGGCAGTTCGGTGGTGTATCGTTCGTCCGTGAATCGATACTTCGGACCGATGATGGCGATTGCACCGAGAACGCTCCCATCGGGGCCTGTCACGCGCCGCCCGACTTCTCTGAGACCGTCGACGTACTCTTCGTCGGCGAATGCAATGCCTCGATCGCGAATCTGCTCGAGTTCTCGGAAGAAATCGTTCTGATCCGTGATAGTGTGTGCTGTCTGTCTTGGGAGTCCCCAGTCGTCCAGTACTGCTTCAACGCGCTCGTCTGATAATTCGGCGAGAATCGCTTTGCCGGTTGCAACGCTGTGGAGATAATAGTAGATCCCAGCAGAGTTAGGCGTGGTAGATATATGTTGCTCCTTGGACGGAAAGTGGCTGTCCGGGTGGAAGGATTCGTGGACAAGAATGCCGCGATTATCGTTCTCAACGACGAATTCGACCTCTTCGTCGATTCGGTCAGAAATTTCTGTTACAGTCTGCTTGGCCAACGTGTATGCCTTCTTGCGTGAGCGTGCATACTCGCCGTGATTTAAGAACCGTAATCCGATGTGATATACCGCGCCCTCCTTTGTGAGATACCCTTTTTCGAGAAGGGTCTGGAGATGGAGGTGGATGGTACTTCTCGCGATCTCTAACTCCTCGGTCAGTTCATCGAGCGTTGCGCCACCCACTCTCTGAATCGTGTCGATTACGCCCAGTGACCGTTCTGTGGTTTTCGCTGTCTGTTTAGTCATATCTCTCTGTACCGACTGGCACAATATAATGGTTCGCCTGACTCGGACTATTAAGGCTCTAAGCAGCTCCCCCCTCGAAGATTCTCCACAGAGAACGTTAGCGAAGGTGCTCTCGCAGGATTCGATACCGATACGATCCGTTGTATCCTCGCGACCACTTTTCCAAGTACGGCCGACTTTTACAGAATAATCCGAACAACTCCAGGGAAAACCGGCCATCGATTTCGTCTTCGACAGCCTCGTACAGCACTCGTGATTTTATGTACGGACCTTTCGTCGGATGATCCAGACATTCCCGTTTTAGATACTCTCGTACAACGTCGTCGGTTTCTACGATATCGAACGTCTGTAACTGAGAGGGGATTTCGGTCATGGTGATCGAGGTGTCTCTATCGACTACCGAGGCGTGTATAGAATTTGTTTCGGATAGACCATAATAATGTTGATATGGTCATACCGACTTCGGATCAATACACATTTTGTCCCACGCTTCAGGAACGGACTCGTTGTGATAAGCCGCTTTCGGCGACGTACCTTCGTCGGACTCCGATTCTGTAGAAATCTGCTGGCCGAACCGCTCAACATCGACTCAAGGACGCGAAAACATCCTATTAGTCAGTGAACGAGGCGTCTGGGGTAAGGTATCGTTCGACTGTTCACTCTCGATTCCAGATCGTCGCGAGTTCACCGAGAATTTCGGGATTCCGAAGGGCGTCGCTGTTCGTAAGCGCCCGATCGTTGACAATACGCTCGAGGAGCCGGTACATCGTCTTCCCAGAATAGGTTTCGGGAAGTTCGGGCGTAAATACGACGCTTGCCGGCCGAGCAAACTCACCGACGTGCTTAGCGACTGCATCTGCGATGGCGTCTCCGACGGCGTTCTGGTCCCGCTGCTCTTGCTCGAGGGTTGCGAAGATGCAGAGCGTTGTCTCACCACCGGTACTCTTGGCGACGACAGCGGCTTCGGTAACGCCGTCTACCGTCGTGATCGCAGCCTCGAGTTCGGCCGTTCCAAGGCGGCGGTTACCGATCGTGATTACATCGTCGTCACGGCCGAGGATCGTCACGTATCCGTCGTCGTCAACGACGGCTCGGTCGCCCGTGAAATATCGCCAGCTATCCGCCCGCGGGTCCGAAAACGCTTGCCAGTACTCCGCGAGAACCCAGTACCGATCACCTTCGAGCGGAGCGAGCATCGACGGCCAGGGGCGGTCAATCGTCAGATAACCGGGTTCGCCGGGCGGTAGTTCGCGGCCGTCTTCGTCGACGACCTGGATTTCGATTCCAGGTAACGGCGGGCCGACCGAACCGGGCTTCGACTTGTCGATTCCGGGACGGACCGAAATGAGGACGCATCCAGTTTCGGTCTGCCACCACGTGTCGACGATCGGGCACCGTTCTTCACCAACATGGGTGTAGTACCACCCCCACGTATCTGGGCCGATCGGCTCACCGACGGTACCGAGCAGTCGCAGCGACGATAGGTCATGGGACGAGGGAAACGACTCGCCCCACTTCATAAACGTCCGAATCACTCCTGGTGTCGTATAGAAAATCTCCACGCCGTTTCGTTCGATCAACTCCCACGGCCGGTGTCGATCCGGATAACGAAGACTTCCCTCCACGAGGACTGCCGTTGCGCCCGAGAGAAGCGGCCCGTAGACGGCGTAGGAGTGGCCGGTGATCCACCCGATATCGGCCGTACACCAGATCGTGGTCCCAGGGGAGAGGTCGAATACTGTCTGAGCCGTCCACGCAACACCCGCGAGGTAGCCCCCGGTCGCGTGAGTCATCCGTTGCTGGTCGCCGGTCGTCCCCGACGTGTGAATGTGAAAGAGGGTATCGGTCGACTTCCGCGACACTGGAGTCACATCTGCGCCGGCGTGCGTCTCGACGAGGTCGTCGTAGTCGTATTGATTCGCACCGAGGTGCGTCCCGTGACTCGCACCGAGTCGATCGACGACGATCGTGGGGAGCAATTCCTCAAGCGATGCTAGCGCCGTATCGGCTTTCCGCTTCTGGTCGATCGCGGTCTCCTCGCGGATGCTGCCGTCGCAGGTAACGAGCGCGGACGAGTCGACGTGTTGCATTCGCTTGACGAGCGCATCGGGAGCAAAACCCGCAAAGACGACGTTGTGGACCGCCCCGATACGAGCGCAGGCGAGCATTGCGATTGGCAACTCGGGGAGCTTCGGCAGGTAGATCGTAACGACGTCATCCGCTTCGACACCGAGCTCGCGGAGCGCGGCTGCGACGGCCGATACCTCGCGGTAGAGGTCGTAGTACGTATAGGTTCGGCGCTCACCTCGTTTCCCCTCCCACCGCAGTGCGACCTGATTCTTCCGCTTCTCGAGGTGGCGATCGATGCAATTTTCCGCGGCGTTCAAGCGTCCGCCGACGAACCATCGGTAAAAGGGCGAATTTTCCACGTCGACGATGCGATCATGGGGCTTGCGCCACTTGAGCAACGATGTGGCGGCCTCCCAGCACGCCGGCCACTCGTGATCGGAAGAATCATCGTCGGCCGACTCCGTCGCAGTACTATCGCGACCGAATGTTTGCGGCGTCCAACGACGAACGGATGAGTTCTCGAGGGAAGGATATGCCGGTCTTTCTTCGGTCATAGAACGTTCCTTCGACACCGATCCTCCTGTAAATTCCGTTTAGTATCATTGACGATGTTACGATTTGAAAAGCGAGAAGGATGGCTTTCACCTAGTCAAACTGCCTACCCTACTTTGCTCACCCTATGCGGGTTGGTGAACCCGTTTACGATCGGCTGGTTCAGCACGAAACGCCTGACGCACAGCAGCGATGGGTTTCGCTGACTGCGGCACCGCTGTTTGACGAAGACGATGAACTCGAACGTATCATTGTTGCCGGCAAGGACATCACGGAGCTGAAAGAAAAAGAACGTCAATTCGAACGTCAGCGCGATGAACTCCGGCATGAATTGGACGAAGTGTACGAGCGAGTCACTGACGCGTTCTTCGCAGCCGATACCGACTTGCGGTTCACCCATCTAAACGACCGCGCCGAAGAACTGCTCGGCACGACGGAGGGAAACGTCTACGGCGAGTATATGCGGGACTCGTTTCCGGAGTTCACCGAACGGTCGTTTAAAGAGCAGTACGAACGAGCAATGATGACCCAGGAACCGGTCTCGTTCGAGGAGTACTCGGACACGGCCGACGCGTGGTTTGAGGTGCGCGCCTATCCATCTGACACCGGGTTGTCCATCTATTTCACCGATATCACCGAGCGTAAGGGACGCGAACGGAAACTCAAGCAGTACGAGCAACTCGTAGAGACGGTCTGGGACGGGTATACGTGCTCGACGAGAACGATCGCTTCGTTCTCGTCAACCAAGCGTTCTGCGACCTTGTCGGGTACGACCGCGACGAACTGCTGGGAAAACATGCGACCCTCATCAACAGCGAGACGGTGAACGAAGCCGCCAACGAACTGGAAACCGAGATCAGTGCTGGCAAGCGTGAGGTCGGTGTCCTCGAGTACGAGTTCGAAACGGCCGATGGAGAAACGCTGCCCGTAGAAACTCGGTTCGGGCCGTACGAGTACGACGGGGGTCGAATTGGCCGTTGCGGAGTAACCCGAGATATCGGTGTCCGGAAGGAGTACGAACGGGAAATCAGAGAATCGAATGAGCGGCTCGAGCAGTTCGCGTACATCGCTTCTCACGATTTACAAGAACCGCTGCGGATGGTGACGAGCTATCTCCAGTTGCTGGAGCGGCGCTATAGCGATACGTTCGACGAGGACGGCGAGGAGTTCCTCGAGTACGCAATCGACGGGGCCCAGCAGATGCGCGAGATGATCGATGGCTTGCTCAAATACTCGCGGGTTTCGACCCGCGGTGATCCGTTCGAACCTGTCGACTTGGACGATGTCCTCGCGGACCTGCAGTTGCAGATCGAAGAGACCAACGCCGAGATCACAGTTGGGGAACTCCCTCGCGTCGAGGGCGACGCGAGCCAGCTCCGACAGGTGTTCCAGAACCTGCTCGACAACGCGATCACGTACAGCGGAGACAAACCGCCGTGGGTCCACATCACCGCCGACCGGCACAGTGAGAAGTGGGTGATCTCGGTCGAGGACGAAGGGATCGGCATTGACCCTGACGACCAAGAGCGGATATTCACGATTTTCGATCGCCTCCACAGCCCCGAGGAGTACGACGGGACCGGCATCGGGCTCGCGCTCTGTCAGCGCATCGTCGAGCGTCACGACGGTGAGATTTCGGTCGACTCCGAGCCCGGCGAAGGTGCGATGTTCTCGTTTACTCTTCCGACGTGACTCAGCAGCCGTGATGTCCTCCCAATCCACTACTCGAACGAGCGATCCCCACTGAGTGTGCGCCTGCAGGTGGGATCGAACCCCCACACTCTCCTCGGGGTCTATCTTGACGAACTTCGATACATTAACCGTCCACGGGGCAGTCGCAGCTCTCGCCAGCAGATAGCGTCTCAAACTTGCTAAGAGGAGGGACCAACACCTTCGGCGAGCAGTTCGTACGACCGAAGCCGGTCTTCGTAGTCTTCGATGAGGTTTTGCACGACGACGTTGTTGAGGCCAACCTGGTCGGTCATCTGTTCTAAGAGATTCCGAGCAGTGGAGGGGCACCCAGAGATCTGCCGGAGCTATTTACGGGCTGCAGTGAGTCTGGCGTCGGATCCGGAACCCTACCGAGTTCGTCAGGGCTACATCCACTGGCGGTGGTGCACCGATCTCGCCACGATTGAGTCGCTGATAATACGCTTCGATCGAAGCGCGAAGCCGTGCTGCTTCCTGATCCGTTTCTCCTAGGACACATTCACACCACGCATCCCTACCGGTTTGTCTGGGCTAGATCGAACGGAGAGGGTTCGAAGTTCTCACGATAGGCTTCGAACGCCTGTGGGGCGACGTTGGGCCGAATGAACCCGGCAAAGCAATACGGAAGTCCTAACCTGCCGGCGATCGCCGCACTGTTCGGACTGGACCCGAGCAACCACGTCTTGGGAGTGGACTCGCCGGAACAGGGCAGATGCAACTGGCTGTACGGATGATCATCGGGGAAGCCATGGTAGAGATGTTTGACAACCTCCTCGATTTTGTCGACGTGAGCGTTTTTCCGCTTCTTTTGATTGTACTGTAATGCTCGGTCATCCGTGGAGGTTGAACTTCTCGTGACTCAATTGCATCAGTTTGCGTGCGGTCAGTTACATGCTTCACAAACTTAATCCCGACGCTCGAACCGTCAAGGAAGCTAAATTCTAGCAGATCCTCCTCAAATCCCGCTACTCTTGTAACCTGATCGATAGCATGCCAGGTTTCCTCGTACGGAAGCTCCTGTTATTTACGACGGGGAGGGTATCATTCTCTGATGGTTCGTTGTTTAATGTATTCACGTGTTTCTCCCTGTAAGACGTACTCCGTCTGTTGAAGATCTTCGATCGACCCTGAACCAGTGACGAACATTGCTGTCTGTAGCTCGGCAATTAAATCCTCGACTCGTTCGATAACGGCGTCCGACCCGGCTGTAGCTGGTTTCAGGAACGGTTTCGCCAACCCGCCGGCGAGTGCACCTAACGCAATCGCTTTTGCCACGTCCAATCCCGTCCGCACGCCGCCACTCGCAATCACGCAGTCGTGTTCGGCTACACACTCGATCGTGCTTGCAGCGGTTGGGATTCCCCATTCTCGGAACAGGGTGCCGATTCGTTGCTGTCGCGGTGCATTCGCGGCAGCAGCACGGTAGGCTTCGATCCCGGACCACGTCGTGCCGCCTTTTCCAGCGACATCGATCGCGCCAACTCCTGCCGCGGACAGCTTTTGGGCAGTCTCCCCGGAAATCCCGTTGCCCGTTTCTTTGACAATGATCGGAACCGAGAGATCCTCAGCTACTTGTTCGATCGCAGCTAAGCAGTTCTGCCCATCAACGTCGCCTTCAGGTTGGACGGCTTCTTGGAGGAAGTTCAAGTGGATTGCAAGCGCGTCTGCCTCAATCATCTCAACGGCGCGCTCGACTATTCCAATGTCGTACTCTCGAAGCTGTGCAGCGCCAAGGTTCCCGTAGATGAACGCATCGGGTGCGGCATCACGGACGACAGTATACGATTCGAGGATGTCGTCATCGTCGAGTTCGAGGCCGGCCCGCTGGCTTCCGACCCCCATAGCGATGCCCGTCTCGCTGGCAGCGCGGGCCAGTGCCCGATTGATTTCCGTGGTGTTCTGATGCCCACCAGTCATGCTCTCGATGAAGATCGGGGCAGATAATTCCTGTCCCAGAAATTCGATGGACGGATCAATAGCGTCGTAATTGAGTTCTGGAAGTGCTTCGTGGACGAGTTGTACGTCTTCGAAGCCCGTTCCTGTGGTTTCAACGTCCCGCTCCCGAACGATCTGGATATGATCGTCTTTTCGGTCTTCAGTCTCCGACGAGTCCTGCTCCGTCATTAGTCGAACTTGCAAAAGGAGAGGCAAAAGGGTACTGTTATTTTGGCTGTGGTGAATCACCAGACGTAGCTTGATTTCACTGTTTCACAGCCTGCTTGATGTTGTGAACCGCACACATCAGGACGAGTTCTCGAAATTCGCCGTACCAGGATCGCGCACGCACGGCGTCGCCGAGCGTGCGCTTGATCGTCGAGAAGACGGTTTCACACATCGCTCGTTGGCGGTAGCGAGGCCCATCGATCCGCGCGTTGTGCGCGTGATCGATGGGCCGGAACTCGCGGTGTTTGATCAGTGGTCTCACGCCGTCTTCGCGGAGTTTTTCGCGTAAGTCCATCCAGTCGTAGCCTTTGTCGGCGGCGAGGCTGGCGAGGTCGCCCGCGTTGCGGCGGGCGACCTGCCAGCCGAGCTGTGTGTCGTGGCGTTTCTCGGTCGTACAGTGAACGTCCAGAATCGCTTGGCTTTCTGTATCGACGAGCGCTGTTGTTTTGAGCGTCTGAACCCGGTAATTCGTTCGGCGGCAGTAGTGTTTGCTCGCGTTTTCGCGGTCGAAAAACGTCGCGTCGATAGCGGCGTGACCACTTGGCTCGTGCAACTGCGCCGAGAGGCGCAGCAGCACTCGCCAGAGTGCTGTCTTGACTCTGTCAAACCACTTTACTATAGTAACCGTTAGAATTTTTCGCCCGTAGATTGTTACTGTAGACAATGGACCATCTCGACGAGATTTCCGTTGAAGAACTCCAAGACGCCCTTGACAAGGTTGAGGGAAACAAGCCGACACAACGGTTGTTAGCGGCGATTGCGTACAAGAACGGCGTGACACAGACCGAACTTGCAGAGTGGCACGACACTGGTCGAAGGACGATCTACAGTTGGCTCATGCGACTCGATACGGACGAACCGCTTGAGCAAGCCGTCTCTGATGCTCACCGATCCGGGAGAAAACGAAAGCTCTCAGAAACACAGCAAGAAGAGTTTGAACAAACCGTTCACGAACCTCCCGAGGAAGTCGGGATCGACGCGCCGGCATGGACGCCGGCGCTCGTCCAGGAGTTTCTTGAAGAAACCTACGGCGTCGAGTACTCCTATCCGAGTTGCCGGCGGTTGCTCAAAGAAGCTGGATTGAGTTACCAAAAACCGCGCCGCACAGCCGCCGAAGCCGAGGAATCCGACACAGAAGAGTTCCGTGACGAACTCAAAAAAAGCGAGCGGAGATGGACGCCACAGTAGTCTGCATCGATCAGACCAAGAAATCCGTCCAGGTTGAGCCGCGTGCCGCGTGGTTTCCGCGCGGCACGCGGCCGAGCGTCGAACTTTCTGGCCAACGCGACTGGACGTGTCTGCTCGGCGCGATCACCGAAGACGGCGAGTGCTTCTTCTCACGATTCACCGAGTACGTCACTGCCGATCACGCGAAACATTTCATTCTCGCGTTATGCAAAGAATTCGAAGAAGATCTAATCATCGTGCTCGATGGAGCGCCGTATTTCCAGGCATCGGCCGTCACGGACCTGGCGGCCCGTGACGACCTCGCCTTCGTCACGTTACCGGCGTACTCTCCTGAACTCAATCCGGTCGAAGAGTGCTGGCGACAGCTCCAAACGGTTGACTCACTTGGCGAGTTAACAACGGCGATCGATACCGCACTTAATCAGCTCTCTGTACCAAAGATGAGCAGTTATTTCTAACTCCTACTATAGTGTCCTCCCATCACCAACTGGTTAAACCATTACTATATTCTCTATTATACTGACACATACGGCAGATTTCCGTCCTAATCCTACGCGATATCGCGGTAGAACGGTGGTTTACCTTCCTAAACACCGGAGTGATTATTGAGAGATATCTCTCCTCATCTGGCACTGTCTAGTTTAGCACCTCCGCTGGCGTCTGTCCGTTAAGTGATTGGTGTGGTCGTTGTGTATTGTAGTAGTGTATAAACTGTTCAATCCATTCTCTGACGCTTGCCCGACTGCCCACCCATGAATTATGGAAGAGGTCAACACGCATTTTGAAGGTGTGAAACCACTTTTCGATCAGGTTTCGATCAACGTAGTTGAGCTGACCGCTCAACCCCAATCGGGAGAGGGGCAATCCGATAGCCAAATTGATCAACGAGAAACTCAGCCTCGGAGAGATCATGTTTCTCGCGGAGTTTCTGCAGAAATGCAGCCGCCGGATCAGTGCCATATCGACTAAACAATGCAACGTCGAGAATCAACGTTGTCTCGATGTCTATTGCAGCATACAGCCAAGACCACTCGCCGTTGATCTTGACAGCGGTTTCGTCAACAGCGACCCGCTTCTACGGATGAGAGGGAAGCAAATTCGGTCGTGGATACGGGTTCCAGCGTTCCGTGTATACTTTTCCAACGAAATTCTGTACTCGAGAACGTATATTCATACTGGTAACGGACGGGTTGCCACCAACGCAGTCGAAACCATTTCGGAGAGATCCAAAACACATTACTCAATTGCGAAATATGTTCTGAGTCGCTTGGGTATGTCAGATAGCCAGGGTCGGTGTTGGGTATCCACCCAACATACTTTTGATGTTGGGGAACATCCCAACAGATGAGGGATGGGTCATGAACTCACCCATCGGTATACCCACGTCGAAGCTGGACTTGTCGAAAATGTCGTCATACGACGCACGACCGATACAAACACCTATCCGTCCGGCTGGAAATACACACTGCACTTGGGAACACTACAAGACCTGACACTCATCCGCTACGACAACGCCCACGAAGATACCAAAGGCCACGAACTCCACACCGCTGCTGGCGATACTGATCTCGAGTTTCCAGGAATGGAGGAACTTCTCGTTGAGTTCTGGGCCAATGCTGACGAATACTGGGACACCACTAGCGGCAATCCACCACGTCCCTATTGAAAACCGCATACACCACACCAACCTATGACCACACTTCACATCACCGTCGGCGATCGAGCGCAGGTTCGTAAGGACACTCTCCAGTTCATCCAAGACGCCGAAGCTGATGAACTAGATAAGAGTGATGAGCAGGCAGTCCTCCAGTTCGGTACCTACGATGATCTCGTTGACAGTCTCACACCACTGCGTCTAACTCTCATCCAAGCAATCGCCAAAGAGCACCCCTCCAGTATGCGTGAAGCTGCACGGCTCGTTGATCGCGATGTTTCTGATGTTCATGCAGACCTAAAGCATCTCGAAGTGCTTGGCATTCTCGAGCTTAAGGAAGGTGGCCCTGGTGGCGCGATACAACCGATTGTCCCATTCGACAAAATCGAGATGCATATCGACTACCCCCTCCTTGACGACGGCGACGCCGATAATACTCCCGCCAGCGCAGATTAGCCAGCCGAATTTCTTGGTCGTGAATCGATATGAAACCATCTCAAGGTCGTTACGGTGGATGAACAGGCAGGCGAGCAGACGGTCGATGAAGATAGCGTCCCGGTCGTCGACGAGACGCCAGAATTCGAGGCGACGGTCAAACAGGAGATATAGGCGAAGGTGGATGCGAATCACCCAGACGGAATTACAGAGACGAGCACCGAGCGGATTCACGGTGTGACCCTCGAGCAGGAAGAGCGTATCAAGGCACGAGAGGAAGAACTCGAGCGGATTAGTTCCCAGGCCAAGCTGGGAACGCAGGAGGGACGCGAGAGATTGCCGCAAGACGGAGCGTAGAGCGGCGTGTGACGTTCCAGAAACGGGCTGCAAGTGTGTGGATCCGATGGTGGACCCGGAACGAGCTGATCCCCGTGCAGAACTCACTCAGGAGGGGTTGGCAGCAGTGAACAAGGAGTCGATGCGGTTGGCCGAGAAGTTGGATAGCTGGTCTCGAGCGGCGATCGGTCGGCGGTTGGGTGAAGCCGTCGCCGGTGGGAAAGACCTAACGAGTGCGGTCGTCAGTGTGTTCGAGGAGTTGCAGACAGCACCCGGGCAGGTGTTCCCATTGGGAAACTCGAGGAGGTCGATCGCAAAGAGGTGAGTATCGAAGGGCGTGTCGAAACACTATGGGATCCCTCGCATCCAAGCATTGCGCAGGTCGGACTCATCGCGGACGACAGTGGACAGACGCGTGTGACGATCTGGGAGAAGTCCGCGGCACCGTGGATCGAAGAAGGTGAGCAAGTGCGCATTCATAAGGCGGCCCGGAACTGGTATGAGGGACGCGTCTCACTGGCCGTGACCGGCTGGAGCACGATTCATTTCCCCAATCGCGATCGCTGGTGGGAAGCGTAGTTGGGTACTGCGGTCTTCTTTTTACTTCCTGCCAGTCCAACCCAGACCACCTCCTCCCCACCCTCCGCTCCGTGCTCGCTTGGGAAGACGAACGTAGTGAGTCTTCTCCGCTCACGAGAACGTCGCTGCGCACGCAGCCACAACCTCAGAGAAGGCAGCCAAATACTGTCCTAGGAGATTATTCCGTACTCTGCGGTGTAGAACCCTTGAAATGGTGGAGAAATGGTAGTAGACTCGCCGAGGCTTGCGCAATACGGTGGCCTGCCGAGGCTAGGGTAAAACGGATACTGTTTCTGCGTGGAGTGGAGTCCATCATTGGACTATATCCCCCTCGATAAATTCGCGGTGGAACTCCATCTTCTCGCGTTCGGTCCGTTCGTCGTAGTGTTTATCGAGGATGTCATCCGAGACATTTGCTCGACTAGAGACGACCTCCTGCGGTGATCCTGAGGAGTTCTTGTCGCAAGTGTCTATGTCGCTCGAAGAACTCCGAGAACCGCCAGAGAACGCATCAAGATCTCAACGAAAAGACGCCAATTGAGACAATCCAGAACTAGATAGTGCCGAAACGCCTATTGTACCTATTCTGCCTATTGTAGCTATCGCTTCAACCCTACAAAGGTACTGCTGAAACTCGAGGAGAGGGGAATCTCGCAGGAGAAGGCCAAACACGAGATCGAGAAACTTAAACAGAAAGACGACGCCTACGAGCCGAAAACCAACAAGGAGGTGCGGGTGACGTAGATGGCCCGTTCCTCTATCACCCAGACGGAAGCAGAACGCCGCAAGCGAACGAAGGAAGTATACGAGAAGACCATCCGGGCTGTCAACTTCAACTCGGGTCACCGACAACCGCCGCTCGCTTCGAAGCCCTCGGTGGTCGGCACGCTCAATCGTTCCGGCTGCGGACTCGAGGAGATCCATCGAGTGATTACGGCCGCTCGTCGCAACGGTGATCTCTTCCAGGTCGAAGATGACGAGGGCTGCACTCGGCTGGGGGTCGACAATGCCGAGACACTGGTCGAGAAAGTCGAAACGAACCGCTCGTGGTGTGACGATTCGCGACGAGATGTGATCGGACTGGCGAATCAACGGATCCAGTACCTGCGAGGTGGCGACGATGAGTGACTACTGGCGAGAGCAAATCTGCGATGGACTCCAGTGCGAGAACTGTAGTGGTGGAGTGACGATCGTCAGATCGGCACCAATAGTGAAGGGATCGATAACGACGTATCGTTGCATTCGGTGCTCGAGCCGGGGGTCGGTGAAGGATCGGCTTGGCTGGGATAATCCGAAATTTCGGAGAGTTGTCCGACAATGAGCGATAAGTACACAGGCGGAATGGAACGTCAGTGTGTCAGCTATTTCTCCACCGATGGATCATCTTCGAGAACTTGTGGATTCGGATCTTCACAGGAGCAGACACGAGTGCCCGAGATTGGACTAATCTCCCCATCAGAGAGAACCCATACTGAGAACGCTTCTCCGCAGTTTTCACAGATAGCTACCCGTTTTTCCCGCCGCTTGGGTTCACTCATATTGCCACTTGTCCCATGGATTATAGTACGGCTACCATCTATAAAGATCTATCATGGAGGTCTGCTGGAATGCTCACTACACGCGGATACTGAACGCGACGGGGGTGACTCGAGCCGATGAGTGAGAACGAACGCTCCTCAAGCAGGACCGAATGTGAAGACCTCCCGCACCACACGCACACTTACGTCCTTGGTGCGGATATCAGGGTCGCACAACGCGACTGCCACCAGCACGAATATCGGGGCATCGGGCTCGATAGACCGCTGTAGAGGTCGAGCCATATCTGGGCAAAATCACCTAACAGGCGTGCCGGACCTATCTCGCAGCGTGGGCAAAGCGGACGATCGAGCGCCCAGCGCAATCAGATACAGATAGCACACGGGGTGAACCGGCATGAGCGTCTTCGAAGACACCCTCGAGATCTGGCGAAACGCCCTCGAGCACGACGATGTCGCGACTGTCGACGGCCCGGCCTCGAGCGAGACACTCCAGGAGGCACGTGACCGCTTCGAGCAGCTGGGCAACGAGCCTCGCGACGGCGTCCTCGTCATCTTGATCGACATGGCCCGAGAGGCTGGGTCGAGCTCGAGGCGCATTCGCTGACCCTTGACGGTCACGAAGAGTTTCGGCCGTTCGACAACATGATCACGGTCATCGACGGCACCGATCGGAGCGCGTTCATCTGCCGGTCGGACGCGATCCGCCTGGACATGACGATCCTCGAGTACGACGACGTCGTCACCATGATCACCTTATCAACGTTGGACTCCTGGTGCTTGAGACTCAAGTACTGCTGGATATCGGGGCTCCCGACCTTATTGCCCTCACCATAGCGCTTCGCCTGGATCAGCGCCTTTTGTTCATACGGGTCTGTTTTTCGAGTTCGGACGTCGATTCCCTTGTCGTTCGACGCTGTCGAGACCTCGCAGTCCCAGCCCATCTCTTCCCAGAGATCGGCGACGAAGTGTTCGAACTCGTAATCATCCATCGACTGAAGTTCGGTCTTCAAGTCGAAGTCATCGGGACCGCAGGTAGTTCCTCACCACAGAAGCGACAGAACTCGCTGCCCTCTTCCATTTCGTCCACACATGAGGGGCATTCCATAACTACCGATCTTGGCTGATAGTTCAAAAGGCTGATTGCTACTCTGGATTTCAATCAGAAATAGTACTACCAATCTCGAGTGCGTCGACGGCCTCGGCGGGCTCAACGTCGTGATCGACAAGGCGATCGGCGCGCTCGTAGTGAACGGAAAACTCAGTCAGTGCGACGGCGATCAGGAGGTCTCGCTGTCGGTCAGATAGCATCGCCGGTGTTGGCCGCGGCTTCGTACATAAATGTCAGGACTTGCTGAGTAGAAAGCAGAAGGCGAGGGCGGCAGGTCAATCAAGAGTGGGCAACGATTGACTCCCTTACCAGATCAACGCAGTTGTTATCACCTCATCAATCTCTTGGCCAGTAATCGCGCTGCTCGAGTAGGTGCGTGTGAAACGGAAGGGAGAGTGAACGGCAGGATCGAGATGGGGAGGTACCCACCTGTCGTCCCTTCTGTATAAGACAAGTACAGATATGACCATCTCCAAAATGATTTGGTACGTTGAGAAGCGCTGGCCAGAGGCCGACGTCGGAACCCGCCCCTCAAGTGGTGTGTCAATCAGGGTGGGTCCGAGATCGGGTCATTTTGGTGGTAGGTGGGTCGATCTCAGGAGTGGCGAGAGGTATGTCTCGGAGCGGATCTGGTAGTGGGTGTTCGGCCGGATCCTCCCTCATCCCTCACCATCTGCGTCTTGGAACCAATATGCTATCAACCTATTGGATAACCAACAATGTGCAAAATAGTTAATAGTAATACTCAGGGGCAACTAACTGCCTCCGACCTTCCATTCCCCTCCCCTTCCGGAGGCATCCTTTCCCCAATCCCCCCTTCGACCGACGCTCAACAGTCCTCGAGTATCACGTCCCTTGCCGTCTGGATCGGCTTGTACTCCTCGACGTCGAAGTCGTCGCTATCGGGGCGGATGTCAACCAGCTTCCGATGCGTGACTGCTTTGATGACATCGTCGAGGTGATGGCTGCTTGAATTCGTCGACGAGCTTTGCGGGCGGCTGTCACCGACCAAGCGCGAGGTCGAAAGAGTGTCGCAGATAGGGTTTAGAGATCCACGGAGCCGATTCCGAGTATGCTGGAATCGGGATGAAGTTGATAAGGGCTCTGGCGAACATATTCACTGTCGCGTTCCTCGCGCGACATGGACGATCCAATCAACATCCACCTCGATCTCATCTTATCCCACCGCCCGGCGGCCGTTACCCTGTGCCCATCCGGGTGTTTTGAGGCTTTCTCGAAGAAACCATATCTGAGTAACTTTCCGCTCTCGAATTCAGCGACAGAAGCCAGAACGAGACAGTGAACTCCAGTCTTAAACGGAAAATACGGCACATTCGTTCATTCTCGGCATTAGTAGAAGCAATTCCGTGGACTCACCCTTAGCCGTCTTACTCACAATCTTAACCAGACACTTTGATCGTTAGATGTAGAGGATATAAAATTCACTACATCTTACCTTTTAGCAGATGGTTCTTATTTTCTTGACTAGGGAACTTTTGTCAAAGTCACCAAAATGTAACCCTATATTCACCATTTCCTGTGATACCTTTTTTGGTGGGTTTACTTTCTTCGATGAATGTGTTCCTTTCTCTGGATTGGGTGTGGATTGATCCTTGGTATCTGTTTTACTATTATATATCTTGTCTTCTAATTCATGCCAATTTTTGAGCAATCCTTCCAATTCGTCTCTAAGCTCTTCAATGACTACTGCTCTATTCTCCTCAATAATATTCTCCAACTTATTACAGCGCTCAAGATGATCGTCTAAAAGCGATTCAATCTCCTTATTAATACCATATTTACTGTTCTCTAAATCCTCCTTCCAGTCAAGTATATACCCTTTTAGCCCCCGAATTGCCCCGAGTATATCTGAAAGAGTCGCATCATCATGGACCAGGTCTTCTTCACGCTTAGACTCGTCTTTGCCCTCGAACTCATTCTCAGCAGTGAAATCGTATTTTGCCATAATCAGGATCATATGTTGTATGCTAATGAAACTATGGCTAGATGTGAATCTGTGTAGAGTCATATCATGATTGTGTCAGCACACCCACTGAATGGCCGCTTCACAGCTCCGAAATAACGTGGCCGGACCCTCCTCCACAGCCGGCTAACACTAGCTCTGGACCTATACTGAGCAATATACGCCTTGGCACCTTGTACGACGATACGAGTATCACTTACAACTGGCAGGATTCTCAGCGGTCAGTCTGCACACCTACTTAACGACTGTTTCAGCAACGATGGTGTCTAACTAATAGGATCCTGGCAGATCTGATTGCTATTGTTCGATCAACCTCTTGGCCAGCAGCATTGCTACTTGAGTAAGCGCGGAAAACGAAAGAGGGAGTTAGGGTGGGGAATGGCAGGATTGGGATGGGGAGATACCCACCTGCCGTACCCTTCTGTATAAGACAAGTACAGACATGACCGTCTCCAAAATAATTTGGTATCTCGAGAAGCGCCGGCCAAAGACCGACGTCGGAATCCCATCCCTCAAATGGTGTGTCAATCAGGGCGGGTCTGAGATCTGGTCATTCTGGAGGTAGGTGTGCCGATCTCAGGAGTGGCGAGAGGTATGTCTCGGAGCGGATCTGGTAGTGGGTGTTCAGCCGGATCCTTCCCCATCCCTCGCCACCAGCATCTCAGTACTGTAACCAATTAGTTCTACTGATCGTATAGTAGGGGTACAGCGCTTTTACCGGCCGAAATAGCTAATAGAGTTCTTATTTACTCGTCAATCGATTCGTCGCTGTCGTCTTCGTCCGAGTACTGTTCTTGTTGGGCGACGGCGGTATCCGGCCAGTCGTCTCGCTGGTATTCGCCGGCGTGCTCAGTGTTGACGTGCTCGAGTAGTTCAGCCGTGCCGCCGGCGGTGAAGTTACAGTCATCGGGCGAAGGGCACGACCACGTTAGGACACTGTTCGAAGTCTCGGAATCAGTCATCCTCGAGTAGTTTGCCACGGGCTGCCTTGAATTTCTGGAATCGGCAGAGGACCTGTTCGTATTAGGGCAATCCACGAACTGGTTCAAGGCACATCACGAGAACTGGTGTGAATTAGCGGTGATAAATTCAAATGAGCATCACTATATCGAGTTGTCCCGCAACTGCTATTCAAATAGGACAGAAAGTTAATATAGTTAGAATTGTCTACTATATTCTAATTAACCATGAAACACCTGACCGTGATGAATTCATTCTTCTTGAGGGTTCGTCAGTAGAATTAAGTGTCAAATATCCTGGGCCGGGACCGGTTGGTGCTAAAACGCAAGTGAACGGAGAAACCGTATTGACGCGTTCTGTCCATCCAAAGAAGACTAAATACGAATTTGGATTTTCACGTGATATCCCTGGGCGCTATTCAATTCAAATTATTATCGAGGGTGCAAAGTCGGGAGAGTTGGAAAAATTAAGGAAAGGTGAGATAAAACAGCCTGAGGAAGAAGAGCGTATGAATGCTGAGTGGGATATTATAGTTGCTGACGAAGACAAACTCTATAACGATGATATTGACAAAATAAAGAACATTGTAGAGAGCATTTTGCTTCTATACTCATTGGGCTCAATCGGATTCAAAGCAGTACAGAGAGTCTGGAAGTATGCAGAAGGGATTCCTGAAGAAGATCGTGAAGAGATCACGGCCCTATATGATATCGACGAATCTGAAATCAATATTGAAGAGCACGAACCTAACAATGAATAAGACCTGAGATTTCCCTAAAAGGCATATCTCTAATGATTCTCACTGGTGCTTGGCAACCTCAATCCGCTGCTTGAGGGGTTCCTCGGCAATCTCCGAGTCTGTCTTCGACTTCCGCGTGCTGGACCTGCCGTTTCGAACAGTCCGCTGGTAAGAAGTCTCTTAATCGGGAGTGGAGGGCTTGCCGTTGATAATTCTGACAACCGCAATTACCTATTTCTGGCTTGCTGCCGCACTACTCATCGGGATCACCGTCCTCTTCGCAGACGACCTCGCGAAGCTCCTCGAGCAGCTCCGGGTGATGTTCTTCGAGCACATCGATATCCTTCGTCAGCTCGTCATTGATCCGCGAGCGTACACGCGAGATGGATTGCATCCGCTGTGACTCCGATGGGTTGCCCTCACCAGAGATGTACGCGCGGTCCGTGTCCGTCATGATCGCACGGTACCGTCCCATTCTAGGTGTTTGGTTTTGCGCCATTGCAAATGAAGGTTCTTTCTTGGCACCCTAACACTTTGTGCCTATGCATATATTTGCACTGCTGCAAAGTATTTAATATGCACCAATGCAAAGTAGTAACTGAGCACGGGAGACCGACCGCAGAAATCTGTGGCCGGCAGGCGTTCCAGCGCCCCCGACCGTGCCTCGTGAAAGGCAAATGGCAGCTACAATCCAGACGGATGAAACCGTTTCGACTGACGAAGCATAGATCGACGACGTCGTCCTCGAGCGCCGCTCGTGGAACTACGGCTACATCGGCGAAGACAACGACGGTCGTCACCACCATGTCGACCGCAAACTCGAGCGCATCGTCGTAACGAAGACCAACGCCGAGCGCGACGACTCCAGTGGCGTGCCGGTGTTCTCACTACAGAGTCCAGTCCTTCACTCTGAGAACATCGTGCTCGCTTCGAACGGTGCCGGCGGCGACGAGCTCCGGCGCTGGATTCAGTTCATTGACGAGGAGTGTGGCGGCTGGGCCAAGCGTCCGGTCTCGACGGCTGACCAGGCACAATACATTCTCGAGGAGATGTGCTGATGATGATGGCGAGTGATCGACACCAGAGTCTTCGTGGTGATCAACTCGAGCGTGAAGCACAAGCGGACATCCGTCAGGGCAAGATCGCCGAGGCGGTCACTGGATCCGAGATCCAGCCCATTCACGATATCGGGGGTGATGAGTAATGGCAGCCGTCAAGTCCGGTTCCAAGGCTCAGTACGCCGATATCGACGAACTTGACGACCGCACCTTGACAGAGTATCTCACAGTGCTTGAAGATCAAGGTCGCGTACGCGGTTGCCGCGATCAGTATCTGGTCGTCTCAGAGAGCGGCAGCGAATACCTCGTCGATACCCGCCTCGAGGCCTGCGAATGTCCCGACCATGCATACCGCGAGCGTCGATGTAAGCACCTCCGACGGGTGGCCTTCGCGATCGGTGCTGAGGCCGTCCCAGTAGGGTTCAATCCTGAGGATATCGCCGGCGATCTCAGGGAGCACGTTTTTGGTGAACCGAAGTGCTCCGAATGAGCGTCCAGACTGCTGACCTTGAGAGCGCTGCCGAGGCCATCGACGGCCATCCGACTGTTCGTGATGTTCGCGTCGTCGATCACGCTCGAAACTCGGATCCCCGTACGCTCGAGATCGTCCTCCTCCCGGAGGTCGATCGCATCCCACCGGCGTTCTCCTAATTCTCGCGGAGTACGACTATGGCGTCGGCCCGACGCAGCCCCAGGGCGAGTACTTTGTTGCGACGGTGAAATAATGAAGGACGCACTGGCCCCGGATACAGAGTACAAACTCATCCGCAGCGAGACGCCGGTTGACGTCTACGGCTTCAAGCTCGGTGAACCGACGGGTGAAATCGAGTGGGAGGAGTGCGGCCGATCGCATCTGAACATCGACGAGATCCCGCACACAGAAGACTGCCCGCAACGCTGGGCCTGTACTGACTACTGGCGTGAGCGTTTTCTGAGCAAGTAACAGCTCTGTTCAGGCCCTATTTTAGATTGTTTATCTGTGGGAAAATAGTTCACTATACATGTGAATATGACGTTGTCACCCCTACCAGATCCCGGTTATATTTGTGAGGCCGTGCTGAATACACTGTACCTATCGGTCATGCGGAAGACACTATCAAAGCTTTTTTATTATGTACTTTCAACATCAACGTATGTCAAATAATGGTAGTAATGGTGCTCTTTCTAAAACGATCATTGGGGGCGCAACTGGAATCGAGGATGAACTTGGTGCAGATGTGACGTCAGTTGCTGACGACTTAGATGTTGAAGTCAGTGAGAGTAGTGAGATTTTCAAAGATATTTCGGACACTCTAGAACCCTCAAACTCGTATCTCAGCAATATCGTTACTTCAGGCCGGGACCTGTATGTCCCAGGCTTTCAGCGAAAATACTCCTGGGATGAAACCAACCATCATGAATTTTGGTACTCATTGACAAAACTATATTCTCAGGTTGATAGGGCCGATCTTACTGATGACCAAATTAGTCTGTGGTCTGCCGGTTCCGACGAGCGACTAGAAGAGTTCTACTTCGGTACAATATACCTCGCTGAGGCAAGGACAGGTGATGATGATGAGGAGATTTTTGAGGTGATTGACGGCCAACAGCGTCTGGCCACCGTTTTCATCATCCTTAATGAAATACGAAAACTTCTGGAGGAATATGAGGATAATATTCGAGAATCCAGTGAATATTCGGATGACATTGCTGATGGTGTTCAGACACTCCAGATGGGAATCATCAGTCAATTCTTATACACAAATATGGCGTACAGTGGAAGCGGTGATCAGGTCCGTCTGCACATGACGGATCATGATCACCCCTATTTCCAGACTATTTTAGAAGACAAGAAAAGAACATACTCAAAATTGCTAATGAATTAGAGGAGGGAAACTTCCCGCACTGGTTAAAAGTGGAGAATATTTTGAAAAGACTCAATATTACGGTCGAGGAGGATGAATTCGATATTGACGATATTGATGATGAAAGTGAACTTGAGTCAATAGAGGAAATCCTCGGCCAGTCCAAACAATTCACTGAATCCCAGTCGAATTTGATCGAGGCTCAGACTACCTATAGCAAATTAATCCCCAAGCATCTCGACAACGAGATCGGGATTCCGGAGGATGCTTACAAAGAACGAGCGTTGGCGTTGATTAATCTTTCAATCATACTAATTACTTCCTTCCGTATTGTGGAGTGCAAGTTCCGAGAGCCGGTTGATGAGACACTGAAAGTTGACGTGTTTCAGTCATTGAACGAAACCGGAAAAGCCTGGAAATCCATGAGAAAATTCTGGCACGGGTCGTTGCTGCTTTTGGTATCGACTCCGATGAAGTTGAGGACTTCGAGAAACTCGTCGAAGAAGACTTTGGAGGCAAAGAAGACAAAATCAAGGACTACCTCACGAACTATCTCCTCACTATCGAGGATGAGAAAACATACAAAAAAGGAGATATTGAAAACAATTTACTCCAGATATTTAACACTCAGGAAAGTGTGAGACAAGAGGCCCTAACTTCACGGCTGAGGAAAGATAGCGATCGTAGTGAATTCGTACTGAATCTTTGTTCTCACGCCGACAAGTACCGGGCAATAGATGGAGAACTCGAACTGAATCCAAATTTTTCGACTCAAGTCAAGTGAGGGAATGCTGTCAAAATATCATCAATGATCTTCAAGGAGAGCAGTGGAAGTCATTCGCCCTTCTCATGTACATTGAACTTTCCAAAGAGAACATTGATGAGGAATTCTTCAAGTCTATGCTAGAATTGATTGAAAATTCATGCTTAGAAACACATTTGCATCTGGTGCAGCTACTTCTATCAATCAGACCTTCATTTCTGCTTGCGTTAAATACAACCAGGAGGCAACCCCAGAATTTGATGAGATCACTGCGTATGAAGATGAAGAATGGATGGATGATATTGATGACTTCTCCGATGATCCTGAGAGGATTATGGAAGTTTATATGGTCGCGAACTCATCCTGGAACAAATTATCTGGCGGTCAGTTAATCCGGAAATTTTACGATCCAGACTGGTCAAATATAAAACCCATTCTCAAGAAGCTAGCTCGGGTAAACACATCGACTGGGTCGGAAAGAGGGCGAAGCGGGGCCGTTGAGGGACATAAAACGATTGATTTCTCGGAGTTAGAACGAGAACACATACTCCCTAAAGAACCAAAATAGAAGACGTTGATAACCCGTATGCTTGGTTCCGTGACTTCCATCAAATTGAGGAAGGGAACCCCCCGCGGGAAGACATCCGTTCAGTATATGAAGAACTAGTTGATGATCCAAACCACGAATCGGACACTTACGACCGGCTGAAGCGGCAGTCCAAAGTATTCCTCGACGATATCGGCAATAGTATTCTGCTGCAAAAAACTCTCAATAAGAAGGTCAGTAATCGGCAGTTTTCGGTGAAGATACTCTCATATTATCTCCGATCATACAATGATTTGACCGATTTTGGGGAGTATATCGCGTATATTGAAATATAGATATAACGATTGAAGATCTTGCTAAACTCATTGAGTGCTTCGGAAAGACACTAAATGACGGAGAAACAAAACTGCTACTCTATGAACTTGAACAAATCTTCTCCACGGTCGGGATTGTTGATGTCAACGACTATTGTTCAGACATCTCCTTGTCTTCTCCATCTCCAATTAATGATTCTCGTATATCCAATAATTATGATACAACAGATGATTTCTTCGAGAGATTCGACATTAAAGAAGATGATCACGGAAATATCTTTGATGACTGGAAAGATCATAAATCTCTAATCTCGTAGATTCGGACGGACAGGCCGATGCTAATCTTGGTGATATGCTAGATGATACTATCGAGTCAATTCTCGGGAAAATTGCCACAACAAACGATGAGACAGGCGAGGAATGTGAAAGCCGATGTGAGGATATTAGCGAGTATGAATCTATCGTCTCGAAATTCAATAAGACTTGGACTTGGGAGGAAGTCGTCGATCGGAAAGTTGACCTGATAATGGAAATCAAAGACCTAGTTAAGCTTGAAACACTTGATAATGAGTTCCGGGAATATGAGGATGAGGAAGGCCACCACAGGGAGCGGGTTGAAGAAGGAATAAAATACTGACTGAGTGAGCATCTGCCTACGCCGTCTTTTCTGCCATAACTTCTAATCTGAGTCCATAATGAATCCAGATAATCTGCGCCGTACAGACCATTATCGGAACAGATTGGTAGACGTGAAACGAGTATTCGAAATAGAGAGTCGTTGACGAGCTGGTGACCAGTCAATATAGCCTCTGTATTCAGCGGGCTAATCTTGACAATATCCAGAGAGGCTGAGTCCTACTCCGACAACTGCACTACTTGTACTGAACATCATTGGGTGTCCTAATTACCCACTATAGGGTAAAGAAATATCCAACTACTATTCGGAACTGTAAGTATTATTCTTATTATATCAGAGGTTCGTGGATAATATGATTGCCGATCCGCGGGTCTTAGATGACACGTTCGTCCCCCCTGATCCACTTTATCGGGAGAACGAAACCGAGCAACTTCTTCGCCGGTTCACAACTGCACATCCGCGGGAATCTGACGTTCTTATCTCCGGACCCAGTGGTGTGGGGAAGACACTGCTCGCCCGGACAGAAGTCAACCACCTCAAGACACAAACGTCGGTCACCCGCGTCTTCGTCGATTCACTCGGGAAGACGACCGGCGGTGTTCTCCGGGCGGTCCTTGAGGCGCTTCCCCATGGGCCTGACAGCGTTGCTCAGACGTTACCCGCGAACGACATCTGCCGAGAGCTCCGCGAGGCAATCACCGGCAAGACGATCGTCGTCTTGGACGAAGGGGATGACCTCCCGGAGACGAACGCCGTCGGCGAACTCCTCGCGATGGCTACATAACTGTCGTCGTAATCGCCCACGATGGTACTGATTGGCTCTCCCGCTTAGACGTCACCGACATGCACTCCGAGAGACAGTTACCCAGCAGAGCGAACGGATCGAAGCCCAGCAGGAACAGGTCGACGTCCTCAAGGACGAAGTCGAACAGTTCCACGCGGAGAATACTCGCCTAGAAGCAGTCGCCGACGCCGCTCTAAAGAAAGCCGGCACGAACAAAGCTCGCATCGCCGAGCTTCAGACGCGAGAGTTTGAAAAGGGAGCGTATCTCCTCGCCGAACACGTCGACCCCGACGCACTCGCAGACGGTGTCGACCGCCTCGAGCGATTCGCCAAAGACGACGGCACCTACATGCGGCTCCCCGGTTCCGATGATCCGCTTGATCGGGGCAGTGCGGTCACGCTGTCCCATGGGGATCTCCTCCCCATTCAGCAACTTGCCCAGATGGACGACGATATGTTACAGTCGTCGACGAACTCGCTCCCGGCACGACTCGCTGCGATGCTCTGGCGGGCACGAAGTGATCCGAACGTCGGTGATGATCCCTGGCAAGAAGGGTGCAAAGACATCCGCGAGTACGTGAAAGCCAGCGACATGAAACACTGGATTCGGCGTCAGGAGAGTGGCGTCAATGATGCGTACGCAAAGAAACTCGTCTCGAGGACGATCGATGCGTTGCTCGAATTGTCGAAGAACCGCTTGGCGATTTGCAAGCAAACCGAACGAAAGAACGGATTGCCCTACACCGAGCGTCGAGTATTATTGAAGACCGATGCCCCGATCCCAGGAGAGGCCACTAAGTCTGATGGGACGCCGGAGACGATTGGTGTCCACAGCTAGGACTGACTACGGGAGGTGATCACCACCCAACCGGGTAACTTCAGGTCTCCAAAACGACTGCTCCATTGTGCCAGCGGCTGTCTGCAGGGTCTCGATACTTACTGGTCTCTCGTTCGATCGGTCGTCGTCGGTCAATACTCGAGACATGCTTCAGGAGTTCTCCGAGGACATCACGTGTCTCTGAGGTATCCCATCTGAGGGCACTGTCTAGTTACGCAATTCTGGCATAGAACGGCGTTTTAGCGACTGGTATGGCTTCAGTGCTGATCCCAGTAATTGTTTCACCTCGTGAGATCTGTGCTGAGGTAGCCGCATTTCTACCGTTTGTAGAACAGAGTCTCGTTGTATCAGATTCTCCATGGTGGTTTTACAGTCGACATCGCAACGTCACTGTCTTCGAGTCTTGCGGTTTTTCGTTCTAGACAGTGCCAGGCAGCTAGCTGTCCTCCAGCGCGGGTGGACGGCCGCTCGCGACGCCTGTGAGGAGGGAACGTAAATGCAGCAAACCCTCTCCGGATGTACCTTCTGCGATGCACTCCCCGGCTCGGATCTGGGCGAAGCCCACACTTGGGGGACGGACGAACGGGTCATTCACCCGATCTGCGTCGATTGTGTGATCCAGATACGGCCAGATCCCGACAAGCGCAACCACTACGCCTGCGACGGGTGCAGACTCGTCGTCAACACACTCGCAGCGCTCACGCGGTTTCGAGTGGAATTCGGTCACCTGGAAGGACCACTGCAACTGTGTGCACGGTGTAGTCCCAGTGGACCAGCTACGTACTGGACTCGCGACCTCGAGGAGCATCTCGTCGCGGCGCCGGAGGAGTAACCCCCAAACACCCTTTACTGTTTCGCTGTAAACTGTAATCAAAACCAAAACCATGTCACGTACATCACACCGAGCCAACGGCGACGTCATTCAATTCGACAGTCTCCGTAACGATCTCCGTGTGGGTGGCGCTGGCCTCGTAGGCGGTAACGTAGTAACCGCTATCGGAGGACACCCCTCCCCCTTGCATACGAACTGCGAAGCCCGACGCCGTCCCCGTATTCACCGGATATGCAAATCGGGGTGGACCCTTGATGGCACGGATGTGGATCGATTTACCAGCGATAAGAAACATCTACCAATTAATGCTCTCATCGAAAAGGAAATCGGGAGCGGTTCAAGAGCGCCTGTCTCGACTTCGTGGACGCTTGTAGTCATCAGTAATCCAAACCAGAATAGACGATAGAGATGGGCGACGACGGCCCTCGAAGCACGATCGGGGTGATGGCTGGGCGTATAGGTAGGGAAGTCGACCTCTTTAGTGGAATACCGCCAAACACCCGGTAGCTTGTTTCAATGGCTGAGCGCTTTCGATAGAGTTGTTCGACCTGCTTGGGCGTGCGATCAGTCAGATCACACGCCACGTATCCTCGGACGACCTCATCGTGTTTTCCGCAATCTCCGGCGTAATAGGAGACAGCAACCGCGAGCGGGAACTCTAGTGGACCATCCAGTACGTTCCTAACCGGTTACGTAGCGAGTCTCATGACAGACACAAGGGGAGCACTCCGCTGCCAAGAGTCGCCCCCATCTATCAGTTCCCCAACTGGGTACGGATTTACTGGATGGTCCACTAGAATGTTGGTTAAGACGACGAGCTGTTGCCGAACGTGGATTTACACTTCGAACAGCCAAGATAATTTCCGGTGAACTGAACCGGATTCTTCGCGGTTAACTCCCGGTCACAGAATTCGCAGGTTACTGATTCTGTCTCTCCAACACCGCTTCCGTATCCGACGGTAATAGACCCTTCTTCCGTATCAGTAGCCAGTGAGAGTACGAGGTCTCCTGTTTCGTATTTAACAAGAGTTATCGAAACCGGTTTAAGACGAACTTTTAGAGCGTGTCGATCACGAATTTCCCGCTGCTTTTCGGGAAATCCGGTCTCACGCTGACGGTTTAACTCCGACAATTCCGTCTGGAGCTCGGTACGTTCCTGTTTAAGTTCCTTCCGCTGCCGAAGGGCTTCCATCCGTTCGGCTTCGTCACCCGTCTGCTGCAACGTAGCACTCAATTCGTCGATAGTGTCCGTTAGCGACTCGATCTTTTCTTCGAGTTCAGCGATACGTTGCTCCTGTAACCGCCGATACTCTTCGAGTTCAGCGTCAGCAGCACGGGATGCGTCATCGTGAATTTCATCGATAGTAAGGCGGATCTGTTCTCGAATCTTCCCACCAGCTGAGTTGAGAAGATTGCGTATTCGGTCGGCCGATAGCTCACCGTTCCACTCGTGAAACCGATCAGATCCCTTCTTCGTTTGATCGAGAAAGGCCCTCGTTATCCCCGGAAGCGGTTCGTTCGATCGAACATCGAGCGAAATCGCGCGAAGGAGTTGCGTTTGGTATTCGCTAACGGTTTCGATGCTTATATGAAAGAGGATAGTTAGCGCTGTCCGATCGTAGTAGGGTGTAAACGAGGTGTCGACTACCTCAGCACTGCTTTCCGTTGCCCAGTCAGGAACTCGGATCTCGACATCGTCTGCTGTCAGCGTCATCGAACCGATCGGTGCACGATCGGCAGCCTCCTCGATCAGCTCCTGAAAGAACGCGCTCTCGGGGTGGAGGAATTGCTTGTCTTCGTCCGAATCTTCTTCATCGGCTGACGGGACGAGTGTTAACGTGCCAGGCTCCACTATGGTGTCAGCTTCCTCGGGGACAGTTACGAGCCACTGCTTTCCTCGCATGTCGATGGAACAGCCAAGCGATTCGAGATACTGTTGTGTGAACTGCTCGGCTTCGGATTGCGTAACTTCGAGGGCTGCATCAGTCATCGTTCGCCCCCAGATCGAATCCCTCAAATACGCCGTTGTTAAATTCCTCGAGCTTGTCAGCGAGTTCTCGCTGTTCCTGAAGGTCGACGGCCATCGCATCGAAATCGTTCTCCAGGTCAATCTCCAAATCGGCCTTGACTAAACGTTCGAAGATCTCGTCTTCGAAGCTCGTGCTGGATTCCTCGAGCCGCGTGAGAATTGCACTCAGCTCGCCGACAGTTTGTTGGAACAAATCAATTTTATGATAAAGCCTATCGAGAACGTACTCTTCAATTGTATCCTCAAGCGCCATATTGAAGACGTAGATTTCCCGTTTCTGGCCGATCCGATGGATGCGTCCAATCCGTTGTTCTACTTTCATCGGGTTCCAGGGCAGGTCGTAGTTGACCATGATATTGCAAAACTGGAGGTTGCGGCCTTCGTTCATTGCATCCGTCGATACTAACACTCCCCTTCTTCTTCGAAGTTCTCGACAATGTCTTCTTTTTCTTGGCTCGAATGTCCACCATGGAACGCATGGACGGTGTAGCCCTCAGCTGTTAGCCGGTTCAGAATCTCTCGCTGCGTTGCTCGGAACTGGGTGAACACGATGACGCGGCCCATTTCGACGTGTTCACGCGCCTCTTCGACGATATCAAGCAACCGATCCTGTTTGGTGACGGTTTCAATGTCATCGACCAGATCGAGAATCGACTCCAGTTCATCGGCGTGCGTGAGTTCCGATTGCTCGTGTAGTCGCTTCTCGATCGTCCCCTTGAGCGCTGCGGGACTGCTGACCACCTCCTTTTGAAGGAGCATCAGTACCAGTTTTTGCCCCTGATCCTCGCTATACGCTCCACGCACATAGTCCGAAACCGCTTCGTAGAGCTGTCGTTCCTCGTGTGTCAGCTCGAAGGTACGGGTATCGATCTTTCGCTCCGTGAAATCGACATCCGTGTCGACCCGTTTGTTTCTGATCATCACCTCATTGAGACGGTTCTGCAGTTCATTCTGGTTGACAAGCGTCTCTTGACTCTTGTTCACAAAGTACTGATGAAAGGTATCTCTACTACCGAACAGTCCGGGTCGAAGCAGAGAGATGATATTGTAGAGATCGGTTAGTTCGTTTTGAATGGGAGTTGCAGTGAGGAAGAAGGCGTAGTCGTAGGTGAGATTTTGTATCAGGTCGTACCGATCTGTTTCTTCGTTTTTGATGTAATGGGCCTCATCGAGGACCAGAACGTTCCAGTCTTTCCGAAGGACGGTTTCGCGGTGCCGATCGCTTTTGGCGGTATCAATACTCGCAATGATGTAATCGTGCGCGTCGAACCCTTCGAACTCGTCATCGTAGTTGCAAACGAAGTCGAGGCCAAATTTCTCCAGCAGTTCTCCCTGCCATTGCTTCGCCAGCTGCGCTGGTGTTAGAATAAGTACCGAGTCGTCAGTCTGCCGGTAGTGCATCTCTTTGAGTATCATTCCGACCTCGATGGTCTTCCCGAGCCCGACTTCATCAGCCAGGAGCGCTTTTCCGTCCATCTCGAACAGCGCTCGATAGGCAGCATCCACCTGATGTTCGAGAAGTTTTACAGAGTCTCCATCGAGTTTTGTGAGCGACCGGAGTTCGGAGTCCGGCTGCCCTGCTTTAAGACGGAGCGCCTGTACGGTATGGAAGTGTTCTCCTCGGTTTTCCTCCTGTATTCGTTCGAGAAGTGGATCCGTATCCTCGTGAGTGACCTCGACGTCGACGAGGTCGTAATCATCCATATGTATGAAAATTCAGTTCTATATTATATTTGTTCTGCACCTAGGGAACCGGTCGACTATTGATCTGGAAGATGTCTGGTGGTTAGCCAGAAACACAGGCCAAAATACTTATCCATACCTGACTTACACTTATTCTTAACAGTCAAATGTCTCAGACTGATCCTTTGTCTCGGACTATTACCGATACGGTTACGCTGAGCCGTGAACTCCGGGAAGAAGGGCAAATCGACGGACAAGTAAAGCTCTACAATGTCGATGACGAGAGCGAGTTCGAATCCGACGCCGAGCTCTTTTTCGAGCGTACCTTGATGACTCGTGGACTTCGAGAGGCTCTCACGATCCTTCGCGATTCCTTGACCGGAGAGGATCCCCGTGGCACCCACATTCTCTACGGACCGTATGGGAGTGGAAAGTCTCACCAAATGGTCGCTCTCTACCACTGTTTGCCAATCCCCACACTGCTAGCGCGTGGGCCGATGGCGAAATTGAGGGGGTTGCAGATTCCCTCCCAGAAGATGCCGTCCCGGTCACGGTTTCGATGCAAAACGAGCAGTACGAGCATCTCTGGGAGCCATTCTTCGAGGCGGTTGAGTACGAGTCCGATACGTACGAGTCGGGCGGCTATCCGGACATGAAGACGATCAGGGAAGCTGTAGGAGACAGTACGGTCGCCTTCATCGTCGACGAACTCGAGGACTGGTTCGACACGCTCAGCGGTGACCGCAAAAGCGCAAATAAGGGCTTCCTCCAGGCACTGCTGGAATCGACTGCACTCTCCGATCTCGAACTCTACACGATCGTCTCCGTGCTTCGCGAGGAATCCGAGGTTCACGAGATCCTGAATCGCGAGCAAGCTGTCGAGGTCAATATGAACAATCAGGTGGACAAACGCGAGGTCCTTCGACACCGCCTGATCGATTCCGTCGACGAGTCCGCTGCACGCGAGATCGTCAACGGATACTACGACGCCTACAACGACGCCGAAGGTCACGTCGATGTCCCCGATGGCCTGCTGTCGGATATGCACGATCTCTATCCCTTCCATCCTGTCCTTCTAGATGCCCTCGAGACTCGGTACTATGCCGACGACGGCAACCAAAATACACGTGGGATGATCTACCTCTTCTCGAAGGTTCTCCTCGAGATGCGAGACAAGACCGATCTCATCACACATGGCGATATCGACGCCATCGAGTTCGAGGATGAGCTCGCGAAAATCAACTATGAACGGCTCAATGCGGCAACAGGCGATATCAAAAACCGCATTGACGAGGACGATGTCCCTCACGGCCGTCGTATCCTAAATACGATCCTTCTCTATTCGCTCAAGCCCAGCGAGGGCGAGGGGGCGGACACCTCGGAGATTATTATGGGGACGTACGAAACAGGAAATCTAATTTCGGACGTCGTGCTCAACCTCGAACGACTGCACGGGGTCGCGTGGCACTTGCACAAACTCAACGGAAAGTACGCCATCCGCGATCGACAGAACCCGAACGCCCTCATCAGGAATGCCGCTGTCGACGTCTCCGAACGATCGGCCAAGGCCGAAATCGCTGACATTGTGGGAGAGATTTTCGGATCGAGTGCGCATCCCGTTGGCTTCCGCACCGATGACATTCAGAACGTTCCCGACGATCGGGATATCACGGTCGTCGTCAAGGACAGTCAGTGGATCCAAGACGAGATAAAACGCGTTATCACGAACGACGGGCGAGGGCGAGAGTGGCGAAACACGCTCGTATTCGTCCAGCCAGCCGGCGAGAAGGCGATTGAGTCGGGAACACGGTACATCGACAAGGCGCGGTATATCGAAGGATCACGGCAAGTGCTCGCGGATGACTCTCTCGATGACGAAATTCGGGAGTCGATCCGCGAAATGAAGGCCCAAGAAGAGAACGAGCTTCGCGAGGAACTGCAGCTCCTCTACGGAGAGGTCATTGACGGGAACGATCTCCTAAATGAGTTCGACCTGGCCGCACCGATGGATCTCGACGTGTTCGTCGGCGGCGACGATGAACTCAACTCGACAAATATCGCTAACGCTGCGGCCGCCGACCCCTTCGACCTCCGGAGTCATGTCTGGACGATCGTCGAGGATCTGCTCGATCGAAAAGGTGAGATTGCGATCGAGAGCGTCTACGAGGAGTTCCTGCGAACGCCACAACTCCCGATCCCGGGCAGCGCAAACGACGTTCTCAACGCAACAGTTGAGGCAGTGCAGGACAAGCCGGTGCTGGCTCGGGACTCCGGTGGGTTCCGGGACGACCTCTCGGGGAGTTCACTCGACACGGTACTCGTCAGAACGGACGCGGTGAAGACGTGGGGCGTCGACGACGTCGAGCAAGAACTGCGACAGCGCTTCGGAAGCGGTACCACTGCGATTGATATTGGCGACTTCGAACTCGAATTGCTCGAGGACGGTGAGGTGTGGATCGATGGGGACAGTCACGACGTAGTGATGCGGGCTATCGGTCGATTGGGTCACGAGGACCAGTACATCGTCATCCGCGGGAACGAGATCCTCGACAAGCCACAGTCGGATGCGACGCTGCGAGACATTAGCAGTGCGACGGAAGTGGGTACGACACAGCTCGCCGAGCAGATTGAAGCGAAGATCGATCAGGACGGATACGCCACCCTCGAGACGATCATCGGCGAAATCCGCGCCGACGAGACGGTCTTCCTCCCACCAGACGAGACCGAAAACGCTGCCCGCGAGGCGGTGAACGACTTCCTGGTCGACGAGTACGTCTTGGAGGCCGGCGGACGGTACCTCGAATCGCTCGGCGATCGCGATCCGGCGACTGTCAAGCTCGTGCCGACGGTGACCGATCGGATCAGGACGAAGATCCTCGACTACATTGCGGACCGCGAGTCTGGGAGTCAGTTCACGGTGAACAAAATCTGCGATCGGTTCGACAGCACCGTCACTGAGGCGATGGTGGAGACGTTCCTCCTGGAAAACCTGGGTCGTGAGGATGATCCCGCGTACGTCGTCGGCCCAACGGGGTCGGACGATGCAGCCGACTGGGTGCCGGGTTATCCGTTCCGTATTCCCGACAGCGGAGGAGGCGGATGGCGGTTCGAGTTCACTGGCGACGACGTCGCGGAACTGCGTCGCAAGTGGCGCGATAAGAAACAGGGAGGGACTGTCGATTACGGCGACGTGACGTTCATGCTTCCGGATAAGGAAGGCGTGCCTGGAACACTGCAGGGAACTGCCGAAGTCGAGCGTACACAGGTGAACCTGACGCTGCGATCGGGGCAAGAGTTCACTAAGGTTCAGGATCTGTTCGAGCGGATGCCGGACGCGGCGTCGAGCCTGAAAATCGAGATTAGTTTCGAGTTATAGTTATGTCTAAGGAAATCCAACAGTCAGATGACGAATCGGACCGAACGGAACTGCCGATCGAACGGGGGTTCCCGATCGAGCGGGTGAACGAGATCGCGGAGAAGGAAGGGCGAGCAAAAATGCACTATCGCCCAATCTATACGATGCACAAGTGGTGGGCTCGCCGTCTGGGTTGTGTTTTCCGTACGATCTCTCTGTACACGCTACTCGACGACCCGGAGAAGGTCTCCGTCTACGAACCGGGTCACGAGGGCGAAACGCTCGCAGCCTACGGCGACGACGCCGACGGTGAGTCCGACCTTGATGTCACCTCACTGCTCGAACGCGTGGATATGACTGACCCGGAGAGCCTCTGGGAACTCTACCCGAAGGATGTCCGCATCGAAGACAAGAAGATCCTTGACCCGTTCATGGGCGGCGGTACATCGCTCGTTGAGGCCTCCCGTTTTGGCGCGGAGGTCGTCGGGAACGACCTGAACCCCGTCGCGTGGTTCGTCACGAAGAAGGAACTTGAAGCCGGCCAGACCGACGTCGAAGATCTTGAGGAAGCCTTCGAGCAGGTGAAGGATGACGTCGCTGACGAGATCACGCAGTACTACAAGACGACCTGTCCGAACGGGGATCATCAGGCGGACGTGATGTACAACTTTGGGTGAAGGAACTGGACTGCGTCTCTTGTGGGCATACTGTCCCGCTTTTCAAGGATTACCGTGTGGCGAAAGAACGGTATGCCGACGACCCAGGGTACAACGTTCTCTGCCCGGATTGTGGTGCAGTTACGGTAGTAGACGATTGGCAGTCAGAAAGTATCTGTAACGACTGTGGACATGGCTTCGTTCCAAAGGAAGGGAACGTTTCGCGGGGTGGGAAGTATAATTGCCCTGATTGTGGACAGAAGTACAGAATTACGGACGCGATTCAGGAGCAGGGTGGATACGATTTGCGGCTTTACGCATTAGAATACTACTGCGAACACTGCGACGACGCCGGCGAGCCGAAATCCGCACACAAAGGGTACAAGGAAGCCAAAGAGTTCGATAAAGAGCTCTTCGGAGAGGCCGAGCGTGAGTGGGAGGAGAGTAAAGAACTCCACGAATACGTCCCTAACGAGGAAATTCCACCCGGCCACATGACCTCCGAGCGAAACCCGGTGTTTGATCATGGTTACAAGGAGTGGACAGATATGTTTTCCACTCGTCAGCTTCTGTGTCTATCGAAATTACTGAAATCGGTTGACGAAGTCAGTTCGAAAAATCACCGGGAGTTCCTTCTTATGGCCGTCTCTGAATCTCTAAGATATTCCAATATGATGGTTTCGTATAATACGTCACACAACAAGATAGGTGATCTTTTCCGGACGAATTCATTTGATCCTCCAACATATCCCATCGAGAATAATATCTGGGGTGCCGAGTTTGGGAGTGGTACTTTCACCGCCATGTGGGACATGGTGTTGAGTGGTGTCGAATATGCAAACAGTCCTACTGAACGATTTGTGACCGGTGGTGAAAACAAGAAAACATCCCCATTTGCGCACTCAGCGGGAGGAGATTTCATTATCAATCAGGGCGACATGCGGACCCTCAACTACGAAGATGAGTTTGACGCCGTCATCACTGATCCTCCATATTACGATAACATTATGTATTCGGAGGTGGCGGATTACTTCTACGTCTGGCAAAAGATTCTTCTTCAAGACGAGTATCCCGGGTTTGATAAAGAAAAAACCCCACGCGCTGAATCCATCGTCACGAATCCATTCCTTGACAAAACTGCCAAGGATTTCGAATCAGAACTCAGTCAGGCTTTCTCAGTCATCAAGCGTGCACTCAAAGACGATGGATCGCTCACGTTCACCTACCACCACAGCGACTCTGAATCGTGGGGTGAACTCCTTGAGTCGCTCTGTAACGTCGGCTTCGAAGTGACGGCGACATATCCGCTTACAGCAGACATTAACAAATTCATCACGGGAGAAGCAGTCTCGTTTGACATCGTGGTCGTCGCCCGCCCCATCGACGACACCGAACCCACATCATGGAACTCCCTTCGCCGCGACATCTACCGCACGGCCCGACGCACCCGCAAGCAACTTGAAGAGAACCGTGACCTCTCCCGCGGAGACATCGGCGTGATGGAGATGGGCGCATGTTTCCGCGAGTACTCCAAACACCACGGGAAGGTCCAGCGCGACGGCGAGATCATGTCCGCAAAGGAGGTCGTCCAGGAGATCTACGGCATCATCCAGGAGGCCAGCGACATCGGCGTCGAGGACGTGTTCATCGACCTGCTGGACACGTCGAACGTCTCCTATGACGACGTCAACAAGCTTTGCCGCGGGACCAACGCCACGCCCGAGGAGCTCACGGAGATGCGCCTCTACAACCAGGACGACGGCTTCGAACTCGGCACCTGGGACAACGAGAAGCGCCAGGCGTACATCCAGGAGCGCGTCAATGGCGACTCCGACGACCACCTCTCGAACCTCGACAAACTCCAGTTCCTTCGGTATCGCTACGAGAAAGGACAGGCGGTCCAGAACTACGTCGACAAGTGGGATGTCGACGACGACCTGCGCGAACTCGCCGGCCGACTCGCCGACGTCACCGGCGACGACACCTACACGCGCGTCCTCGGCGATCGAGACATCACGAGTTACTAACCATGGCAGGGCCAGGTCAAATTCCGGGACGGTACAACGTCGTCGTCGCGGGTGAATACGAGACGTTCGAGCACCAGATGCCGATCGAGGAGTTCGTCCAGCGACTCGAAAACGACGATGTCCCGGAGACGGTCAGCGTAGTCGGGCTTGGTGCCGCCTTCGAAGAGGGCGAGGGTGCCGCAGAACTCGGGCGATCGATGGATCGGCGGGCGAACGATCTTGAATACCAGAGTCCCACAGTCCAGTTCGTCGTCGAGGGCTCGTTCCATCGAAAGGGGAAGACCTACGACCTGCGATACAACGATGAACTGTATCCACTACAGGATATCTTCGGCCCCCAACTCGATCGGAAGGGGAAGGGTGATTGGCTCGTTGCACCGTTCTAATGCAGGTGAGTCGATCGGTTCGGATAGAGGAGTCCGAGATTCATACTAAGGGCTATACAATTGATTCCATTCGTCGTTGAATCGCAGCTGTGTCACGCAGTGCAGCGTCAAACCACGCATCATGGTGCGTGATTGGGTCGGCTTGTTGTTGCTCATCTTGTGGTTCTTTATTGGTGTTCGGATGTCGTTGCCAATCGAAAATAACCCAATGGAGGTGAAACGGATCTAATTCCTCGCTCAGCGCGGGGAATTCACTGCAGATCTCTTGACAAAGTTGTTCGTAGCGATCGATATCGTCCGTCTGGGGCGTCCGGTCCATCCCCATAAGATTGGCTTCGTTACCGTCGATACACATTTTCTCCGTATACCCGAGTGTTGCAAACAGAAACGGAGTCTTGACCGTTCCGACGAGTCGAAGACGATCTAGTGCGGTTTCGTGTGCAGAACTCACGTCTTTATTTTCCAGCATTGATGCCAGATTCCTCCACACGGTATTCTGGTCCAGGCTTTGCTGAATACTATCCAGTTTCTTTCGCCGGTAGTTCACGGATTCGAGTGCAGTCTCGAGATTACGGTCATTCATGAGTTTCCGGAGTGATTCTTCGTGCCTGTCAACCGGTGTCTGAATACTGATGACGGCGTTTATATATGATAACTGGAGGTAGGCGGATTTTCCCTCAATATCGGTAGTATTGAGCCGATCGTGAATCGTATCGAGCTGTGACCAGATCTGCTGATACGTCTCAGTGTATGTCCGATAATGTTCCGTGATCTGACGGCGAGTCTCGTCATCGATAGTCGTGATGGCCCCCATAGGGTGCTGTCAACAGACTACAGTGCGGGACTATACATTTGCTAATGGTTTAGTGAAAATAATGCACGAATAGTCGGAAAATCAGCATCTACAATACAAATGCTACCCTGCTGCAACAAGCCCTAGCAAAAGTCATACCGACACGCTGTCTCTAGACGTGCCGATCGCGTCTTGATTGTCCCGGAAGAATACGAGCATGACTCAGCGCTCGAGCAGTTTGAGCGGTTTTTCCTTCTCTATTTCTCCGGTCCCGTTATTGAGGAAGTAGAGATCAATCCACTCCTCCCCCTCGTCCCGACGGAAAACCGGAATACAGGTCGTCGCGTGTTTGTATCGATCGTTGCACCGCGTCTCGATCTGCTCGCGCGTCCACTCGCCGTCCTGCTCTAAATCGTTCCGATTGCGGACGTTCCACGAGTGCTGATCGGCCGCTGCTTTGATAACCCGCAGCGAGAATTCCCTCGTGTCTTTGAACGTGAACGGACTGCTCATCTCTCGGGCCCGATCGAGATCTGTCTCGCTGACGCCGTCGAGACAGAGGTCATGTTCGGCAACCGCGTGGAACGGCTCGAGTTCCGGGGCCTCCGTGACGAGCACCGTGTAGAGGTACTCGTACATGGCAGCCTCGTACGACTCGAGCGTGAAGTGCTCGCCTTCGGGGGAAACGATCTGCAGTTCTGCATCCGTCTGCGTAACCGTCCGGCGCTTAGGTTCGAGCAACGGACACAGGAACCCAAGATACTCGGCCTGAAGTAGATACGCATAACTGAACAGACGCGATCGCGACGGCGACTCTTTGACTGGGTCGTGACCGTCGGCGTAATACTTCGAGTCCAAGATGGCGAGCGTCTCCGTACCCCGCTGGACCGCGTGATCGGGCTGATGGTAGATGTTCGCCTCGTCTGCGAATGGCTTTACCGACGGCGACCCCACAGCGGTCACGTCGACGAGATCATCCCGGTGATCGTACGTCTTGATCTTCTCGAGTTGCTGTTCGAGGACGACTTGCGAATACTGCTCGAACAGCGACTCCATGTTGATGACGTAGTCGATCGTCAACTCACGCTGGCCCCGTTCGAGCTGCCGACTGAGAGAAGAGGTGGCGATCGCCTTCGAGACATCCAACGCTTTCCGGTAGTAGTGACGTTCCTTCGGGAGGTCGTATAGTGAGAACGATCGATACTCACCGATCCGCCGGGGGGAGCTGGACACTCCGAGTTCCTCGAGTTTGCGTAGTTCTCGGTGTACCTGTGAGAAGATGTGATTATACCCGGGATAATCGTACTCGTCAGAGTGATCCCGAAAGAGTCGGAGTAACACTGTTCCGGCATAATGAAGCAACGAGTTTGCCGGATTGTCGTATTCGACTTCTTTCAAGACACAATGGTGCTGTGTACGTCCTTCTGCGTGGTTTACAAGGGTTTGCTTGACGTCGATCTCCCCACGAACATCGTCGAGATCCGCCCGCCGAGTTTCGAGATCGCGGATGAATCCGTTCCGGTGAATGACGTCGATTCCCTCCAAGTAATTGAGAGCAAGAATCAGGAAGATGTCCGAGAGTTCGATGTCGTCACCCAGAAAATTCTGTAAGGGAACGCCGCGATACTCGAGCGAGCGGTTCTGATCGTAGACCGCAAGCACCATATCGAAGACCGGTTCCCAGTCGATCTTTGGATTGATTTGGACCTTCGCCGTGGGCGTGAGGCTGACGATTCCGACGACGTCACGTGCCTCTACTCGAAGCGTCGAACCGTCGACGGTAGCTGTGAGCACCGTATACTCGGTATCCTCATCGAACGCCTCCTGGGTTTTCTTGAAGACGTTCGGGGTGACGCGGTCGAACGAGGCTCGCTCAAGTTGATCGACGATCGACTCCGGACAGTCTTCGATAACGATCTCGCCGCGCTCCGGAACGTCGAACGTTTCGGGTCCGTAAATATAATGACCGTCGCCACTATTCATAGGAACCCAACTGACGCTGCTCTGCCTCGAGCTCACGCTTTGCGAGATCGGCCGCAGGGGTTAGATCGAACTCCTCAAACTCGTCGTTGAGGGCGCGATAGTGGTTTTCGATCCGCTCTATCTGCGGGAACGCCGCAGAGTTTAGGAGCCGTGGAACGATGTACGTCCGAAACGCTTGCCCGACCGCTTTACCTGGGTCATCAAGGTACAGTTCCGGATCGTCCGTCGATTCTCCGACGAACTTCGCGATATCCTCGTAGTGCATCGGACCGAACCGCATGATCGGTCCTTGCGACGTCTCATTTGTTCCACCGTTGATCCCGCAATAATCTCTCTCAAACAGCTCCAGAAGACGTGCTTCGTCTATCTGCGGTGAGCTGGACGAGTCCACGGAATCGATGTGGTCGTCGATGAACTTCTCGAAGAGTTCCCGTCGACTATCGTCGCTGTACTGGTCGACCTCAATCATAGCGAATCGTCGTGTGATGGCGTTATCGAGTTCGTTCACCGTCCGATCCGACATGTTCATCGTGCAGATGATATTCACGTTCTCGTTGAGAGTGATCGGTTCGCCATCATCAGTCTCGATGAGTTCCTGCTGCGGGTTCTCGATTGCCGTGTAGAGTGGACCGAAGATCTTGGAGATATCGGCGCGGGTAATCTCGTCGAGAATAACGGTGTAGTCGATGTCGAAGTCCTTCGATCGTTTCACCGCCTCCGAGACACAACCCAGTTCGGTCTCGTAGTCGAGTCGACGCCCGCTCAAACTCGGTCCGATTCCACCGATGATATCTTTCGCTGTCCACGAGGGGGTGGCCGTGTTGAGCGAATAGCCGATTGAATGCTCGAGCGCCAGTTGTTTCGCGAACGTTGTCTTCCCCGTCCCGGTCGGTCCGTACAGGACGACCGGCTTTCCGGTCTTCAGTGCTACTTTCGCGTTTCGGTAGACTTCGTCAGGAACGAGCATGGTATCCGGCGTATTGTCGTTCCTCGTGATGACGAGCCGTTTGAGATCTTCGGACGCTACCTCGGACTTGAGGACTGCTCGACGGATCTGGCCGATCCCTCGTCTCCCGTCGTGGAGGGTGTCGAGCCGTTGTTCTCTAATCAGATAGTCGAGAACGTCCTCGTCAGCAGCGTTTTCGATCGCGCTCACGACCTTGTTCGGAACTTCTCGAAGAACATTCAAATCGCCTCTCGCATCGTCCACTGTATACTCGCCGTTTGAATAGTTCATTGAGAGAGGCAAAGCACCAGAGTACTAAAAATTAGTTGATAAGACAATCACTTTGAACTGTGTATTCGCTGGATTTCCGCCATCGTCCCGACAGTGGCAGAAAGGCTTTATAAACAGTGATATCTACCTTCGAAAGAATGGAAGATAATATGGCGGAGAAGCCGGAGATGCTCGTTAGCCCGTCCGATATGATAGACGGGACGATGGGCACTGTCTAGTTACTCGATTGCGACGTACAGGAGCGTTTCAGAGCCTGTTACAGCGTAACGGTGGGATCCGTGATTGTCGCTGGTTATGGGAAGTTTGCTGAAGCAGCCGACTTATCGCTGCTCATAGAACAGAGTCCGCCTATATCAGATCCAATATGGTAGTTTTACAGTCGGTATCGTCACTTCATCACCTCCCTGTATTGCGGTTTCTCTTATCTAGACAGTGTCCAGCGACCGGCACTGTCTAGTTCAGCACCTCGTCGGCTGGCGTTCGTCCATCGAGCGATTGGTGCGGTCTCTGACAGTTGTAGTAATGCACGAACTGTTCAATCCACTCGCGTGCGCTCGCCCGACTGCCCACCCATGAGTTATGAAAACGGTCAACTTGTATTTTGAGGGTATGAAACCACTTTTCGATGAGGTTTCGGTCGGTGTAGTTCACTCGACCATTCAATCCTAATCGAGCAAGGGCAGTCCGATAACCGAATTGATCAACGAGAAACTCAGCGTTAGAGAGATCGTGTTTCTCGCGAAGTCCATGCAGAAATGCAGCCGCTTGATCGGTACCGTGCCGACCGAACAACGCGACATCGAGGATCAGCTTTGACTCGGTGTCTATTGCGGCATACAACCAAGACCATTCTCCGTTGATCTTGACAGCGGTTTCGTCAACAGCGACCCGCTTCGGCTTCGCCTCAGGCGGGTCGCGTCCGCTGTCAGATAGCCGATGTCCCCAGTTCCAAACCGCCCCATGAGAGCGTTCAACGCCTAATTAAGCGAGAATCGTTGTTGTCTCTCGAAGCGAACAGCCGGTCTGATGGAGGCGGACGGCGAACGCCCTGACGGGCGACGCCGTCCGCTCGTTCTCCCAAGATTCTTCTAGATCCTCCTCGTAGCTCTCGCTGAGCAGGTCTGCGAGCATTCTAACCAATTCACTCAACGACCTGCTCACTTCTCAAACTGGCTCAACTAGACACTGCCCTAACACAATAGCTGTTATCCACCTTAGGAATCATTATACCGAGTTTTACGTCTACCGCCTGTACTGAACGGTAGCTCTCAGCAGAATAGTATTGTGTGAGCTATTCTCTGATAATTAAGATCGGTTTCTCTGATTAGTCTCACTCTCTACTTGGCGCTCCAATCTCGAGTTCGTCGACAGCCCTAGCAGGCCGAATATCGTGATCGACGAGACGGGTGGCAGCCAGTTTCCATGTATGCTCAGCTAGTTCGGGATCAGCCTGCTCGTACTGGACGCTAAACTCAGTCAGCGCGACAGCGATGAGACGGTCATCTCTGTATTCGGATTCAGACATCGCCGACAATGGTCTCCCGATCGTATATAGATCAGAGCATGAGGGTTAGAATACCAGCAAAGAGTTACCGAGCAAGATGGGTACCGAACTATTTCTCTCGAACTTCAATCCCAATGCTATAAGTGACTAGGTATCATTAATCAAGATGGAAGCCGCGCTCCACCTCGTCGCGGGGGCATGCGTTGAAATGCCCCGGGTGCAGGCACACCCGAGACGTGGCTTCCAACCCGCAAGGGTTTGCAAGCCATGTTTCGCTTACTTCTAACGGGATATAAACGTCCCGCACGAGAGTCGCATCGCACTCGAGTAGCCGTCGATTCCGACAGTCGCCGCTCGAGGTGGCTATGAGCGAGAAAAGACAATCAGGAGAGAATGAAGACTGGTCGCTGCCATCGTGTCCGCATTGCGGGAAAGCAGTGATTCTGGTACACACACGCGGTCCGATGGAGCATGTCGCGGCGCCGTGTGGCTGTCAAGTGGCATCGCCAGACCTCTGAGGAAAACTCAATCATCGACGCGATTGAGACTACCGCTGCCACATATTTTGAATCGGCGTGATCAACGCGAAGAGGAGCATTTTCTATTGATCCAGCGGAGATCGGTGAAGGAACGATCACGGAAACCGAGAGACGATTACGTTCTAAATCCAGTATTGTGTTTCGAACCGCATGAGTTAGTCTTCTCACATATCGAAAAGAGATGGACCAGACACACCCCGGAGTGCCGATGTAAGTCATCCGAAATCGAACGGGGCAGCTAGTCTACCCCTCAATAACGATTTAAGTACGATCACTGTGTAATCTCTCCACCAAAGAATATACCAAAGAATATAAATAACTATTCTTCGTTATCGGTCATACGAGAGTCACAGTACTTGAGTTGTGACATCGGTCACAACGTGTCCAGCCGAACCGCGTGTGACCGCCAATTTGTTCTTTCCGTCTATCCTATTATTCTGAATCAGTCTTTCCAGCATTTCTTGTAGACACTCTCGGAGCATTTACATCGGCACTAAGGGGAGGGTGTGTTTCAGCAAAATAATCTACATCGGCACTCCGGTATGGTTACACTGGCACTTGGGGGTCCCGAAATCGAAGACTCAGCCGGTATCTCGGCCGGTTTTAGATCTTACATCGGCAACCCGGTATGTTTACATCGGCAACGAGGGGTTAGGATTAAGTAGCCTCTCCAACATTCTCGTCGTATGTCAGGCTCAGAGTCTTTTTTCGACAACCAAAACTATATCTTTGCAAACAAGGACTTGCTACGGATTTCTCATCTGGTCGAGGGTGATCGGATTATCGGTCGAAAGGACGAACTCAACAGCCTCGCGCAGGCACTCAAGGACGCCGTCCAGGGCCACACACCGAATCACGTCCTGATCTACGGGAAGACGGGGACGGGAAAATCTCTCTGCTCAAAGTATATCACGAAGGATCTCCGCTCGAGTGCTGCGGAAAACGACGTTTCAATTGGAGTTGCCTATATTGACTGCCTTCAGCACGCGACGGAAACGCAAGCTGTCCGCTCGATCGCTCGTGAGTTCAACGACGAAGCCGAAACGGGAATCTCGATTCCCTCTTCGGGGCTGAGTACGGGCGAGTATTATCGTCGGTTCTGGAATATCCTCGATTGCCGATTCGATGTGGGTATCATTATCCTCGATGAGGTAGACAAGATCGGCGACGATAATATTTTGATGCAACTTTCTCGAGCCGTCGAATCTGGCAAACTCGAGGACAGCACACTCGGAATCATCGGCATCAGCAATAAGATTCGGTACAAGGAAGAACTCAACGAGCGCGTCAAATCCAGTCTGAGCGAGCGGGATTTCGTCTTCCCACCCTACGATGCGAAGCAACTCCGGGCGATCCTCGAATCGCGAAAAGACGCCTTCCAAGATGGTGTACTCGAGGATGCAGTAATCCCAAGAGTCGCTGCGTTAGCTGCAAAAGAACACGGTGACGCACGCAAAGCGATCGACATCCTCCGCTATGCTGGCGAAATCGCTGATGAGAACGGTGCGGGAACTGTGGTGGAAGAGCACGTGAATCAGGCACACACGCGAGAGGAGCAAAACCGGCTGGCAGAACTCATCTCGAAACAGCCGCCACACTCGAAACTACTCTTACAAGCGCTCGCATTCCAGACTCAACAGGCACCAGACGATGAGCCGGCGATTCCAACGTCAGATATCTATTCGACCTACGAGGTTCTCTGCGAACAGGAGGGCTCTGATCCGCTTCGGATTCGGCGGGTTCGTGAGTTACTGAGCGAACTATCATTCCTCTCGATCATTGAACAGACGCGAAAGGGACGCGGTCACGGCAAGGGCGCACACACAATTCACGAACTGGTCGATGATCCGGAACTGGTCTTGAAGGCCTGCAAATCGATCTAACATCGTGATGGCGCGTCTCCCCGCCGTAAATGGCGAGGCTTTGCGCCTGCTATTCAGTAATCGCTCAGCGGATCACTGTTTGAGCGAGTTGGCAGGAAGTGATTATCTCAAACCAATGGGAAGAGGCTTGACCCCAAAACGGTTCACGACTCCGTTCCGTATACATAGACACCGCGTTCAACTGTGTTTTCACCGGCTTCCACGCGTACTGGGAACTCATCATCCTGAGCCACAGGATACGTCTCGAACACGAGATCAAGTTGTTCCATTTCACCAGCGGGGACCGTCACCGTGTGGCTGTCCACCGTCTCTGGATCGTTGCCGACCACCAGATCAACCTCGCGCGTCACCTCCGCGGCACCAGTATTCTCGATTGTAGCAGTTACCTCTAGGACCTCCCCACCGGTCACCGGGCTATTCGTGTCTTGAATCCGTACGACAACGTTCTCTTCATTCCCACCATTATCGTCTGCCGTAGCGAAGTCTTTGAACACCCATGGATTGACCGCCGTATACGCATTATTGTCGTCGAGTATCCACGCTTCGATCTGACACGTATGGCACCCGCCATCAATCTCAACCGAGGCGGTGTCGCTGGCTCCCTCTACATCGGACACGTCAAGGATCACGTCCGACTGCGTCATCCACCACACGACACGGTCCAGTTCGGTACCGCTGCTCGAGACCTCGAGTTCAAGCGTGGTGGATTTGTCGGCGGCAAGTTCGCTGGTGGCCGGCCAGGCAGCATCGACGGTTGGCGGTGCAGCCCCATTCTCGGTTACCGTCACCTCCCAGCGTGAGGCAGCGTTCCCGTCCCCAGCGGTCACGGCCGTATCCACGAGAGATGTCCCTGCAGAGTCAAACGTATGCGCGAAGTACTCGCGGCCGACGTCATGGAAATACGTACTGGGCCACGGTCCTACCGGCGTCGTGATGTACTCACCATCGACGTACCAGTGTGTCGAACCCTGACTCGCCATCAGTTCGGCATCAACCTCAAAGAGGATCGTTGTCCCCGGACGAACCGTTAGCTCCTGGTCGTAATCGGGATACGCATACTGGGCGTCGCACGGGTCTACACCGGCGACATCGACCATCGACTCGGCGACAGTGGTCTCGGTTTCGAGCCGGACCGGGAACGTATCATCGACGCGTACCGGATACGTCCGGAACTGCAAAAATCAACAGTCCGTGTCTCGCCTGCGCCGACCGGAACTGTTCGCTCGCCTACCACCTCTGGGTCCTCACCCACAATAAAGTCTAGTTCAACGCGTTCATCAACGGATCCGCTATTCTCGAGTTCGGCAGTCATATCGAGAAGGTCACCGCCCTCGAGCGGTGCAGATATCTCGATGATGTCGACAGTGATATGGCCGGTCACCCCACTACTGTACGACACGAGCGGAATTGTGCCGATACTGGTACCAACCCCCATCAAGTACTGCCGCCGGTTCATGCCATAATATACCGTATCCAATGGCAATAAGTTTACATAGGTCTCGGATATGCTATTTCTCCATAACTAACGCGCAGCACAGCGGAACCTTTCGTCTAGTCTAGGCAAGAAACTGACTTCCTGAGAGAATTATTACCCTTGTTAATAACAAAGAAGAGTATAATGTCAACGTCTCTGGCGCAAGCAGACATGGATTGACGGTTACAAAAGATGGTGAGGTCAAGTAAAAGTCACCAATTGTTTGACTATTTATAAGCAAGCCGACTTACCGACCAATTCACCGGAGACGTGAGGGTAATCAATACTAAGAAGACATCTATAACATCCTCATTCTAACGTAATTGATCGAAAGCCGCACTTCGGGGACTGACACTTCCAATTCCCGGTTGAAGGATCTCGTTCAAGTTGGCTATCACAATTGGGACAGCATCGCGGTGTCGTATCAGACTCATCTCGAGAATTGTTTGGTGTGGAATCCCGGGAGGGGGCGACGTAGCCGATTGCGAGCCAGCCATCGCAGCGAACACGCATCGCAACTGTCTCGTCATCACTCCACGCGAAACGAGGGGTCGTCTCAAACGGGTAGAGCTGATCGAACACTTCGAGAAGTTCTTGCCCGCGATACGTCGCTTCCCCAGAGCCGGAACTGTCTTTCCAGTGCCAGTGTGCGTCTCCGAATGAGGACATAATATCCACTCTGTCAGGGGTGAGTGTGAGCAGTGAGTCGGGAGAGTCTGCTTTCAGGTCGAGAAAATCTTCGAACTTCCAGTCAACAACGCGGGCTTCAGCAGTATGACGGTCATGGATCGTGCTGAGATCGAAATCAGCAAGTCGCTGGTGCTGGCCATCTTCACGGTCAGGGACCACAGTCGGCACAGTTCCGCCATACTCATTTGCTTCCATGGTTATCCGGTCGTCGTCGAGTGAAACCACTACGTGCTCGGGATCAGTAGCAAGAGTAGCGAACCGGAGGGTTGTAAGGTGCGACGGATGAACCGCTACAGCACCAGCAGTTGAACACTCGAATTCCGGAACTGCGTCTGCCGGACAATGAGCGTGCGTTGCCTGACGATACACATTCGATCGGATCCAGATCCCTGATTCGTTCACCCCAAGAATCGCAGCTGAATCAGACAACATCGCGTTCGCTAACAACTTGATATCTCTCGGATGGAACTCGATCTCAGCGTCGATTGGCCCAAACTCGACCGACCAATTACTGATATCATCTACAGACATGGCTCAGTCACTCGTTTCCTGATTTTCGGCCAGACCTGGTCCACTCTCCAGACAGCTGGCTGGACTGGTTCGTTTTCGGAGCGAACGAGAGTGTTCAGTCGTAGGCACGGTTCCACCGGCTGGAGCACAGCGCGGCCGCTGCGCGGGTGAATTGTACGGCACACCGGCCAGTTGTGACAAACATAATAAGTTTTAGCCCTTTAGAACAGCATCCCGCCTGATTTATATTGGTGAAATAAGAGGATGGTACTGATGGATGCACACGGCGGCAGCGAAGACTCACGTGGCCGCAGCTACACCGAGACAGCGCTTATCGAGCACCTTCGAACAGTTACCGACGCGTACCAGCGACTTCCGACGATTGCCGATCTCGACCAATATGCTGAGGAATTTGACCCAGCGATCACACCACATCCCCAGACGTACATTTCTCGATTCGATAGCTGGACCACCGCGCTGGAAGTTGCGTTTCCTGACGCAGAGCTCTGTCGTGAACTCTGGCGAGTTGCGAACAAACTTGATCGACGGCCCTATCAGGACGATCTCGACGATCACGGCCGGTTCGGCTCGAGAGCATACCAGCAACGCTTCGGATCATGGGAAGCCGCGCTGGAAGCCGCCGAGTTCGACCCTGCAGTTCGCATCCCTGAAGTCTTCCTGATCGCTGATCTGTGGCGGGTTGTGATGCTCGAGGAGACGTACTCAGAAACCGAATCTAAGACGTGTAAACCGGTGTTCTCTGCAATCGATGACTGGTGGTCACTTTCGGTGGAGAAACTCCAGCATCACGGGAAGTACTCGTATCAGACTTATATTCGGCGGCTAGGTGGGGCTCGAGGCGGTCTCGTCGGAAGCGAACAGCAAGTTGGCCTACGGAACTTCCAAGACTGATCTATTCCGGAAATAGATGGTAGATAGAGATCATAGCTGTCCCTGGTAAATGCTGGGGACCCATATAGCTCAGAAGTTTCTCGCCTATTCTGGAAAATAAAATCCTCAGTAAACCGATCTATGATGAAAATGAGAGTCTAAGTAGAGTTGACGTTGGGAGCCACCTTACTCATCCCCTCTTCGTCGCCGTTTCCTCTGCAATTGCCATTTTCTCTGTTCACGTATCTTTCCGTGGCCGGCCACCACGACTGAACAATTCAACAACCCCCAATACTTTCTCATTTTTAATGCATTCCACTAACAAACGGAGAAAGAAATATACTACTAGAATAATTAAATTTATGTGATTTTCACACCTCGGAGGAGTAGCTAAATCAGTCCATATAGTTACTAGTAAGAGAACGGTACAGATAGTATCGTATGAACGACCTTGAGCGGGCAATTCATATCGCGACGGATGCATACACTGGGCAGACAGACAAGGCCGGTGAGACGTACATTCGGCATCCATTGCGTGTGATGAGGCAGATGGACACTGAGACTGAACGAGTTGTTGCAGTCCTCCACGATGTTGTTGAGGACTCCGATTACGAACTTGACGATATCGAGAGTCAATTCGATACCACTGTTCGGGAGGCAGTTGATGCACTGACGAAACGAGAGGAAGAGTCGTATGCTGAAGCCATTGAACGAGCCGGTTCTAATACGATCGCCCAGCGTGTGAAAATCGCTGATCTCAGGGATAACATGGATCTTACTAGGCTTGAATCAGTCGACGATGAATCCCAGAGCCGACTCAAAAAGTATCACCGATCATGGCAGCGACTTAATGAAATGGGTTAACCTGATTTTGGTCACTGCAGGGCTTCGCGCAGTGCATTTATGACACGAGAAACAGTCTAGGGCAAGATTCTGAGACAGTACTTTGAAAATAATACTTTGTCTATCTGCAGGCGCAGTATTGACATATGAATTGTTTTCTAAAATAGACTACTCACTCTCTTATACATTTATATATCCTGAGCTACCTGTACGCCTAACGTGCCTGAAACCCGACTATTACACATCAGTGACACCCACCTCGGGAAGCGCCAATACGGCTCAGACGTCCGACGTGACGACTTTGCAGACTCCTTCGAGCGAGCAATCAAACTCGCGGTTGATCGCAACGTTGACGCTGTCATCCATACCGGAGACCTATTCGATGATCCTGTGCCGTCACTTCCGACGGTCATGCGTTGCGCTGACGCACTCGAGCCGCTTGAGGAGCGCAATATTCCGTTCTATGGGATTGTGGGAAACCACGAACGGAAAAACAATGATCAGTGGCTCGACCTCCTCCGGCGGACGAACGCCGTGACCCGACTCGATCGAGCATCGACAGTCGTCGGTGATGTGGCGCTCTACGGTATCGATGCAGTCCGCCCGAGCGTCTGGGACACAGCGGACTTCGACCTCGAAGCGCCACCTGAGGACATTCAGTGTTCGATCCTGTGCATGCACGAACTGCTCGAGCCCCCTGCAGAAGGGATCGTCGCTGATCACCCCGTCGAAGACGTCCTCGAGCGTGTTAATATCGATCTCGACGGCCTCGCACTTGGAGATCTCCACCAGCCGAAGAGCACACACGTCGATGGGACAGACGTTTGGTATGCGAGCTCGACCGAGCGCTGTGCGAAGGATCAGGAGGAGACGGGGCTCGTCCAGCTGCTCGAAATCGAGGACGGTGACCTCACTCGACGCCAACTCGAACTCGAAACGCGCCCGTGGGCGGTGTTCCACATCGCGTTCGGCGAGAATGATAGCGCGAGTCACGTCCAAGACGTGTTTGACCGACGTGACCTCAACAACGCCGTTGCGAAGATCGAGCTCACCGGCGAACGCGGTGCCGTCACCGCAAACGAAGTAATTCGGATGGCCCGTGACGCCGGCGCCGCCGTCGTGAGCGTTGACGATAACCGAGGGCGTGTCGATATCGATGTCGACTCGATCGAGGCGATGTCGCTTCAGGGACTCGACGGTGCCATTGAAGAGCGACTGGCAGACGAGGACTTCTCAGCGGTGGCGCTCGACGTCGACGGTCGTGTTCGCGAAGGCGAAGGACTCAACGACTCCGTCAGCGGGGCTGCGAACGACCTCGAACCCGCGCTACGAGACGCACAGCAAGCAGCCTTCGACGAGGTCGAAACGCCGGACGAAGATATCGACGTACCCGTGACGATGGAGGGAGACGAATGAAGATCACGAAACTGCGGCTACAGAACATCCGGAGCTACAGCGACGAAACTATCGAACTGCCGGACGGAACGGTACTCGTCCGGGGCGACAACGGGGCAGGCAAGACGACGTTGTTGATGTCGATCTTTGGTGGCCTGTTCCTCTCGAAGATTCGCAACGTCGGATCGAACAACTTCAACCTCGACGATATCGTCCGTCGGGGGACGGAAACGGGGGAAATCGAACTCACCTTCGAGGTCGAGAACGTCCCGTACACGGTCACGTGGACGATCAATACGAACGGGCAGAATAGCGCGGAGATTTCCTCTTCGGCGCTCGAGGAGCCGAAATCCGGGATCCAGAACGTTCGAAAGGAGGTCATCGACGTCGTCGGCATGGACGAGGACAGCTTCTCCCGCTCGGTGTACGTCCAGCAGGGTGAGGTCGACCGTCTGTTCGACGATGACGCTCGTGCGGAGCTCATCGACGATCTACTCGGACTCGATCGGATCGACAGCTACCGCTACCGGATGAAGGGCGCACGTCGCGCAGCGAACCGCCTCGTCACCGAGAATGAACAGGCGGTAGAAAACCACCGCGAGACGATCGACGAGGAGTTCGACTACGACGTAGAAGGGTACGAATCCGAACTCGCAGACAAAGAAGCGGAAATCTCGGACACCGAATCCGAACTCGAGGATCTCAACGAATTCCTCGAGGAGCTTCAGGAGGCAAAACGGAAACTCGAGGATACAATCGAGGATCACGACGAACTGCAAACAGACCTCAGTGAGGCGAAAGACACACGTGAGGAACACCTCGAGGAACGGGCCACCAAACAACAGGACATCGAGGAGGCAGAAGCAGCGATCGAGGCCGCTGAGGCCGAAATCGAAGATCTTCAGGACCGGATCGAGGAGAAAACGAACGCTCTCGTGGACCTCGAGACGCCTGCGACGACCGACTCGATCGAGACCGACCTCAGCACTGAATCCGACGCCGAAGCAACACTCGAGGCCGCACGGAACGCCGTCGAGACAGCGAGGGTCGAGCGACAGGACCGAGAGAACGCCCTCAAGCAAGCGAAAGAGGAACGAGATCGTCTTCACGAGGACCGTGAACAACTCCGTGAAGAGCACGATAGGATCGAGGAGTCACTGTCGACGCTCGAGGAGGAAATCGACGATGCAGAGACGGACGTCGAAGCAATCGAGGCCGAACTCTCGGAGGCCGTAGGCGACCGCAATGCGGCCACGGAGGAGTTCCTGCCTGATGAGCGCTGTCCGGACTCGGTAACCGACAATACTCTGGATATCGTCGAATCACACAAGGACGAACTCATCGAACAGAAGAACGATCGCTCTGAGGAACTCGCTGCCAAGGAGGCGTCGCTCGAGGCCGAAGAGGGCAACATTGCGGACGCCCGTGAAGATGTCGAAGCTGCGGAATCGGAGATCAATGAACTTGAAGAGCGAATCGGCGAGGTGGAATCAGAGCTCTCATCCGCTCGTGACGAACTCAAAACCGAGCGAGAGCAGTTCGAGACCGACCTGATCGCTCTCGGCGATGAACTCGCAGCGTTCGACATCGACGTCACTGACGACACGCTCAGCACGGCTATCGACGATCGGATCCCCGAGGCCAAAGCCGAGATTCAGGAATCGATCGAAGAGGCAAACAACAGAGTCACGGAACTCGCGACGCGGAAACAGAGCCTCGAGGAGGATCGGGAGGAATTAGAATCGTTGGACGGCCTCGCAACGTGTCCGAAGTGTGGTCAGACGGTCGACGCTGACCACCTCGAGAACGAACTCGACGAAATCACGACGGAGGTCGCAGAGTTGGAAACGCAACTCGAAACGGCGAAGCAGGAGCGTGACGGTCGCATCTCCCGTCGTGACGAACTAGATGTCCTCCGAGAGGACGCAGTCGACCTCCGAGAGTTCCGTACTGAGACCGTCACAGAAACAGCGGATCGAGTCGAGGAACTGGAAGACGAACTCGAGACGCTTCAGGACGAACTGGGCGAGGAACAGGAAGCGCTGGCCGACGCAGAGAGCGACCTCGAGGAAAGGAAAGCTGCCGTCGACGAACTCGAAGCCGAAATCGATGACCTCGAAGCAGCGATCGATGATCTGGAGCCGTGTATCGAGGAGGGTGACGCCGTTGTCGACACCTTCGAGACCGTCGATCAACTGCGCGACCGACACGAGGATCGCGTTGACGAACTCTCGGACCTTCAGGATGAGTACGCCGACACGGAATCCGAACTTGGGACCCGAGAGACGGAGATTGACGAACTGTCGGAGCAGATCGAAGCACAGCAGGAAGCGGTCACAGATGCCGAGGACGACCTTGCTGTGGCAGAAGACGCCATCGAGACGGCGACCAAACAGCGCGAACTCGCCGCTGAGGCAGTAGATGCGTACGATGAGATCGATGACCTCGAAGGCGATATCGAGAGTCACAAGCAGGACATCGGCCACGCTCGCGAGTCCATCGAGACGCTAAATAAGCAGATCGCTGACGTCGAAGACGAAATCGAAGACCTCGAGGAGGAACTCGGTGAGACGGATATCGAAGAAACGAAGACAAAACTCGAGTCCGTCGAAGAGCGGATCGAGCAGCGAGAGGGGACGGCCGAGGACCTCGAAGAGACACTCCAGTCGCTCAGGTCGGACCGGGGCGTTCTCGAAAACGAACTCGAACAACTCCAGCGGTTCCACGATCGGCTCGAACTCGCGGAGGAAAAACGCGAGTGGGCACAAGATCGAGCCAACGAATTCGAGAAGATGATGCGCGTCTATCAGGGCGCGAAATCCGATCTCCGTGAGCAGTACCTCGCGTACGTCAACGAGTACACGAACGACATCTTCAGCGATATCTACAAGAACAGTAGCTATCAGCAGGTGCGCATCCTCGACGAGGGGCCCGACGGGACGCCGTACGCGATCCAGCTCCTCCGGGACGACGGCACGCTCGAGCACCCGAGTAACGCGAGTGGCGGTGAGCGTGCCATCGTCAATCTCGCACTTCGTGCTGGCATCTACAAACTCATCGCAGAGATGCGCGATGGCAACAGTGGCCGACTCCCGCCGTTCATCCTCGACGAGCCGACGACGTTCCTCGACGAAGGCCACGTCGGTCGCCTCGAGCAGATGTTCGACAGCATCACCGACTGGGACGTGCCGCAGGTGATCGTCGTCTCACACGACGAACGCCTCATTCAGGGCGCCGAGCGCGAGTGTGTCATCAGTATCGACGAGGAAACGAACGCCAGCACCGTCGATGTGCGAACGCTCGGTCGTACCCTGGGTGACGACTAAATGGACGAGCGCGCGTTCGGCGTCATCCAGGAACTTGCTGAGCACATCGATGCCGGTGTTCCACGTGATGTAGCGGATCAGGCAGCGCACGCCCGGGAGTTGTTCGACCTTCTCGATCATACAGGAGGGACGATTGAACCGCTGGGCGACCTCTCGTACTCCAAGACGCGCAAGGCGGAACTCGGAACGTGGGCCGACGATCCGTGGGACGGACCGACCTACGGCGTCGACGCCAGCACGACGCGTCCGCTCGAGTACAACAACGGCCTGGTCGTCGACACGGCCCACGCCAAACTCGGTGTGAGCGGCGCCGACGCCGATCGAGAACCTGAACAGCAGGGCACAGTCGTGACCGGCGTCTACCTTGAGGACGACGACGTCACACTCCATCAGGAGACCATCGAACAGAGCGGTGTCGAGGGAGAGATCATCCGGATTCCGGAGATGCGACAGCGGACTAACGTGACATCGATCCTCACCTCGACGGTACAGCGACTCGCCGAAGGACGACACGCACGTCGGTGTCTCGATGCCATTGATGGTCCGTTGTTCCTCGATGGCTCTGTCTACCCACTGAGTGTTATTTATTGGACGCTACTCGAGCGGTCTGGACAGGGTGCACCCGTCGGGAACTGGGACCTCCCGACAAAGGTGATCGAGAACTACGTCGCAGTCGTTGATACCTGCTACGAGCGTGACCTCCCTATCCTCGGCGTCGTGAAAACGTCGTCCATGGGCGAACTCACCGAGTCGCTTCGAGAGAAAATCAAAGCGAACGAACTGCGCGGCCCGCATGGCACGTTCCGTGACGTTCCGTGGCTACGTGACAACCAGTTCATCGGAGAGGTGCTCCGAGATTCCAGTCTCGACCACTTGACGTACACCTCGTGGTTCGTCCAGACGGACGTCGAACTGCGCGGTGACTCGTTCGATCTGCTCGAGGCCGTCTCTGACGAACTCAGCCACGGGCGGCCCGACGATTATCGACGGGCGTTCTGCTATGTCCGAACACCGAAGACGGGGAACGTGTTCCGGATCGAAACGCCCGCTCTCTTCCTCACCGACGAGGACCGGCGTGACCAGATCCGTCTGAAGGCGCTCAAGGAGATTGCTCGGCAGAATGATGTCCCCCGTGCCGTCGCACGCGCCGACCGTATCGCACGCATTAGCCCGGATAACCGCGAAACGATCCGCGATGCGCTCCAGACCGTCGAACCGGCGTTCGATTACAACCGCGATGGCCGCTGGAGCCACCTCGAAGACAGCCGCAACTATGAGTAACAATATCGACGACATCCTCGAGAACGACCCGATCGAAGACGACCACACTGAGACGAACGACTCGTCCGGTACTTCCACCAACAGAGACGAAGAAGCAGACCAACCCAACGACAGGGAAGTACCCGAGCGAAGCGTTCCAAGTGGCGTGACCGAACCGTCCGACGACGAGTTCGGTCACGTTGTCGCGAGCGAAGAGATCCACGTCAGCCGCCGTGACTACCAGGTGAATACGTTCGTCCGAACCGAGGATCGGGACGACATCCGACTCGGTGACTACGTTCAGATCCCGTATCCGGCCGACGACTCCGAACTGTTCGCGGTCACGGACACGCTTCGATACGAGCCGTACACCGACCTCGACGACAAGTCGGACGCCCACAACCAGATCAGTGCGTATGCCGACCTCGACGAATCCGAATACGTCCAGATCGCCGAGTTAGAACCGCTTTCGATCCTTCATGATGTTGGAACTGATGACGTCGAGAGCGGAATCGTCAACCGTATTCCAAAGCCGAACTCGCCGGCGCGACTTGCCCGTGACGAAGACTGTCTCCGTACCGGGCTCAACATTCCCGGGGACGGAATTTTCGCCGGGTGGCTTTCCGTCGGCGGTGATGCGATGACCGTGGACGGCGAGAAGTTCCCCTACTACCTCAGCAATCCCGGTATCGATCGCGAGACTGATGAAGTAGAGGACGGCGAACCGGCCGTCTTCCGTCATGCGCTCGTCGCTGGCTCGACTGGGAAGGGGAAGACCCACTTTACGAAGAACGTCCTCCGTCAGTTCGTCTCCGAGAAGCGCTACCCAATCCGGCATCACGACACCGGCGAGGACCAACAGCGGCGGTTGAACCTCGTTATCATCGATCCAGAGAACGAGTACTGGGAGATGGGCGAGGACAACTCGGCGATCACTGACGACGAGGCGATCCAGCGAACGCTCCGACGACACGGCGTCAAGCACGGCGGCGTCGACGATCTCGAGGTCTTCGTGCCACAGGTAGCCGGAACGAACGCGCCGTCGACGACGGAGAGTCGCGAACTCTCGATCCCGTTCGAAGTCGTTCGCGACCGACCGGATCTGTTGATGCCGTACCAGCCGACCGAGATTACCCGCGGAGCAATTATCGACTGCATCGATGCGTACTTCTCGTGTTTCGATGAGCAGGGCGGCTACCGTGACCGCAGCGTGTCGCAACCGACCTACGAGGATTTCCTCGCGTTCCTCACCGAACACGACAATGAGGATAGCCGACTTCGAGCCGAGAACGACATCGGTGGTGGCACCTGGGGGCCGTCCAGCGTCGCGTCGACAGGGGAACGTTCCACGACGTCTTCGACGAAGGAACGGACTTCCTTCCGGATATTCTGAGGAGGTCTTCCGAGAAGGACAGGTGACTGTCATCCCGACGAGCCACCTCAATGGCGCCAAGGACAGTCTTACGGTCCTCTCGTTGCTCTCGTATATCATTGAGAACAAAATCGACGACTATCAGGTCGATCCCGCCGTCCGGAATACGCCGCTTCTTGTTGCCGTCGACGAGGCGCATAACTACTTCTCGAGCGCCGATAACCTTCGTGAAGAGTACATTCTCCGTCGGGCTCGAGCTGCGGTCAAGCAAGGGCGTAAATACAAACTCGGACTCTGTCTCATCACGCAGAATCCTGATGATGTCGATGACGATGTCATCAAGCAAATCAACACGAACATCTTTCTCGGGCTGAAGTCGGAAGTCGTCGACGACGTCTCATCGATTCCGTCTGAGTTTTCGAAAGACCTTCCGAACTTCGGGAAAGGACAGGCAGTCGTGAAGGCGCCGGACGTTGAGGCAGTTGAAGTGACGGGGCTCCCATACTGTCTGACGAAGCACGGGAATTAGCGAAGTGGGCCTTGTTTAGACGCTAGCGAGAGGAGTTCTATGGCTAGATTGTGACCACTGAACGTGAGATGTGGTCGAGAGTTTCTAACTGGACACTCGGTGTCGATTCTACACTCTCGGAAGAACGGCTGAGACGTCGACGTTTCTAAGAGGTGTTCTTGGACGTCAACGACAGTTCGGACAGCTACATTGCTATTCCTACATAACAGGCACTCTATCCCGTGAATCTTCGCGTCTAAACACGGCCAGCGAAGTGTACTCGCTGGGCGAGCAACTGTAAACCTCGGTTATGGTCAGTCGCGGTACGGCAGAGGGATTCGATCATGACCCGGTACTACCCACATTGGGGTGGTCAGATGATCACCGAGACCTCATCCGGAGGCCTCCCCCGTCGCGTTTGTGAGAGCGTTCACACGATCTACTGGAGGTGTCTCGAGGGCAATGAGTGACTTCCCAGAACCAACTGATGGTGAGCCGGTGGACTTTCTCAAGGAACTGATGCGCTGGCATGGAGGTGGCGATCACCGCGAGACCGAGCAAGCGAAGATCTCGATCGACTCCGTTTTCTAATCGGTGTCGACTACGACCTCGGAATCAATCTCGAAGGACACTGCTCGCGTCGAGAGAGTCTCTGCGATCTCCTAGCGTTGCTCGAGCGTGAGGTCGTCGCGCTTGAGGACCTAACGGGAGCCTGGACGAACTTCGGAACGTCATCGCACGCACTCACCACCGCTTTCGTCTTGTTACAATCGTAGAAGTCAGCTGCACGTTCGATGGCGTCTCGCCGGTATGCATAGTCACCGTCGGTTCTGATTCGCATGCTCGTACACACGACCCCCGAAATCCTCGTTTTTCGACTCACTGAATGGGCTATTTTGGCCCTAAATTGGAGAAACGTGTCTGCTATCCAGAAAAAACTCGTCTCAAACGAGAGATCGGCTCGAGATATGTACACGAGGGTTCGCGTCACGTGTGCATATTCGTGAAATCACATTCTATCGGCGTACAACCCCAGGGGTCAATTTGCTGTAGAGATAGAAGAGCACTCATCAACTTTTTATTGGCTGATGACAAGGAGGGGTATGGGAAACCTTTCTGAAATCCACGTACTACGTGAGCTTCCAGATACAAAGAAGACTATCGATGAGGCCCTGAATATCGAAGAGAGGAACCTATATGATATATTTGAAGATGAAGACTTTCAGGTGCCAGACTATCAGCGAAACTATTCATGGGAAAAGACTCAGAGAGAAGATCTCTGGACTACCTTGAAGAATGCCTTCAAAGAACTTGAACCACTACCTGATGATCTCAGCGACCTTGAGGAACTAACTGGTATTTATATGGGTGCGATGTATTTTGCAGAGCCATCTAATAATGACGATAATAAGCGTTTAGATGTTGTTGATGGCCAACAACGATTGGCAACTTTCCAACTACTTTTAAAAGTTTCATATGATTATGTTCTATATTTGAAAGGGCGTGCAAATGACGAAGAGTTATACGGACTAGCTGATGATCTTAGAAAAGTTGAACAAAAGTTGAACGAAGCATATAATGATGAATCGGAGCCATCCGTTCAATTGAACGAAGAGGACAAAGACTATTTCCAGGCTCTTGCTGCTGATCCTGACCGATGGTATATCGGGTTAAAGTCATTTCTCGAAAATCGAATTGAGAGAGACGATCACGTTAGCGGTCAAATGAAACCGAGAGCTATTACTATTGAGGAAATCATTTCACAAATCCAATCCCCCATCAAATACAATGGGGACCGAGACGTGTCAAGTGAGTTTTCGGGCGAACTAGGGACTTGGATTAGGTATGAAAAATCACATGAGCGGATGATGAATACATATACTGAAACTTATAGTCTTATTGAGGATATTTTAACGAGTTAACCGATGACTCCTTAGAAGAGAAATCAAATGTGATAATGAATTTCGTATCTTACCTCCTATATGCAATGTCTATAAATGAATGTTTGATTACGGAACCAAATCCCGAACTTCGTTTGGATATCTTCCAATCCATAAATGATAAGGGTCTTGAATTACACGATATCGATAAAATAAGGGCCAGAATAAAGCATCGGCTGGTCGGGGAAGAAAGCAGTGGAACAATGGAAGAATGGCGAAGTACACTTGAAAGATTTGGAGGTGACAAAGATGATATTCAAGATATGCTGAAATATTTCATTGCTGCAACAGAAGAAAAGGTGAGCGATATTTCTGAAGCAAACGACGCGATAATGCATGTGTTTGATCGAACGACTCCCAGTGATGTGAATTATACAGCAAGATTGACCAAAGATGATGCATCTGAATTAGTCTCGGAAGTCTCTGAATATTCAAAGTATTATAAGGACATTGTAGATTGTAGGTTAGATAATACGAATAGGCCATTGAACGATGATGATATCAAGGATCTCAAGCGGATTATGGACCGAATAGGGAACCGCATTGGGGCAACTCAATGGCGTGCGCTTGCTGCCTATATTTACATGGATGTTGATAAGAATATGCAGGTTGATGAAGGATCTGACGGAGTGGAAGAACGGGGCCAATTTTTACTTGAGGTTTTTGACGCTATAGAAGTTGTAACGCTTCGTCAGTCTATTAGTGACCATAGCGGTGAAGCAATCGAAGGAGTATACACTAGTACTGTTCAGAAATTTAGAGGTCGTGATAAAGACGAACGGTTTGACAGTACACAGGTTGTTTCTGACCTCGTCAATGAAGTCGAAGAGAAAGTTGAGGATTTGTTTGAAGATGGTCTAATACACCACATCACAAAACGAACAAACTGGACTTCTGGAAATCTTACTCGGTGTCTCTTCCAGAGATCTACTGAAATTTATTTGAATGATGGAGATATTGAGAAGGAGATACGTAATTACGAAGATATCGATATCGAACATATTCTGCCAAAAACCCCGATATCTGATGAAAGCGAGCGTAGCGAAGCCAGCTCTGATCCAGGAAAATATGCTTGGCTTGATTATTTCTTCAAGGTCGGTGAAAAGGAAATCCCGGTCGCCGAGAACGTCCAGAATCTGAAGAACAATAATGTGGATACATTGAGGAATAGCCAGGTGGAGCAAGAGGACCTTGAAGAGGATGATGCTAATATTGACGACATACATACTACTCAGAACGAAATATCTGGAAGGTTCATAGACGATATTTCAAATCTTATATTCTTAGTCGATACGGACAATGAAAGCATACAGAATAAAATGTTTTCTAAGAAGATTCCAGTATATTGGGATGATTATTATATAGACATTATGGTCAATGACTTCTTAAAAAACTCTGACGAGAGTGGTTTCTTCGAGTCAGACATTACTGATGTGGAACGGAGCGAGATTGAGCGTCTTTCAACGGGAACTGCCAGCGATACGATTGCACAAAAGGTAGACAAAGCATGGAACTACGATATTATGTTCGAGAGGAAAGAAAAACTCATCAAACAACTGTTGAAATACATAGAGTTTAGCGTGAAGGAAGACGAGTTCGATGGGTTAGATGATCAGATCAGACAAAAAGTAACTGACGATAAGGAACGGAGGATCGAGTGTCGGAACTTCTAAATTAGCCTCAAAACTCCGTTGAGAAAACGCGCGCTCTGCATACCGCTCAAGGGTCTCCATTCACAAACCTCTGTTTCATGTGCCTCAACTGGAGGTTTGCTATGAGGAGATAGGGCAGGGTGCTGTAATTTTGGCGTTGTCCCCTTGGGGACACAGCTATTGATCAGCTATGACAATCTCGTCAGAATCCTCTTCTTCAAGTTGTAGAATCGCCTCTTTGACTTCCTCCTGAGTCGCTTCTTCCATTGATTATCCCCTTAACAAGCATATCAGAGGCGGGCTCTGTAAAGTAGTCTCAGCGCATTCACACTGAGAAAATGTGATCCTCCTAAGAGCTTCCGCTAGTTCCGGTTACTACGGCCCCATCACTCTCTATTACTGCTGTTCACCCTCTTTCCGGTGGGTATCGGCCGATTCGTCTTTCTCTCAGCGCGGCGCGCGCTCTGCGCGCCGCGCAATTGCCCCGCTCCCTTCGGGGCATTAAGTAGGTGGACGTGAAGAGTTAGTCTATGGGGGCAAGAAGCAGTGGAGAGTACGATGGAATTGCTGATGCAACAGAGTCTGTACTAAATAATGATAGGTACCCTGGGGCCGAAGAGATCTTATCTGAAGCACCTTCTGAAACGGAGGTGGTCCAATGGACAAAAGCCTTGAGCGGCTTTGAAGCAAATACAGAAATAACACCAGAAGAAAACAGCTTTCTCTTAAATGTGGTTGGCTTACTTGAATCATCAAAGGAGAACTTGGCCACCTATGCTGCAGATTTGAGCGTGAAACCACTTGGGCAGTTGGACCCAGAAACTGTATTCTTCATGGTCTGTATTCGAGATCTCCAGGATAAGTATGCACCGAAGGCGAACTTGAACTCTCACAAGCTTGCTGTCTTACAAGGAGGACGTTATCAAATTAGAGATAGCGGATCCGAGATAGAGCCATCATCAGTGGATTCTGAGGGAGAATCATCTAGTGTTGATAAGAGTGAAAGAGTATCTGATCTTCAACCTCCCGATCGAGTAGAATCTACTGTTAGCCGAATAATTAGAAATACATCTCTTGCAAAAAGTCTGAAAGAGCAATACAACCATAAATGCCAGATTTGCGGTGAATACAGGAAAAGAACAGACTCAAACCGATATGCAGAGGCACATCACATTCAGCCTCTTGGCGCCGATCAACCTGGGCCAGATATAGTAGAAAATATACTTATTCTCTGCCCCAATCACCATTCTGACTTTGATTATGGTTTAGTAGAAGTTGATCCAGATACTTTGACTGTAACTCATGCTTATGAAGAATCGGTAGATGGATCGTCACTTACTGTTAGTAATTCACACGAAATCAGCTATGAATTCCTAGAGTACCATAATTCAACTATATCTAATCTTGAGTAGAGAAACAGATAAATTCTCATACCTAGAACCACTGTTTCATGTGCTTCAGCTGGAGATATCACTGAGACCTGTGATCGCGGTATCGATTTCTACACCACCAGCAGGAACCAGTTCGAATCGGACTACATCTCATATCTTGTCGTACTATTCGTCCTTCGCGACGGCGCGCTTACTACGGTTTGTCCTGTTAATCACGACAATTTTCGTAAGCGACGGTTTGCTCTTCAGACGGCGGATCACTCCTGATTAGAATTATACGACGGTACTTCGCTCTCGTTGACTTCGTAGATGCCATGGCCTAGTGGTTTGACGATATCATCCTGCTTCAGACGTCCGAGGCGCTCGCGGACATATTGTGCAGAGTAGTCTGTTTCCTCGGCGATAAGTGGTGCGTTCGCGCGTCCTTCTCGAAGTACTTCGAGAATTGCCCAGTCAGCGTCGCGCATATCGTCTGCATCCATGGATTTAGTTGCTATTCTCACTGGTGGATGATAAGTTGGGGGCAATGACCAATACCTTATCGGTTTCAACCTATAATCAATAGGTTTAATTGATTGGCTGATGGAATAGTAACCGTGAGACGCAGGGTGGCCGGGAAAGTTCTCGGCCGGCTGTTGGAGCAGCCGACCTGCGTCCTCCAGACAAGAAGGACAATGAGTATTCAACCGCGAACCCACGAAACGGTTTCGGAAGTGCAGTCCACCGGACCACGAGAGGACTACATTCCTATTGGCACCGACACAGAGGGCGCACACCACGTCTATCGGACGACTGACGAGTCCGTTCATGTCATCGGGGACGGCGAACGCACAGTCCGCTATGACCTCGAGGGCCTCCACAAATCGATCGACGACTGGATCGACTACATCGACGCTCGTCGCGACGGCTTCGAGACACAGCACCTCTACAAAACTCTCTCTGGTTCCCTTGAGAACACAGTCGAGGTGGGCAACTAATGGCGATCAACACTACCAGCGATCACACCTTCTATCTCAAGGTCCAACATCGAACTGACGCTCTCGACAACGAGCGTATGTGGGCGACCAGTGCTCCCACTGCACTACTTAGGATCGATAGCGACGATGCCTGCACAGAGGTCGAACACACATGACGACGGACGCCGACCACGCCATGCGTGTTCGTCTCGAGGAAGTCCTCGACGACATCAAGACGCTCGACGGCCAGCTAGCTGACCTACTGACACTCGGGCCAGCGATCCGGAATCTTGAGGAGACGATTGAGGTGTACGAGCGGTTCGACATCGAGGATCACGATCCGCAGGAGGGCAACCAATGACGGACTCATCTGCCTGGCTGCCGACGATCAGCGATGACGACCTCGAATCACTGGAGACGCAGCTACCCTCACCGACAGGTCATCACAATCACCTCCTCGAGAGGCAGTTCGATGGTAAACAGATTACGACAGGCGAGACTGCATCCTGTCATCATTGCGGTGACCTCCTCTACGAAGGTCGTCCGGTGACGGTCCGAGCCTACCGCCACTCCGACGAGCCAGCATACACCATCGCTGCCATCTACTGTGCCGGTTGTGCACCGACGGACCTGACGGAGACGATACGTGGTCGAGATGACGTCCTCCTCGAGGCTGACCTCGGACTGGCCATGGCTGGTCAGACCCACTGGACGATTCTTGTCGAGCCGACCATCGTGGCCACCGTCTGACGAGCGCTACCTCCAGTCATCCCCTCAGAACGGTGCTCCAGTCAGGGACGGCCAGTTACCGCCAGTGGCCACGTCGCCCACAGTCGCCTCGAGCGAGTATTCGCTCTCGAGGCAGCCAGTCCACCCATCGCCGTAGCGACAGCGCTGTGATCGCGGTACGACGTCCGAGACCCTTTCTGGAGAACGACCTATACGGATCGGGACGACAACGTCGCCCACAACTGCTACCTCGTCGATGGTGGGCGACTTTCTGGGCGTCTCCGTCAGGAGCCGTTCCCGATCCTCGAGAATACTATACTGCATTTCCGATGACACCCAACAGTACCACCAGCGACGCATCAGTTCTCAATCGCCTCGAGCAACTCGAAGATCGTATCGACGATCTCGAAGCCGAGAACGGAACGCTTCGAGAGACGGTCGCTCAACAGAACGACCGAATCGAAGATCAGCAAGAACAGATCGACGCCCTCGAAAAGGAAGTCGAACGGCTCGAAGAGGAGAACACTCGGCTAGAAGCAGTCACCGATGCAGCACTGAAGAAAGCCGGTGCGAACAAGGATCGAATCGCAGAAATACAGACACGTGAGCTCGAAAAAAGAGCACATCTGCTCGCGGAGAACGTCGACCCCGATCCGCTTGTCGGCAGCGTCGACCGCCTCGAGCGGTTCACCAAGGAAGACGGTACTGCCTACGTACGGATCCCCGACTCCGACGACCCACTTGACCGTAGTGGGAGCGTAGCGCTATCACACGGAGATCTGCTGCCCATCCAGCAACTTGCACGGATGGACGACGATATGTTGCACTCGTCGACAAACTCGCTCCCAGCACGACTTGCTGCTAAACTCTGGCGGGCACGGACCGATCCGAGCGTCGGCGACAACCCCTGGCAGAAGGGGTGCAAGGACATTCAGGAGTACGTGAAGGCAAGCGATATGAAACACTGGATCCGCCGCCAGGAAAGTGGTGTTAGTGATGCCTACGCGAAGAAACTCGTCTCAAGGACGATTGACGCGTTGCTCGAATTATCGAAGAATCGGTTGGCTATCCGCAAGCAGACAGAACGGAGGAACGGATTGCCGTACACGGAGCGTCGAGTGCTATTGAAGACCAATGCCTCGATCCCGGGCGAGACCACTGAATCCGATGAATCACCGGGGACGGCTGGTGTCCACGGCTAGGACTGACCATAGAACTAACCACTGCCCAACCGGGTGATCATTGGTCCACTAGACGGTTGCTATACTATGTGGGCGGCTGTACGCGTCGTCTCGTTACTTGCAGGTCTCTCGCTCGCTAGGTCGTCGTAGGTGACTACTCGAGACGGCCCCCGGTGCCTTCTCCGAGGACATCATGTGTCACTCGTGGTAGCCGCTTTAGGTATGGTAGTCGTGAAGGTACTGGACGTAGAAGAGATGGGAGTGACAGAGCTTTCGTACTCTCTGACGAGGTGCGGGAATTAGCAGCGCGAGGAATCATCCTGATGACTCAGTACTTCGGGAACCTTGTCCGATACCGACATCTTAGCTCCGGAACTCCATTTCTGGCTCAAATCTCATAGGATGACTGTCTTCCCATTCGACAGCGAGGACAGCAGCGTGTAGTTCTCCTAACCGCTGTTCGACGATGTCGAGTGGATGTGAGTCGATGAATCGGGCCGGCTGACGATCGACAGCCGTTGCACCATCGTTCACTTGCAGGTGAACTAGTCCGAGATCGGTGTGCGTTTCATCCTGATGCCATCCGACCAGCAGACTTCGGTCCGGTTCGATCCTAAATACTCGTACGGGTCGTTCGTTCGGAGTTGAAATCCGATTTCGCCTCGAGCGTATCGAAGGTCGTATCGAGACGATCGACGAATTAGCGAGAGACACTCAGCGGGAACTGGATTCGATCACGGGAACGCTCGATCGATTGCTCGACACACTCTTGACCAACGAGGTCGATATCGACCTTCGACCCTTGGAACTGTATCAGGAGCAGCTCAAAGCAGTTAAGGAGACGGTCAATACCGATCTCATGGACCATGCAGGCATCGTGTATCTAGAGGAACGAATTCGAAATTACTTCGACTCGCTTGAGTTCGTCTTCCACCTCGGAAATCGTTGATGGGACGTCCATATACTCGGGGACCGGACGTGATTTCCTCGATTCACCGTATGTACTTGGTTCCAAGTCCATACCGACGATGCACAGGAATGTTCGCTCTCGCGTTCGACCGAGCTCCGTCTCGACCGCTTGGTGGTATCGCTCGAGTTGGCGCTTGATCTCCTGAGTATTCCTGACTGATAGTACACTTTTGATTTCGATGAGATAATCGCCGTCTCCCTGATCAGATTCGACGTAAATATCTGCGGAGGGGCGATGTTGAATGTTCAGTGCATAGTCCGTTTTCACAGTGTACGGCCGAACGATGAACGCGGTCAACGCGCCGTAGTATTGGGAAGTATACTAACCTGTGGCTTCGTCTCCAGTAGTATCCTCCCCGTTAACGTAGCCACCGGCGTCTCTCGCAGCGCATCGCGTATTTTTTGTGGTAACGTCTCTGGTCCGGGGATCAGTACTTCTCGTCGAATATCCGCCATTGCCACGGAGTACGTGATATTCCCGTTGGAGACGTTCCTCTCGATTGATTCGCGAATGGATTTCGACAACTCGTTCGTCGAAACAGTTGTTTTCCGAACCTGACACCAATCACATCGGTCTGGAATTGCCTGCAGTTCGTCTTTCGTAAATCCACGAAGGAACTGGAGATGAGGACTACCTCGAGTCATATACTCTTTCGGATGTCAAGTATCTTTACTATTGTTATTACAGAGGATTTAACTTTCTCTCTCAGTGTTCGATCAAACGAATACCCCCATCCAATCGTCAGCGTGCAGCCGATTAGTCGTCTGCTGTGGGTACAGCTTTCGACGTGAGCAGCGATTCTACGTCTATAATCTCGATATACCTGCTATCATCGTTATGATACTGGAGTCCACCTTCCTCGAGCTGCAGAGAGACCTCACCACCGAAGTAGCCGTTTCGTTCGTATTCTTTGAGTTCGGCGGGGTCGCCGTGAGTCCAGCAGACGGCAATATCGGTATTTTCGAGTGGCACTTCCTCCTCGAAGAGACCAGTCAACGTCTGGTGCACTGCGGCGTTTCGGAGCCGTCCATTCTGTCTGAGTATCGCGTGGACATCCGCGTTCGGATCGAAGTCTTCAACGGAGAGCGATAGGGACTGGTCTTCAATCGCGGCCCGCTCGAGGCCGAGCAGCACCTCAGCTTTGTTGTCCGGCTCGAATCCCATTTTCTCGATGCGCTCGCGGCGGTCTTTGAGTGATGATTGTTGGTCAGCCGTCCGTCGCTGTCGATCCGCCTGTTTCCGGGTCTCGAGATACGATTTAAACCACGGGTCCTGAGTGACCTTCGAGAGGTAGTACTCGACTTCTTCCTTGACTGCCTGATAGACCGGGCTAGCTTTGTTTCGAATGTTCTCCCTGTTCGCCGACAGTTCGATATCCTGGCAGTTGGCGACAAAGAAGAAATGAAGGAACTCGTTGTCGTGGGAAACCGCCTCGTTTAGCCGCTCCACCTTGATATGGTCTTTCGCGAACCAGATACCGAACTGTGCGGAGTGGCGGCCGTACGTTGGCAGTTCGTTACGCGTTTTCTTCCCACCAACCATGCCGACGATTTGGAGCGTAGTTTCACCGCCCTCGTATTCGATATCGATTTCCTTCGCCGGATAATGCTTACACATGCGCTCCGCGGGATACTCTCCCTCGGACGGCTCCAACTGTTCTGCCGGGAAATCGAGCCGGTTAGACGTCACCAACTGCGCTCGAGTATCGTCGATTGCGTCGTCGAGAGTGACAGCAATCTCCATTTCCCGCATGTCCTCTCCTAAGTAGTGTGCCGTCGATCCGGCGATCGTCTTCCACTTCAGATAGTGGTGAATCTTATTATACGTGAGCTCCTCGGCATCGAATCCGTATCCCGACCGGAAGTTCGTGATCCGGATCTTGGTTCCGGGGTTGCCGCTCCGGACGGAGTTCTTCGTCAGTTCGTATTCCGGGAGCTCCTTCCGGTTGAGTTTCTCCCAAGGATCATCCATCACTGCCCGATAACTCGTGCCGTCGTGGACCGTCGTGACCTCGATCCTGTCGCTCTTGTAGAAGATTTTGGTGCCGTGGCCCTTGTATCCGATCGAATCTGTTTTCCGGGAATTTCCAAGGTCGAAGAACGACTCTAGATCGCGCTCGTTCATCCCGTCGCCGTCGTCCTCGATAATGATGTCCGAGCCGTTGGGCTGATTCTGGATCGTGATCTCGACTTCCGTTGCGTCAGCGTCGTACGAATTCGAGAGCGATTCGCGGATGACCTCGAGTGGATCCTCGAAGTCGCTGGCAATCTCGAGAAATTCGTTGACTTCGTTAACTTTTGGTGATTTTTTCATTAAAAATATCCTCCGAGAGATTGGTTGACAACTTTGTGTGCATACTGTCGCATTGTTTTGTCACGGCTAAACGTTTCCTCTAAGTATTCAATCAAAGCATCCGTACCATCCTGTTTGATACACTGTCGAAGATCGGCAAGTTCCCTTTTCTGGACGATCAGATTATGCATTGCGACAGGGCCGAGAACATCCTTTTGATACTCTGTATTCCCTCGCATCCGATCAACCAGCAGATCTGACTGACAAATTGGACAGTCACACTCAGTGAAATCAACATCATCGAGAGGCACTTGCTCCATCATTGAACGGTTGTATTTACCGTTGATAGCGTTGTGGAGATGTGTACTCGAGTCGAACGAGTCGGCTCCGAGAGCCGTCAGTATCGGGATTGCTCGACTGGCGATTCCTAACACATGAAGTGGCCAGTTCTCGAATCCCCAGTCATTCATCACCTCGCGGCAGTCGGTGACTGCCTTGATCAACGCATCGCGGTTATCCTTTTTCGGTACGAGACTGCCCAGAGCAATTCCGTCAAATCCTTCCTGAAGCACGCCAAGGGGAACTTCGTTAGTGATAACCTCGAGGAACTCGGTCATCATCGAGTAATTGTACCCGTGTAAGGTGAGATACTTCGCACCCTCAAAATCACGTGTTAGGTTGAGGAACTCGTGAATATTCTCGGCAGTCTGCTCTGCCTTCTGAACCCGCTCTTGGTGTGAATCGCCCGGTGCGATTGGGTGATCAAGATTGACGATAATATCGCTTCCGAGGGCCTTCTGGATGTCGTAGACCGTCTCCTGATTCATCGTCACCTCGAAGTCGCTGCCATCGATTTCGGCATTGTTGAGGAACTTGAACCCGCCGGAGTCGGCGAAAACGACACCGTTGAACGGCTCAAAGAGTTCGCGTTCCTTAATCGGCGTCTCGAGATACGCCTCGTAGCGTTCCTTGGTAATATTGTAATCAGTAAGTGACGAAACGGACATCATTGAGGCGTCGAAGTATTCGGTCAGCGGGTCGACGCCAACTCGGTCAGCGCCGATCATGAATTCCTTTAGCGTCCGGTGGATGCCACCGCCGTAGACGCTCCGTTTCGTGCCGCCGGCATAGAAATTGATTACGGGGAAGAGATTTGGCGTCTCGAGCGTTGAACCGTTGACGCGAAGAGTCCCGGCTCGGGCGTCACCGGCTGTTGCGGTAACGTCGAATTCGAACGCCTCTGCAGGTCGTGCATGCGCCATTATTGACCAACCGCAGTTCTAACGGAGCTATCATCTCCAGCCACAGTTTCGCCACGGACGATTTGCTTAAGAACGTGTCCCTTGTGTCCGATACCGTCACCCTCGATGTAGTGGACATCTGCGTCTACCGCAGCGGTTGCCCCCTCGAGTGCCTGCTTGTATGCCCCACCGACATTGACGATGATTTCATCGTATGTGCCGTCAGCACGATTACGGAGTTCAGTCTTGATACTCGGTGCGAGTTCTACCGCACGCTCTTCGTCCATCCGCCTGTCATACCAGGTAATCTCTGTGTCGGCGTCGATTAGTCCGTATTCAGCGGAGAGAATACAAATATCGATACTTTCGTCGAACGCGTTATCTCTTATAGATTTTTGATGATTTTGAAGAAATAGCCTGAGTATAGTTCCAGCGCCGGAACGGCTTCCTCCGGGGTGTTTTTCGATTTAGAACAGCCCTGTACCAGTAGCGACGACATATACTCTTGTTTCGATCACAGACGCTTTAAGGTTGTCATGGAGTTGCGATTCATCTGAATCTCCTAAATCGGCCGTACTTGTCTGCTACTACCTTCTATAGCTGAATCCAGACAGGAGCTGACTAGGCCTTATCAATATATAAACATCGAAATACCCGCTGTGAAACTATCATATATATTATAATGGTGTGATGTATATTACATTTTCTCCATCCTGACCGACTACACTTATTCACATTCATATGAGAAGGGCATCCTCGAGGGGTGTACCATGAAGACGCACGTTACCTTCGTTCTCGACTCGTCCGGTTCAATGTCGGCCATCGAAGACGACACGAAAGGAGGCTTCAATGCGTTCCTTGAGGACCAGCAGGACGAATCGGGGACTGCGATGGTATCATTGTACGATTTCAACACGAACGTCGATTGCGTCTATCAGGGGTATTCAATCGAGGCTGCGCCAAAACTCGACGATGATAACTACACACCGGGAGGACAAACAGCGCTCCACGACGCAATTATGACGGCAGTCACAGAAACGGGGGATCGTATCGATAAAATGGAGGCGGCCGGCCGACCGGACAACGTCATCGTTGTCGTCCTGACCGACGGGAAAGAGAACGCCTCTGAGACCCCACAGGAACGAGTGCGCGAGTTAGTGGAATACCGACGCGAGGAGCACGAGTGGGAATTTCTGTTTATCGGGGCTAATCAGGATGCGGCACTCACGGCGAGTGGAATGGGAATGGACGAAGACCGATCGCTGAACATGGCTCACAGCGGGGATGGTGCGAAATCGGCGTACGAGTCAACCTCTCAGCAGATCAGTCAGGCACGGCAAAAGGGAACCACCGACGGGTTCGACGAGAAAGACCGGGAAAATCAGGATAAAGCCCGGGATAGCTAAGCCACGTCCGCCGAATATAGCAGTTCCTATTGTTCATAGTTTTCTGTTTTGATTGCCTGTATAATACCTGAAAGGAGCTGTGCTGTTTGGACAGAAACAGATCCATACTATCAATCAATGTATCGGAGGGGGATTTAGTCGCTTTAAAGTCTGTATCTTGCGGTATAGTACCCTGTACACAACGGAATCAGGAAATTCCGAGTTGACTCGCCGGGATACGAACCATCCGGTAGGTGCTGCTCCTGAGAGTCCTCCTACTCCCGAATTGGCACTGGTTTGAGGGCGATGCTGGTACGGTCGGCTGGTTATGTATTCAACCATCATGCGTCGTTGATAAACTCGCGGCGGAGCTGCATTTTCTCGTGTTCTGTGTGTTGTCGTAGTGTTAATCGAGTATGTCGCTAGAGACGTTCATCCGATCCGTGACGATCTCTACCTATACCAACTAAGAGAAACGTTCTATCGCGGATAGCGGAAAACAAACGGAACGAACGGAAAACTCAAAAGTCGGGGACTGCGTAGACCTTTCCCTTCCCGTTTCCGTTCGATTCGATCAGGCTGTACTTCTTCTCGAGGTTCTTGAGATACTTCCGTCGGGTCGATCTGGCCTTCGGGTTCTGCGCGCGCTGTTCGTAGGCGTCGTGCAACTCCGTACCGGGGACCTCTCTCGAGGCTTCGATGATATCGTACAGCAGGCGCTTGTGCGTCCCGAGATCTTCAACGCGCTCGAGGTGGATCTCCTCGATCGCGGCCGTCCGATTGTCGTCGACGACGTCAACCGTAATCTTTGACAGATCATCATCCCGCGTGACCGCCCGTGCTCCACTCCGTAGAATCCCGATCGCCTCGCGAGCGTCGCCCGCAGCGACGTCGGCGATGTGGCCGATCGCATCGGCGGTGATCGTCCCCGGCCGCAGTCCGGCTTGGATCCGCGCCTAGAGGATGTCGACCAACTGGATGTGGGTGAAGCGCTCGAGCCGGATCGGTTCGGCGCTGCGCAATCGAGAGCGCATGCGTGAATCCAGGTGCGTGAAGAAGTCGTCCTCGTCGATCGTGATCGCAACGACAGTAACGTTGTCCAGATCGATGAGCGCCTGAAGGGCCGTATCGTGCTCGAGAACGTCGACCTCGTCGATGATCGCGACGACGCGCTTGTCGCTCTCACGAAGTCGATTGAGAAACGAACTCGTAGGCGAACCGGTCTTGCGGAGACTCGCTCCCAGACCAGCGTCGCGCATGACACCGAACAGTACCTCGGACTTCGAGGATCCAGAGATACAGTTGTGATATCCCCACCGGAAATCCAGTGTCTCGGCCTCAAGCTCTTGGACGACGAACTTTGCAAGCGTCGTTTTACCGGTTCCGCTGGGCCCAAAGATGAGCGTGTTCTGCCCGATATCCCCGTCCATGATCGGCCGGAGAGCATCGGCCAACTGCCTAATCTTCGCATCCCGATGGTAGAGGTCGCTCGGGATATGGGACGGCCGCAAAGCCCGAGCGTCCTTGATGATAGACATGTATCATACTCGAGACTGACAGTCAATAAATCGAACTACTGTTAGTGTGACTCAAACTGCGGAGACGCCGATCCGAAGATCAGCTTAAACGAGAGCGCTAGCCCGACGATCATAATCGCAGTCCCACCGACCAGCAGCGTCATCCTGGACGAACCGAATGCGGCGGGCACCTCGAATTCGAGGAACGTCAGCGGCCCAAACGAAACCGTTGCGTACGCTTTCACGATCGCGTATATGCCGAGTAGGAACATGCCGATCGATCCGAACTGGACGACCGACCGCATCCAACCGCGGACACGGATCCCGACCATCTCGAGGCGGAATTTGATCGATGTCAAGAACCCTGGGCCTGTACTGGATTCGGTCGACTGCTCTGGCTCGGGGTCGCCCGTCTTGATCGAAACGTCAGGACTTGTATCATCAATCGGATCACGACGACACGACAGACAGAGATCCTTGTCAGGTGGAACAAAGTTTGAACACTCTGTGCACTGCTTTTTCTCACTTGTCGATGCCTCTCTCCTTTCCTCAAGGTCGCTGATCGTCCCGCCACGGAAGTCCAGACCTTGAGTTGATGCCGTCGCGAGCGCTGGACAGCTGTGTGCCTCCGGCATCCGATGATCAGAACAGTAGCGTCCACCGCAGTATGAGCACGTGTGCGAGAAGTCCTCGTCTCCCCTACAGTTCGATTCATCACACTGGGCCATTTCTTATGGAGATATAATTATTATAACATACTGAATCTATTGTCGGTTGGAACTCCCTGTCGAGTGCGTCACATCGATAGAGATGTACGGTAACCAGGATTCTCAATCATCTGTTCGAAAAAGTCCTTATTGTCAGCTCTGTTCAAGTAGTCCGGGCTATTTGACTGGGGGAGTCCTATTTGTGCTATTATGTTGTGTATTCCGTATGGGGATTTGTCCATACTGCGAACAAGACTTCGACCCAAAAGACGAACAGCACTATACTCGAGACGGCGACGTACTCGTGATTTGTTGCAGGAACTGCGATCGCGTGGTCGGTGTGAAATAGGTGCCTCTGGTCTTGCGTTATTCCCCGTCATCGAATAGTCCCTCCTGTTTCAGCCACTTCCAGAAGTCGTAGAACTGCGACCAGTTGTAGACCTCATTGCTCGAGCGGCGATCGGGAGGGATGTAGCCAACACTATCCCACTCCGACCGGTCGAACTCTTCTGGAATATTCATATTCGTGCCTTTCCGAGATTGTCGGCCGTGTATTCTGACCAGACCTCTCGAAACAGCAGTTCGTCCTGATCGATCTCCGTGTCATACACCCAGACATGTTTCCACCTCCCGACATGAGGGTCAAAAGCCGCGAAGAGTCATCCTATCGGGATCAAGACCAACGCCAGCCACTCGCCGAGAAACACTCCGACTAGGCCAGCGACTAACGCAGTCACGAAGATCACGACCGTGACGAGCCCGTCGATCGCCTCGATCCAGTGCAAGTCTTTTTTCGCTCTGTATCAGTCATAGCCAGTTCACTTTCCTACGTTCTCGTTGCTGAGCTTCTGGTGAGAACGTCCCGCGGTAGTGCTTGAGGAACGTCTCGAGGTCGTTCCACCCACCCCAGTCACACACCAAGAGCGGATCGACATCCGCCGAGGCGAGTGCGGTCGCCCAGGTCCGACGGAGATCGTGGAACCCGAGGTGATCCCAGCCAGCGTCGCCGGTCTCTTCGTACAACTCGTCAGCTGTCGATCGAACCCAGCGGCGCAGCGAGCGTGTGCTTGTGATCTCGACAAGCGGCGAACTCGCGTCCGCGTCGCGATAGTCGTCGATCGTGTCGATGGTCGTTGCGAGATCTCGCGGGACCGGCGTCTCGCGGAACTTGTCGCCTTTCCCGTGCCAGACTCGGAGCATCGTGCCGGCATCGGTGTCGACGACATCGTCAGGAGCGACGTTGAGAACCTCGTGTGAACGGAGCCCGCAGCGGGCACCGAGTGCAAACGCGATTCGCTGCTGCGTATCGTCGGCGGCCTCGAGGAACTGATCGACCTCGGTCTGGCTGAGCCAGACCTTCATATCGTCTCGCTGCTTGTGCTGTTGTAGGTTCATGTCCGGGATGCGCGCTATCCGGTCAGTTTCGAGGGGAGATGGTAGTTGTTTCGGTGGTTCAGACGGTGGGATTAGGGTGGATTTCGTCCGACTTTAGAAGAGTTCCCGGACACAGCACCACAGCAAGTACAGTTTAATACGATGTCACATATTTTATGGCGATTTGAAATCACTCTGTAGATATGGATGAAATTGGATACATTGACACCGCCCCATATTTTGCTAATGGAAATGGGAACCCGATTAATATAGACCATATACTTAACAGAATTTATAAACTATTATCTGATTATGGATATGCGAAGGAATCTACCGAGTTTATATATTATCTAGATCGGATTGCTGAGGACATGACAATTAGCGAGGAGAGTCGAATAGGACCAACTCCAACATATTCTCTACCTCATAAATTAGCAGTTGATCTGAATAATAATACAGATTTCCTGGATGATGACTATCGGTTCTACATATTCTACATTCTCTGCAGACTTCATCAGGAATTAGATGACTATGAGGGAATGAGGAAGTTGGTTAACCGGTATGAACAGGAGTTCCAAGGACATCCTTATTATGGGAAATTAAAGTCCTTCTCACTAGTAAATTCAACCAATCCAGAGACTCTGAGCAAAGCACTTGATGAAGCGTTTGATAATTCTCGAGATAATCCAGACTATCCAGATCTGCATAAAATTCTCGCAGAAGTCATTATGATACTGATCGAGAAGGAGGCCCAATACGTAGGGTCGAATACTGACATACCAAAAGATGATCAAGAGCTGCTGGAGATAGGAAAGAGAGAAATTAACCGAGCAGTGGAATCAGGTGATTATTCAGCAGAGTATCTTTCTGTGAAAGCACAAATAGAATCTCTGAACGGAGAACACGATGCAGCAAAAGCATCTATCTCACATGCTATTAGTGAACTCTCTCGCTCCCGAACAAATTATACGAATTTAAGCGCAAAGTTTGGAAGAATAGAGACTCATATCGAAATACGCCAACAACAGAGCAGGCTAGAAGACAGGACTGACGAAATCTCTAGTTCTGTTACCAAATCTGAAACACAAGTCGAGGAAGCAAAGAAAAGAATCAAAGAATTGAATTCCGAAATAGACACTATTCATCAGGATTTCAGCGAATGTTTTAGAGTTTCTTGGGTTTTTCTCAGCAATTATCGCAGTCATCGTGATAACAGGTCAAATAGCGATCAAAGTTGCTGACCCTCAAGAAGCAGGTCAGCTCCTTATTGCTTCTTACGGAGGGCTTCTATTTGCTTTTGGAGGATTCGCAGCAATGTTAAGCTCTACTCAGTCAGAGCGTCATAGTCGTATGATCATTTCTGTAGTTGGCCTCCTAACCGCGGTTCTCGCGCTGAAAGTCGGTGAATTTGCCAGTCTACTCGGTGGATTCTTTTGACCGTCTTTTTCAGAGCTGGTTTCCTCTGTGTTCATCGTATTTTAGTGCCCCCGAATTCCAACTTTGGCTTAATAAGGCATGAATGACTGAGTAATTCGGTTAGAAGCAGACCCATATATCGGTTTGAGATGTCCTTAAAGGCGGGGTTCTCGGACGATGATTTCACCAAGTCTGGTTTCGAAAGTGGCGTTAAGTACGTATGCGAATCTAACGTTGGAACTTCTATCAGCCATCGGTGATAGTGGCGGAGTCGTGCTGAATACACAACGCGAATCTCGCACAAGTTTAACAAAAGAACATTCAATTCATGTCATTAGAATAGACCCATTTCGTGGTTACGATCAAAACGATCGACCCCATGAAGTTGGAAACAGATATACAGGTCTTGGTTTTATCCTCTAACCCCTCAAACGAGTACCGTTTCCCAGTGCTGGCGTCATAGACCTCTTCCTCGTAAGGTTCTATGACTAAATCGCCGTGAGAGATGGCGTTCCGTAGATCCTTGTCGATACCCTCAACCAAGGTCTCACACTTTGAATCGGAGAGTTCGTTTAACTTCGCCGCGTACCCCATCCCGGTCAAATCCACATCGAACAGGTTCTCACCCTCATCGATACGCTTCAAAGCCAACAACAGGGTCGAGGCGTTGTCGCACACGTCCATACATTTCGAATAGAGATCCACGGCCTTCTGTGCAGACTCAGAATCATCCACCTGGATTTCCGAAACAGGATCCGCCATCTCCGACAACTGCACGTGGTTCTGAGTGGCAGCAATACCCTGATCCATTTCTCTGAACTCTAAGACATACTCGAACGCCAACTCCAGTTGCTCATCAGAAAACCTATTAATCATATCGACCACCGCTTCATACCGTTCTATGTCCTCATGTTCCAAAATTTCACCACCTAGACTAGCTAGAGACATTTCCAGCAGACCAGATAGAGAAGCCATCCCTGTCTCAAAGCCCTCTTCCATCATCACCCGTAGAACACTGCTAAAGTAGGAATAGCGTTCTTCCCCTTCCTCTGGGATATCTTCTTCTTCGAGAATCCCATCGGTGATCTCAAGCAACTCCTCCATCGAGAGATCTGTATCGACCTGGTCTTCATCGATTCTCCTCTGTTTGATCAGACCGTATCGCCGGATCTGGGACTCTAAGGTCTTGTGTATTTTCCCTCAGAACCCTTGACCATCTTATTGGAATTGTATATAAGGAAAAGATATAAATGTTTTCTGACTACGTCCTCTGTATTCAGCGGGCCGATCTTGACAGCATTTTGGAGAGGCGGAATCTCGCGCCGATAACTGTATACCTGTACTGAATGAAGCGCTGTCCAACTTTAGGAAACTTCTCGGACACGACCCAAGCGGTAAGTATACACGCAAATCTAATGCTGGTACTTCTCTCAGCTATCGGTGATGTTGGCAGAGTCGTGCTGAATACAGAGCGCGAATGTGGCACAGACTGAGGGCCGATCTGCGAAAAGGAGTGATCGGTCGATACAGAAGATGGATTCAGCAGACCATTTCGCTTATTCCGTGTTAACTGACCTTCCAATACCTGGAGCCTGTTGACCGCGGTAGGTATCTGAGATTTCCCAGCTGAGACGAGGGACAGACTCCAGTAGGTGACTCGTTAGTCGCGGGCGGCCACTTCTAACTGTGCCTCTAAATCACTCGGCACACCATCTACCTTCCGTGCAGCAACCAAATTCTCTAACCCCTCTAGGAGATCGTTCTGCGCCGATTCTGGCCCGGGCAGCGTCGTGGTGTGTTCATATTGATCGAACTCTGCATCACCGTCGTACTCAGCCAATGTTTCAAGCGCAGAGATGAACGCCTTCGTCGCCTCCAAGTAGTACTCTGCCTTCTCCTGTATGTCATCCAGAATCGATAAGACGAATTCGTCATCGGGCGTGCTGCACTGATGAACAACATTTCGAGTATCCTCAATCTCGCTCTTGTTCCGCTCGACTGTATCAACCGCGTCTTGGTACTCGACGATCGTCTTGTGATAGTTCCCCCATTGTATTTCTTCAGGGAACTGGACGACGATCCTATCGATGTCCTCAGGTTCGTGGACGTACTTGCCATCTTCAGTGAAGAACGAGATGATGTACGCGGTTCTGAGATGGCCGTACGTGCGGTCAGCAGCGTGCTCAGCTTGCCGGGCAACGTAGCTATGCGGCTGCTCGTATGACGCAGGACACGGCCCGAGTTCCTCGTAGACGTCGAGAATAAGGTCAGGATTGGCATCCCAGATAGCCCAATCACTACCGTCACGCCGGAATTCAAGTTCTTCAGTCATTTCCGTTTCCTGACCGTAGTTCTCCCACGTCACCGTTGCTTTGACATCCCTCACATCGTCGAACTCAGACACGACTTCAGCCTCCACGGCTACGACATCTAATTCATCGAAATCCTGGATCAACTCTTGGCCGCCACCGCGGATAGCAATGCCCCAATCATCGCCGCTGCTCCCGGCCATGTCGAACGCGTTCATGAGATCAGAGTCATCATGGACAGCTTCGGAGAGGGCGTCCCAGTCGTCAGCGGCGATTGCTTCGTAGTAGGCTTCCGTCGCCTCGTCTTCATTAAAGGACGTATCACTATCAGTAGACTGAAAACACCCAGCAATTCCGATTGTGAAGGCAGACGCTGCTCCAGCAGCAAGATATTCTCTTCGGTACATATGGTGCGTAATGGTTCACGACCTATTTCAACTTTGCAGATTGTATTTCAATTTGACTGTATTCGCAGACCTATTATATGTATATTCAGTAACTTTATCTATAAAACAAACGAAGCCGTCGGCTGAACTCATGCTCTATATTCAGCAGGCGGCTTTTGGCATATTTCGGGTAGATCGATAGCCCCTTTGGTAACTGCTTACCCTATATTGAAAGAAGTCACCGTCCGACTTCAGAGAAAGAATCGGACACAGGACCGACGCTAAGTTACAATCAATGGGCAGACCACTCTCCTCCTCACTTGCGGAACAGTTCAACGAGTAACATTAGACCAGCAACCCCTACTGCAAAGATTGCTTGAACAGCAGAGAACCCTCCGCGAAGCGCCATTCGAGTATAATTCGGGTTTGAGTGGTAGAGGTCGCTCGCAATCCCAATTATGGCATCAATTAACGGAGCCAACACATCGAAAACAAGCGCCTTGCTGAAATTCACCCCTGCCTGACCCAAACGGTATCCAATAGTCACCACGAGATTCACCTCCTTTGTCAGGAACTGGCGGTTTGAAGGAGTAACGTACTGCCCCGCACTGTTGGTTGGGTTAAATGGCCATTTTGCGATTTTCACGGCTTCATCGAACAGCGATGCGACAAACGCGATGATCCCCCGAAGCATCTTGTATATGGTATAGATCCAATGTTTCATTAAACTTCCCTCCCATGACTAATTACACAACCGGCTATAACAGAATCGCGTTTGCCGTTACTCCTCCTTATCTGATGCTTCGGGATTCAGACCAACGAACTCGAGTTGTTCGTATGGAACGTATCCCAGTTGGTCGCCAAAGCTGTCCTCAAGGTGAATTCCATGTTCACCCTCAGTGACTTCGTAGCAAGTCAGCGACTGGTATTTGTTCTTGGCAGCAAACTCGACGATCAGTCGATCAGACATCGTCCTTACTACTAACCAGTCATTCAAATGTCATTTCCTCCATTGGACTTGATTCTTGAGTCTGTCGTAGAAGACAGGAGAGTCCGACATTGGGAAAACTCTCGGACGATGATTTCACCAAGCCTATCTTCAAAAGTGGCGTTAAGTACGTGTAGAATTTGCCATTGTGGTTCTGTCAAGTGCCTGTCTTGCCCTAAACCACTTAAGAGCAGGGCGGCAACCGAACCCTATCAAACCAAAAACTCTCAACAGCCTGAACTAACTCGACAAACGATTCATGACTGTCTGGCTTTGACAAGTACGCGTTCGCGTGTTTTTCATAACTCGAGATAATATCCTCTCTGGCCGTCGAACTGCTCAACACAAGCACCGGAAGCTGCTCCATTTCAGGATCTCCCTTAATCTCCTCTAACACGTCAAGTCCGTCTTTGCGTGGCAGATTTAAATCCAACAACACAAAATCAGGACACGGTGATCCATCGTCCCTCAAGAAATCAATTGCCTTAATTCCATCTGTGGCAATATGCATCCTCACGTCAAATTCGGTCTTCCGAAAGGCCTCCCGAGTTAATCGAACATCCCCGGGGTTATCCTCTACAAGTAAAACATCAGGAATAGTATTATCTCTAACCACACAAATCAATAATTCTCTGTATCATAATTGAAACTGTCTGAGTGTTACACCCTTTCCCTGTTAAAATTGATCGCCAATTACTTTGGCATGATGATCTGACAGATTGATAGCCGAATCACTAACTGCTTCACCTGTATTGAACAAAATCGCCATCCAACTTTAGGGAGATTCTCGGACAAGAGGTTCCTTCACGATCTCGACGGCCATTGGGGGAAATAGAGCGCGGCGACTATCGCCGGATCGATTGGGAATGCATGGATGATCGCGGCGGATACCCCGCCACCGAGTCCGTAGAACGCAGCCTCATCGAATCAACTCACAAGCCTTCGACCTCGTTCAGGCTGATTTCACGAGCCTGCTCGACACACAGGATCTCGGTATACTCCATCAGGGCGTCGAAGTCTGCCATCGAGGTTTTCGTGAACGGCAGCTGGATGTTGAACCGGGTGTATCCGCGATGCTTCTCGCAGTGCGCATGTATCGATCCAAGACTCATCGATGTGCGGCCACACTCCGTGCAGCGGAACAACACGAGATCTCCGTCGGATTCGTATTCCTCGTGGAACTTCTCGAGAAGGCTCATGCGTCCACCCCACCCGTCTCTTCCTCGAGGTCCTCGAGGATCTTGAGGATCCCAGGGCCTCGATCACGAACGTGCCGAACGCGATCGCCGAGGCAAGGTAGATCTGAGACGATCCCTGCTGGACAGCGATAAGGAAGACGATGACAGTCAGCAACGCAGTGAATCCCTCCCCGCTCATCGGTGCTGTTGGTCCCTCTCATCAGCCCCGCACTCTGACGGCACGGCCTCCTCGATCGCGGGGCCGATCCACTCGACAGTCCCGAGCACCACGACGAAGGGAGCGACCACAAACACCGGGGCCGGCACACCGATCACGTGGAGAGCAACCAGCAGTGCGACCGCCGGAGCAGCGCAAAAGCCGAGCGCTCGCAACCGGACGAAGTTGTCGACCGAACAGTCGTCACACGCGCACCGGTTCTCGACGATCAACTCCTGGACGAGCTGCCGTCTCATAGTTGACCTCCATCGTGATCCATTGGTCGCGACGTCCAGGACGAACTCGACGACGATCTCCACAACTCCAGACCACGATCGCCCCCGGATCCCTTGCTTCCGACTTCACTAATCCTGTCCGTCAGCTGGGTTTGTGCGTATAACAGTATGTATAGTGCCGCCGGAGCTATTAACAGCTTAGTGCCCCTTTGCAGCCTTGCGATTTTGGGTATCGTATCGTTAGCTCTCATCATTGGCGATTTGTCGGATACGTCCGTCAGAGATTTCGACGGCAGAGCAGCGAGCGATGTCGTTCGCGGACAATTCACTCTCTCTATAGATCGATGCCAGCAACTCGTCTCGCCGTTTCCGATCAGCTTCTTTCCGCGCCTTCTCGAGTTGCTGTTCGTGGTTAGATTGTCGGATCCAGTTGTCCGATGATTCCTTGTCATCCAGTCACTCGAGCTTGAGATCCTGCATCGTCCGGAACGTCAGGTAGTCTCGGACAGATTCACCCCGATCTTCCCCTCAAGCACTACCGAAAGAACTAGATTTCTCCCCGTTCTTGTCCGGGATGCAGGCAACCCAGACACTATAAATCTGAAACAGCACGAGAACCGCGACGATATGAAGGTCTGGCTCAGCCAGAACGAAGTCAAACAGTTGCTCGAGACTGCCGACGGAACTCAGCAGCAAATCACGTTCGTACTCGGCGCGCGATATAGGCTTTGCTCACACGAGATTCTCGACGTGGCTCCCGAGGACGTCGTCGATACCGACGCCGGGACCATGCTTCAAGTATAGTACGGGAAAGGTGACAGGTTCCGTGAGACGCCGGTCCCGCGAGATTTCGCGACGACCATCCGGACTGTCGACGACGTGCGTGATGCGCCGACCAGCTCGTCGCGCGTCGAGATCATAAGTACTCGAATCACTTCGCCGGTGGGTTCGATCGGCGGCCGACCAGTTGCGCGACGAGACGGGAGACGCTAGATGAGATCACCCCGGGTTTCTGATCTCCGACGGACCTAGGCGACCGCGCTCGTCTCAGTTGACACCAATCCGCCTCTGGTGTACGACTGAGAGAACTGGGACGACCTCGAGACTAACTACCTGAACTAAATCCCTGCCCCAAATTCGAGAGAAAAACGTAAGACGAACTCGAGGTAAAACCTCTAACTATTGCATCATCGAGGGTTGTTAGCCTCTATATCTATGCATTATCGAGATACGTCTGAACCGTCTGCCATTGACGCGACAGCGTCACGACACTAACGAACGCGATAGACGCGAGTTCCTTCTGCGTGATATCGACCTCGCAATCCTTTGCTGCACCGTATAGTATTGCTGCCGCGAACCCGGTCGGACTCTGTCCCACGTGTTCCCCGTCCTCAATCATGGCGTCAGCGAGCTGAAGGGCACGTCGTCGAATCTCATTCGAGAGATCCACCTCGGAGGCGAAGCGCTCGAGGAACGCTGTCGGAAGGGGTGGCGCGACCTGGAGGTCAAACTCCCGCAGGAGTTTGCTGACCGTGGTTTTGATATCATCGAGGTCGACCGGTGAGACATCTGCAATCTGCTGAAGTGGAAACGGAACGTGGTGTTCACGCGCAGTCACATGAATGCAAGCAGCCGCCATCGCTTCGAGCGAGTGACCAACGAGTAGTCCCTTTTCAGCCGCGCGGCGGAAGCGGTAGGCTGACTGTTCGGTGAGGGTTTCAGTAGCCTCGAGCGCATTCGCCAGCGCGCGGAGCTCGCGGAGCCCGTGACGGAGCGTCTGGTTCTCGTGACTCAGGCGGGTGTTGTACTGTGCCCAAAACGAGGCTTCTGCATTACCGTCGTGTCCGATTTTGGTCCCGACACTAACGCGCGTGATCGACGTGGCAGGGCCGGTCCGACGCTGGTCTCGGGGCGTCCATCCAGGTTCGCTGCGCTCGAGTTCGGTTCCCGTGTGAACAGCCCCACAAGAGTCACAGTACCACTCGCCCGCTTTGCTCTGTGTGAAGGACTGCTCGCCGCATTCAACGCAGGTTGAAGTTGTATCGAACTCATCGGCGGAAACCTTGTCGGCGTCGCAGATTGACGGCTCGTCAGTTGACGTGGTTTCGGATTCGACACGCTCTGCTGTGGACTGTTGGCGAGAGGACATGTGTTGGGAAAAGTGAACGCTACGCAGCCGCTGGCCGTCGCTGGTAGGCGAAACTATAGACTCACCGCTGCCGGCTGAGAGCCGGAGAGCGGCCGCGCGAGCACGGTTTGGTTGAATCGACGGTGCCAACAATCCGTTCCGGCGGGCGAACGCCGGGGCGCAAGTAATTGTACTATGTCACGTTGGGATATTATACGTTCCGGTAGTTTGTCCGTTCGTCCGGCCAAATCTCGTTCGGTACCCGTGGAGACAGCCGGGGGTACTTAAATTGTTAATCGAACGCCAGAGCCATCCCAGTCCAATTCGATATCTGGTCACCCATTAATCACAATCAACTTCGACTGGCTGTAATTGCGAGTAGACACCAGCCAGAGAGAAATCTCTTCGTCACATTTCGATGAGATAGTTAGCGGTCGAGTCCGCATACTGGTCGACCGCTGCCTCGAGGCCATTCAGATGCGTGCGGATTTCGCTAATCTCCGTTTCCGGGACGTTACTGATGTACGACCCGAATCTGAAGAGCGCCCGCTCGTAGGTTCGGCCCGCCGTATCGTCAGGAAGCGTCCGATCGAAGAAATTAACGAACTCGCCGTACTTTCTCGCGGAGGTTGTCGCACCTACAGGGAGGGTGTCCGACCCCGACCGCCGTCCAGAGAGGAAGACGAATGCAGTCCAGACACGTGCGTCGAAAATTGGAAAGCGGACCGAGTATTCGTTGGGATCACTATCCGCGAGATGAAGGATGAACGCCGGCGTGACGACCGTTGCGTTCGCGAGCGCACCGGATTCGACGAGGGTTCGACCGAAGGAATCCACGGCTGCAGCCGGCTCGCGCTTGAGAGACGAGTCAACGGCTGTCGTTTCGAGGATGGGACGAACCGACTCGAAGTCAACCCCGCGGCCGAGGTCCTTCCAGTCCCAGAGCCGCGCTGCGCGCTCGACAATGTCATCTGTGGCGGCGATAGCGTTGTGGTACGTCCGGTCGGGGTCTTCATATGTCTCGTAAAACGTCGTCCAGAACGCGACGTTGATCGGTGGGCACATAGACGGGCGTCCGAGCGGACATACTTGAATCATATCAATACGTTTTGGAATAACCGTTCACTACGATCTGCCAACTACTGAGCCGTCCTGGTGGTTCTCCGCAATGGCTTGTTGTTCGGCGACACCACTATCAAGATATTTAACGTGCAGTCGCGCTTGTTGGAACAACGCCTGTTTCGGAGACTGGATTAATGGCACAGCTTTCAACGGAGGAACACGCGCTCGTCGACGAACTGCTCGAGTGCATCGCAACGGCGATGGATCGCCTCGAGGACATCGATCCTAAGTACGCGACCAAGACGAAACTCCAGAAGTTACTCTACCTCGCAGTCGACGAGTTCAACCTCCCGCTCACATACAGCTGGTACCTCGCTGGTGCAGTTGTCCCTAGTGACCCCGTCACGCCGTCAGGACTCGAGTCGGCGTTCGACGAGCTTCCGAGTCCAGACGAGCCGACGGACGACGCTGCGCCAGCCGACCAATCAGTCGGGACGCTCGATGAAATCGTCGAATCCATCGATGACTCCGGGATACAGCCGTCCCATCACTCGGGCGTAGAGCCCATAGATCCAGTATTGTTCTCCGATAAAACAGACTCGGAACCGGACCCAGACCCAACGCCGTCTTCGGAGGAATTCGGCGATAGGCGAGGTGAAATTATCGACTTTTATACCTCGACGATCCCGGACGTGTGGTACCAGAATACGATGCGGTTCCTCCAGAACTTCTATCTCGATCACGCACCACCCGCGTATCGAGATTTCTACGTACAGAGTACACATCTCCGAACCCGACTGCGCGAGGTTGAAACGATTGTCGCCGCTCACCTTGACGATGAGCAGACAGCCCAGTCTATCGACGATATCGCGAAGTCTACTAGTCTTGATATCTCCGACCTCCACTGTACGATCCGATCGTCAGACTCGCTATCGGCGACATTCGACGGCTTCGTCCGCGGCACCGATCTCATCGAAGACGGGCTGATGATGCTCACTGACCGCGAATCAGCATCGCTCGAGCAGGAGCATCTGGCAGTCATCCGCTCGATGCAGGAGTTTTTCTACTACTACGTCTGGCGGTATCCCTGTCTCGTCATTTCGCAGGAGACCGCTACCGGTCCCTCAGCGGACTCGCTGCGTGCTCGCCACCAAGATCGACTTGCCGACTTCGAAGCCGAACTCGATCGCGCAGCCGACCAATTTGAGCGCGAACTGGCTGCTGCTGGTCTTCGACCCGACTATACTGACTACACAGTCTCGAACGACGACGTAACTGAGACCATTGCTTCTCTCGCAGACCAATACTTGGAGTGATTAATGGCAGGCAAAGCATCAACGACAGAAGTCTTCGCCGACACGTGTATCCTGCTGAACTTCGTCCAGCGAGAGTGGGAGCCCGACCATGCAACGGCTCTCGTGACGTCAACATCAGTCACCCTCATCGTCAGTGAGACTGTTCTCGAGGAACTGAGAAATGTCGTCGCCCGCCGCCGTGATATCTACGAAGATATGGTCGACTTTCTTCTGGAAACGGAACAGAAAATCGAGGAGTACGATTCCAATGACAGGCGGACCTACTTTGGTGGTAATGACACGAGACACGTTCGTAACCTGCAAGGACAACTCGCCGGACTCGATGATCGGCGGGAGATCCTTCGTCGTCTCCGCCAGTTCGTCAGAGCGGTGAAGCACCGTGTCGAACACTTAGAATCGGCGCTGGAAGGTACTGTGATCGATCCCATGCCGCCACTTGGGCTCCGATTTGCGATCAACGACGTGCTCGATCACGACGCTGACACCAATGTCGTAACTGATGCGGGATCTTGGGCCGCTGACGGCGGCTCAGGCGTTTTGGTGACGCTCGACGATGATGACCTCTTTCAGCATGCAGACCGCATCAACGACGTGCTTGCGGACGAGCAGGGGCCCGAGTGGATTCTGCAGATTACGCGACCGGAAGATGTCCTCGTTGATCCAGCGTCAACCAAACCAAGCGAGTAGCAGCCCAATTCTCGTTATCAATTTAACTGTGATGGAGTCACTCGGGTCAGTGCCCTTGCGGCAAGGGCGTACCCGGTGAGCAAGAATGACGAAAATCATCCACGATGTCAACGGCGAACGGCTTCTGGCCGACTCCCACAACGACAGCTCCGAAGAAGAAAAAGAGAAGCGAAAACGTCTGGTGCGGGGCGGCATCTGACCGAGCGCTCGAGGCGGCGACGGCTGTGGTGATCGATAATTGGTTGGTGAAACGGTAGGGCAAGGTGGTGTGGGGAAAGAAACGGTAGTCGTGGTCGGGATGGCAATATCCTGGCCCACGCCGAAGTGTGTCCGGTCGCTACGCAGGTCGACAGAGGAAGTCCCTTGAGGAGCGGGAGTCGCTTTCCAGCCCTCGAGGTTGCCGACTTGTGATGTGTTCTGTTGATCGCCTCGACGGTCCGTTACCGTTGGGTCCTCACGGGGGAACGGCGCGACGGCAGGCGTGACCGGCAGAACGCGGTCAGGGCTGGTCGCGCGGGAGGGTGATATCCAATTCCTCGCTGACGTAGGTGATGGCGTCCTCGTACTCGTTTTCGATTATCTCGCAGACTTCTCGGTTAAGGGCAAGTCCGCCTCTGGTGATGTTGGCCGACCCGAGGTAGGCAAATTCGTCACAAACGACGACCTTCGCGTGGAGATCATCGATCTCGAGCAACGACACGCCCTGAGGAAGCCGATTGCGGATGAAATCATTGTGATCCTCGCCCTCGCGAATGATCAGCGTCACATCCGTATTGGGGAGTTCATCAATGGCATCGAGCATCCCCATCCGGCGGTCGTCGAGGTGTTCGTTCACCGGGAACCGCAGTTCCACGTCACTCAACCACGGCGAGACGATGACTGCTCGACGGGCGTGCAACAGCGTGTAGCCGATGAAGTATCGCAGGCTCTCAGAAGTCAAGGAAAATGCTCGTACCATCGATCTCACCTCCTGGGGGTAGTTCGCGGTCGAACATTTCTTCGGCGGCCTCCTCAGCTGGGACGGTCCCAGTCAGATAATTCCGAAGTGCCTCGAGGACAACGTAGCTGAGCGTCTCGCTCTGATCGCCAGCGGCGATACACTCCGTGATGTGGAGGTTCTCGACACAGCCGTCGATGTCCGGTGAGTAAAATGCGGTCTCGACCCGATCAACGTCGGAGACCGTCGCGTCGTGTTCGGTGACAGCGTCGCTGGGGAATCCGTCTTCGCCAGCAACCTGTGCGTCTGCGACGATGTGTTTGAGTTCGTAGGCATCGGTCACCGTGATACCCTCGTCGCCAGCGAACTGGCGGGCACGGTCGATCGTCGAGATGATTTCTTCGGTAACCCGGTCGATGACCGAGTCGAAGGGAGTTCCCAGAGAATCCTCGATAATCGGCCGGACGGTCGCTACGCTCGTCTCTTCAGTGGGGAGCGCGTCGATGAAGGTGCTCTGAGCCCACAGCCGCTCGCCGATGACTTGTTCGTTGTACAGGAGTCGATTCATCGACTCGAGCACACTTCCTGGGTCGGTTCGGAGTTCGTCGTACACGAGATCGACGATACCCTGACCGCCCTCCGTTCGTTCGAAGACGTAAACTTCGCCGGCGTCACGATCGAAGCCGTAGAAGACACGCTGGTTGTTGACGCTGCTGATGTCAGTTACCAACTGCAGGAAGAAGTGTGCCGCCGTGTGGTAAGCTAGATGTTCGAAGTCTCCGTCGTCCTCGAGGTCTTTGTACCGTTGCACGTAGTTTCCAACCTTCTCCTCGAGGCCGTCGATGAACGACGTCATGTCGTATACCAATCCTCGCGTCCGTGTGGTAAACCCAAGCGGGGCTTCGGGACTTTCGATTTCCTGCGTGAATCGATCACTGTCCGAGTCGTACGCAACACCGATTTCGTCACCGTAGTACTTGGCAGGCGTTATCTCGAGGGTCACGCTTTCAAGCGAAACCGTCGCCTCGAGATCGGCAAGCATGAGATTCCCGGTCGTTTCGATCGGAGTTCGATCGGTAACGGAGGTATCGACGTGTGGCTCGGAATGGATCTTTCCGTACTTGCGATGATCGTGTCGGAGACACCTGTCGATATCTCCCGGTAAGATCTGGAAGCACTCGGGACAGTACTGGACAATTTCCATAGCGCTATCTCCAGACAGATCCTTGATCTCGGACAATTGGAGCGTGTCCGGCACGAGGACACCATCTCGTTCTTCTCCCGTTACGTGTTTCGTGTAATCCATCACGACGCCATCGTCCGTGACGGTCGTTTTGGGGAGAAACGCCTGCATCATACCCGATTCGGACTGATACTCCGATCGATATGGAGCGAGCGTGCTCACGACCTGGTCGATGGATTCCTCGGGTCGCTCTCGGTCGTCGCTTTCGCGGAATACCTTGACGAACTGGCCGGCGCTCCCAAAGTAATTCGGTGGAACGAACCAAACGTCGTCAGCGAGCTGGCGCCCATCGGTCCGAAGGTACAGATCGAAATAGTACGCACCGCGCAAGAGGTCCTTGATCCTGTACAGTGACTTATGCGGGTTCTTGCCGCCGAGATACGAGTCGAACTCATCGAGGGCCGACTGGAGGTAGTGTATCTGTTTTTCGAGTTTGTAGTATTCTTGGATTCGGTCGTCCTCACTGAGGGTTTCGAGCTGATTGACAGCGTTGTTCAGGTCGGACAGCCGGTCCTGATTTACTTGTGGAATCGGCCTCTCTGCGGCGTCGTTGGCGCTATTACGTAACTGCATCAACTTCCCAGTCAATCCGAATAGATCAGCGAGTAGTGACGAGAAGTGAGCGACCGTTTCGTGAACATCACCTGACGGAAGAATTTGTGCTCGGTTCTTTGCTTCTGCTAACTGCTGGTTCAATTCTACGACGAGATTATCGTAGCCACTCGCATCGTGTGTTTCGAGCGTTCTCTCAAAGCCCGTCACCTGTCCTGTGAACGTGTTTATGACCCGCAGTGTCTGGTCCTGAACTTCGAGAATATAACTATCAATCGCATCCGCACCTCGGACGATTTCCCCGTCTTCCATTCCGAAGTACTCCTCGATATCGGAGACATCGTCGTGTTGTTCGTCGAGATATGCGCTGATCTGTTGTTGAACGTCATCGACAACCTGTTCCGAGAGCATCCGGTCAGCGGGTACGTCGAGGCCCAGCTCCGTATCGAAGAAGGACTTCGGGTCGATGAGCATCTCGAAATACCGATCGAACTTGAGGTCGTCCTTGAGATATCGTTTCAGGAAGGTCGCGTGTTCGTCGAGTTTCGACCGGAAGCGTTCATCATCCAACTCGGATACCTGCTCGTAGTACCGGTTGAACCGATCGTGCATCCACTCGACGACCGGATTATCCGTGTTTAGCGGTGTCCGAATATCGGAACCGAGGAACCGGTCTGCCCGATAGAACATGTTAGCATCGCCAGTTAGGTTTGACAGGTAGACCGCGATATGTGACTCCATCCCTGGCTTTCGTGCAGCCCGGCCGGCACGCTGTAGGAACGACGAGAGATTCCACGGTGTCCGGTGTTGCGTGATTATCTTGATTTCACCGACGTCGATCCCTACTTCGAGAAAATTCGTCGAGAGCAAGGTATCGCTGTTCGCGGCCGTCTCGCTGTCGAAGCCCTGTTCGGAGTAGACCGGCATGAAATCGAGCGGCTCGTCGATAAACTGTTGGTCCATCTCCGCCGCGACGGTGTCCCAGTTTTCGCCGTCGGGATCGCGGTGGAACTGCCACAGCTCGTTCTCGCGGTCGGCATCCTCCAATTGGACCCGTTGCTGGTTGATCTGAGAGATACTGTCGATGAACGAGAGCTGTTTGCTCCGCCGCCCCTTCTTGTCCTCAAGCATCGTGTGTCCCAACAGCATCGATTGCTGGATAGCCATCGAGGAGACACCCGGTCCGTCCTCAGGTGCGAGCATGAAGTAGTAATGCTCGTGGTCGTCGTGATCATCATCGAAGTCCGATTGAGGCGGGCTCGTGGTCTCGACCGCGGATTGGGAGAGCCCAAATAGCTGTGAGCCGAACCGCTTGGGGTCGTCAATTGTCGCGCTTGAGCCGAGCCACAGCAGCGGATCGTCGGAAATATCGTCGACGTTCTGGATGACCTTCGACGCGTGTGCACCGCGCAGGCCGGTGTTGAGATGAACTTCGTCCAGAACGATGGTGTCGAACTGATCAACCAGTGAGTAGTGAGGCTTGTGCGCGAAGTTCTCGAGCGATTCGAGCGTCGTCAGGACGATGTCCGGCGGGTCGTCGAACACCATGTCGCTGCGCGAGAGGATCAGTTCGCGATCAGTGAACTCGTGTGACGGATCGTTCTCACACCGGACGACATACGACTTGTTAGTCCCGTGGTACTCGAAAGAGTGTGATTCCTCTTCCTCGCCACACCAGCAGTTACAGAGCGTAAAGCGTGGTCGTCCACTCCCCTTTGTATCGAAGAAACTCTTGGACCCGATTTCAGAACGCTTCCACGGCATATTCCCCACGTAGCAGCCGACAGATAGCTGGTCGCCGTGGTCCGCCTTGATCGAGTGGATGTGCTCGAGAATTCGTCCGAGCTGGTCTTGAAGAAGTGCTTTCCGCGGGTAGACAATCGCGACTGAATCCTGTCGATCCTCACGGAGCAGTTGATATAGCGGACCGAGGAAGGCTTCTGTTTTTCCGAATCCAGTCGGTGCTGAGAAGACGGCCGCCTTGCTCTCGCCGTCTGCGCGCCGTTGTCGGTCAAGTCTGTCGACGGTCTGCCAGCTGTTCACCTGAAAGTCCAGCGGGTTGAACCCGAACACGTCGATAATCGACTCGACGAACCGATCATCGCCCGTGTATGGACTGGTCTGCCGCCGCGCTTGCCGTTCGCGTTCGTATTTGATCGCATCTGTTACGAACGGCGGTTCCTCCTGGTCCTCGTACCTGACCTGCCGGTTTTCCAACATCGCTCTGATGAGCGGGCTGACGTCGCTGTGAAGACGTTTTGTGTCTGTATTGCGGTCAATATATTGCATTCTGATATGGAGTGACTGTCAGATGCTGTCGCCCGATGTGCCTTAACCTTTTCCTGCTGACAAATGGTTCATTTATTGATAACACCTCTCACAGCTTGCCGTCTGCGTGCCATAAATGAATATATGATCCAGAGACTTCAGAATAGTCAGTGATTGTCAATTTTCAAATATATTATCGAATTACGAGAGTTTCAACTCGATGTAATTGGCCAGGTCGGAGTCAGCGAGCTGTCGACGTTCTGCCAGCGTGAGATCACCCAACCGGAGTCGGTCATCATCAAGGAGGTCGTCGACCAGCGGTCGGAGTTCAGTATCCTCGTAGACGCCGAACAGTTGCTCCTTAAGCGTCTCGAAGACGACTCGCATGTCCTCACCGTATTGGGCGGCCGTCTTCCGCCGGTCTGCATACGTCTCATTTGATTCGACGAAGACCTCCTCTTTCCAGTTCCAGTCGTCCAGTAACGTCTCGAGCGCCTGCAGTTGCGACCCGTCGATGCGCTGGACACGTTCGTTCAGTCGACGCATCGCAGTGGCCGTGTCCTGTCGATCGATCCTGAGCTGCTGGATCCTGTTCGTGATGCGAGTTTCTGCACGGTCGACCTGCTTCGAGAGCTCGTCGAGCTCCGCTTCAACCGTATCGTACTTGCCGGCTTCGAGCTTCTCGACGGTCGCTTCAACTGCGGCCTTGACATCGCTCTCAATCTCGATCGATTCTTCGAAGAACGTCTCGGCGATCGCCTGTTGCAACAGCGTCTCCTCCATCGTCATCGCTAGCGCCTCGAGTTCGTCTTCGAGGTGCTGCCGCCGGTACCGCTCGTACATCGACTCGAGTTGATCCTCGAACGTTTCTTCGCTTTCATCTTCGCCTGATCGGTCACTCGACATAGTGTTCAGCCACCTCCGTGAATTCCTCCCCGATCTGTCCCGGGCTGTCTCTTGTTTGCAACTGGATACTGCTGTACCGCTGGTAGACCGTCGAGTTAGCAAGCTTGATACTCGCCAGCGTTGCCTGAAGGGCCTCAAAGGACGTCCGCAGCCGGAGGTCTGTGGCAATCGCCGCTGCAGCCGCAGCGTCATCGATGGTCGATTGGCTCAGACGGAGGAACTGCTTGAGTGGTTCCATCACGTCCGGGCTCACGTCGTATGTATCGAGTTTCGATACAGTCTGTTCTACAGTATCAATCGAAAGCCCATCGAGGTTCGATGCGACGTCTTCAACGACCTCGTGCTGATATCGATTATCGATTTCCTCAAGTGCGCTTCGGGTATCATACGCCGTGTTCGCGAGGGTCTGTACGGTCGTCCCATCAGCGAACCGAACCCGGGTATCGATGTTATCAATATATGTCCGCGCTAGTGACGCGAGTATGTCTCGGGGTGAATTGCGCTTGAACCAGCGACGTACTTTGAGACGATCCAGATCCGAGCCGCTGACCCCGAACAGTTCACCGACCATCGTCTCGAGATGCGATCCTGCATCGACGAGATTACTGAGCGCCTCGTAGCTCTCGTGTTCTAGTTCCGTTTGCAACCACGAACTAATGTCATCGTCGATCGTATACTCACCATCGTCGAACCGATCGGCGAGCGCCTCCGCTGTAAGTCGCTGCCAAGGCGAATCGAGTAACACTACGTAGCAATACGCGCCGAGGAGGAAGTCGGCGAAATCGTATCGACCCTGTGCCTGTTTCTCGTAGAGGACACCGCTGTCTTGGAGGTACGTCCGTCGGACTTTGGCTCGCCAAGCCTGAGCGTAGCCGGTCAGTTGAGTACCACATTCCTGAAGTAACGCCTCATAGTCGGCGCTTCGGGGCGTCATGTCGCGTTCGATTCCGAACCGAAGGACGCTCCGCAGATCGGAGAGCCGGAACTCCGCCGGATCGATTACGATCTGATCCTCTCCTGGTGTCTCCTCGGTTATCGAGAAGACGAACGGTCGCTTCTGGCTGCTGAGGTTGTACTCAAGGTCGGTACCCTGATATAGCACGTAGCCGTCCGTAAGTCGCTTAATTGCATCCTCAAGGCCACGCTTTAGGTAGACAGTTGTCTGAGCGAACTTGTCGGGAACGTTCAACCACGACTCCAGAAGCGGCGCCTTGTCGGCAAATTCGTCATCGACTGGGTCCGTCTGTGGCGGGCCCGCCTCGTCGTCATCGCCATCGTCGTCATCATCGCCCCCGCCCGGCGGGTCTGTGATAATATCGATATCCGACGACGGCACGATGACGGTGTCGTCGGTCGCCTCAATCGGCCCGGGAAGGTCACCAGTATCGTCATCGGGTTCGACGAGGCCAAACGCCTCCGCAAATCGCCTGTCAACCTCGACTGTGTCGTCGATATCGTTCAGGTGCCCGTACCATCGCGCGAGATGCGAGAAGGCTTCGGCATCCTCGTAGACAGCGTCGGCAACGGAAACCCGATTTACCAGCGGTTTCAGCGCTTTTGCGTCCGACGGAGCGTCGATCTTCCCCTCGTAGTAGTCACTGAGCACATCGAAGATTGTCATGATGTACTCCCGCGGCGATCGACGGTCCTCGTCGAGTCCCACGAAGATACGCCTGAGGAAGTGTTCGTTGAAGGGGAACAAGTCCCGGAACTGTTCGTCACAGAGCCCGCAGTCGGCACACCTTGATTCGGATGGTGCCGCTTGTAACTCGAACGTCCCTGCTTCGTGGTCGCGATCGTAGTTCACGCTGCCGTCGAAGGACTTGAAGTAACCGAGGTACGGCCGGACGAAGTCGACAGCGCTCTCCTCGTCGAGAAAGAGGACGTTCTGTGAATCCGCCTCGTTGGTCTGGTAGAACTCGTAGCGGTCCTCGGCCGTCCGGCTGTGAAGTGGCCCGGTCGAGTCACGCGTTCCGGCGATGATGAAGTCCCACGTGTTCTCTGTCGAGTCGCTCTCGATGAATCGAGCCAGTTTCGCCGCTTCCATGGAAGTGACTGAGAAGTCCTCGAACACGATGACCGGTCGCGTATCAGTGAACGCCGCACCGACCCGTTTGAGGACCTCCGAGAGCGACGCCGTCTCGTAGCGGTCGCGGACGACGCGCCACATCTCCTCGTTAAAAATCTCGACTGCTTCCTCGACGGCCGTGGCTGTGAAGATCTGCAGGAAGTCGTTTTGTCGGTACTCCTGTTCGGTGACGAATGTCACCTCAGTAGCATACTGACCGCTCTCGACGAACAACTGGAGTTTGTCGCGGATGAAGTCGCGGACCTCGTCCTGCTGGTCTTCGGTAGCGGTGACATTGTAGCCGCGCTGGTTGAGGTTGAGAATCGTGTTCGAAACGGCGCTGTTCGCGACGACCTGAGGAATCGACTCGATATCGTCGCGGAGCTGCTGAAAATCCGCCGCACCATCCATCTCTTCACCAAACTGTTCGCGGTAAAATTCCGGGATCCGATCGCTCAGAAGCGACATCAGGTCGTCTTCCTTGTCCACGTGGAGTAGTGGCCGTCCGTCATCGCGAAGCTGGTGAGCGAGAGCGGCACAGAGTTCCGACTTTCCGGTCCCGACCTCGCCTTCGATGACGACAGCGAAGTTCTTCAGCCGGTCTTCGTCGAACTCATCGTAGACCTCGTCCTCCGAGACCACCTCTGACCGTCCCGCCGTCCGCCGGAAGACGTCGATACGTCGGTGGGTGAAATCGAATAGGTCGCGATTCTCCGAGCGAACGGCAGCGACCTTGCTGAACAACTGGTGGAGCGTCCGGTTGTCGACCTCATGGAGGTGAGGACAGGCGGCCTCTGCTGAGGACACCGGCGACTGCGCGGCATCGCTCATTCTGCCACCACCTCGAGTGTATTCGCCTCAGTGGCGATCCCATTGCGTTTGGGCGTCCGGGCGAGTGAGACCGCTTCTGCGTCGCCATACTCGACGATCCGGAGTCGGCCGTCACGCACCAGATTGTAGAGGACCCGCGCCAGCGGTGCAGGAACCTCGCCGCCGCTCGTCAGTTCGACGGGTAGGAGGTTCTCGCGCAGCCATCCGAGGTACTCGGTGATGCCGATATGCCCGTCAGTTCCGGTTTCCTCCACAGCGAGTGACACTGATGTTGCGATAATCTCGGAGTCAGGATAGACTGTGTGTTCTCGACCGCGAGCCTTGTGGACGAGTCCGAGGTAGTCTACGATGCGAGCCCAGTTGACGAACTTGTTCTCGTTGAGGTCGATCTCCCCCTGCGAGGACATCGGGACGTAGTTCTTCTCGTCCCGATGCCACGTGTTGATCGCGTCGTAGAGTACCTCGTCGTTGGCCTCGAAGTACTGTACGTCGTATTGGAGAAGGTACTGGTAGTTCAACAGCACGACCGCTTGCGTTCCCCAGTCGCCGGGCGTACACTCTCCCGCGAGAGAATGGAGGATAGCCATGCGAAACGCGAGCTGTGGGTCTTCGATAGCCCACGGCGGCTCGACGACATAATACTCACCGTCTTCGCGGCCGAGCAAACGGACGTATCGAAGTCCGTCGGTGGCCTGTTTGACTGCGTCGTCGTCAAGTCCAGTATCGTCCCCGATCTCTGTTTGTGTGACGTTCCCGTCCTGTACTGATTCGTACACCGGCCGTAACAAGGCCGGAGTCTGCAGTGCGTTGAGGATGTATCCTTCGCTCATGATTATAGATCGTATCTCGTTAGCCAGTCTGCGTATCGTCGGTCGATTGGCGATGCTGTCGGCTCGAGGTCGTTCGCAGCGAGTTTCGCGTCGCGGACCGTTGGGTCCCGACGAGCAGCCGCACGGTCGAACGTGCTCCCATCGGCGACGACCGCCTCATTCAGCGCGGTCGCTATCTTGCGAGCGGTGTCGCGGTCCCACTCGATTCGTCGTCGAAGCCAGCGAACCAGTTCGGGTAAGCCGCTCTCGGCGTCCAGCGGGACTGCTCCATACTCGTTCGGTCGGGAGAAGACGCTCGACAATGCGTCGTACAGTGGGAGATATGGTGCCTCCGGCAGTACCTCGAACAACTCGGTCGTCCCGGAGAGTGATTCGCCCGAAACGAGACGATATAGGTTCGCGTTGTCCTGGACGAAGAGGTTCTTCGTGTCCGAAAGCGGGAGCTCCCAATCGGCTTCCCGATACGCCGATTCGAATACCTCGTACACCGAGGTATAGGTCCCAAGCATGTCGACGAACGGCTCCTGATAAAGCGGCCGTCGAGCGCCCTGTGGCTCGAACAGCCTATCGTCAGTCAAGACGAACAGTTTGGACCCGCCCGCCGTGTACCGGTTGATGAGGAACTTGATCGTATAGGGAGTCTCCTCCTCGTAGTACTCGTTGGTGACGACACCGAAGTCAGGGGTTTCGTCCGGAATATCGAGGCCATTGCTGACGACGTGGTAGTCGTACTCGAGTTCGAAGTGCCGGCTTCCGCGGCCAAACTGACACCACGATGTGGGATAGGTGAAGTCGTCAATTCCCAGGTAATGGAGGGCGGGCAACCCCCGGAGCAACCCCCATCGCGAGTTCTCCCTTGGATCGTACATATAAACGATATCCGCATCCCGAACCCCATCGAGCAGTTGGTCTCTGATCACGGTGTGCCTCCAACGACAGCGGCGAGCGTCCGGCGGTCGAGCAGGTCGTTGTCGAGATAGTACGCCGGTGTTCGTGCGAGGAGGAGACACTCGTCGCAGTAATTGCGACAGCGGTCGCAGTCAGCGACTTCTCGGACGCGACGCTCGACGGCTGTCAGCCGGTCCATGACCTGCCACGTGATGCCGTTGCCGCCCTGTCGCGAGTCGACGATGTATACGACGACATCCTCGCCCGTTGTACTGGCCTTCACGCGGAAGTCGTCACGGTCACACTCGGCGACGATTGCGATTGCCTTTTCGAGGGCCTGCTCGAGACTGACCAGCGCCTGGGGCCACGAAACGGACTCGTGAACCGCCTCTTCGTAGCGCGCTCGGACCTCGGTTTCGTCGAAACGGATCGCGAGCCCTTGCGTGAAGTACTGCTGGCCGACCGGCCGGTAGAGTTCCTCCTCGACGTCCTCCATCCGATCCTGCCATGAGCCTCCGGACGAGCCGCCGGCCTCGTCGCGCTCGATGACCGCTTCGGACCGCAAGACGTCCTTCTCACTGCCTCTGGTGTGCCACCGTTCGAAGGCGTAGACGAAGTCAGTCACCTCCAGTTGGCCGTACGTGAGCCGAGCGTCCATGTCGAAGATCGTCCGGTCGTCAGTCATCTTGACCGCCGTGTCGGCGGTCGGCTCTTCGATGAACGTCGACTGGAGCCCGCGAGTCGTGTACCCCTTCTGGCCGCCGCGAGCGGCCTTACACTCGACGGAGCTGACGCCGTGTATCGGTGTCTCAACTACCTCCGAACCGCAGTGCGGACACGTCTCGACGGCGGGCCGATAGCTCTGGAACGGTCGTTCGCAGTCGTCGTTATCGCAGATAGCGACGGTCGTCAGCGGTGTCGACGTCCCGTGGACATCGTCGACGATGTAGTCCGTGCCGTGTAGCGTCATCACCGAACCGAGGTCGTTCTCCTCTCCCGGGAACATGTCGTAGAGCCGGCCCTCACTCTCGAACTGGATGCCATCGTTGGCTCCGGTGAACTTGACGGGGAACTGCTGGCCGAACGACCGGTAGTTGGCGAGATATCCCAGTCGCTGAAGCCACTGGTCAAGGCGACCGTTCTGCTCCGTCAGCGACTTGTTGGTCTCGCCCTCACCGGACATGCCCGTCAGCTTCGAAAATGTCTTCTCCATACGGTTGTCCAGCGACAGCGGCCCGTCATCCTCGAATACCTGCTCGAAGGCCTCGACACCGCGGTCGCCGAAGACCGATTCCACGTGAGCTACGACGGCCTCCCGGCGCTCTTCGAGCATGAACTCCCGAAGGATATCAAGCTGATTTGTTACGGAATTGATGAAGTTGACCAGGTTCTCCTTGTTTTCATCGATAGTGTACATCTTCTCGAAGACGTTGCTCTCGTGGGGATTCCGAGCGAGGTAAGCGAACGTCTCGGTCACGACGTGGCCTGCCAGAAGTTCGTCGAAGTCGTACGGGTCCGGGACGCGAACCGGCTCAAATTCCCCGAGGAACGTCTCGAGGTTGCCATAGTAGTGGCTGTCGACCGGATGGTTCCCGCGGATGGCGGTGACGACGAGCGAGGAGCTCCCACGGGTACGACCAGTACGACCGCTGCGCTGGACGTAGTTTGTCAACGTCGGTGGGATGCCGACCTGTGCAACGGTGTCTAACGTACCGATGTCGACACCCAGCTCCATCGTCGGCGTGGCACTGACGATGTTGACGTCGGGGTCGTCCTTCCGGAACCCTTCCTCGATCGCGCCTCGAAGGGAGTGCGGAATGTTGCCCTTGTGGATCCCGACAGAGACGTACTCCGGAATAGCACCGTTACGTATCGGTCGCGTCACATCGTGAGACCAGTGATCGATAGCGTACTCCCACTCACTCGCAGCGTCCGCGTATCCCGGATTGGCAACGAAGCCGTCGTCGGTCTCGCTGAACCGCCGATAGGTCTTCAGCGACGCCTCGCAATGGGGACACGTCGATAGTGCATCGCCGTCGGCCATCACTGGATATGAACGATAACACTCGGCACAGAAAGCCGCTCGCGGCAGTAGGACGAGATCGCTATCGTCGCGCTGCGGGATCCGTGTGAAGACGCCGCTTTCCGGGTCCGCTATCAGTTCGTGTTCGATCGCCGTCTCCCTAGCAGCCTCGATGAAGTCGAAGACCTCATCTTTGGCAGCTTCACCCTGTGTGGAGGACTGAATCGTCTCTCTGACCTCGTCCCACGTAACTTCACTGACGACGCCGACGTCAAGCAACGTCTGCAGGACTGAATCGAGGTGGTGATCGATTAGCGATCGGTCATACCCAGTCCGCGAGTCAAGGCGGTCGAGAATCTTCCCGCGAGTCAATCCATCGAACCGCATTCGCTGCTTGGAGAACGACGGATTCGACGAGCCAGCGAACAGCGAGTACAGTGCGTGGCCCACGAGGAGTTCCTCGAGACTGTCGGCATCGTAAATCGGTGCAGCGGTCACGAGCGCGCTGTCCAGCAGGTGATCACAGTTGGACAGCATCGCGTGGGCCTCAATGTCGTCGAGCAGTGTCCGCAGGAAGTTGTAGGCCGTGCCGTCTTCATTGACGTCGTTCTGAATGAGCGGATCCCAGTACTCCTCGCGGAGGCGGTCGGACACTGCCCGAAAGAGTTCGTAGTTATCGGCACGACCGCCCCGGTCGATGAGTTCGTCGATGTAGAGCGTTTCGGCCATCAGCCCGTATTCCGTGTCGATGATACGATCACCGACGGACTCCGCAGTACTTCGGGAATCGGAGAATACGAGCGTCTTCTTCGATGGCGAGACGCGACACAACTCGGTCAGCATGTACGACAGCAGTGACGCGGTCGGTACACCGACATCAGTGAGCTGTGGTGAGCCGTCACAGCCTGGACACTGGCCGCCGGCCGCGGTCGTATCGACTGCGTCAGCGCCGACGGGGACGAATGATGAATCGCCCAACGAGTCACTTCCAGACGCTTCACCACCCCCCGACGGATCGGTGGACGGAATTTCGACATACGGCTGGTGACAACGACGACAGAACTGCATCTCCGGCAGGTCCGCCCTGCAGTCGGGACACCGACTATCGCGTGCGACACGCTCGCAGTCCCGACACCAGAACACCTTGTGTGGCGGCTTCAGGAAGGAGTGATATTTTTCCGTCACGACACCAGCGAGCCGTCCGAAGGCCATAACTGCCTGAAGGATCCCCGCCGGGTCATCGAGGCCGGCATCGGCCAACTGATCGACGAGATCATCGTAGTGCTTGAAACCGACCACACCGGTCGTATCCGTGTCGAACCACGCCGCGAACTGTGCAACTTCCGGGACCGATGCCATGACAAACTCGAACCAGCCCGACTGAGTCCCGCTGGCAGCTACCACCGAATCGACGATCCGGTCGCGTCCGCGTTCGGTAGTGACGACCGTCGCAGCGTCGGGGTAGGTCTCATCGTCATTATCGACAGTACGTTCGATAGCGTGATCAATCGGTCTCGTTACCCAGTCACCGGCCGTGTCTGTGAGCCTGACCGGGTCTGTTCCTGTTACCAACCCTACCGCACGGAGTGTCGCGAGGGCGTTCTCGAGGTCGAACTCCGATGCAAGCATCGATTCGTCGACATCGAGGACGTGAACGAGTGCCAGCGCCGAGATGAGTTCGTCGACCTCACACGGCTGGAGACGGCCGAAGTCAGCTGTTCCTCGTGCGTCGAAGTCGCGTGCACTGAATTCGACCGTATTAATCGTCTCTTCGTCGGAGCCGGTCAGGTCGGAAGCCAGTTCCGTGGGGTTATCGACCGTCGCCGAGACCATCGTGATCTGGGGATCACGCTCCACATAGTAGGATTTGAGTCGGCGAGAGAGCAGCGAGATAGCCGCACCCTGGATGCCGCTCCAGACGTGGGCCTCGTCGAAGACGACGTGTTTGAGCGGTACATCTCCCGGTTGATCGCCGAGAATCGACCGCGTCTCCTCGTTGTCGCTAACGAACATGTAGTCGAGCGCTTCCGGCCCGGTCAGCAAGATATCGACGCCGCGTCGGATACTTTCGCGTGTCACTCGGAGCCAGGGATACTGGTGATTATTCGTCCCGACGCTCATCTCGCCGAGGATCTTGAGTTTCTCGCCCTCCTCACGAGGGCACTCCAGTCCACGGACGTACGACCCGACTTCGATTTCGTGGTCCCGTGTGCCCACACGGGAGGGCGTATCCGAGTCCCAGATGCCGATAGTGATCCGATCATCGGGATCACGTCGTCGGTTGATCTCGTCGAGATACGAGACGAACCTATTGAGCTGGTCGACGCCCAGCGTCTTCATGGGATAGAGAACGATCGACTTCAATCCCTGTTCGTCCGTCGAGAGGCAGTGGTCGAGGATCGGTAGAAAGAACGCCTCGGTCTTTCCTGTCGCCGTCGGAACAGACAGAATGTTATCTTCGTTATTTGATTCGATAGCCGATATTGTCTCGGCCTGGTGCTGGTAGAGCGAACCTGATGAGTCACCACCGAACAGTTCGGCAGTAATAGCGTCGATGATGTGATCGTGATAATCGAGTCCCGAGAGGAAGTCGGCTGCAGTCTGGTCGTGAAATTCCGGAGCGTCGACAAACTCCACGTACGGGCCCTTACGTTCGATAATATCGTCTTCGACGAACTGCTGAGCATTATCGACGCCATCGACATCCGTCAGTTTCGTCATCTGGCGGTTCCACCACGTCACTTCTGCGGCTCTGTCAACGGCGGTATCGAGCCTGTCTCTTGGTGCGTTCATCGTGTTGAATTGATTACTGATGTATCACAATTGCGGATAGTTAATTCTCCCGGCTAGCGACGCCAGTATGTATCGAAAGGTCGACCAACCGACTATCGAGTGTCGAGACATCCATCCCATCGAGCGTTGCGGTCGCAGCCGGTGTCTCGTCGCAATTAGGTTCGTGGTAGAGCAGTTTCCAGAATTTCTGTTTGGCGTTTTCGCCGGTGTCAGTTGGCCCAACTCAAACAGGGCCTTCGACGCAACGATGACCACCTACTGTCTATACTGCTGGCGCCGACGTTGAACCGATTGAGGTCAAGCAGGAAGTCAGCGAGAGCATTTCCATGCCCCTGATTACCGGCCCTCATGTCCCGCTCACCGCTTTGAAATTTCTCGGCGGTGTCGATCTGAACATGGCACACGAGTGTATACCGAAATCGCGCCGTTGCAGGCAAACCGTCAACACGACGACGGTGCGCTCCAGTTGTAACGAGCCGCTCTCGCTCGGGGAACTTATCGAGCCACCGCCGGTTGGGAATTCATCGATACTCATCGTGTGGTCGCACCGTCTGGTATGTGACAGTCAGTATTCTGGTGTGCCACAACTATTTAAATATGCAACCGACTAGCACACCGGCCTTGACTGTCAAGCGGACCTATACGAAATCTGCCGCCTCCCGATCTAGATACTCGACAAGTTCTTGCGTGTTACTTGAGCGGAAGAATTCAGTGAGTTGCATTGCCTTCGGATCGCGGGGAAGGACGGTCCCACGGCCGTACTGATCGAAGGCGTCCTCGATGACTTGCCGGTAGGTCTTGCTCGTCACGTAGCCGACAACATGGTCGAACTGATCGCTGTGCCGCTCGAGATATGCGACGAGACGATCGGTCACGAGTTCGATTTGTGCGTGATCCTCCTTGGCAAGAACGTACTCGTACTCGAGAACTGGCTGTTCAGATTCACATTCCTCTGGGACCGGGCCGTACATTCCCGAGAGAGTGACCTTGTGGATGTCGTCGCGGCGGTCACCAATTTTGTCCATTAACACAGAATGCGTTCGTGACTCCGAGTACGGTTTCTGTTGACTACATGGAACGACGAGGAGAACGTTTCTGTCAGCTGGAGGTTCGTAGTCTCGCGCAAGCACATCGAAGTCGTTGGGAGTGTGCTGTAGCGAAATCGTACGGTTCTCTGTCGTCTCGTCGACGCCAGCACCGAACTTGGAAAGTTTCGACTGATCGCTCGTGATATCGATCCCTGCAATCAAGTCGTACGCTCCACGCTCCTCGATATCGCGTTGGAGTCCCTGGTTACGAAGCTGGGCCTGCTTGAGCCCCTTCTTGATATCGTCGGCCTGTCTGGCGAACTCGATGACGTAATCCAGAAGTGTTCCCTGCCTGATCTGGTCGCGGACTCGCGAGAGCTCCTCGTTGTAGACTTCGAAATTGTGTCGCGCGAGATGGCCGTAGTAGTCACTTTTGATGTATTGATCGTTGTCCTTCCGGCGCTCTCGCTCGTCATAGGACATATCACTGTTGAGGATTTGCATCATCTCCTCGTAGCTCTCGACCTCACTGTCGGGACCACAGAGCGTACAGTTGCTCATTTCGCAGGGGAACTCGCCGTCATCGCCGAGATGAGACTCTAAATCATCGAGTTCGATGGTTTCCCACTTGTCGGGGAGAAGGTACTTTCGATACTGGGCAGTCTGCATGTGACTGGAACAGTCGAAGGAGTCGACGCCGAGAAGCGCGAGCAGCGATACCTGTTTTCCCCCGACACCGAAGACGTGAACCCCCACCTCGTCTGCGCGCGATGTTGGGATGGCATCTTTCGCCCCCTGAACGATATCGACCAGAACGTCGATACTGCTCCGTAAGGGCACGAGTGACCCGATCGCGAACCCCTCGAACGCGTGCTCGAGGCCGGCGTCGTCAACCTGCTCAAGGAAGTTCCCGACGTACCAGTTTATCGTCTCGTAGTCGTGGCCGTGGAGTGCGATGAAGACGCCGGGCTCGTCCCCTTCGGCCTTCCGCCGCTCGAGGTGCTGTCTGGCTCGCTTGTTGTCGTTCTGGCCATCCGTTAGCAGCGACGGATCTTCGACGATCCGTAGGCAGTCCACGGCGCTTTCAATACTGCGTTCCATCCGCTCGAATTTCTCCTCTTCGTTGAGCTTCGGCGGAATCGGATAATCGAGCGTGGCGATAATGTCGCTGCCGAAATCCAGTTGTAGTCCGAGGATGCTCGCAGGATTCGTATACAGTCCCCAGTCGTTCTCGGCGCCGCCTTCGGTTGGAGCCTTACCGAAGGTGTTAGAATTCATCAGTTTGAATCCGCCGGAGTCGATGAATACGGGGGCATCGAGGTTGTCGAATCGTTCGTGGAACGTCTCGGCTCGCCAGAATTCGTTTAGATTCCCCGGAGAGACCCCGTAGTCCGTGAAACTCATCGCCTGAAACATGATCCCCTGAAGATGATCACGCGAGATGAGATTGTCTCGCATCCGTCTCCAGACACCGCCCGATTCAGTCGTGGTTCCACCAATGAGATTGATTACCGGGAAGAGCACTGGCGTCTCGACCGGCCCATGTGGGATGTCGAGTTCGCCCAAACGGCCGTACCCGTCGTCACCGACCGACGTTACCCGAAAATCTGCCATTAATCACACCTCGGTACTCGACAGTCCTTGATAGGTTCTTCGTCTCTCGAACAATCCCTCCAAGATTTGTATCATATTTCTCAGTAATCACCAGTCCCGATTGCCTATCGGCTCCCGACCGTTGCTCTGATAAGCTGGACGCGTTGCGCTGAGACGTCCTCTACCGCTTCGAGCTCCTCATCCGTAGCAGTCTGAAGATCAACCAGACGTTCATAGCCTGCGTTGCGCAATGCCTCCGCGACTGAATCAGACACACCACGGACATCTTCAACCGGCGTTGAGGAGGACTCTTCTGATTCTGATTGTGGAGAGGTCGACCCGGAGTCATCTTCTATCGCCGTTCCGACCTGATCCGCTGTCGCCAACTCACCCGATACCTCATCGCCGTTCGTATCAGATGCTTCGTCCACGAGGACGGGTGGTTCAGTCGGGAATTCATCGAGAAGTGCCCGAGCTCGTTCGAGTTCCGCCTCGGATTCGACGAGTACCGGCAGCGGAACCTCGCTTTCGGGTGCGACGGGTATGACCCACGACGAGAGCTCCGAAAGCGAGTCATTGAGAAGCACCGTAACCGCACTAGAAGTGTGGTGGACGGAGACGAAATTGAAGTCAGTCACGCGGTCGCCCGTCCCGTACTTCTCCCGATAGTTATGAATCGAAATCTCGCTTCGATCTACTTGCTGCTTCCCGTAGCCGATCTCTTGATCGCCGTAGCCCGTTTCGGTAATGATCGACCGAACATCCACGATCCAGCGGCTCAGAGGATCCGAATCCGGGATATCCGATTCAGCAGACTCGAGTAGAGCCTTGTGGATAATGCCGAGGCTGCGGAACGCGTCATAGTACTCGGCGATCGGCGATACACCGTCATCGACATCCGCTTTCGCTTCGATTTGGCCATCCGCACCGCTTTCGTCGACAGCATCTCCATCCTCGACGGTTTTGCCCACGTCAGTTGACCCCCCAGCTTCATCCGAACAGTTTCCATCGCCACTTGTGAAGCCGTCGACTTCGGAATTCGGATCCTGCGTAGAAACGGGTGCATCGGTTCCATCGTCGCTGGTCCGACCAACTCGCCCGGTATTCGCTTCGTTCCGGACAGAGGGCTGTGCCTCGTCGCCGAAGGCTGCGGAGAACCAGTCCGTGGCAACAGCAGGACTGTCACCCTCACTTTGCTCGTCGATCGCGGCCGCGTAAGCTGATTCAATGACGGTGGACTGGTTATCACCATAGATACTCACTCCCCCTGCTGTTCGAGCGCGACGACATCCGACTCGATACCGTCCTCGATACCAATCGATGGCGGTTTGAGAATACCGTCAGTGTCGGGCTCGAGTACCTGTCCAAAGAACTCCGCGACGGTCCGGACGAACGACTCGCCATCGGGCTCGATAGTTGCATCGGCCGGCGGAACGCCAACCACGTGGTAGAACTCAACGGTGTCTTTCCCACCAGCGTCTCGGAGGAGCCGCCCCAGACGCTGGACAAGCGACGCGTTGACGCCGCTACCGGGACGTGCAATGTTGATTCCAACTTCAACGGACTGGATGTCGTTGCCCTGTCCGATGCGCTTGCCAGGACCAATGAGAACCTTCTCGTCTGTGTCGACCTCGTCAAATGCACGAATAGTGTCATCATGGTCTGTCGCAGACCCGCCAGCTTTGAGTCTCTGGACGTAGCGGTCATCGTCCCGATCGTACAGTGCTTCCCAGATTTCCTTGGCTTCGCCGTACGACCGCGTGAGTACGAGTACTGGGCGTTCCTCTGCAAGTGCTTCTTCGGCAGTCTCGATAACGGGTTTGAGGTCGGCCCTGAGGTTAAGCCGGTGGATGGTCCGGTTGCTTATGCCGCCCGCCAACAACTCGAGCGAGTCCGTCGGTGCGGTGCCATCGTCGTTGGATTCTCGCAGTCCCTTGGCAAGTGCTGATCCAGAGACGTATTCGCCGGCCATCGTCGACACCTCGTCTTCCGTGAGTTCGGGCGCGATATCGGCGAGTGCGTCCGGTTCGAGCCGGTAGCTACCTGCGTCGTAGTCTGCCACTTGATCGAAACGCTCCGCCGTCTCTCGGAACTGGGTGAGCGCGTCGGAGTCGGTGATATCGGTAAACGAAAGCGTCCACTCGAAGTCGGGAATAACACCGTCGGCGAGTGCGAGTTCATGCGTGTACCGGTAGACGAGCGGGAACGGTCGGTCGGATTGTGAGACCAGTGACTCCAGCTGGTCGGTGACGCTCCCGGTCAGTGCGAGAATCGGGCACGGCGACTCCACGAACTTGAGCAGGTGGTCGCCCCAGCCGGATCGACCCGAGTAGTTGTGCACCTCGTCGAAGATTGCTAATCGGTAATCGCTCGGGTCAACGTCGGCCAGACTGCTCGCCGACCGAATATCGATCTGCCCCCACGGGAGCTGGATTCCAGTTTCATCAACAGTCGTAAACGCCGGCGGCGTGTGACAGTGGTCCTGAAACAGTCGCGCCCACTGCACGCTGAGCAGGTCGTCGGTGGTGACGATGAGTACATCGTTCGGACGATCACGGTAGGGTTCGGGAAGGTCACCATTGAAAATGTCGTCCAGCCGCTTCTGGTCGGCTGGATGGAGTGAGCCCGAGTCAACGGCGTGCGCAACAGCGGCCAGACCGAGCACCGTCTTCCCTGTTGCCGTCGCCATGTCGACGTACGCGTTCATATCATGGTGCAACCAGAGGGCAAGACTCTCGAGTTGGTGATCCCAGAGTTCGGTCGTTAGATCCAGCGACGCGAGTTTCGTCGTGAGTGTCGCTGGATCCTCTGGTTTAGGGAGTGCCCATTCGACCATCCGCGCGAGTTCTGGAACTGTTGTAAGTTCGGCTACCAGTTCACGGGGTGTCTCCGTATCTGCGCGCAACTGCTGAGCGAGTTCTGCGTTCTGTTCGGTGGCCTGTCGCTGGATGGTACGTGTAATGATCCGTGAAAGGATTTCGCCAGGTGGCACATCTCGGCGATCAACGTCTTTGAGACCGTCTCGAAGACCGACAAACTCGACGAGGAGGTTCCCTAACCGGAAATCGTCGGGCAACGCCGACTGTCGTGCCCTATCGCCAGTCAGAGCTGCAATTCCCCTGAGGTAGTAGTCCCGGGCCGCCTGTTCTAGATCGTAACCATCGGTCAGATATTTCGTGCTCGACGATCCCAGTCCAATGGCGTACTCGCCAGTGGTGAGACGGCCTGCAACGTAGTCAATACGGCCCGGCCACTCCGATTTGTCAAGCCCACTGAGCAAATCCGACTTGAACGCTGCTCCGCTGTCCATCTGTTTCTCGAATGGACTAGTGTGATCGTTCGCCATAGCCTCTAAAAATGAACGTGCGGCGTGATGATTTCCCACACAGGTTGTTGCGCTGTTGTTGCCAGTGATACCACATATAGGTTTGTGCCACTGATTGAGACAGTGACAACCCCCAGGAGAGTGACAACATTATAGCGCGTGCGAGTGACGCACCGCCACTGTAATCGAACTGCGTCAATGCAATCATCGCACTCAACCAGTAAGTCGATGATATATAAATTGAAGTTTCGCTCAGTTACATTGGCGGATCGCCGATAACACGGGGTGCATCCGCGGGAATCGAAAGTGTAAATTCGTGATTGTTGTCGTAGTTGATGGACCGAATCTCCGTTTCGTCGGGAAGCGGTTCCGAGAGGATCAAATATCTAACTTTACTGCCCGACGGAATATCCGTCCATCCGTTACTAAACTTGTAGTGGGGTGGGAGAATTCCCGATGGGAGTTCTCGTCTAGGGCTCTCAGCGTACTCGTATACGAAGTCGTCTTGGCCAATTAGCGCGAACTCATCATCGTAGATTCGCAGTTGTTCGTCGGTCTTGTTCTCGATTGCTAGATAAACGACGGTTCGTCGTTTCGAATTCATGTTCCCCCCAACCTCTGAAACATCGAATGTCCCATCGTATGCGAGTAACTCGGCTCGTACCGTGTCTGACTCCCCAACAATATCCCCTGTCTCAATCCAGTTTTCGTCATATTCTGTCTGTGCGGTGGCATCTTCTGAGCTCGAACTATTCCCTGCTATCGTCTCGTCTATCTCGTCGATGAGTTTGTCAAGTTCTGCATCGTTGTCTTCCATACCCAACCAACATCGAATAGAGGATATTAATTCATCGATCAACCAAATTTCGGCCGTCATCACTGCGAACAGAGTGGAACCGTAGCACAGTTGAAATGAGTGAGTATAGCAGTGGCTAGATCATCATTTGTTGATTTCGAGTTTTCATTAGGCGATAGGAGCTGGGATCGCTGCTTATGTCAGTAACCCAATCATTTTTGATGTTTGACGTATTTCGGGCGAAGAATCACTGGGCTTGGAGTCCACTGACCAGCAATTGACTCTACTACTCAAACCGACTTGAGGACCAGATATGACCGCTTGCGCGTCCATGAGTGTCGTCCATCGCGATGAGAACGTCACGGACTGCCTCCCAGAGTTCGTTTCGGCTCCTCTCAGAGAGGTGGACCGACTCCTAGACAGTCGTTTTAACCGTTGATTGAGGGAGTTCTTGCGGGATGAACGTCTCTCGGTTGATCATCGCGCCAACAAGAGCGAGATACTCATCATACGTTGCAACGAGCGGCACTGTCTAGTTACTCAATTCCGACGTATAGAAGGGTTTCAGAGCTGCTACAGCATTACGGGTGAGATCTGAGATTGTCACTGCTTATGAGAAATTTGCTGAAGCAGCCGAATTGTCGCTGCTCGTGGAACAGAGTCCGTCTCTGTCAGATCCAATATGGCAGTTTTACAGCCGATGCCGTCACTTCATTACCTTCCCGTATTGCGGTTTCTCTTATCTAGACAGTGCCCAACGAGCCATAACATATCGTAGACGGTCGGACTATACTTCGTCGGTGGCTGCAGGAGAATATCCGATAAGAATTCGAGATCGGAAGGTGTGAACTCCTGTTGGAGCAACTGATATTGCCGGACATGCCCCGCTAGAGTTAACTCTCAAACAGGACCCGGTAGCGAGTCGCGAGTCTCACGAGCCCAATGGCGGTGTTCTGGACTAAAATAGATCGTATGACCCCCTGTCGCAGCTGACTTTGAAGGGATGAGTCGCAGGCTCTCGATTTCATGGTCGCACATGAAGTGTTGTGGCTGCGTTTCGAGTTCGTCCCTAAACAGTGGGCCCTCAAGTAGTAGTGTAACAGGATAGTCCGTTTCAATGCTCATTTGACACGAATTACCGGACAATCTACATAGTTTTTCGGGGTTACTTGGTTTCCACGTCGATATCAGCAGACTAGCGTAGTATAGATAGGTGCTTGTAGTGGTCCTTACTCACCGCTGGTATTGGAATATCGCTACTCGGGGAGGTACGGGACGTTCTCTGGGTACGGATACTCGGTCTTCAAATGGCTCATCACTTTTTCCGGGTAGGGTTTCCAACTTGGCTCCGTCTCCATCTGGTCAGGCCAATACATATCGAAAATTGACCTAATATCGAACACATTTGCAACTCTAACTTTCGCTGCATCAGTGCCCTTTTTCGAAAGAGTTGGACGTTTAGCCCCGGCTTCCTTGAACCATTCTTGTAATGTTTCGGCTCGTTCTATGCTGTCTATAGATATATTCCATCCCTGTGTCGAGAAGTATCCTGCTGACTCGAGATAGCCACGGACGAACGCAGAACGGTATTCCGATTTCTTGAAAGAGGGAAAACCAGCAATATCGTCGTCCGAGAGAGGGTAACCAGCGGAAATGAGATTTTCCACAAAATTGGGATTAGAGATGTGGAGTTGCACTGTGTCCTGTTGATTCGGTGCGTCCTCTTTCGAATGCTTATTGATCTGATATTCACTCTCTATAGCAGTAGCGAACTCTCTCACGAAGTAATCTTTTGACTCTGCTCGTCCCACATTGAGAGCTTTATTGTCTGTCTGGCCATTTTTCTGCAAAGAAGATCGGGCAAAAAGAGCGCCAAGCCAGTAAGATTTTTCTACAGAATCAATTTGCTGGAAATAGCTCTCGTCAATGGAAACCACAGTTCCTCGTTGCCACGTTTCGAGACCAGCTTCTCTCTTTGCTTCATTCCATGTCCCAAACGCACGACGGATTGTAGAGGCGGAGGTTTTCAGACCCAGTGAGTTATATTCGCTAATAGTCGGTGATTTGCCAAGCTCATCAGCCGAATGCTGTAAAATTTGTAATAGTTCCTGTTTTTGTCCAGCGTTGAGTTCCTCCGTAACTTCGGACGGGTCTTCAGGAAGTTCCTCATTGATGATGCCATCAATTTCCTTTAAAATTTTCTCTGTCATTTTGAGTTGACCAACTAATAGTGTATACCTGGTTATCCACCGATACAATTAAATTTTGATCGTTGCATATTGTGTGTTCAATTGATATATGCACAGTGAGATAGGGGTTTAGCGACAGCAGCCCCGTCTTGTTATATGAGAAAATTTTTCCTTAGTCTGATAGACCATTTAAACAATCTCCAATCGGAAGCGCCCTGATGACGATTCCGTTTATCGCATCTTCTCGTAATTTCGTCGTGCGTGACCTTCCGACGAGAAGGGTAAGTATTACCGGGCGAAACATCTCGTTAGTATCAATGAACGGGTCCACGTGGCTGATACCGTACCGTCAGACAGGTCGAAGGAAGAGACAGCAGCGGAGTTGAAACACGGGATAGCATGAACCAAAAGAATTCCACAGGTACTCGAGAGCAACGATGACAGCACTCGAGCCACCGGACTGGGTCGAACCGCGAGCGTATCAGCGGACAGCCATCCAGCGGTGGGTCGATGCTGACGGCCAGGGAATCCTCAACATGGCAACCGGGACCGGAAAAACGATTACCGCGCTTCTCTCGGCCACCCAGGTCGTTAATTCGCTGGATAAGGGACTCTTTCTGGTCATCGCGGTCCCATACCAGCACCTCGTCGATCAGTGGACAGAAGAGCTGGAGGCATTCGGCGTCAGTCCAGTACTGGCCTACCAGTCGCGTGCAGACTGGCAGCCCCGTCTCGAGCGCGAGCTCCTCGAGTTCAATCACGGCTCCCGGTCGCTGTGTGTCGTCGTTACCACGCACCGAACGCTCTCGATGGATCCGGCACAACGAACGCTTCAGCGAGCTACTGGACCGATGATGATCATCGGCGACGAAGTCCACCACCTTGGCGCCGAACAAATGCGCAAGGGACTCTCTCAAGCGTTCAACTTTCGACTAGGGCTGTCGGCAACACCAGAACGGTGGTACGATGAATCGGGGACACTCGCCCTCAGACAGTATTTCGGCGAGACGGTGTTCGAGTATGGACTTTCGCAGGCAATCGACGCCGCCGCGTTATGTGAATACTACTACGTTCCGCACATCGTCGAACTCACTGCAGAGGAGATTGAAGAATACCGACGACTGACGGCGAAGGTCGGCCGCCTATCGGCGTCCAGCTCCGACGACGTTGCGCTCGAAGACAATCCAGCGCTCCAACAAACATTGTTTAAACGTGCGCGATTGATCGGGACGGCGCGGCGAAAACTCGATATCCTCGTCGACCTACTCGAGCAGGAGTCGGGGGTGAGCCACACACTCGTCTACTGTAGCGATGGCTCAACCGGTGTCGAATCGGGTACCGGCGAACGACACGTCGACGCGACAACCGACCGACTTCGGACAATGCCTGGTCTCACCGTCGAGCGATTCACAGCACGAGAATCACAGCCCGAACGGGAGCGGCTACTCGAGCGATTTGATGCCGGTGAAATCGACGTCCTCACCTCGATTCGTTGTCTCGACGAAGGTGTCGACGTGCCAGCAACGAGAAGCGCGTACATTTTAGCGAGTACGAGTAATCCGCGTCAGTACGTCCAGCGCCGTGGCCGGATTCTCCGCACACATCCGGGCAAGGAGTTCGCTGTCATTCACGATTTTATCACCGTACCGAGTGTCAACGGCCGGCCAGCGTTTCTCTCGGGTAACGAATACGAGGCAGAGCGTCGATTGCTCGAGAGCGAACTCGAGCGCGTCTCGACGTTCGCGGACGCCGCTCGCAATCACCCCGATGCCGACATCGACGGGGTTCTGACAACCGACGGATCACTACAGCGGCTCAAACGCCAGTACGACCTCCTTGGGGCATAGAGTCAGTCGTCATTCACGGAGACTATTTCATCACCCGACAGCAAGGCGTTCGTTCGTTATAAGATATAAGTGATGTCAGACTCTGGTAGGAGTGATGACTGACAGCGGAGACGAAATATCTATCCCAGACGGAACGCGAAAGCGAATCCGTGAACGGGTACTGGCTGCCGAGAAGGAGAAACTCAACCTCGACAATCCAATGGGCATCAACGACGACATCGAGACGATTATCGAAGAAGAAATTAACTGATGAAACTTCGCCAACTCTCACTCCAGAACTTCAGACAATTCCGCGACGAAGTGATTGAATTCGCGCGCGGCGAGACGAACAATGTGACTGTGATCCACGGATCGAACGGATCCGGTAAGACCACTCTGCTGAACGCGTTCACCTGGCTCCTGTACGAGGACGTCGACTTCGATACGCGGCCCGACCGGTTAGCGAGCGAGGGTGCGATGGCCGGCGCAAATGCAGGCGACGAGGTGACCGTCTCGGTCACGTTAGAGTTCACCCATGATGGGGCAGAATACACGGCGACTCGGACGGCCGTCTACGAGAAGCAGTCGTCGACGGATTTCGATGGGACGCTAGAAGACGTGACCCTCGCTGTCGGATACGATGACGGCAGCGGACCGACGAAACTGAATAATCCGGGGAACGTCCTCAGTCAGATTATTCCGGAACGGCTAAGCGAGCTGTTCTTCTTCGACGGAGAGGACATCGACGAGTTGGCCGGCATCGATAATCAAGACCGAATTCAGGAGGCGATTCAGAACATTATGGGACTGACCATCCTTGAACGGGCGACGCGACACCTAGAGACGGTCGCCGGTCGGTTCGAGTCGCAGGTCCAAGAGAGTGCTAGTGAGGAACTCCGAGAGCTGATCGACGAGAAGCAATCAATTAAATCGGACATTGAACAGCTCGAACGGAAGAAAGAGGACAAAGATCGTGCGATCGATCGCATTCGAACAGAAATCTCCGACATCAAGCAGAAGCTCTCGCGGCTCGACGAGAGCGCTCAACTTCAGGAGAAACGGAGCGAGTACCGCGAGCAGAAGGAAAAACTCGAAGCAGATGTCGAGGAGATCAACAGTCAGATAAAGGATACCGTTACGGAACACGGATTCATCCCGCTCGCGATGCCGTTGATACGGGACACGGCCGACGAGATTGACCAACTCAGAGAAGATGGGGTCATCCCGTCGGAACTGAGCGACGACTTCCTCGACTCGCTGCTCGAGGCTGAACAGTGTATCTGTGGTCGCGATCTGGAGCCGGAGACGGCGCCATACAGTCAAGTGTCCTCGCTCCGCGGCGAGGTCGCATCGGACGGAGTCGAACAGGGTGCTATGCGTATCGTCGGTCATCTCCGACAGTTTTCTGACGGACACGCTGCCTTCTTCGACGAGGTCGATGCGCTAATCGAACGACGACAGGGAAAACACGAGGAAATCGACGAATTAGTCGAGTTAATCGACGAGATCAGCACGGAACTCCAGGACCTTGAGGGGACCACTCCCGATGGGGAGTCGATCAGTGATCTTGAGACCGAGCGCGAGCGAAAAGAAGAAGAGAAAGATCAGCTGATCGCTGACAAGGGCGGAATTGATGAAAAAATTTCGACCCGCGAGGAGGAAATCGAGCAGTTGGAAGACGATATCTCCGACCAGCGCGACGAGCGCGAAGAGACACGTCTCGCACAGCGACGCCAGCAAGCGGCCGAACAGGTCCAGACAGAGCTTACCAGCACATTCGAGACGCTCAAGGACCGAGTTCGGAGTTGGTCGAATCAGGAGGTGAATCAGACCTTCGGTGCGATAGCGAGTAAGGATCTCGAGGCGGAAATTACGGACGACTTCGAACTCAAAATTTGGCAGTCCGTCCGCAACGATCGCGTCGAAGTCGATAAGTCAACCGGCGAGCGGCAGATCGCCAGCCTCGCATTCGTCGGGAGCCTCGTCAAAATCGCTAGGCGGCGCTACGAGGATGATTCCAATACGGAGTATTTCACCGGCGGCATCTATCCGCTCGTTATGGACTCGCCGTTCGGTGCGCTCGACAAGGACCACCGACGCGAAGTAAGCCGAATCCTTCCAGAACTGGCGACCCAGGTTATGGTCTTCGCAACCGACTCTCAGTGGGAGGGACCTGTCGAAGAGGAGATGAGAGACATTGCCGGGAAACAGTACTGGCTTGACTTCGACGAGGGTGATGGAGAAGATCGTTCCCCGCAGACGCAAATCAAGGCCGAACAGACCGCAACGGCAGGTAATTGATCATGGGAAAACTACTCATCGAGTACGAACAGGGTGAACTGTACAACCAGCTTGTCGACGAATACGAAGTCTTCGACTACTACTACGAGGTACTGCTGTTCCTTGCCGTTGTCGGCTACCGGGAAGGCGAAGTGAGACGAGAGGACTTCAAGGGCGATTCGGATGCTGAGACGGATGGCGAGGCAGGCCTCCAGAACGTCCACTCGCGGGACCTCTTTCACACGGTCGCGGCCTGTCTCGCGTTTCAAGACACCGGTAAACCGGAGGCTCTCGTCGACAAAGAGGAGCATAAACGCGTTATCGCACAGTACGCTGCCGGTGGGCTCGAATTCGCCGAGGAGAAATTCGGTCAGAACGCGGGTGACCCGACCGACGCCATTGTGAACTACATCGAGTCTCGGAAAGAAGAAGAAGATGATGACGTTATCGAGGGAGAACTGGGCGCGATCGTCGAGAGCTTCGACGACGAAATGATGGGACGATAAGTAATGGGCAGGATGGAACGACCACACTCACATGACGGCTCATCGCCCTCGTCCTGACGGTGCCATATGAGTAATACGAACACAGACGTTCCCGTCCACGACTCGCTTCAGGTGCTCGAGGCAACCAGTCTGTATCGGACTGACGAATGGTGGAAAGCAGTCGTCACCTATCAGTTTGACACTAATTCGGACGCCAACGAGACTGCAGTATATCTCTGGCATCGGGACGACGATAGCTGGACGCGGAAGAACAAGTATGTCGTGAAAACCGCGGAAGCTTGGGCGACAGACCGCGAGATAATCGACCAGTATATTCGGAGCGACCCGCCGTCGGACGTAACGATGGCGTTTCCGGTGAGTGACTACTACACTGTTGGCGTCGGCGAAACCCTCTTCCAGAACGACAACTGGTGGAAAGCCATCGTCAATATCGTCGAGAAAGGATCGTACGAGACTAACGAGGGAATGGTCTACCTCTGGCAAAAACAAGACGGGGAGTGGCGGCGACGCCAAAAATATGCGATCAAGAGCGTTTCCGACTGGGAAGAGGAACGAGCGGTGATCGATGAGCAACTGTCTCTCGATGAGGGAGTCAACGTGACTGTGGAAGCTGACGATGTCGATGACGGCATCTCAGGAGAACTAGCCACGCTCGATGATGAACTCGATGCACATCTTAGCGAGGAGTTTACGTAGATCAGAGCTACCGCCGGAATGGAACACGGACGACGATCAGTGAGGTCACACCCTTCGGTATCGATCACGCAGACTCAAAGGTAGTAGACTCGATGCAGACGCTCGGAAGACGGTTTTTAAACTGTATTTTATCGCCCCAAAAGGGGTGAAGGGGCTGTTCTGTTGTCCCCTTCGGAGTCAGCAATGGCAACGAGAGATATCTACACGACTGCGTTCGACGAAGACGTCCAGACGACTGCAACCGACTGTCCGGACTGTGATGGCAATATTCGACAGACCGACCGCCAAATGATCTGCGAGGATTGTGGACTCATCCTCGAGAACAACCAATTAGACCGAGGGCCAGACTGGGGCCGAAATGACGACGGAGAAACCCAGAAGCGGACCGGTGCACCACTGACACCGACACGCCACGATCAAGGCCTCTCCACCGAGATTGGATACAAGACGGATGGAAACGGAAATACCCTCTCGAGCACAAAGCGACGACAACTGAATCGACTGCGTCGCGAACAGTCCCGTGCACAGTGGCAATCGAAAGCAGACCGGAACCTCGCCTATGGACTCAGTGAAGTGCGGCGGATTGTAGCTAGTCTAGGTCTGGCAGACAGTATCCGTGACCAAGCATGTGCGCTCTTCCGACGTGCCCAATCCGAACAACTCTGTCGGGGTCGCTCGCTTGAGGCGGTGGCCGCAGCCAGCGTCTACGCAACCTCTCGGTGTAACGGACTCGGACGATCACGGGCAGAAGTCGCAGCCAGTGCACGCTATGACCAGGAGAGACTCACCATCGCCTACAACGCGATGAACGTCGAACTCGAGTTACCGACACAGCCGATTTCAGCAGCAGATCGCATTCCGAGGCTTGCGACAGAACTTGAGGTACCAGCCCAGGTTCGTCGACGAGCGCTCGAGCTCGCACAGGAGGCACGCGAACGCGGATTGACGATCGGCTACCGGCCGAGTGGCGTCGCAGCGGGCTGTCTCTATCTCGCGGCCCAGCGAGTCGGTTTGTGTCTTTCCCAGCAGCGGATCGCCGATATCGCAGGAACATCGCCAAACACGCTCCGCAGTCGGCGAGACGACTTACTCGAGATCGATACCTAGGCCTGATAGACAACTTAGATAGGACGCTTGCAACCAGTAGTTGGTAGCGCGGTTTCTTTATTCAGAAATCCGGCTGAGAAAGAATTTGGTAATTTGGTAACTATGTGTTCATACATATCAATTGTGAATTGTTAAGAAAGGTCATTAAATACCAAAAAATAGTTCACCAACCGTAGGACTGTCAATAATGTGAATAGACGTGAGTATCTCGCGGCAGCATGTAGTACTGGAGTCGTCGCAACGGCGGGGTGTAGCACAATACGAAGTGAACAAATACTCTCCGACCGTTAATGGGGACTCAAGCGGGCGAAAGACGCTCGTCTTTACAAACACCAATGGGGAAGTCGGGAAATTTGGGGTAACTGGCCATGTTGACTCTGGGGTAATCGATGTACCAATCGAGATCTGGCACCGCGAGGGGACGGCTGTGAAGTCCATCAAACTCAGAGTGTGGATGCCCGAAGTAGCGACGGAATCATCCCCAAAGGTCGCTCTCGCCTCGCCAGTAGAAGGAGATAGTTCGCCACCACCCTCAGTGGCGCTCTACACGCCTGACCGTGCTCTCGGAACAGTCATAGAGATATTTGATTTGGATGACCTTGCAGATGAGACTATCAGTATCCTCAACCTTCTCGTCAAGCCGGTAGCAGAAACCGCCACCAAACTCACTATTCACACGACAATCGAACTCACAAGTAGTGATGTCCTCGAAAGTGACTACACGCTCAATGGAGAACTCCAGTTAGAGTACCCAAAACTCAATAACTGACCGTCAGACTTGGCCGACAGCTTCTATTGGAATCCTATTAGTCTGGCAGTTCCACTACTGAACCAACCGTTAGGTGGTTGCTCTATACGTAACGTGGTTTTCGTGCGACCTTCTGAATAAAGAAACTGTGCTACTATCCACTGTAATGGAGTCGCTCGAGCGCTCCCTCGAGTGTGTTTTTCTTCCCCGAAGGGGGTGAGGGGCGTTCCAGAATGGAGCGTCCGTCGTCAAGAACGATGATTCTAAGTGACTGTTCGCAGGTGTCCTTCGACGACTCGGACACCAGACGCAAGGAGATGCAACGTACGATGGAAGCCTGGGTCGACGACCTCGTCGACGAGGTTGACGACGCAGTCTCGAGTGAGCAGTTCCAGGAGTGGCTCGATGTCCAGTGTTCACACCCCATCGTGTCCAGTGTCTTCACGGCCATTTCAGCACTCGCACGACACCCCAGTTTGTCCAGTGTCTCAGGCTCATTCGCGAACTCGGGAAAGAGTCAGATCAACTCGTCAATGCGGCCGTAGACGAGGTGGTCGACTACTGACACTACTATCCTCAGCCAGTGATCGCACTCGAGGAATCCGATCGGTGCGGCCGACAGTCGTTCACGGATGTTGCGAGTTACAGTAAAGGGCCGCAACTCGGAGAGTGGTTAATTCCGACGTTCAACCGCCGTCTTATCGACGCAGCGGAAGATGCGGGGATCCGACTCGAGCGTGTATCTGGTAAACAGTCGTCCCAGATTTGGCACTCGTGCACTGTGGAACTGAACCAGGTGTCTGAGCGGTTAGTACAATGTGCTAACGAGAGTTGTCCTGTCGGCTCAGTTGATCGCAACCGAAAGGCGCTGCAGATCGGTTCGACGACGCTTGACTCGAGTCATGGTCTCAAAACAAGCAGGTGACCGCCGATGTCTGATCAGGGGCAGTTCTCGAGCGAGATGGACTCCGACGAGAAATCACATCTCGAACCAGTGAATGGGATCGCAGAGGCGATCTCCTTTCCCGAAGCGGGCGAAGAAGTAACGCTTCGAACCGACGAAACGGCCACTGTCGAGAGAGTTGACCGACGCCGTCACCACTCGGTTATCCTCAAAGTCCACCCGTTCAGGACAGTCCAAAAACGCACGATCGTCGAATACAGCCGGAGAGTCGGGCCGGAGACTGATCAGTGATGTCCGGGGAGGCCGGCTCCGGCCAAGACACCTCAAGCCATCTGAAACCGACAACGGGGACACCCCACGTTTCCGCTCTATAGATCCACCTTCGAGCGTGTAGTTTCGTGAATAGATCGAACAGACACACCCCATGTTTCCGCTCTATAGGCCATCGAGAAACCTTAGAGATCCGCATTTGACGATTCTAGTCATTGGACTGCTAATAAAGAACTTACCTATAAGGAACTTACAGGGGTCTCACATATCTCTGATATTGTGATACACAGCCTCTCGTAGCACTTTGGGTATAGTTCCCTAGTAGTAGAATTTGCCTTTATAGATAGATATAATACGGTGTGGAGAATTCCGCCATAGCAATCCGCAGTAGAACCTGTTTGAAGGTAAAACCGATCTCAAAGAGTGTTTGAGGGAGTATACTACCTCTATAGAGCGGAAACGTGGGGTGGGTGTGTCTCTAGAGTATCCGTCTGATCCGATCGACCAATTCGCACTCTCGTTAGAGTGGAAACACGGTCCAGCAAATCACCCCTCGTTTCCGCTCTATAACCCCTCTATATCCCCTCAAAGTATGGTTTTTAATTCTATAGAGCGGAAAGGTGGCCTCCCTTCCGAACCTTTATCTCACCCACACCCAATGAACAAGGTATGCCAAAGGACTTCTTCGGGGGGATCTCGTCGGTCTTTAAAGACAAGGATATGGTGCAGATCGACTATGTTGTCGATGAAGATCGCATCATTGGTCGGGATGAAGAACTTGAATCTCTCGCTCAGTCCTTGTATCCAGCAACGAACGGGTCAAAGCCATCTAATTGCCTCGTTTATGGGAAACCGGGAACTGGGAAATCCCTCTCTGTGAAGTTCATAACACAAAAACTCAAGGAAAAAGCTGGGGAGAACGGGTACTCAGTTGGAATCGCATACGTCGATTGTTCTCAGAGTTCGAGCGAAACCGACGCAGTCATTCGTATTGCAAAGCAGTTGAACGATCCCGACCTCTCCGACGTCCATATTCCAGATACTGGATTATCTACTGGTCAGTTCTACCAACGGGCATGGAAAGCAATGGATGCAATCCACGATATCTCGCTGATCATCCTCGACGAGATCGACAAACACCACGCCTATGATGATCTTCTAATGACACTCTCTCGAGCGGGTGAGGCCAACAAGCTAACTGATTCGTCGCTCGGTGTGATCGGCATCAGCAACAAACCACGGTTCACTGACAAACTCAACGAGAGAACGGTTTCAAGTCTTGGTGAACGCCGACACGTTTTCCCGCCGTATACAGCGAATGAACTGAAGAAAATCTTAGAAGCGCGCAAAGATGCGTTCTATGATGGTGTGTTAGAGGAGGGGATCACTGCGAGAGTTGCAGCTCTCTCCGCTCGAGAATACGGTGACGCAAGAAAAGCAATGGATATTTTCAGATATGCTGGCGAGATAGCTAACGAAAACCAATCTGAAACCGTCAAAGATGAGTTCATCGATGAGGCCTTCGAACGCGCCGAACGCGACGAAATTCTTGAGGTTATCTCTACTCTGCCCCATCACTCAACACTCGTGATTCAATCTGTTGCAGCACTAGCAGCGGATCGTGACACTGAGAAGAACCCGATCACCACGACAGAGGCCTACAATCTCTACCAGAGGAAATGTTCCATCGAAGAAGCAAGCCCACTCTCGGAACGCCGAGTCCGGGATCTCTTAGAAGAGGCAGAGTTCCTTGAAATCATAACTCGGAATACCAAAGCTGCGGGGAAGGCCAAGGGCAGCCGAACCATAATAACACTCGTAGATGATCCTGAGAAAACCCTTGAAGCCTGCAAGTTAGTCGAACCGAATGACTGATTCTCTACCATCAAGCTTCCCCTCACTCTCAGTTTCACACTATAGAGCGGAAACGTGGGGTGTCCCTGTTCGTCTCTCTGTTACTATCTGGCTCTCGCTATAGAGCGGAAACGTGGGGTGTGGCTACCTCAAATCTCGTCCGAAGGAAGAACGTGGATTCTTCAAATCCTCCGAATTCTCTGCTGTGTAGCTATCTCTATGCGCTTTGGAGGCTCATACATTTATAGTCAAATCGTGTGACTGTATTGATAGACGGTCGCAAATCGTCGCTGAACGATGCGAAACTGCATACACCCCTTCGATAGCAGAGGCGGACAGAGTCACAACTACCGACCGGTCTCCGAGGCTCGATCAGCATGACGACCGCCGACGCGATCACGCTGTTCGACCACGAGGACGGTCGCCGATTTATGAAGCTCGGTCGCTACGACGCCACATCCTCAGAAGAGATCGAGATCGTCGAACTCGAGAATCCGTTCGAAGAGCCACGCGAGTGGACCGTCAAGGTGAGCGGCCACTCAGCATTCCCGCACTGAGACGGCTCAACTGGCGAAGCTTTCGAGCGGGCGAGCTGGCAATTCCACGGGGCGCTGGGCAAGACACTCGCCGCACACGCTCATGCGCGACGATGTGTTCGAGGACGTCGACGACGGAAGAGGGACCGCGTTCGGAACGCAGACCCACGAATTCGCTGAGCGGTACGTACTGGAGGGGGACGTCGAACCCTCGAACGACGACGAGCGTCACATCAAGTCGTTCCTGGACTCCCTCGATGGAGAACTCCGAGTCGAGGAAGACGCCTATCTCCCGCTCACTGTCGATGGCGAACAGGTCACCATCTCAGGAATCGTCGACCTCGTTCACATTCGTTCCGATACCGTCGAGATCATCGACTTCAAGACTGACCTCGGACGACACGCTGAGGATGAGTATCGGAAGCAACTCAGCGTGTACTATCATGTGTTGGCTGAATGGTTCCCGGCCGAGACGTGACTGCAGGGATCTTCTATACCGCCGAAGGGGATCGCGTTAACATCGACCCACTCACGAAAGCGGACTTAGCCGCACTGATTGGTCAAGAACAGCGTTCGGAAGCCAGCGTTGTCGAGTAGTCTTACCGCAAATCCAGATATCCCCTACACAACGTCTTCGAACATGGTTGGACTTTGTTCGGGAACAAATTGTTCGACGGCGACGGATTCTTCAGAGTAGAGAAGAACATCTGCGCACTCAGCACTGATAGAGGTGAACTGTGGCTGTTTGATGCTTGGTCTGGAGCCATGCAAGCGTTTATACGATAGAAGAGTCAAGATTAGGTTGACCAATGAGTCTTGATGAGGCGGTTGACGAAGCGCTCGCGACGTACAATATGTCGCGCAGCCAAGAGGCCGAAGAAACGGGCCGAACAGTCGCCACACTCCAAGACTAACGACACTCCTTAGTCGAGGTTCCGAATCTTTTCAGCGAACTCTGCTTTCGATAGCCCTGGCGTTTCCTTCAGGTCTGGATACCCTGCGCGTTCGACGGCCTCCTCGACGAACTCGATCCATAGCTCTTCGTGCTGCTCCGCATAGACGATCTTCGCCTCACTCGGGTACATATCCAGCTCGTATGCGGTCAAGTCGATTTCGACTGCGTGTTTCCGCTCAAGTGTTCTCGCGCCGAAGCGGTACAAGTGCTTGAAGAGGACGTTCTTCCGTCGAACGGTCAACAGCCGTTTCGATTCGTTGATGTACTCATTAACCCACTCTCGCCAGTCGTACGTCTCTGGATCGACTTCTATAGACGTTTCCGGCATGGAGAAGTTCGGATTCAGACGCCGGAGGTAGAACTGGATCAGTGCGACAGCCGTCCGGTGGTTGGCGTTCGGAAGTGCGTGTTTCAGAATCAGGTTCGAGGCAAGCCGACCTGCAACGGCTGTTGCTGATCCCTCCCACGACGTCCGATCGAGCACGTCCGACAGCGCGTCGACATCGATCTTCTTGTACGCCTCGACAGGAACACCTTCTTCCTCCTCGTTCTGAGCGATGAGGGCGCGGTAGATCTCAAGCAGCCGAACGACGATGGTGCTGTTATCCTCGCTCATCTTCGCGAGTGATTCATTCAGGTTGAAATCAATCTCACGAACTGGCCCACCGCCGACGCGGGACGTATAGACGACGTAGAATTCTTCGTCGATATCGTATGCCTGGACCTTCACTGCGACGTCGTCATCGTAACCGACGATCTGCGAGACGATTTCAACAGGGTCCGGATGTACGAAGTCAAGAGAGAATTGCTTGTCACCGGGATGGTGGTAGTAGACGTGGCCCATCTGGTAGGCTATACTCTTTCGTCAGTACTTATTAACCCAGTTTGTTGAACAGGAGAATTATATGTAAAGCGTTGTGCTGGCAGTTGTGTTCTGCGTGATTCCGGAGACACATTCCCCTGGCACTGTCTAGTTGAGCCAGTTTGAGAAACGAGCGGGTCGTTGAGTTAATCGACCAAGATGCTCGCAGACCTGCTCAGCGAGAGCTACGAGGCGGATTTAAAAGAATCTTGGGAGAACGAGCGGACGGCGACGCCCGTCAGGGCGTTCGCCGTCCGCCTCCACCAGACCGGTTGTTCGCTTCGGGAGACAACAACGATTCTCGCGGAATTAGGCGTTGAACGCTCTCACGGAGCGGTCTGGAACTGGGTTCCTCGGCTGGCTGACAGCGGACGCGACCCGCCGACGTTCACGAGAGCAAAGCTCTCGTGCGGCCTCTTGGAGCGCAAAGCGCTCCAATGGTCGGCGAATCGAAGATTCGCCTCGACAGCAGAACGCAAAGCGTTCTGAGGACGGCATCGCCGTCGCGGGTCGCTATCGACGAAACCGTTGTCAAGATCAACGGCGAGTGGTCTTGGCTATATGCTGCAATAGACATCGAGACAAAGTTGATTCTTGACATTGCATTGTTTCATCGACATGGCACTGATCCAGCGGCTGCGTTTCTGCAGAAACTACGCGAGAAACACGATCTCTCCGAGGCTGAGTTTCTCGTCGATCAATTTGGCTATCGGACTGCCCTCTCTCGAGTCGGACTGAGCGGTCAGGTCAACTATATCAACAGAAACCTCATCGAAAAGTGGTTTCACACTCTCAAAATGCGCATCGACCGCTTCCAGAATTCGTGGGTGGGCAGTCGGGCAAGCGTCCGCGAGTGGCTTGAACAGTTCGTGCATTACTACAACCACCAAAGACCGCATCACGCTCTCGACGGAAACGTGCCAGTCGAGGAGTGCAGAACTAAACAGTTCCCATAATTAGAGAGTGCTAGTTTGATACTGGTTCGCTAGAGATACCTCTGCAACATGGTTGAGTCCGCAGAGACTATTGAGATCTAAAACGTTGTCACATCCACAGGTATCGATCAAGAACTAAATCTCGACCAGTTAGCACACGATCTTGATGAGGCCGACTATAACCCTGAGAACTTCCCGGGGGTTGTATATCGGACACAGGATCCGAAAGCTGCTGCCCTTATTTTTCGGTCAGGGAAGATTGTCTGTACTGGAGCAAACAGCGAAGAGGCATCACGCGGCTCATTGAGTATCGTCTTCGATACTTTGCGAGATCTCGGAATTGATGTTGCTGAATCTCCTCTAATCGAGGTGCAGAATATTGTTGCAAGTGTTGACTTCGGTCACAGTCTCAACCTGAATGCGATCGCCATCGGTCTTGGACTCAAGAATATCGAGTATGAGCCAGAGCAGTTCCCTGGACTGGTATACCGTCTTGATCCCTGGACTGGTATACCGTCTTGATGAACCATCAGTCGTCGCCTTGCTTTTTGGAAGTGGGAAAGCCGTTATCACTGGTGCGAAAACCACTGATGATGTGACCGAGGCAACTAACGCCACTGAGGCCAGACTCACGGATTTAGGCTTGTTTGAGTGATATCCGTCTGAGACTGAGTTAGAGAATAGGATCTCCCTGTTTTACCATCGTATTATTCTCTGTCAAGCAATTCGGCGATAATGTTACCATCACTGTCAACCTGTACCTCATAGCCATAGTAAGTGAAACAAACACTCCCCTCACGGTGGGAATCTTCCGAGACTATCGATTGAAAGAGTGAATTCAACGCGTCAGGGTCAATCACAGAATGCAGAGGCGGCGATAGTTGGGTAGGATTCGTTCCTTCTCGGTCAGCAATCACTTCAACGATCTCCGCACCCAGATTCGGTGTAGACTGCTCTTGGTGATGCGTGACTTGAGACATTAACAAGAGATATTTCGCTACAGGTACTCTCAAGCCTACCGCAGCAATACGCGGTCATTCAAATGGGGAGTGAAAAGAGATACACGTTGTGGAAGCCGAGAAGTCATACCTGCTTGTTATGAGCCAAAGTGTTGTTTGAACATCTTCATTTTGACTTTTCTAAGATGCGAGGACAGGGTTGATGGCGTAATATCGAGTACCTTGGCTACCTCTTCAGAGCTGGCCCCCTCTTGATCAAAATACCCCATATCTGTTGCAGTTTGAGCGACTTCATGCTGACGGTCAGTAAGTTGTAGATGAACACCTGTTTCTCCAGTATCAATTTGGTTATCGGCACTGTACAATTTGTGAATCTGGCACTCTACATCTTCCTGTTGGCAGTACGTCTGAAAGTGTGCGATCCGGCTCCTGTCAGGTGCATGTAATCGGAGATGCCAGCCACCATCAGAATTGGTTACAGCGAGAACACGCAAACCATGTTCAGTTATTTTCGGTGTGATAATCTTCACTTCGGAAGTAAGACGTACTCGGTAGATACGGTGAGCATTAAATTCGGAGACACATTCCCATTCAGCAACTGTAGAGTCTGAGTCCAGTTCTGATTCGAATTTTTGATACGAGGATGTCTTTACTGAGTAGAATAACCCTGGTAAATCAGAGGATGTTGCTGGTTGAGACTCAATTTCCATATGCAGATCTGGTACGGCCTTAAGTGTTCGAGTTAACGTAAGATCTGGATGTTTAACCGTGATCTCAGCAATGTGGCTTGCCGCCATACGTGTGGTGTGGCAGCGAGGGGCAAGAAAAGTATTTTGAAGTCCTATTGCTCCTGTTTTCACAGAGAACAAAATCCTGAGGGGTTGAAGGGCAACCCATTGCTTACCCGTTTGGCGAACTATCAAATCCATAGATGCCTCCAGTAGATTTCCAGCAGCCAGAGCCGGTCATCCAATGTAAGGAGTGCAGGTCTGCCCTCCAATCTGCTAGTCAACAGGCCATCTCATTTCTACTACTGGATCAACTTACAATCCCCATTATCAGCTGTGACGACCATCTTAAGCAGTTTACCTCGATCTGTGAGTTAACCACCGAAGACACAGCTGATCTACTGAATCACCGACCAGCTGGCGGTATCTCTTGCCCCAGCTGTCACCTCGCACCGTATAATTTAGCCCATCACATGGTTCCGGTCCAAGAGGGAGCAATTGTAGCTATGGCATGTCCGGAGCACCAGTCAGAGATTGTTCAGCGGTTCCATACAGGTCTCCAAACACAACAACAAATCACATCCGGCATCAGTACTTCCACAGGCTCACCGCTATGAGACTTGGTGTGGCCCCTGAGACCTGAAGGTTAGTATAACGCTGCTCTCAAACTCATGATCTCATCACGTTATACAAGGATTGGCATGGAAGACTAACACATGCCCTACTGCAGTGACTGTGACGCGTTCATCACGCGTGACTTTATCCGAGTATTTGGTATCGATGGCGAGGTCCACGGCTGCCCGAACTGTATGACCTACCGCGAACTACAGGTGGGTAGCGGTGTGTCGTCAAAACAGACATAACCCTATCAAACTGAGACGGGGGTGGAAAAGAAGCAGCGTCGTACTGCACGAGGCCTCTCAGGGCTGCCGGATCCACGCTACATGTTCTTCTCTGGGTCGCGGCCAAGCACACTAGCCACGGATTTAACGCGATCCTCGGCGCGTTGATCACTTCCCTGGTCATCGACTTCAACGGATGTGATAATTCGATCGGCCTCAACTGCGTTGTGTGCCGCTTGGATTGCTTCGAATACCTCATTGACGTCGTTGGCTTCGATGACCGTGTCTGTCGCGGTCATTTTGTATGAGATATCGAACTCGTCCAGTGCGTCGATAGCCTGTGCGATGTCTTCGGACAGACTTCCGTCATGGACTGGGATGACCTCGAATCTGGCGATGACAGTCATGAGCTTTCACCTCTAAATGTGCATGGTGGGGTCGACTACCCCACGGAGCACGGTTGTAGTACGAGAACAGTGTCAATAGAGATTCGGAGCCATCAAAACTTCTGTCTGTATATCTCATTTAAGGCCTTTTAGATACATTGTTAAAACACCGCATAGCTGTAGGGATACCCCGTCTACCAGCCGTGTCAGAGACAGATTTTCCTGCCTACCGTCCTCCCAGAACCTCTAAGCTCGAAAATTGAAGAGGATAGTCAGGAAATAATCATCAGATCTAGCTGTTTGATGTATTTCAGGTATTCTGTGCGGGCTTCATCCCGGTCGACACGGGTGGAGATGTCCATCGTCTCCTGCTCAGCATCCCCTCGAATATATTGCAGGAAGTGATCCTTCATACCCTGGTTTCGCATCAGTGTGGTGAACACGGTTCGGAAGGTATGCGGTGTGAACTTCTTCTGGAACCGGGTTTCACCTTCCTCCATTATCAACAGACCCACTTGTCCATCGAATCACGGGGGTACTTCCGGCCGATACCCCCTTCATGACTAAAGGGGAATCCCGAAGTAGCGTTCCTTGTCCGGATCTGTCGCATTTAGTCTCGATCAAGTTCGACAAGTTTTCGATCGGCTTCATAGCCGTAGGGAGTACGAGGGAACCGGTATCGGTCTCGGGTTGTGTGGACGTATTTTAGAGCGACCGACTTCCTCTTGGCGGATTTTGCAGGGACAATATACCGATGAACAGTGCTCCGATCAACGATCACGAAACCAGCCGTTTGATCTCTTGATACATGCTTCCCCTGCGAGATGTACAGGAACGAGAATTTAAGGAGGCCCACAAATCAAAAGAAGCTACTAGAATTCACCACGGTGTATAGGACCATTCCACCATCAACTACCTGAATTTGTCAGGCCAATAGCCATCTATACCGCTACATACCTTATACATGACCTGTCCTACGGCTAATCGCGTCCCATGCGATCGAGGCCAACAGGAGCAGGTCGTTCGAGAACCATAGCCGCTCCAATGCTCACCATGCAAAATCAATCCCGGCTTCTCTGTCAACACCTGTCGCGGGCCATGCACGGTTGATCTCTCCGCTGCATGGTCCGCCGGAGCGGCGTCGTGAAAATGGAGGTGATGTCTTCCCCCAGCCGGCTACTCTCCTATCCGTGTGAGCCCTACGGCGGCCATTCTCGGGACCGACAACCGAAGCAGATACCGCAGATGGGGAATACGCATGGCACTGAAGTATGATCTAGTTGAGGACGGGGAAAGACGGTGGCCACAGCAGAGATGATCGGCATTGAGTTTGACCTCCTCCACGCCCTGAAGGACGTGGAATCCGACCATCGGATTTCCGCCGAGTGCGGCGTTCGAGGTTCCAACCCGCACTCAAGGGGAACCGGCGACACACCGGGGGAACTCTCGTTTCCTTCCCTGTATAGGGCTGTGGCCCGGTCAAATAGGCCCCATCGAATACCATGTCATCGCCGTGTGAGGAACAGACCGCGCTCCTCACCATCCCTTGTCTGTTCGGGAACGGCCTCTCATGGTATTCGTAGCACCCTATGTTACGTGCTATCACACTAAAACGATTACGATGGAAATCCGTCCCGATCACCGGCTGCGGGTGACACGCTGCGCCTACCGCTCGACCTGCGCCTGAAGACGCAGGTATGCGCTCGAAATTCGTATCACAGGAGAAGATGGAGCTCCCATACCGAACATGGAAGGCTCTCGATCATCCGACTCGAGAAGACAACAGCTAAACATTGACATCCTCCTCCGCGTGAACGCGGAGGAATCCCGAGCGGTGGGAGTTTCAGGTCTGCAACCACAGACGCCGCCACTTCACGGGAGTCCGCGTCTCACCCAGCCATCGTGGTCGGTGGCTGACTGGCGTTCACGAGAGCGAAGCTCTCGTGCAGCCCATCAGAACGCCTTGCGTTCTGAGGCCGGTGCCAAACCGCCGTTACTCCTATCCTCGGTGTCGTTGCCCCCCATCTGTTGTTTTGCCAGCAGGGAGTCACTGACACGTCGCCAGACTTGGAGTTATCGTCGGGCTTGCTCAGGCCGACGGGCACAAGGCGAACCCTTCGAGGATTCGCGTTCACCGCGTCGGCATTTCGGATACTGCCTCGTTATCGTGGGCGGGCTGGCCGCCTCCGACGGTCGTTCGGAATCCGCTCCGTTCCGACCTGACCTTACCGCAGTATAGCGGTTCTTAGCACTTCAAAGTATGGATTGGAAACTCGAACTGGCGCGTCGAGCGTAGTTGGTGACATGGGTTGTCGGATTCATCCTGCGGCTAAAGCCGCAGGTATTCTCCCCGATTCTGTATAAGACAGTCGCAGAAACCGCTGCGAGCGAGGGAGTTCAGCAAAAATTCCAGGGGTACCAGAAATCAGTGAACACCTTGCAAGCTCTCAGCATCCCCGGTAGGGGCGGTAACTCACCCAGAGAGTAGCTAGAACTGTTGCGAGAACGACGAAGAAGACGGCTCCCAGAACGAGAAGTCCGATAGTTCGCAAGGAGATGGTTGCTTGGGGACTCTCCGTGTTGGACGTTCCCCGGTCGATCTGGTCTCGCCGAAGCCGCTTCGTGGATTGTCTGGCCATTGTCGGCATCCTCCTCTGGCGCGCAGGCGATCACACGTGGGACCCGAACGCCTACCGACGAATTCAACAAGCAGCGTGTTAATTGTTACCAACCATCAGGGAGAAGGACCATCTACTGAGGGAACTCCTCGTCTCTTGTACGCTCCACACAAGTTCAGGGGAGGGAGCCGGCGGTCGTCGGAAATACCAGCCCCAATTGGTCGGGAAGATCCTGTGTCGCACAGGAGATGGGCAGTTCCTAGATAGTGCCGTCTGGGATGCAGATATCGAACGGGCTCCGACCACTCGAACCTGTCGGCATCACGGTTCCAGTGGTGATTCCAGGACGGACACGGATATGGCCAGCAGGTGTTCCAAGCGGTGGAAATCGGCCTGGATCGCCAGAGAAACCGTGGCATCAGTAGAAGTGGCCGGACCGGGGAGGACAATGGCCTTCTGAGTGGCTAACCAGAGGTCGTCCCAGGCCACCAGTTGAGAGGCAATGCAGAACGGACTTTCAACAAGAGCATCGACCTGTGACGCTAGCCGGCTGTTCGCTGCCGCGAGAGATTCTTTCAGGGAGGGAAGGCCGGCAAGGGTGACGCTGGCAGCGTTACCGGAGGTCGGCGATATTCTCGCGTGAATACGTCGGCCGGTAGCCAGCTAGCCGACCGATGGGTGCGAGAACTTTGAACAGTAGTTTCTGGACGATGATCGGGAGGTCAGTCGAGTAGAAGTGGTCAGGATAGGCATTCTGGAATACCGCAAGCGGCAGCAGGTCTGGGTTTCCGTGTTCATCCGCTTTGCCGGCCTGTGCGAGCACAAACGCGGTTTCGAGCGCCTCGTCCATATGGATGGCGGGCCGTGCCTCGTAGCGGATGCGCGCCGGCCTGTCGCTTGGATTCCAGTGACGGTGAGGATGCTTGCCGGAAATCGTAATCTTGTCACCGTCGGTCAGCAGATACACCTGGTCCCCAGCGACAACTTGGAGTTCACCCGAAAGTACTTGGAAGGACTCCTTGACCTGTGGATTCACGTGCTCATCCGGGATATCCGCTGCCCACCGAGCATGAGGGAGAGCGGTCTCGGCGTGTGGAACATCCAGGGATGGCTGTGCCGTATACTCAATGCGGACGAACTCGCCATCCGTCTCATCGGCTCCTTTCACAATGTCGAGAGGGTTGGCCTCCGCCAGGATTGATGTGGTCTCTGTCATAGTGGCCTTCGATGCGGCCCGTGCATTACCTAGCCTTGGTGGACAGGTCACTTATAGTCCTGGTACAGAGTGCCACACCTGTTTCCAGCCGATGGCCAGCGGCCACCCATCAGTCCATTATGGGGCGGATCGATGTGGGAGAGAGTGAGTGCTCCACTCATGAACTTGCCGTCAACGGCGATATCGAATTGACCAGTGCCGATCCACATGAGGAAGCAACGGTCGTCACAGACCACACTACAGAGGGTGCATTGACCTCCTCCACGCCCTGAAGGACGTGGAATCCGACCATCGGATTTCCGCCGAGTGCGGCGTTCGAGGTTCCAACCCGCACTCAAGGGGTACCGGCGACACACCGGGGGAACTCTCGTTTCCTCCCCTGTATAGGGCTGTGGCCCGGTCAAATAGGCCCCATCGAATACCATGTCATCGCCGTGTGAGGAACAGACCGCGCTCCTCACCATCCCTTGTCTGTTCGGGAACGGCCTCTCACGGTATTCGTAGCACCCTGTGTTACGTGCTATCACACTAAAACGATTACGATGGAAATCCGTCCCGATCACCGGCTGCGGGTGACACGCTGCGCCTACCGCTCGACCTGCGCCTGAAGACGCAGGTATGCGCTCGAAATTCGTATCATCAGACAAGAGGCCGTGAAAATGGAGAACAGAACCCGACGTACGGTGGGAAGAATGAGTGGTGGCCGTGTGAGGCTGTGGCAATGACCAACGAACCGAATTCAGACCGTGTCTTGCGCCGAACACTGTTGAAAGCGGGGGCGGTCATAGGGGGCGCACTCGGAATGCTCCCGTCTGCAACCGCTAGTGGCAGCGAGAATGAGACGCAGACTGACGAAACGACCACAAGCGAGCCTGCCCAATCCCAGAAGGGATACGTGATTGCTGTCGACGGGATAACCGACAGGGACCGATATATGAACGAGTATTTCCCTGTTGCTGCAGAGACAACTGCCGCACATGACGGCGAGGCGCTCGTGATCTCGTTTGATCCGACCGTGCTTGCCGGCGAATGGGGCCATGACCTGACGATCGTCTTGGAATTCCCATCCGTTCAAGCAGCGAGGGAGTGGTATGCCGATGATGCCTTGCAAGAAGTCCGGCCGATTCGCCGCGAGACTACCGCCTACTCCAATAAAATCGTCACCTCTCAGTACTCCCCTGAAGGTCGCGCGTAAGGAATTCCACCATCTTCTTTTCTCCCGGGAAATTGGAAGCACCCGCTCCACGTGAAGCAGGAGAGAAATTCCCAGTGAGACGTGAAAGTTCACTTCACCCTCTTCTGTGTCTTCTCCGAGAAAATCACCTATTTAGTACCATGCTTTCCCTACACTCGAGGTTGGAAGCAGTATAAATTCATAGATAAGAAGAATTACAATTCGCCGTGTAAACATGCGACCTGACCGTTTTGTCCGTCGAAATTCACGCACTCTTAGTCGGTGTGTGTTTACTTGACCATGGATTACTGTTTTCTGGCGCGAGCGGTGTAAGCTGCGCCAGCAGCGTATGTTTCGACGATCTTGACCTGTTCGAAGATGGCCGTGAGTGAGTCGATGGTATCCCCGTTAGGGTTCCAGTTGGCGAACCAGTAGAAAAACCGCCAGAGAAGCGGATTCAGGATTCGAGCCGGTCCTGACGGGATTGTCCGAAGGTCGAAGATGATGAACGTTCCACCGGACGCAAGCGACCGATAGACGTTCCTGATTGCTCTATGGATGTCGGGCATAACGCTCATCGACAGCGTTGCGATAGCGGCGTCGAAGTCCTCCCCGAGATCGGCCATCGTCGCATCCGCCTGAATTACATCGATGTTGTTCCAGCCGTGCTCGGTGACACGCTGTCGTGCATTCTCGACCATCTCTGGACTGTAATCGATGGCGACAAGTTCACCATCTTCGCCGATTTCGTGTCGGATGCACTCGAAATTGACGCCAGGACCACAACCAATATCAAGAACGCGGTCACCCGGCTGGAGGTCAAGATGGTCAATGGCCGTCTCGCGCATTGGTTCGAAATCGCTCTCACTCAACCCATAATGGTTGCTCCAGCGATCCCACACTGTGCGACTCCGGGCAAGGTGTAAATCATACTTTTCGCCACGGTCACTGGCGGCAGCGTCGTTCGCTTCTGACACACCCGTTCGGCAGTCTGTGCCCATATTTGGCGGTTAACGGGACAGCAGAAAACTGTTAGTCACTGAGCACTTCAATGAATCGTCGGTCGATGCGCTCCCTGTACTGAGCAGCCACCGTCTCTGCGAACTTACTGAGAAACCGTCTCCTATTCGAGCGTACGCTTGCAGTCTGTTGGGAGGACAAGAAGAGGAGATTCGGGCCAGTTGCCCGTGACGATGTGGACGCGGTGGCAATCGTCGCGGTCACCTGCTGCGGCCGTCAATTCGGCGTTCCTCCATTCGCTGGCAGGTGTTTTTGCCCGGACCTCCCACCGCTGTGCGGCAAGATTGTCGTTCCATTCGTTGAGCTCAATCTGTGGCCGTTCCTTGGACGAGCCAGAAGAGAGCTGATACGTCGAGGCGAGGACGATCGTTCCCTCCCGGATAACTTCAACCTCTACTTCGACCGATTCGTCACTACTGTTTGTGAGTATTACCCGTCCGAGCCGCTGTGTTCGCAGTCCCAGTTCCGCCTGGATGGTGCTACATCCTGCAAGGGATGAGAGAGTAGCGACACCACCGAGTCGGAGGAAGGTCCGTCGACGAAGGGGGTCAGGCATAGTCTCAGTGCGGTCCTGTGTTCGATTGGCCTGGGTCAGGCGGGAGCGGTGTCGTGTGGCGTGATTGCCCCATGGAGGTATCGGCGGCCGACGAGTGTCGCGATAACGACGACCAGCATGAGGCCGAGTGCTAAGGGGAGTGGTTGGCTGCCGACCAGCCAGTTGCCGGCCGGTGTCTGGTAGAGGATTGTGGCCGGGGCGGCACCACCGAGGGCGACGGCTGCCAGCCCGGTCAGCCCCTGGATGATATACTGGTCTGGGTCGACATAGCGGTAGACACCACCGAGTATCGGTATACTTCCGAGCATAAGTCCAAGCAATTCACCGGTCAGGGGATCGACGTACAAAATCCAGTACAGGGCGATAAAGGCACCGGTGACAATAGTGAGATCGAATTTTTGATCGGCAGTGAGTGCAGATACTATATGCGTCAGTACCTTTCCAGGTTATTTAGTTGCTCTCCTGACTGAAAGAGCAGTTGTAGTCTACCGGGACCAGAGGAGGACTGATGTAACTCATTTGATAGTATACACGGTAACTGCTCAGTCGGTTTATCTACCTGAAATCAGCTGACTTCCACGGTAACCACAGATGCGGATTGAGTACTCACTTGCTCCAAGATACGCTGGAAATACTAATTCAAGAATGCTAGATGAGACGGCAGTAGAATCCAGCCAAGTTAGTGGAACGAGAGACTACCACACTTACACTCCCCGCCATTTCCGACCGCACGGAGTTTGCCATCTGGCCAAAGCCGAACTCTGCATGTGGCTCCGCATTCGTCACAGATACCCTCTGTTTGTGGCATTCCTTTGAGAGTACTCATTTCTCCTAAACAGAAGGCCGTACATCGCATAAGCCTTGGTGTTGGATAACTCACAACATGGTTCAGGATTAATTGCCTTATGATTGGCCGATAGGTTCAGTCGTACTCTAAGCGAGAAGCATACCAACTGCGATAACTGTGTCCTCTCTACTTACCGCTGACTGAATATACCCAAGACGGACTTCACGGACACAGAAACTACGGGAAATACGTCTGCTAATAGATTAACTTCTCAGTAGGTCTCATTCGGCGAGCCTGCCGCCAATCCACCCACCTATGCACCGAGAGCGGTCGCAATTCCGAGGGAGACCAGTCCTCCAACGATGACCGCTACGGCATTATTGACCACCTCCACGCCCTTCAGGGCGTGGAATCCGCCCATCTGATTTCCGCCGGGTGTGGCGTTCGAGGTTCCAGCCCGCACTCAAGGGGAACCGGCAGCATACCGGGAGAACTCTCGTTTCCTCCCCTGTATAGGGCTGTGGCCCGGTCAAACAGGCCCCGTCGAATACCATGTCATCGCCGTGTGAACCACCGCTGGTTCGCCATCCTTTGTGGTTCAGGAACGGCATCTCACGGTATTCGTCGCACTCTATGCTACGACGCACCACACTAAACCAGTTTTGATGGAAATCCGTTCCGGCCATCTACGACAGTTGGTCGGATAGGCCTACCGCTCGACCCGCGCCTGAAGACGCGGGTATGCGCTATCGTTCTGTATCAAGTTGACGAGTATGCTCGCGTGAGCAGGAACGATCTGCCAGACGGCTCGTGCTCGTTCCGTCACGGTGTTCCCGATGGTGGCCCGGAGTATCGAGAGTTATTCTACTGCTGGTTCTGATTTGAGCGCGGGATGTGGTATGTTGTCGTGACGGGCCAGTGTTTTTGCTCCATAGAGTATGGTGACGACCACGACAAACCCCCACAACGTACCGAGATAGAACAGGATATCTGTTCGGAGAGTTCCCTCGAAGGTCTGGAGGGTGAAGTTTGTCCACGAGTGGAGCAGGATGCTGGCAAGAATGCTTCCTCCTGTCCCATTGTGTATCCAGGTGAACGCTACCGAAAGCGCCACGACGCCGATCATGAACAGCCAGAATCGTGTCGTCAGGAAGCCGACGGCGTCATGCTGATTTGTTCCTTCAATCAGGAAGAGCGGGAGGTGCCAGACGGCCCAGATCACTCCCAGAATCAATCCGGCGGCTAGCGCTGTCCGGGTTCGTTGCAGTTGATCGAGTGCATAGCCACGCCATCCGAGTTCTTCGAGAACTGGCGGTAGGGTCGAAAAGAGCAGGGTCGGGAGGAAAGCAGCGGGATTGGACGTGAGCTGGGATACCCAATCGGCCACAAAGTAGCCTGTTCCACCGAGTGCGATGTCGATTCCGGCGGCGATGGCGAACAGTACCGGTGCGTAGAGAAAAATGGCAAGATACCACTGGAGGCCGATTCGGCGGAGATTGGTAACACGATCCCAGAAATCCTTCTGCGCACTCTCCGTGTACTGGAGTTTCATGAACACAACTCCTGAAAGACCAGGGCCAAGGAGACCTAGCAACAGTAATGCGAGTCCAAGAGCGTTATCGAACGCAAGGTCGAAGATGATGGCTGGCACCCAGAACCCCACGTGATAGCGAACGTGACAGCAAAGAACACCCAGGGACTCGACAGTTCGATCTCAGTATTGCCAATCGTTCGACCAGAGTGTTCGTCCATTATCTCCCTTAGTTGAGAGACGTCTACTTAGTACGAGTGAGATTCACGGTAGCAGCGTGTTTGATCAGGGAGTGAACACCTCCATTTGGCCCCTAGGTGGGACTCATTGTAGTGAACGACAACTGACTGGGTAACCTACTGTGGATCCGTAGTTCGTTTGAGAATTTTGAGACCAATGTAGACGGCTGCTCCGACGAAAAGACCGTCGAGAGTTGCGTGTGCTACCTGAGATTCTATGAATGTGGGTTGTATCAATAAAGCGGCTGCTGCGCTAAGGGCTGCAAAAATGCCCGCGTCGACCGCAAATTTTATCCTCATCACGTTGGTATCATAATAATAGTCGCATAAACATTCCGGGTAATGGAGAGGAGGCATTTGCCGTGAGAGGCATGTTCTTCATAAAGACTGAACAGGGAAACTAGCGAAAGTTGGGTGGCATCTCCAGGGTTCCGTACGTTTAACATCTTCTCGCCCCACTATCCGAAATATGGTGTCTCGTCATTGGCTGTACTTCAGTGGGTTCGTGATCTCCGCGGTTTTGCTGGTCGGTGCTGGTCTGATGGGTCTCGTGGATGCACTGTCGGTGCTCTCTGGAGGGATGTCCTACGGCGAGGAGTTCATCCTCCTGGCGATGCTTGGGGAAGCCGCCGAATGGGTCATGGCCGGGCTAGTCCTTGCGTTGTTCGCCGTGCTGTTCCTTACTGGGACAGTGGTCTCTGTCCTTCGGAGTACGTCAATCCCCCGTAGCGATCGACTTGCCTCGATTGTTGAGTGGGTTGAACGCAGGTATCCGGTCCTGCGACAGTTCGATGCCTCAGGGAAAGTTGCACCAACGGGTCTACCAGAACTAGCTAATCCTCTGCTGGTCATTCAAGCATCTGAAAAGCTGTCCCGCCACATGGGCATTCATGTCCAGTACCGATGAGTCTGATCTCACCATCTGGCCAGATCCGGGCAGCGTACGGTGATCGGCACTCTAGACAAACAGCAACAGTCCGATTTACACGATCCGCGTATTCCATACTGACAGTAGAGGCAGAGAAAGGTATCTGTGCGGCACCTAACTAGGCAGGTCTCAAACCGTGTACCCTAACGGAGGCTATGAATGATTCCCTCGATCTGGCCTGAAACACGGTTTAATCGCTTCATATCTTGATCCCAGGTTTCTCACTTCACACACCCATACCAGTTCTTGGCACGCGAGACTCCGGTACACAAGCTGAGCCAGAAGGGGCGACCGAATCTGGTGATAGTGAAGGCGACGTTCTGGCGGATTCCGAGGTCAGGGTCACCAGTGACCCCTTTTCTTGCCAGTCATCCGCCAGTCGGTCTCAGTACCCGCCACATGATTCTGGGCCGGAATAGCGAGCTAGGGGGCTGTTCCATCATTTGGACGCGGAAGAAGGCATCAAACAGCATGCCGTCAGTGTGTGCCTTCCGGATCAGGCGGGTCAAATACCAGTTCAGAACGTCCGCGCTCCGGGGCTTTGGGCCTTCAGTTTGCGGGAACTGAACATCGGCACCGACGGCCATGCTCCACGCAATATCGACCGTCTGCTTGATCCGCTCAAAGACCCGGGACGGGAGATCCTCACGACCACCTGCTGCAAGGGCGTGGTGGAGCTCCAGGGCCTCGAGTGCCGCCACTGACATCCCCTGGCCGTAAATCGGGTTGAAGCTGGCGATCGCATCTCCAAGAACGACTAACCCGTCAGGGGACCGGTCAAGGTCCTCGTAGCGGCGCCGCATATTGGATGGAAACGGATACTGAACGATCTCTTCAGTGGTTTGTGGATACTCGTCGAGTAGTCGTTTGTGATGGGGTATCGGAAAGCTCGCTGTGTACTCCCGAAAGCCATCGAGGTCGGCCGGCGGATGATCACCGTGCATACCGAATAAGGTTACCTGCCATTGGTCGTTTTCAACCGGAAGGAACGCCCCACCACGAGTGCGTGGTGCAGAAGGGACAACGAGAATCCCGTGGCGGTCATCGCTAGGACGTTCGATAAAGGTGGTGCTATAGGTTACGTTGATCCGTACCTCGTCTGTAGGCGGCGACGGATACCCGTGTTCCTTCAACCAGGTTGGTGTGTGACTCGTACGGCCAGTCGTATCAATGACCAGATCAGCAGGGAGTTCTTCGGACTGCCTGCCTGCTGGTTTCACTATCACTCCTTCCACGGCCGTCACTTCCTCATCAGTAAGGAAGGTTATTAACTGGCATTCTGAACGCATCTGGACATTGTCGAGAGTGGTGACGCTCCGGCGAACGACGGACTCGTACAGCGGCCGGGTCGCGCTATATACAGGTATGCGGTGAGGACTATCTGCGTTGAAATCTCCTTCGTCATACATTTTCAGATCGCGTGTCCCGTCAAGCACTAGACCGCCGGCCGAGAGCAGATTTTCACCGAAATCCGGGAAGAGATCCGTCAGTGTGGCTCGGCCGGCCTCCTGCAGGACATGAATATGGTTGGCCTGTGGGACACCACGGCGGGCGATCGGTTCATCAGGTAATGGATCGCGCTCAATCACCGTGACATCCTCGAATCCGTCAGCGAGGACCCGGGCCGCGCACAGGCCGGCCATGCTTGCCCCGACGACAACAGCATGGTCGCCGACCGAGGAGAGCTGTTCGGGCTCGTACCTCGCCACACTTGTTAACGTCATGACCTCTCTGTGGATCTTGGGTGGGAATAATGTTAACACTTATCATGGTAAAATGAGAAAGATGTATGAGAGGTAGCACTCTCACTTGGTCCACCGCTGGCACGATATCTAGTTCTGATTACTCGGTCGGTCGCTTACGCGGTGATGAAATATCTTTTACTGCATTCCTGCTCGTTCTAGCGGTATGGTGGCACCCGATAGGGGAGAGAGGGACCGCACACGTATCTACCGGGAGACGATCGAACGCTTCTGGGTGCTCCGTCTGGTTATCGAAGTACGGCATGACGGCGTCTATCTTCGGCTTGGACCGATTCAGCGATCATTCCGCTATATCCCGCTCCAGAATATTGACGAGGTTCAGGTGACCACGTATTCTTCGACGACATACGCTGGCTGGCACTGGGGCTTACGGAAAACTCCAGGAGGAAACACAGTATATCGACTCCGGGGAGATCACGGTGTAGAACTTACGCTGACCGATGGAACGCGGATCTTCATCGGTACGGAACACCCAACAGAACTCGAAACTGCGATTACCCATGCCTTTGAGTCAGCGATTCCCCAAGAATAGTGTCGACTGCTTCCCGTCAAATCACCGGTCGTCCCACTGATCGACTGTACTTCTATCCCGGTACGCATGTAGACGAAATGAGCCAAGAGGACGTGAAATAGCGTATCTGAGAGAATGTTGTCAGGAAAGATACCGTGACCCGGTGCCCGGCCATCCAGTCCCAATGTAATTAGACAGAGTGATTTTCACCAGCAGACCCCTAGTCTATGTAGGACTAGATATGGATCAGACGGAGGGGCACTGTCTAGTTACTCGATTCCGACGTATAGAAGTGTTTCAGAGCCTGCCACAGCATTCCCGGTGAGATCTGGTATTGTCACTGCTTATGAGAAATTTGCTGAAGCAGCCGAATTATCGCTGGTCGTGGAACAGAGTTCACCTCTGTCAGATCCAATATAGTAGTTTCACAGCCGATACCGTCACTTCATTACCTTCCCGTATTGCGGTTTCTCTTATCTAGACAGTGCCTCTTTATGCATTAGTTCTGTGTATTTATATATCTTCTAGGTGGGCGTATCGCAGGACCAAATTACAGGCAGATCGGTTGCCGGCGAGCAATGGAGACTCACAAACCGGATCGTAGCCCTGGAAGAGAGGAGCCGCGATGGCTTGCGAACCGGGGTGAGGGCGAACGCCCATCCGGCACCAGTCCCCGTTGATGGAATGGGGGCATGGATTACGTTGATTACAGTGCATGGAATGGGCACGGCTCGGATACGGACTGGGCTGAGGCTGTTGATCGATTCCTGGAGCGATCACAACGCCAGCAGCACGACCGGCTGACGGACGAACTAGATCGGATTGCCGAGCAACTGGCCGAGCGGGATGAGCTCCATGCAGAGATTGTCGACGAACTCGAGTGGAAGATCGACCGGTACACCGACCAGCTTGAACAGCTGTCCCGGTTAGGACGCGACACGGGAGAGGGGCGACGCGCCCAGTTGAAGGATACCGCACGTCTCGCAGGACTGGACGCAGGTCGCGCAGAGCTGTTTTGCACAGCCCTCGTACTGGCAGACGCCGGTATAGTGGCCGACGTGCCCGCAATCACGGAGTTCGGGATTGGTCGGGTCCATAGCGGTGTATCAGGTGTCTCAATGGGTGCTGATTTTTTCGAGGCGATATACAGCCGGGGATGATCCGGCACCGGTCCGGCGGGGTCGATAGCGGTCACCGGTCATGGTCGTCGCGGAGTGGGCCCGTGTCGAGATCGAGGCCAGCGAACACGTTGCCGTTGTCCTCCGGTTGGCCGGCCGCGGCGTCGCGGTCGGGTCTACGGCGGGTGTTCTGCCGGGGCTGCTGCTCTCGCTGCCACGGTGGTTGGTGTTGCTGGCGGCGTTGCTGCCGCTGGGGCTTGTTCCTGGTCCGGGTCAGTGGCGACGAGGCGGCCGATGAACGCGAGGATGCCAATGATCCGGGCTGTGGCACTACGATCATCGCCGGGACCGTGCTCGAAGTAGTCCCGGACGAAGATGATTATGGAGAGGAGGAGCCAGACAAACAGTTGGCCGGTAACCATGAGTATCGTGTCGCTCGTGATCCCGGGTCCGATGATGGCGGCACCTGCGGAGCCAAGCAGCCAGAGGGCACCACCCATCCAGAACCCATTGGCCCACTCCAGCGGTGCGAGGAGGAGAACCACGAGCCAGATCACCAGTACAATAATGAACTCCTCTTCCAGGATCAGCAGTGAGCCCGTCATGGCTGTTCCTCCGTGTCCTTCCCTCCGGTGGGCTCGGTTTCTAGAGCGAGACTGAGGTCCAGGTCGTTGGTATCGATGCGGTCTGGATTGGTCGCAGTGGTGTCGCTGCGCCCGAGAATGCCGTTGCCGCCGCAGGTAGGGCAGTTGTCGCTCGGTATCGTGCGAGTTTCCACCAGCACGTTATCAAGGCCCTCGAACCGGAGGGATGCCGCCGGATCATCGTACCCCGTGATCTGTTTGGCCAGTAACTGAACTGTTTTCGACGCGATAATTCCGTTGAGTGGGACGACGGCCGGTTCCGGCGCCAAGTCGGTTGCCGTGATGTAGCCGCGGTCCAGCTCCTCGGCCAGAGCGTCGTCGGACAGGTGTTCGATGCGGGCCTGTTCCGGGTCACCGCGGCCAAGGCAGTCGAAGCAGGCGGTGGCACCCGGTGCGATCAGCTGGATGTAGCCTTCCATCGCAGTAATCTGCTGCGTGTCCGGGTCGTCGTCAACGTCGATGACCATCCCCGCGTCCACGTAGGGGACGAGGTGGCGAGCCGCGAACTGGTTCAGCCACATCCGTGCGGAGACACGGTCGACACCGGCAACGATGAGATCCACCGCCTTCAGCAGGTCCGGGACGTCTTCGGCCATGGCCTGGACTGCACTGATCTCCATCTGCGGGTTGAGACGCTCGAGGTGCTGTTTGATGGCCGAGACTTTCGGGTCGCCGACGTGGTCTGCATGGCAGCCGAACAGCCGGGGTAGGTTCGACGGTTCGATGACGTCGGGATCGACCACGGTCAGCCGGTGAGCGCCGTACCGCGCAAGTTCCTCGGCGATGATCGATCCAAGGCCGCCTATGCCGACGACAGCGATGGGGGTCGTGGCCAGCCGGTGTTGGCCGGATGTGGTGAGGGCGCGGATGCTGCGGTCGTACCGTTCCCGGTCGATCGAACCGGGGGTGCCACCGTTCACCGTGTCTGTCTCTGGAGTATCGCAGGCGGGTCCCGTGGTGAGCGGTGGGTCGAGCAGCCAGTCGCCGACCACTGTGACAGGCAGGTCGGTGAACTGGTCCGCAGCCGCAGGAACGATCACGGTGGCGAGGCCGTGGGTCCCGAGGACGCCGACACCGAGATGCATATCGGGGTAGAGCCCGGTCAGCCACTCCCGGTAGCCGTCCATCATGTCGGAGTCGCTGCGACTGAACGTCGGCGTCGCGTCGAAGGGATGGCTGTGGATAACGATCGGGTGCATGCCGTGACGGCGACAGTCCGCCGTGATGTCGCGTTCCACGTCGAGCGCGGGACGGCATGCCGACCGGCTCTGCGTTTCCAGGTCAGCATCCGGTACCGGGTGGACCGCCGTGGCGAGCAGCCGCGTTTCGCGGTGAGCGTGGTCGCCGCCGGACGTACTGCAATGGACGACGGCGATCCGCTCCTGGTCGTCCTGCAACAGGTGGTCCCGGAGCTGTTGGACGTGTGACGTGGAAAGAACGAGTTGCATGATGATCAGGTCTGTTCCAGCGGGTTGCTGGAGTTCGGCTGGGAGAGTGACGTGGCGATCATCCGGGTGAGCGTAACCAGCGTGTGGCGGCGGGGCTCCCAGTCATGGAGTTCATGGATGCAGTGCTGCGCCCAGTCGTCCGGTCCTCTACCGAACAGCAGGACGTACGGCTTCTTGTCTTGGTACCGCAGGTCCGCCGGCAGGTAGGCGTCCGGCTGGGTTGCCGGGTATTCTTCGGGCAGTTGGAACCAGAGCCGGGTCCGGTCCTGATTCCAGCCGGTGGGCAGCGGGAAGTCGTAGAGCATGATCTCGCCCGTCGTGAGGTCGAAGTCGACCGCGGGGCAGAGGTCCGCTAAGGCTCGGGCCTCGGTGATGATGCGATCCTCGTTCATAGCTTGGTACCGGCTCATAGCGGGGACCACCGGTCGGTACCGAAGATGCGGCCGCGCTGGGGTTGACTTGCGACGGTGGCACCGTCCGGAATCGTCTCCACTGTGTCGTGGTCGCTGACCGCGATCTGCTCGGGGCCGTCGGCCGTGTAGACGACCGTATCATCTGCCGGGAAGCCGGCGGCCTGCTTCAGATCCTGGACGGTGCGGTCATCTTCAACTTCAGTGCGTTCGCCGTCGATGTACAGTTCAGTTCCCATGATATTTTTCCTGTATGCGTCGTGAAAGAATGGTGTTTGTTGGCCGTTACGGGGTTGTGCGGAAGGAGATCCGGAGGCTACGGTTCGAGCAGCTCGTTCTCGTAGTCCTCCTCCTTGAACGGATCGTACCGGGTCCAGCCGTCGGGGTTCGGGTTCTGGGGGCCGCTGTCGCCGAACCAGTTATCCCCGGGATCGTCGTAGTCCCCGTACGTGGGCTCAGTGTTCAGTTCGGACTCGGACATCGCCGAGTCGTCCGGTTCCAGGTCGGTCTCGTCGAATGGGCCGAACATGGGCTATCTCAGCAGCGTTCAACGCTGCATCGGGACCGACGGCCGGCACCCACTTAGCAGCATTTAGCAGTACTCTATAGCCTGTAGATTCGTCAGCGCGGGGGAGATCCGTCAGGGGAGAAGCGATGCGTCAGAGTGTGAAGAGATTCGTCAGCGACGTGCAGATTGACCAGCAGAACGATGATCGCGAGCACCAGCGATTACTGTCACAATCAGGATTTAAGAGGAGAGGAATCTGGTATTGAAAATAGTAGCCTTGCTTGATTTCCTCCCACTGACAAGCGAAATCTCCGTACATTCTAGGTACGAACTGAGCGGTCAAGTAGTGCGTTCCTTGGTACCACCTTTACAACAGGGCAGCAGGTAGATACGTCCGGTGAACAGAGCATGGGCAATTTTGACCCCGTTTCGTGGGAGACAAGCGAGGCTGCCCTTGGTCCCCCTGCGTCAGAGGTGACAGAGATGGTTAACCAACTGCAAGGGGAAGTACACGATAAAGACCCCTATGACGCGGTGAAAACCATCCACGATGCCTTGTACGACGATGATGTAGATCGAACAGTCCCCAATCTCGGGGAGCCATTCATCACTGCGTATTTGCTTGAGAAGAACGAGATCATCTCTCCCCGTGACGACGATACAGGAAGCGAATACCGTTCAATTGTCACGCGTCGTCCTACTGGAGAACGATTAAGAGAACTGTTTTGGGAGCGAGAACGGACGCTATGGTGGATTGGAATACTGACTGGTGTCCATCCATCGCTGGTGACATACTGGTTCTACGAATATGACATCCCTCTCATGGAACGAAACTATACCGAGGAGTCGATGGAGCAGATAAGAGCTCATCGGGAAGCAAGAGATGGGTAGCTCAGTTGATCGACTGCCCTGTGATCCGCCTATACTTATCGTCGGTAGGATTCATCCTATCATCCTCTAACCACTAGAACAGTGCCAAAATAACGTATTCTGCATTACTGATGCAGTAGGAGACATATGTCTATCCTGGTTTAAGGGGTATGAGAAGAACTAAGGTTTTCCGCTGAGAACTACCCTTAGTTCCATGGCCTCGGCACTCTCAGTCCACGAAACCAATATTAGTTTACACGTTCGTGACGAATCACCACACTTGCGGCGGATCGGCATCCAGCAGTCGATTAACGATTTAAATCATCCTTCCTCACAGATATTCAATAGGAGGTGCTAAACTAGACGGTGACCTGCCGGACCTCCAGTGTGCCTCTGTCCTCACCACCACCCCTCAGGAAGACAGATGATGGGCGAAAGCGGAGGTGCAAGAGAAGGGAACTGTCGGTTGTTCCACGACTGGATTTTCCTATAGACGCTTTGATACAGTTATGAGTAAATTTCAACCAAAACGATAAGTAAGGTATCGTGGTACTAGTATTGATGCTTGGTACCACTAGCTGTGCTACCAGGTATCAATATTCGGTCACCGGAAGACCGAATGGGAGGGAGGAACCATGGCTAGCCAACAACAGCTGTATGATGAAACGGTGACAGATATCGAAGAAACGTTCGGGCTTCTTCCAGGATACTTAGAGGCTCTTCCAGAACAGGAACTGGTGAACGAGTGGCCGAATCTGAAGCGGTTCCTCTTCGGAGAGACGGAGATAAATCCGAAGACCCGTGAATTTATCGGCCTCGCGATGGCGGCGGCGATTGGCTGTGAGTACTGCAGACACTTCCACAAGGGTGCGGCCCAACTGCATGGCGCAACTGAAGAGGAACTCTCGGAACTGTTCTTCCTCGCAAGCTACACGCCTCGGTACAGCGCCTTGATCCAGGCACAGGACTACGATATCGACGTCTTCAAAGAGGAAACCGAACAGATCGCTGAACACCTACAAGAGCAGATGGCCGCGGGTGACGACTGACGAGCATAGTGACTGGAGGAGCCAATGGCAGCAACAACCACACCAGAAGAGAACAAGCGTCTTGCCCGGCGCTTCCCAGAGGAGGTCGCGACCGAGGGCAAGGTCGATCTCATTGACGAAATCTGCGCCGAAGATGTGATCGGCCATAACCCGCTCGGCGAGATACATGGCCGTGACGAACTGAAAGATCACCTCGAGTCGCTACAGACCGCGTTTGGCGAGTTCTCGGCGACCGTCGAGGAGGTGATCGCTGAAGGCAATCTCGTTGCAATGCGGGTAACCCTACAGGGCACCCATGCGGGTGAGTTCATGGGTGTTGATCCGACTGGCACCGAGTTCGAAGTCGTGAACATGGTGTTTACTCGGGTCAAGGATGGACAGATTGTCGAACGCTGGGTCCAACCCGACATGCTCGGACTCATGCAACAGCTCGGTGTAATCGAGCAGCCTGGAGAATAGCAACGACTCCGTATTTTTGCTACCTCTTTGTGGGCGTTTCCGCTCCCAGTGCAAGACGGAGCGAATCTGCTAATTGTGTCTGATTCGGAAAGTGGACGGGAGTTAACGAGTATCCGGTTGCTTTCGTAGTATTAGAGTGACGAGGCCGGTCAATTGAGATACCCGGTAGTATTTTTGTGCTGTCCCTGTGAGTAAGTGGCATACGGCGTTGTGATCAGCAGCCAGTAATAAGACAATGATGCATCGACGGTCCAACGGAACTGACGTCAGATTCCCATCCTATGGCCGCATACGGATCGAAACAGTCCGTAACACATTAAATTCAGATAATATAGAAATAGATCATTATAACATCGTCAGAAATGAGTGCTAAGGCTCTACGTTTCTGGACGATTTGATTTTATCTCGAAAAACCTGACGTCAGAAATGGGGCCTCGACACTCCCAGACCACGAAACTGATATCAGTTTTCACGAATGTAATACTTCTCTATAGGTCTGGCAAACTGCTACGAATGTGGTGGATCATCACAGGTGTGGCGGATGAGTTGGGTTCAGATGGTCTAGTCTCTCGAGTTAAATGAATGGATAGGAATCTGTCGTAGGCAGAGTATGGGTCCTTCAAAAAGTGCAGGATCTTGGGCTGGCGCGGTCGTTCAGTCCCCGCCGATTGTACGCTTCCTGTTCTATATACAGAGTGTATCCTACGTTCACTGAAAGAATTAAGCATTCAATTGGTGGCGGTTTGAAATATGAGGCGCCGAAATTTCCTCGCTGTCGGAAGTGGGCTGACGGCTACAAGTAACAGGTGGATAGAGAGGAGATTGCTGCTGGGTCAACCGGCACCAGAGATACTCACACGAGATATTTCGGATCCTGAGGAGGAGTTCGTCGACGACGAGCACACCGATCTTGACCGGTCCTCCGGAACGCTCGCGATCAACTCCGAGACGGGCGTGCTCCGATTCGGTTCCGATGGCAACGACGAGACCGTTACGGCGATCGGCTACCTGGCTGCAGACGCGTTGGTCCCCGGCGGGACATGGGATGGAACCATTGACACCGACGACAACCGCATCGGGACGGATGTCGTCGACAATGTCAAGGCCCTCGCGTTCACACCGGAGTCGTTCGAAGGGATTGCCCTTCGCGCGACCGAAGCGATCGACCTCTACGTTGATGGCGTGCTGGTGGCCGGCGACGTTGCCCTGGTTCGCTACGCAACCGCCCGGGGTGTGTTCGAGGTGGAACCTGTGCGAACCGCAATTGACGATACATGGCCGCAGTTCCAGTTCGACACCGCTAATACCGGAACGCCGCAGTCACCCGAAGCTCCGCCGACCACAAATCTCGACGAGAAGTGGCATGTCGAGTTCGGCGCAATTGGAGGAAGTTCACCAGCAGTGACCGACGGCACTGTCTATATTGGGACGGTCGACCCGGATGGTGTGTTTGCGCTGAACGCCGAAACGGGTGATGTCCAGTGGGACTTCCAGACCGGGGCCAACGTTGAGGGGGCGCCGGCGGTGGCTGATGACACTGTCTACGTCGGAGTTTGGACGGCAACGTCTACGCACTGGCCACGGATTCGGGAGAGGAACGATGGCGCTTCGAGACTACCGACGAGGTGTGGAGTTCACCAGCGGTGGCCCACGATACCATCTACGTTGGCTCGGACGATGGGGTCCTGTACGCATTAGATGCAGCGGGTGAAGAGCAGTGGCGCTTCGAAACCGACGACGCAGTCAGGAGTTCACCAGCGGTGGTCGACGGCACCGCCTACATCGGGAGCAACGACGGGCACGTATACGCGGTGGATGGCAGGTCAGGTGAAGCTCGCTGGTCTGAAGAACTTAACCGGGAGGTTTTCAGTTCGCCAACGGTCGTTGACAACACTGTTTTCGTCGGATCAAGAGGAGCAGAGAACGAGGGCGCTGTGTCCGCGCTGAATGCCGGGTCCGGCAATGAAGACTGGCGGTTCGAAACCGACGAGGTGTGGAGTTCGCCGGCAGTGGTCGACGATACCGTCTACGTCGGGAACAACGACGGCCACGTCTATGCACAAGCCCGCTCCGGCGACGAACAGTGGCAGTTCGAGACCGAGGACACGGTGCGAAGTTCACCAGTAGTGGTTGAGGACACCGTTTACGTCGGCTCGGACGATGGTTACCTGTATGCGCTCGACGCCGCATCAGGTGACGAGCAGGGACGCTTCGAGACCGGTACCCCGGTAGTCGGATCGCCGGCAATCGCCGATGACACAATCTACGTGGGCAGTGGCAGCGCCAGCGTCGGCCACGCGTACGCGATCAGCGACGGCGATGTCCGAACCGAACTCACCTCTTGGATCGATTGGATTCCTGTCCCGAACGACGCCCCGCAAGACGACATCGGTGTCGCATACCGGGGATTCGACGATCTCCGCGACGTGATCGAGATTACTCAGAACGTCTCCCGCGACGACATCGATTTCGGTGAGTACCATACCGCGGCCTCACCGTACAATTTCGTTACTCCGGAGGCTGAACGCGATTTCATTCAGGTCCGGTACGGCGATGACATCGCGTTCGAGGTTATCAGGGGATCATTCGGTAGCGAAGAGGTTGAACTCCATCTAGACCGCGACCAGCTTGGACAGGAGCAGTACAACTCGTTTACCCTATATTCCGACGGCGATACAGTCATCGGAGTCGGTGACGGTACCATCGTTATCCCAGGAACGCGAGGAAATACGTCAACAGAGATGACTGAGACGGCTCGGTCTGTCATCGACGCAGGCACGGGCGACGAGCAGCGGTTTCACGAGGCGCACGAGCATTTCGCTGACCTCATGGGTCAGGCAGGTGATGCCGCAGTACTTAGAGTAGGATCGTCTGAGACGACTTCCGCGGATGGTAGTGGATTAGCCTCGGATCTCCTCGGATTCGCCTCTAGTTTCCTCGTCGAAGGCTCGGTCGTCCAGAGGCAGATTATCGTTCTCTTCATCGATGAATCCGCTGTTGACTCTGAGGTCGTGACCGAGATGTTCGATGTTGGCGAGGAGGCGTCATACCGCGAGGACGGGCGGGCAGGAATCGTAGAAACGAGTGAGGAGCTCGATGACGAACACATCTCGGCTGGAATTGCCCAGATCGGATTTCACTCGTGTCCATTGCTGCGAGAACCGGCTCGAGTGACATTTGGCTTCTCGTGTTAACTGCTCCCCTGACTCGTTACGTACAGTTAGTGAGTGGCGGATCGACACGGTCTTGGTGAACCACCACTATTTCCTGACACTCTTGGTCATCACCCACCGGCTTCATTCCCTGATCGAAAGCGGCGCCATCAACAACGTCTAATTTGATTGTAGTGGTTCACCACATTTATGACATATCACTGTTATATAGATAGATCGCACGGCTGATACAAGGTCTGGCCGCCCTATGTAATGGTTGATGACCGATAGACCGCAATGGGAGGATCGATGGGTTTGGCAGAGGGATCGACACAGATCACGCTCACGTGTAGCAAAAAGGAACGCGAAATCTGGAGTAAAGAGGCTGCCAAAGCGGGATTCAGCAGCCAATCCAAATATCTCTATATCCTGATCCAGGAGGCACGGGCGTACCGGCAGCACGGTGTGTTCGCGGATCGGAGCAGTGAGGAGCGGATCGAGGAATTAGAGACGGAAGTTGAACTACTGGAGAATAAATTGGAACGGGAACAAGTGAAACGGAGTGCTCGCGTCGAAGTCGACGATGCGAGGTTCCTTGAACGCTATCTCGAGGACACCTACAAGACGCAGTCCGAACTGCTACAGGAGATTGTGGAGTCCGGGGCGATGGATGACTTGATCCGGAAGCGGATTGAAGACGAGCTGTACGTCATGGCCGGGAAGGACCAAGTTAAGTACGAACCCGGCTGGGGCTGGAAGCTGACTGACGACAGCATCACCGAGTAGATGGTAGAGATACTGGTAGAACTGGCCAGCCACGAACGCAGTTAGATAACAGATCCGCGATTAGGCGTCAACCGATGTCCGGACCTCGACCACACCAGTTCCGCGCACAACAACATCGTACCCCGCATACTCGAAGGAAACTTCGCCAACAGCAGGCTCAGATCGGGAGGTGAACAACTCGTTCAACGCGTCCGGATTGATTGCCTCATAGAGTGGCGGCAATTCAAGCATGTCCAGATCAGACGCTTCTGACACCGCCGAAACAACCGCATAGACAGGTGTATTCTCGGTATCCTTCTTCCATTCGGCAGTAGTGGATAGAGTCAGTTCAGCTTGAGAGTCGTCATTATCAACCTGTGTGCTCATCTTTCCCATGGGCCCTGAAGTGAAGCAGTCCACCATAAAGGATTTGCAAACTCTGCTGAATGAGCCACGGTCTTTCATGTTTGACGGAGAACTGTCATCCCTATTCTTATGGTGCTAATTACCATGAGGTCTGATATGTACGATTTAACCGGTTTCCAGCGCGACCTCCTGTACGTGACTGCAGGACTGGATGAACCGCACGGCCTCGCGCTCAAGGAAGAACTTGAGGACTACTACGAGAAGGAGATACACCACGGCCGACTCTACCCGAATCTGGACGAACTCGTTGATAAAGGACTTCTCGAAAAGGAGCAGGCCGATCGTCGAACGAACATGTACTCGGTGACGCGACGAGGCACACGGGAAATCGAAGCTCGACGCGACTGGGAAGACCAGTACGTTTCTGATATCCTTTGAAGACCGAACTTCAAATTAAAGAGTTCTGTTGTTGTTCTCCTCTTTCGCTATCTAAGTCTGTGAAGCCACCAGTCACTAAGACATGCGAATCTAACGCGGTTCATCTGTCAAATACCACTTATTTTGATGGATCCATGCTGAATACACAGCGCAGGCCGTGTTTAGACGGGAAAACTCACGGGATAGAGTGCCTGTTATGTGGGAATAGCAATATAGCTGTCCGAACTGTCGTTGACGTCTAAGAACACCTCTCAGAAACGTCGACGTCTCAGCCATTCTTCCGAGAGTGTAGAATCGACACCGAGTGTCCAGTTAGCAAACTCTCGACCACATCTCACGTTCAGTGGTCACAATCTAGCCATAGAACTCCTCTCGCTAGCGTCTAAACAAGGCCCACAGCGCAAATTCAGCAGAGCCAACTGATGCGAGTGACCGGTCGGCTACTTACTCGATAGAACCCCCTCACTCGGAAGCCGTCGGACCATCGACATTCACTACGAGCGGGCCCGAGCCGACAAAGTTGATGATACTCACTTGCTCTGTGTCGGCGGGATTGATATCACGGTGGACGATCCCAGGCGGAATCTGCGCGAATAGAGGAGCGGTCCCTTCGAGTCGCTGGTCACCGTCGGGACCGTACTCAAGAACCACGCTCCCTTCGACCAGATAGATGTAGACGTGACGGTCTCCATGGTGGTGCCAGTCGGTTGCTGTGTTTCCGGCGACGCGCGATTGCACCATCACGTTCTTCTCGGTCTTGAAGGCCATTTTTCTGTCAACACCCGGCGTCTCGGCAGCAGATTGGAGATCGTCCGGCGTGACGAACTCGGGACTCGCCGACCCCCCATCAGGGACAAGGTCCCCCTCTCTGATCACTAGCGAATTATCGACCATGTGTGTCACTTGTTAGCAAATCTGATGGCTACCCTGAAAAATCCACCGCCCGGGTAGCTACTGACGCTACATACGCCAGCGGTTTCCACCTTGTACACTGCTGATGGCCTGTTCTGATGAATAGACCCTCTGGGCCTTGTTTGAACGCGTGATTTCACGGGTGTGAGTTCTCTATGGCGCGTTCGATGTTGCGGACCGCGGATTTCATGACAAGTTCACGGAATTGACCGAACCAGGTTCTTGACCAGAGCGTATCGCCGTATCTGCGTCGGAGCCCGAAAAACACCGATTCAGCGTTCGAGCGCTGGTGGTACGCCCGATCCTTGATGAGCAGATTTCTCGCCCACCCCCGCATCCCAGGATCTCGCTGCGGAATCAGTGGCGTGATACTTTCCGCACGCAACCTCGTGCGAAGCTCCTCCCAGTCGTAGCCCTTATCGGCAGCGACAGTCGCCAAATCGTCGAGATTCCGCACTAACACCTTCCAGCCGACTTGCGTATCGTGCGGCTGTTTCATCGAACAATGTATATCGAGAATCGCACTGGTTTCACAATCAATGAGCAGCGTCGTCTTCACCGCTTCGAACGTGTAGTCCGTCCGTTTTGCGTAGTGCTGGCTGGCCTGGACGCGATCGACACCGGTTGCGTCGACCGCCTGCACATCACCGAGATCATACAGTTCGACGGACCGATCGAGGATCGCTCGCCACCGCTTCATCGGAATCGCCTGCTTTCGCGTACACACGGTCGAGAAGTGTGGGACCGTTTCAGGCGTCAATCCGAGTGATTTCGTCACTCTCGGCATCTCGCGGAGGACGTCCATCAGCTTCCGGTACGGATGGCCGAGATACTCTTTCAATCCCTGAACGGCGAGAATCACCCAGTCAGCGTAGCCTTCTTCTCCCGGACGGTAGACCGGAGCTGGCGTGCCAACGACGGCTTTTTGGGCGAGCGATACAACCTTCTCTGTGAAGCGGGAGGTCTTCGTGTGCACAACGAACCCGTCCCGCTTCACTTCCTAGTAGATTTGGTATTTTCTCCGAGCTACTAGTACGACGATACGAGTTCGATCGGCTCTACACTGTTAACGTTTGAGCGTCTAAACAAGGCCCATCCTCTATATTCAGCACGCTGTTCTTGACAGCTATCGGTGAGGTCGATTGCTGCCCCTATTACCTACTCAGCCTCAATACAGCGTTGGGAAGTTCGTCGGAGAAAGAGCGTGTCTTTATTAGCAGACTGCTCACTCCGCAGGTAACGTCTCTGGGTCAAGCAGCTCCCCTTCGGCTTGATAGTCTTCATACAGCTCTTCCGCCCACGATATAACGGCTGAGGCCTCAGCGACCAATAATCCCCGAACAACCCGTTCGCCCTCAAGTTCTTCACCTAACCAAATTGCCACTGAGTCATCAAAGAGGTGCATATTCAGTGGAATCTCCCCCTCATAGGTCCAGATGCTACCCCGCTCTGCACGGGCCTGCAACAGCGGCAACTGCTCTGACCCCGCAGAGAGAGTCTTGATCCAGTCCGCGTCGATCACGAGTTCAGACTCCAACTGCCGCTCGTTAACCTCCTCATAGATAAGCCTCACATATCGAGGCAGCGTGACCTCAACAAGTGAGCGGACCTCATCTGTAGCGCGAATCTTCTCTGCCACGTGATCGTACGGCTCGGCTGGGGCCGGTGTCTTCGGCGTTATGATCTCTGTGGTACGGAAATGGCGGTAATCAATTGAGTGAACAGGTTCTGGAAGCCACTCAATAGCGTCACTGAGATGCTGGATTCCCTCGAGAGTCTGCAGATAGACACGAAACTCAGCGATCATGATCTCACCTACCTCTGTAAGTTCGTACTGGCTCCCCTCGGAGGTGATCCACCCTCGTGATTCACCCTTGTCTAGGACTCGTGCGACGGTTGACCGTGAGGCGCCGGTTTGCTCTGCGAGGTCGCGGCTCCTCATCGGCCCGGCGGTGAGTGCCTCGAACACGCGCACGCTGTTCGCTGAATCGGCGAAGAACTGGATCGCGTCCAGTGCCGATTCCATGTTTGTTGGTAGCGCGTGACGATGGTTGGCCATGTCGTACGCTACGTCCGAGCAGTTGCAAATACCTTTGCAGGGGTGGGAAGGTTCGCAAGGTCTCGGAAATTTCTCCTCGAGTAGGACTATGGATCAATCGCCGCTATCTGTAACCACGGCCCACGGGGGCCGGGAGGGAAACGAATGTCACGACCAGCGAATCAGCAGAGACGTATTGACCGACGAAGGATGCTGAAAACGGCGGCGATTATAGCCAGTGGCAGTCTCGTGACCGGGACCGCTAGCGCGTCTGCGTCGGAGTCACAACAGGTCCACAGAGGCGACTCGGCCGCGGTCGGCAATGGGATGGTGACGGCATACGCAACAACGGCGTCGGACGGCGCTCTCTCGTCACTCGGCGTGCATTTCGATAAGGCCGTAATTGATACGTTAGGTGAGGAGGAGGTGGCAGTCCCGCTTGCCTTCCCATCGGAGATAGCCGGCGGTGACGCCCTCGATTGCCATCAGTTCACCTTCGTGCAGTTCGATTACCTGCCAGAAGGGCATTGGCCAGAGGGAGTCTACGACGTGCCCCACTTGGATACCCAGTTCTTCATGCCTGACCAGTCGACCGTCGCGGGGATCGAAGAACGGCCAGCGACCTATTCGATTCCGCAGGCCCAGATGCCTGAGGATCACATCCGTCCACCTGTGGTCGATACCACCAACGACGGAGAACCTGATACACCACTCGTTGAGGCAGGTCGAGGTGAGCCGATCGCCGATCCGAGTGCGTCGGAGCATCAAGAGGACGGTGAATTCACTCACACGCATATCTACGGTGCCACTGGACCAGACGGTGGTGGCTTGGGACGAATCTCCCTATTCGAGCCGATGGTTACGATCGACTACGTTGACCAACTCACTACCACGGTTGATACTTCGTTGAAGACACCGACGAGGTACCTTGCAGCTGACAAGTACCCAACGTCGTACGTGATCCAACCCGACGATGACGGTGGTATCTCCGTCTTGCTCACTGATTTCAAGTCGTTCCCAGCGCCAGTGCCTGGACCTCGCCGGTGACAGTGATATCTCCATCTTCTTCACCGATTTTAGGTCGTTCCCGGTACTGAGCGAATAAGGCTTGACCAACCGGCAGCCGACAGTGGTTGGCTGTTGGCTTCCACAGTGCCGACTTTAATTTCCGTGTGCGTGAGACAGTACAGTTTGGGAGAAAGTCGGCGTCGGCATTGACCGATAAAATCTCTGTATCTAGTACTTTTTCTGCTACATTCTGGAGATATCAGTCGCCGCTCCGTTACTTACTGGACTTGTACTAAGCAGTAACAATAGATACGTATCTATAGGTATTCTTATCTTGGTAGCTTTTAACAAACGATGCGTTGAATCAGATCATAGGCGTCCCTATCTGAGGATTGGGCGGAGACACCGATTTGGGGATGGAGGACGTCACAGGAGAGAACAATGGCTACAACATCAGTCGAGGAAAACGAGCGTCTCGTCCGAGAACATTTTGACCGCGTCTGGAATCAGGGGGAGTTCGATACAGACTTCCTCGCAGATGAGTATCGCGTGCAGACGAGACTTGGGACTCACGAAGACCACACACTCGGGGAGTTCCAAGACCTCGTGGCGTCAGCGCGTGCCGCCGTTCCTGACCTACATAAGGAGATCGATGAGACGATCGCAACCGACGAGAAGGTGGTTGTCCGGTATACGATGACTGGTACCCAAGAAGGCGAATTGAAAGGGATTCCGCCAACGGGTGAGGAAGTCGAAGTTGCTGGTGTCGCCATCTACCGACTCGAGGATGGACTCATCGCCGAGGAGTGGATCATCGCCAACTTCTTGCGTGCGTTCAAACAGCTCGGCGTCCTTGAGTAAGGTTCCATCTTTTTCTTTGCCGTCGCTCTGCATTTCGTGACGTCATCCTCCGACCGGTTATAGGAAGTTCACCCTCTATCCTTCACAGGATTGAAAAATGGTACGAGAAAAGCGCCTCAATCACCCGAGAAGAACCCCCTCTGTCATCAATCAGTACAAGACATTCACGCTTTATATACCTATAATCAATCTCGGAAAAGAAGTCAAATACAGATTCGTTGAAGTCTCACGCGAGATGCACGACCTGACCGGCTTCCAGCGCGACCTCCTGTACGTCATCGCAGGTGCCGACCAGCCGTCCGGCCAAAGCGTCAAGGATGAAGTTGAGAAATATTATAACTCAGAGATCAATCACGGCCGATTGTACCCCAATCTCGACACCCTCGTCAACAAAGAGCTGGTAGAGAAAGGCCAGCTCGATCGCCGGACAAATTACTATGCCATCACCGACGCCGGCGAACAACAGATTCAGGAGCGACGAGAGTGGGAGAACCAGTACGTTGAACTCTAAGGAGAAGGCTCGTATTCGTCCGCTCGGCATGGTCTCTCAGCCCGACTATTCCGTCGACAGGAAGGCTTATACTGGCAGAATCGTGTTCTCCGATTATGCCGACAGAAGTTGACGATACGCTACCAAACCTCATTACAATCGTTGGCAGGGGAGTACCATCGAACTACGAAATTAGCGTTGACGGCACCATCGAGATGGTCGATGCCAACTCAGAGGAAGAGGCAGTGATCGTCTCAGAACAGACAGCGGAGGGAGCAATCGAAACGGGGGTCGACCGGTTCAGATTCTCCGGCGAAATGACGAACGTGCACGCCGTCGATTGGAATGGTGTTTCTGCACCGGAATCACCGAGTACTCCGGAGATTCACATCAATTACGGCGTTCTCGCTCAAGAAGACAATACTAAACGATAATTCAGTCGTAGGAACCGCCATGAGCGGTTATTTCAGCAAATTGTATTTTTTAATACTATTAAAAGACTAGTAGTGATAGTTATTAGCATCCTCGGTAGGGCCGGTAACTCACCCTGATAATAGCTATAGCCATTATTAGAACGGTGAAAAAGCCTGCTGCTAGAAGGAGAAGGAAGATTGTTCGGAAGGACATATTTGCTTGCGGTGTATCCGTGTTGGATGTACCCCGGTCGGTCTGGTTCCGCCGAAGCCGCTTTGAGGTTTGGGTGGCCATTGTCGGCGTCTCCTCTGGCGCACAGGCTGTCATTCTTGAAACCCGAACGCCTATTGTCGAATTCGACAAGGCGCGTGTTAAGCGTTAGCAATAGGCGAGGAAACAGACCATCTACGTAGGAACTACTAGTTCTTCTGCTATGGTTTCCTCCATACAAATTCAGGGAGTGAGCCGACGGCCATCCAAAACGTCAGACCCAATTGTTCGAAATATCCTGATTCTCAAACCACATGGTCAGTTCCTGTACTATCGTTATCGGAGATCAGCGATATCCTCGCGTGAATACGTCGCACGGTAGCCAGCCAACCGACCGATGGGTGCGAGGATTTTGAACAGTATTTTTTGGACGAAAATCAGGAGGTCGGTCGAGTAAAAGTGGTCGGGATAGGCATCTTGGAACACCGCAATCGGCAGGAGGTCTGGATTTCCGTGTCCATCTGCCTTGCCAGCCTGGGCAAGCACAAACGCAGTTTCGAGTGCCTCATCCATATGGAGAGCAGGCCGTGCCTCGTAGCGGATGCGTGCAGGCTTCTCGCTTGGGTTCCAGTGGCGGTGAGGATAGCGGCCGGAAATCGTGATCTCGTCACCTTCTGTCAGCAGTTGCTCCTGCTCCCCAGCAACGACTTTCAGTTCGCCCGAAAGTACCTTGAAGGTCTCCTTTATCTGGGGATTCACGTGCTCGTCTTGAATATCAGCGGCCCACCGAGCGTGAGGGAGAACGGTTTCGGCGTCTGATACATCCAGAGACGGATGCGCTGTATACTCAACGCGTACGAACTCGCCATCCGTCTCGTCAGCTCCTTTCACGATATCGAGGGGGTTGACGTCTGTCAAGGTCGATGTGTTCTCTGTCATAGTCGCTTCCGATGCGATTCGTGCACCAGCTAGTCTTAGCAAACCTTCCACTTATCTCCTTGGTGAAGACTAACACACTAGATCCCCTAGTGGGGGAGGTATGAACTACTTGCGCTCTCACCCGAAACTGCTTGTTACTTGTTACCATATGCCAATACATGGAGTACTTTGTCACGGGGGCGACCGGGCTCATCGGCACTCACCTAGTCGAGCAACTAGTGGACGAAGACCACGATGTCGTTGCATTGACCCGCTCACGCTCGAATGCGAATCACCTTCCAAATGAGGTTACGGTGGTCGAGGGCGACATCACGGACAAGGCGAGTCTGCGCGAGCCAATGACCGACGTCGATGGGGTGTTCCATATCGCCGCATGGTTCTACGTCGGCCCCGGCCCACGCAACGTCGAAAAGGCCGAACGCATCAACGTGGAGGGGACGCGCAACGTTCTCGAACTAATGGATGAACTTGACATCTCCAAAGGGGTCTACACCAGTACAGTAGGCGTCTACCCGGGGAATAGCGGGGAGACACTCGACGAATCCATCGATCCTGAGTGTCCAACCTACGCTGAGTACTTCCGCACGAAGTGGAAGGCACACTTCGAGGTTGCGAAACCTCTGATGGAGGATGGTCTCCCGCTCGTTATCGTGCAGCCGGGCGGCGTCTACGGCCCGCACGACAAACTCTACGGGTCGGGGCGGGCCGTGTTTCGAGACTACTTGACGGGCGACCTCCCGATGATTCCCCGCAGTTGGGCCCTTCCGATGGATCATGCTGAAGATATCGCGCAGGCGCATATCCGAGCGATGGACGAGGGAGTTCCCGGCGAGGAGTACATCGTTGCTAGCGAAGCGCGAACGATGGCCGAGGTATTCGGCTGCGCTGAGGAAATCACGGGGATTCCAGCCCCACGCGTTGTGCCGGACGCAGTGTTTGGTGGGCTAGCCACCATCATGCGGGGAGTTGAGCGTGTCACCACGCCACCGGAGGGCCTCGAAGCAGAACTCCTTGCATTCTTAGCCGGAAGACAATTCAATGTTGACACCTCGAAGGCTAAGCGCGACCTCGGTGTCAAATTCCGGTCGTTGGAAGACGGGCTGCGTGACTATCTTGCGTGGGAGGTAGATCAACTCGGTATGGACGAGCAGCTGGGCCAACAACCAACGCAGGAAACGACGCCGGACAAGGCAGTATAAAGAACGGAGAACCGGGCAGCCCGTGACAATCGGGGAAACAAATAGTGTAGTAAGGGTTCTCTGACACCCTCTTACTGCAGATGTTCTCTACATTCAAGACCCTATTTGTGACATCATTCGTCGAGATAGCCGACTGGAATTCCTTACCTGGTATTGTCCGTTCGGCGATAGGGAAAACGAAAATGAGGGCTGTGTTGAATCGCTAGATGGCGGCGGGATAGGTCGCTAAATCAAAGGTGATGAAGCGGGAGGCTGCGAGTGTCTATGACGCAAATCTCCCGCTTCATTGGGGAAGTTGTTCCGGTCGCTCAAAGCGTTACTGGTGATGGAGACGAATCCGCCGCCCCGGAAGGAGGCGGCGGATTCGCCGACTATGCACTTGTTTCCCTCCATTGTCTGCGGATTTACCTCGATACGTCCTACCGGATGACGATTGACTTGCTCAAGGAAATGCCACAAATAACCGGGGAGATCGGCCTCAGAGCGGCCGATCTCCCCTCGCCATCCACGTTATGTAAGGTATTCGACCGGATCAGTATGCGCGTCTGTCGAGTGTTGCTGCGCCAGTCGGCGCAGCTACACGATCCATCTGAACACGCTGCTATCGACGCGACATTCTACGAACGAGATCGAGCGAGCCGTCACTACTGCCAACGAACGAATTACCGCGTTCAAACGCTCAAAGTCACAAAACTCGTCGATACAGCAACGCAAGCCGTTCTTGATCTCCACTGTTCGACGACGTTAGAAGGAAGCGACGCAGACCTCGCCGAGCAGATCGCCCGCCGGAACGCGGGCGATCTGCGGTCACTTGCTGCTGACAAAGGCTATGACAAGCAACAACTCCGAGAACGACTGCGTGAACTCGACATTCGCCCACTGATCAAACACCGGATCTTCGCTCCGTACGATCACGCACATAACGCCCGTATTGACGAAGATCGGTACGCTCAGCGGTCAATGACCGAAACTGTCAACTCAGCCGTTAAGCGCTCGCTCGGCTACGCCGTGCGAGCGCGTACCTGGTATCGAGAGTTCCGTGAAATCGCCTTAATGTGTGTCGTCTATAACATCAAGCAGGCCGTCAAACAGTGAAATCCACCGCCTTACAGCGATTCAACACAGCCAAAATGAGTGACGGGTGTGACGGATGAGGTGGTGTCGGTCACTCGTCCATCAGTTGCTGGGCGAGTGCGGTATCCTCGTAGGCGGTGAATTTCTTAACCTTTCCATCCTCCATGTCGGAGACGTGGACAGCAGGAATCTCCGTGACATCACCGTCCGCTGTGGTGACTCTATGTGATCCTTCCATTACGACTGTGTCGCCGCCGTCGATGAACCGGTCGACATCTACTTCGAAGGAATCGAATGTCTCGTCTAGAGGCGTGAACACATTCTCTAGGACGGCGTCTGGGCCGTGGTGTACTCCCCCGATCATCGGTGCGCCCTCGGGTTCGGTCCACGTGATGTCGTCGGCGAATCCGGCTAAGCATGTCTCGAGGTCGCCTTGGTTGAATGCCTCGTACAGTTCTTCGACGATTTCGACGTTGGATTTCTCAGTTGCTGCCATGGTACCCCTATCTGTGGCAACGGCTATCAAGGACAAATAGCTATCACGGATTCAACAGGAAGGTCTGAATAGAGACACTGACCACTATTTCAGAGACTCGTTGATGTCAGCGGGACCAAGCTGCTGATAGTTTTCCGTGTCACCTCGTGAGATAATCATCTTGAAGATTGACGCTCTATAGGGCACTGTGTCTCTATCTACTGTGTCAGCAGTGGTTGTGCCGCCTGGCGGAGGCGCTCTGAGGTAAGGACGGAGACAGGTAGTTCGTGGGAAGTAGACTCCGAACGTTCGGAATGAGGGAGAAGCAAGAAGCCTTCCAGAACATCCAGAAATCGGCACTGTCTAGTTACTCTATTCCGACGCATAGGGGCGTTTCAGAGCCTGTTACATCGTTACCGGTGAGATCTGAAATTGTCACTGGTTATGGAAAGTTTGCTGAAGCAGCCGACTTATCGCTGCTCGTAGAACAGAGTCCGCCTATATCAGATCCAATATGGTAGTGTTACAGTCGATACCGTCACTTCATCACCTCCCTTTATTGCGGTTCTCTTATCTAGACAGTGCCAATCGACCGATATTATCGCCTCGATCGGCCACCCTGTCGAGTACAAACACGGGGTCACCCTCCCGTCATTTGCGGGCCTCACGGCGCGTCATTACCTTGAGCGATTCGATGTCCCCCGCGAGAGCCTTGCGAAGGTCGCCGTCAAGAATCATAAGAACGGCGTCGACAATCCCAATGCCCAGTTCCGGAAAGAGGTCGATCTCGAGACGGTACTGGAGTCGCCGATCATCGCCGACCCGCTACGGCTGTACGACTTCTGTCCAGTCACGGACGGGTCGGCCGCACTCATGTTCTGTCCAGAGTCAATCGCCCAGGAATATACTGACGACTACGCCGTGATCGCCGGTGTTGATGGCGCCACGGATACCCACGTTGTCCACGAGCGCGAGGATCCGACGAGTATGGACGGCGTTGTCGAGAGCGGGAAAGGAGCCTACGAGATGAGCGGCTACGGGCCCGACGACATCGACGTTGCTGAACTCCACGACATGTTCACCATCCTCGAGTTCCTCCAGATGGAGGGGCTGGGCTTCGCCGAACAGGGCGAAGCGTGGAAACTCGTCGAAGAGGGCTATACGAAGCGCGACGGCGAACTGCCGATCAACACCTCCGGCGGGCTCAAATCGAAGGGCCATCCGCTGGGCGCCAGCGGCGTCGCACAGGGCGTGGAAATCTACGAACAGGTCGTCGGCGAGGCGGGTCTGCGACAGGTCGACGCGGACGTCGGGCTCTGCTGTAATGTCGGCGGCTTCGGTAACTGCGTCATCACGACCATCATGGAGGCGGGACAATGACTATGGAAGCGTACAGGTACGAGGACGGTTCGATCAGCTACCCCGGCCATCCGCGCGGTCCCGGCGGCGCGGAGCCGGTCGACACGATCGATCTCAGCGAGTACACCGGCGAGGTCGTCACCTGGACGACCAGCACGGCGACCCCGCCCGGTGTCCGCGAACCCAACACGCTCGCGATCGTCGAATTCGGGGTCGAGGGCGAGACGGTCCGCGCGCTCGGCCAGGCGACGACCGACGAAATCGAAACCGGCGACGAGGTCGAACCCGTCTACGTCGATGAACTCCGCGAACCCGGCGCCGGCATCCGCGAACCCGAGAGCCAGGAGTGGGACGGCTACCGGTTCGAACCTGTCTGATTCCAGTTCAATCTGTCTTTTAGATCGATACGATTCCGCGATTCTCGCATTCCAGTAGGAGAAGCTATTTACCTCTTTCCCGTGTTAGATATGAGCGTGGCTAGTGTTAACGAACAACACAGGCCACGTTAGCGCCTGCGGAGAGGAGGTGAGAGTCCATGCCCGTCAAAGACATCGCCCGTCCACGCGAGGAATTGGTATCAGCCGAACCGACAGCGTCACTCCGAGAGATCTGCCAGCTCATGGACGACAAGCGGGTCGGTTGTGTCGTGATCGAATCAGACGAGGAACCCGCCGGGATCATTACCGACCGAGACATCGCAATGGCGTTCAGTGCGGGGAAAACCCTCGACGATCTGGCGGCCGAAGACATCATGAATCGCGAGCCCCACACGGTATCAACCGACGACGGCGTCTTCGACCTGTGTGCGACGATGGCTGAACACGGTGTGCGCCGGATGCCCGTCGTCGAAGGCGAGAAACTAACTGGAATCGTTACGTTCGATGATCTGGTGGTTCTCCTCGACGACGAAATGAGCAATCTCTCCAACGTCGTCCGAACTGAGTCACCGGCCTACGAGACATCGTAAGCACTGGCAACTACACGTTTTTTTAATCGCCTCTCTGATATTTACTCATATTTTCTACATATTGGAAGAGCTACGACATGTTGGTTTGCGAACGGCGCAAAACTGCGGTACCGTGAGCGTGTGGACGGGAACATCCTCGAGGAGATGTTTCATCCGCATAATCTGCAAACGGTCTGGGAGGCGGTCGACCTCAGTGGAGGTACCGGTCAACCGGAGATGGCCGCGTGTGGGTGTCTCGTTGAAGCCCTCGCTGAGTATGACTGGCATATCCGCCATAATGCCGCAGACATGTTCTAAGATGAGTGGCCAGTACTTGCCGAAGTCCTCACGCTGATGGAAACAGCCGACTGAATGTGGCCACCTTTCGCCAGTCATGCTCCAAAACTGAGTAGGAAAGAAACTTGCTGACCAGACGAGGTATCGGGAGCGAGATGGGCGTTCTTACCACGTAGAACGGCAATCTGATCGTCTCGATGATACGAATTTCGAGCGCATACCTGCGTCTTCAGGCGCAGGTCGAGCGGTAGGCGCAGCGTGTCACCCGCAGCCGGTGATCGGGACGGATTTCCATCGTAATCGTTTTAGTGTGATAGCACGTAACATAGGGTGCTACGAATACCGTGAGAGGCCGTTCCCGAACAGACAAGGGATGGTGAGGAGCGCAGTCTGTTCCTCACACGGCGATGACATGGTATTCGATGGGGCCTATTTGACCGGGCCACAGCCCTATACAGGGGAGGAAACGAGAGTTCCCCCGGTGTGTCGCCGGTTCCCCTTGAGTGCGGGTTGGAACCTCGAACGCCGCACTCGGCGGAAATCCGATGATCGGATTCCACGTCCTTCAGGGCGTGGAGGGGGTCAATAGTCGTCGATCTTTTCTCTGACTCCTGGATGATTTCCAGCATTAGACTTTCGTTCCGCAGCTGGAAATGCGATGAAAAAGGTCGAACCGTCACCTGGCGTGGACTCGACCCAGATGTCGCCGCCGTGGCGTTCGATGATGCGCTGGCACAGTGCAAGCCCCATTCCAATCCCAGACTGCTCCTCGCGCGTATGAAGCCGTTCAAACACCTCGAAGATGCGTTCCTGCTCATCAGGAGCAATACCAATGCCGTTATCCGTGACAGAGATAATCCATTTCCTTCCGTTTCGGTCGGCGGTAATGTGGATGCGTGGCGGTGCATCGCCCGCATACTTGATGGCATTACTTACCAGGTTCTGAAACACCTCGTACAACTGGTCTCGATCGCCATCGACGGTAGGTAACGACTCCGTTGTGATCTCGGCACTACTCTCCTCGATCCGGAGTTGGAGATCGTCGAGAACATCATCAAGTACCGCCTCAAGCTCGACTGGCTCAAAGGACTCACCTTGTGTTTCGACCCGCGAATACGCGAGCAGTCCTTCGATCATCGACTGCATGCGGTCAGCCCCATCCACGGCGAAGTCGATGAATTCCTGAGCATCGTCATCCAACTTGTCTCGGTACCGGTCCTCAAGGAGTTGGAGATAACTCGAGACCATGCGCAGCGGCTCTTGGAGGTCGTGTGAGACGGCGTAGGCGAACTGCTCAAGCCGTTCGTTAGATTCCTCCACTTTCTGGCGGTATTCCCATCGCTTTGTGATATCGGTGAGCGCGCCTGGGAATGTGACAGGGTTGCCGTCATCGTCGCACTCGACATGGCCCTGGGCGACAACCCATCGGAGTTCGCCGTCTGCGTTCCAGACACGGTAGTCCTCCTTGTACTCCCCGCAGGTCTCGAGTGCCTCTTCGATCGCTGCCTCAACCCGACCACGGTCGTCTTCATGAATCGAAGAAACAAACCGATCGAGCGAGACCTCCTCCTGAGCTGCGTCAGGATCGACGCCGAACAGTCTGGCGAACGCGGGACCCGTGACCATTTCATCCTCCTGAACATGCCACTCCCAGGTGCCGACTCCACCGGCCTCGGTCGCGGCTTCAAACCGTTGCTTGGCATCGTGGAGATCCTGTTCACGTTCGACCCGATCGTACGCGGCTTGGGCGGTCATCGCCAGGATATCGACGAACTGCCGCTGTTGGACCCCGATCATGCCAATCTCACAGGCACCGGCAACGATGACACCGTGATCGTCCACGGGGACGTACAGCCCGCTTCGCATCTCGGTACCGCTCGTATTCACTTGGACCTCGGACGACTCGGTCTCAGTATGGTAGTGGCGACGCTCACCGCCGGCATAGGCCGCAGCGGCAAGACTCTTCCCCTTGGCCGGAAGCGTCGGGAACTGCTGGCCGGAGAACTCCGCCGTTGCTGTTTGCGCGTCTGCAACGAGGGCATTCTCATCGTCATCATGGCGGTAGTACGCAACGAGCGGGAGATCGAGGACGTCGGCTACGGTAGTAACGACTTTCTCACTGACCTCTTCGCGCGTTGCGGTGGTCAACAGCTGCTGGGCGGTGTCGTTGAGTGCTTTCAGCTGCTGCTCGAATTCCTTGCGGTCGGTGATATCTTCAGTGATCCCAACGATCCGGGCGACCTCACCGTCTTTGTCTTCGATCGGGAACGCCCGGTCACGGACCCAGCGGACCGTGCCATTGGGCTGGACAACCCGATACTGCTCGTCGTACTCGCCCTCGGGTTGCGTGTCGAGGGCGTCCCGGACCCGATCACGATCCTCCGGATGGATCGCATCGAGGAACGACAGCGGCTCGTCGTACAGGCTCTCGCGGCTCCGACCCCAGATCTCCTCGTAGGCCAGATTCATGTAGAGTACTTCCTGTTTATCGGGCGGTGTCATCCAGAACCCTTCCTCAATGTTTTCAGCGATCTGGCGGAAGCGCTCCTCGCGTTCCCGGAGTTCCGCCTCGATACGTTTTCGCTCGGTGATGTCTCGCACAATCCCGGTGAAAAAGCGTTCGCCCTCATGGTCGACATCATTGAACGAGATCGCGAGCGGGACCTCGGTTCCATTGCGGCGGCGGCCGGGCAGTTCGACGTACTCCCAGTCGAGAGACCGTTCACCCGTCTCCAAATAGCGTGCGATCGCCTGGCGGTGCTGCTCTGCACGCTCATCAGGCATCAAGATGGTAAGTGGTTCGCCAAGGAGTTCGTCAGGTTCGTATCCGAAGATGGCTTCGATGGCCGGGTTCACCGATTGGATCGTGCTCGTCGATCGTGATGATGGCATCGTTGGCGGCCTGCGTGAGTGCATGGAACTGCTCGAGTTGCCGTTCACGCTCTTTCCGGTCAGTGATGTCGCGAAACGTCCAGAGCCGACCGTAGTGGGTCTCGTCCTCGCCGATGACCGGGGCAGAGTATCGATCAAGCCAGCGGCCATCCGCGAGTTTGATCTCATCCCGACTCTCCTCCTCGGGATTGTCGTAGAGGTCTTCAACCTTTTCGAGGAATTAATCGGGATCGGCAAGCAGATCCAGCACGTACTCAAGGGCGCGTTCGTCCGACCACTCCGACAAGATTTCATCGGGAATCCCCCAGATCTCGGCGAACCGCTGATTGTAATAGAGGATATTGCGGTCCTGATCGACGACAAGCTGTCCGTCGATCGTTGTCTCCGTTTGCGCTTCCAACAGTGCGGTTCTGAAGTCGAGTTTGCGCTTGTGTTCCCGCTGCTCTGGGATATCATGACAATAGACAGATAATCCTGACTCGGACGGATAGATACGGGCGCTGATCCAGATATCGAGTGAGTCGAGGTACAGTTCGGTCTCAACAGGCTCCTGCGTCTCGAGTGCGTCATGGACCGCATCGTAGAGTTCTGTCTCTGTGGCGGCTGGATACGCATCCCATATCTGCCTGCCGAGAACCTCGTCGGTATCGGCCGCCAAGGGGTCTTCTGCCTGGTCGTTGAGATACGTGAACTGGAACTCGTCGTCCAGCGCGAAGACGCCGTCGGTGATCCGGTCGAAGACGCGTGCCGTACTATCGGGGGGCTCAACTGGGTTTGGTTCTCTGGTCATTTCCTAGGAGTACGGACCGCTCTCCGGTAAATATCACCGGTACTGTACAGAATGCTCATAGATTGTGCCCAGTATTTCCTCATCCAGGAACTGTCTCTACCCTGGTCAAACCAATCTCACCGCCGGTGAAGTTGTCAAGCAATGGGTGTTATCGGTGGCCTGGATTAAGAGTGGTATCTCAGGCACGGGAGAGTACAAACGTCTCGTGAATGATCCGTTCCAGCGCGCCGTCCTCCGATCTGAAGACCAGGACAAAGCTCATCCATGTCTCGAGCACTACTACCAAAGGTTAGGAGCACTTCCATTCCAGAGGTTCCGTTCTCAGCCCTCGTAGCGTTCGGTCAGGCACTCATTCGTCTACTGAGACTTCGTTGACCGTCTTGCCCTCAATCCGGGCATCGACCCCGAGCGCGTCAGGAAGCGCTGACTCCAGGATGACTTCGAGAAGCGCGTCACATGCCGGGCACATGGTCTCTGTACAGATCGGGTCGTCAAATGTTGTCGCCACAAGATTGCCGAAATCAATCTCGAGAACTACAAGGACAGGTGAGGTCCTCAGTCTCCGTCATCGGTGATGCTGTCGGGAAGTAGCGGTCGCAGCGACCCGGTTCGAGATTACAATCTCTTCTTCGCACATGGATTCTGGAAAGAATTGCTGGGTTCTGATTATTATCTGCATTGGATGAGTTGGATGGTAGCATTCCCCAAAGGATTACGGGTGTGTGCCGCCAATATGTGAATGAGGGCTCATGAGCCTGATCCAGTACGTAGTCCGGTGGTATCGACTCAACTGCGGAGTCGGGAAGCAGATGCTGGATCAGGGTGCCGAACTGCGTTCCTGTCCCCACTGTACTGAGGAGACTCCGGTCTACAGGTCGGGTTACGACTCGTTAGGGAATCCGATCTCGTTTAGTGTCTGTCTCTGGTGTGACGGACTGATCGAGTACAGTGACGGCGTCAGCCGGCCCCATGCGCCGTATGCAACCACGCGCGATCTTCAGGGGGACCGGCCAGCATCCCGGCCATAGCCACATGCACGCCGGGAATCACCTCTCAGCGAGCCTAATATCATGAAGGATATTACCATCGGGCGCGTGGTCGGCATCCCGATCAGGCTGCATTGGACGTTTCTGGTGATCCTCCCGCTGTTTACCGGTCTCATCGGGATGGATATCGTCCAGCTCGCGGTTTTCCTCGATACCGTGCTCCAGGCGGGGATTGATCCTGCTGTGCTGGACGGGGCCTGGCAGCCATGGGTACTTGGGTTTGTTGCGGCGGTAGGGCTGTTCGTCGGCGTGCTTTTCCACGAGTTCGGCCACTCACTGGTCGCATTAAAGTATGGCTATGAGATCGATGCGATCACGCTGTGGCTGCTCGGCGGCCTCGCCACGTTCACCGAGGTCCCCGAGCACTGGCGCCACGAGTTCTGGATCGCGGTGGCCGGCCCGGTGGTGAGCATCGCGGTCGGGGGCATCTGCTATCTTGGCTTCCTCCTGACGCCGCCGAATCTCGATCAGGCCCAGTTCGTATTGGGGTATCTCGCTGTGCTCAATGTGGTTCTGGCGGCGTTCAATATGTTGCCCGCGTTTCCGATGGATGGCGGCCGGGTGCTTCGGGCACTGCTCAGCCGCACCCAACCTCACGCACAAGCCACGCAGCAGGCGGCTGAGATCGGCAAGGGCTTTGCGTTCCTCATGGGGGTGCTGGGCCTGCTCGCGTTCAACTTCATCCTCATCCTCCTGGCGTTTTCGTCTACATCGCCGCCACCGGCGAAGCCCGGCAGACGACGGTAAAAGCTGCCTTTGAAGGCGTCACAGTCGCCGACATTATGACACCTCGCGAGAACCTGCACGTCGTCACGACGGATACCACGATCGCAGAGCTGCTGGAACGGATGTTCCACGAGCGCCATACCGGGTACCCGGTTATCTGCGCCAACAGTGTCATCGGGATGGTGACTCTGAACGATGTCCGGAACGTCAGGACGGTCGAACGTGACGCCTCTCTTGTCGAGGACGTGATGACGGAACCAGTTGTCACAATCGCTCCTGACGCAGAGGCAGTAGAGGCCTTCCACTACATTCAACAGCACGACATCGGCCGGCTTCCGGTGGTCAACCCAGCAGGGGACCTAGTGGGCCTCATCTCTCGAACAGATCTAATACGGGCATTTACCATTCTCCAGGCGGCCGGGTCACCGGACTCGGACACCGATCGCACCCTCAACACCGAGGACGACCTGTCCCGTCGCCAGCCCCGCTGATAACCTGCGCAACAGCCGGTCGTGACGCTGATCCCGAACCGGGAGGCGCACGGCCGCACCGTAGGTGGCGTGTCCTGTCCGGAGATCCAGCAGGATGACGAGCGGCAGGGCTTCGAGATCGTGGACGTCCTGATAGGCGACTCACAGGAACCTGCACATATTGGTAAAAAGAGCAGGAAAGAGTAGATGGCAATAAGCGCTGGATGCCAATATACCGCTGACTGGAGTACGCCACCAACGGTCCACAACCGGGTTCATCGGCGCAGGTGAAGCACTGTATGGGTACAGCACTGTTCGAGGGGACAAAAGAAACACAAACTGAACTGGCGGAGACACTCATCCCGGTCTGGAGGCGCCGTGTGATACCCCGATCTTCCATATGGAAGCCAAGGTCTCGGTCGAACAGACCGTCAATTAAGGAGCAAGCGCGGTGGCTGATGTCAATCTAGAGAGTTCTTTCTGTCCGGTGCAGTTTTGAAGAAAACGGCGCGGTGATCGACGGCGATTAGTGCCGGGGAGAAATTCTGACGAGTATATACCAGTTGCTTCAGTAACGAGTGTGTTGAGATAAGCTGGTAATGCTGAGAGTAGCGATATCTGAACTGCGCGATGTCTGTCATTTCAGTTCGTGAGTTCAGTAGAGCCACTGAGGTTGACCCGTGGCCTGTTTGTACCAGCCGGTCGACGAGGCAGGTATCAGGCGTCTTCGTCAGCGGTTCCTCGTAGACGGTGTCCTCACCCCGTTCTTCGGTAACATCTTCTGTTTCAGATTGTTCTGAGTAGTGGTGACAGATGTAGGGCCTGCAAGAAACTGCAGCCATGCTATAGATTTGACCGAACAAGGTCGTAATCTGAATGCAGACTGTAGTAGGCTAGGATGGCCTATTACAACTATATTCGGATAATAGGAAGGCTTAAACTCAGTGATAGAGGTTCACACGCAACGGTGGAAACACCGCAGAAACAGATGGCATTGGACGATACGTCTTCGAACCAGCATCAAACGAACAGATCTACTGACGAAGAACCTGCGACGCAGCGCGGAGACCTGCCAGCGAGACCCAGATACATGGATTCAATCGGACACGGCCCACTCGCTCGAGCAGGCAGCGAGCGTGTAGCGTGTTAGAGTCATTCGACTTTTAGGGGGTGCCGCGAGCCTTTTCGCGTCTGCAGCCGTAGAACACGTATGTGTGGCCGTACTTCGCTGTTCATCGCACAGGCAGATCTCGAGGAGCGGTTTGATGTCCGTGTCGTGGCAGACGGCGGGTATCGGCCGCGGTTCAACATCGCACCGGGGGAGCCGCTGGAGGTCATCACGAACGAGGCACCCACCGAGATCGACCGGTACACGTGGGACTGGTCCCGCACTGGCAGGACGATCCCGGCGAGGGCTTCGTCAATGCCCGGGCGGAAACCGCCCACGAGAAGCCGTCGTTCCGGGATGCATGGGCGATGCGGCCCTGTCTTGTGCTGTCCTCCGGCTTCTACGAGTGGCAGCGCCGGAACGGCGGTCCGAAGCAACCGTACCGCATCTACCGGGAGGACGATCCCGCGTTCGCCATGGCCGGCCTCTGGGAGGAGTGGCACGGCGACAACAGCGAACGGCTGCGGACCGTGACCGTGCTCACCACCGACCCGAACGATATCGTCCAACCGATCCATGACCGGATGCCGGTTGTTCTCTCCCGGGACGACGAGGAGACGTGGCTCACCGCCGGGCCGGACGATCGCCAGGAGCTGTACCGTCCGTATCCGGGCGACGATCTCGCAGCCTATCCGATTGCACCGCGTATCAACGATCCGGCGACCGATGACGCTCGCGTTATCGAACCGCTCGACACGGACCAATCGGATCTCGATGAGTTCATGTAAGATCCGGAGAGAACTGCTGTCTAAAGGGATCAGGCGGTAGGTGATTATCCTGGGATCGAAATTCCGAACGTTCGGAGTACGGAATGTGGTGGATTACCTGAGGCGGGCAGCCACCTGTTCCAGTTCCTGCACCCGGTCGATCAACAAGACGACTCTCGCTGGTTTGCGCCGCCATCAGTCAGGCTGGCGACGCCCTCAACGTAACTGCAGAAATGTGAGTGCGGCCGCGCTGCATGAAATGCGCGTTGGGTTCCGACTGTGCTGTGAGCTCCTCGGGGTAGGGACCGACCGGTGCCGATCACGTCATAGAACGTCGTCTTCAACAGCGGCGGTCTCGCCGCCGTTATCGCCTTCAGGGTCTGTCTCGGTTCCTTCCTCTTCTTCAATGATATCGGCAGTAAGTACCTTTAGCGGGGTATTGTCGACGTGTTGGCCGATTTCTTTTAGTGTGATCCGTTCGGCGTGGTGTTCGGTAGTAACGTTGAACACGTCCAGTTCGAGTTCCAGTGCGACCAGTGCCTGGTCGGCAGCGACGAACACCGGCGGCAACTCCTCGCCGGCCGACACCCGGGAGCCGGGAGTGATCTCGACATAGCTGAGATCCGGGTTGAGCATGTTCCCGGTCTTGGCGATGGCAATCCGGATAGCCTCATCCGCTGTATCGATATTGTATACCGGCACTGCGGCATCGACGGCGACTCTGTAGTCCATGGTGGTTGTTAGAGGAACACATGCATGATCTTTCGCATAGTGGATTCTGTCCTGGATAGAATGAACTAAAATTCCGTGATCGAATCTTCTTCCGCAACTCTACAGAAGAGCAACGTCTGAAACCGTATCAGCAGGTGGACTGTTTTTGGTGCGCCCTGTTGGGCGGTATCTTCGGTTATCATTCTCTCCTTGATGGATATGATATCAGGGGTCCTGTTGTGGTTTTGAACTGGCGGGAAAACAACCCTTGGTGTGGACAGATCAGCGTTACTGTTTGCCCCCGGTGGCCGGCCCTGTACCGATGAGGTATCTGTATTTTGCCACTTCATGCTGAATGTGTGGCCATGGACAGGCAGTACTTCTGAGGTGCCACTCACGCTCCGGACACGGATTGATGAACTTGCGGCTGAGGGTGATGGCTGGACGTTCACTGATGGCGTGACGTTTGTTGGGTCACAGTCGGCAGAGGTGCCTGATACCTGCCCTGATTGTGGGGCAGAACTCATTGTTACAGCAGTGTATCGCGATCCAAACGCGAGTCTGGTCGCCGTCCAGCTTACCTGTCTGGTGATGCACAATAGGACCCGAATCGCGACATCCATTTATGACCCAGAAACGGACGACCTCTACCTCGAATTGGAGGAGCTGCAGATGGGTATCGGTGACTGGCGTTGTAAGCATAGCACTCGCTCAGCAGCACCTGTTTTCGAATCAGTCAGGTGACGGGCCCAGATACAACGTCAAGTGTTAACATTTAACACGTAGTACCGTGATCATCACGTATGGTTCAGAGAGACCCGTCTGCACCAGATGAACCCCGGTTCGAATGTCGGGACTGTATTTACACCACGAACAAAAAGTCACATCCACCGTTCTGCCCCAGATGCGGAGGCAGGATGCGGACTGCCCCGATTCAATAAATCCTTCTAATGGGTGAGTTCCCCTGAAATTGACATCTGTGAGAGCAGCGAAAACGTACCCAACCCCCGGGCTGATGTTACCGAACGAGACAGACCCACAGTCGGAGCGGCGACAGGCTGAGAACGCTGCCGACGCCAGTGAGCGCACGACGTGTCCGGAGTGCGAGTCAGAGACGCTGATCCACGATGGTGACCGGCATGAGGTGGTCTGTAACGCGTGTGGGCTGGTTGTGGTCGATGAGACGATCGACTACGGGCCGGAGTGGCGTGCGTTTACCCAGGCTGAACGGGAGGAACGGTCGCGCGTGGGGGCACCGACAACAGCGTTGCTGCATGATAAAGGGCTCACGACGACCATCGATTGGCGCAACCAAGACGCGTTTGGGCAGGCGATCACGCCCGAGAAGCAGAGTCAGGTCCAGCGGCTGCGGACATGGCAGCACCGTGCACGGACCAGCGACGCCGGTGAGCGCAACCTCAGGCAGGCACTCACAGAGATCGCCCGGATGGCCAGCGCATTGGAAATCCCTCGGCCAGTCCAAGAGGTCGCAAGCACGCTCTATCAGCAAGCACTGGACGCCGACCTGCTGCCGGGACGGTCGATCGAGGGGATCGCTGCAGCAGCACTGTACGCGGCGTGTCGCCAGGAAGAGATCCCGCGTACTCTCGACGAGGTCACACAGGTGGCCCGTGTGGATCGCAGGCGGATCGGGCGCGCATACCGCTACATCGCCCAGGAACTCGAACTCACAGTCGAACCGGTCGACCCCGAACTATACCTGCCCCGGTTCTGCTCGGAACTCAATCTCGAAGAGAACGTCCACCAGGAGGCACAGGCGATTCTCGGCGTCGCCACCGAGGAGGGGCTCCACTCCGGCAGGTCGCCGGCCGGTGTTGCGGCTGCAGCCATCTATCTCGCTGCCCGCCGCTGTGGCCAGGACCGTTCTCAAGAAGCGGTTGCGGACGTCGCACAAGTAACGGTCGTGACCGTTCGAAATCGGTACCAGGAGCAGGCCGAGGCGATCACTGACTCATAATGTGCTCCACACTAATTGATGTCCGTCCGATATCGCAGTTCGCCATACAATGTTGTATGTTACTAGATGGCAAGGGATAAACGCTATGCTCGTGTATTACCGATATGCAAGCGCTTGAGCGTCCAACGTTCGAGAGCGAAGCCGGTGAACAGCTTTATCAGTATGTTGAGCGGAATGGGCCTGCAACTCGGAATACGGTCCGTGAAACGGTTTCGCTGCCGCCTGAACAATTTCGAAGCGAACTGGAGCAGTTGAAAGCAGCGGGGTATATCACGGAAGAAGGCGGATCGCTCCAGATCACGGTTGATATCGGCACCGAAAAAGAATATACGGCGGATGATTTCACCTATACCATCCGCCCAGGACGCCACACTGACGTTGACGGTATTGTCGAGACAATCCGGGATGTCACGAGCGAAGAGACGTATATCGTCGCTGAAAGCGTCGCCGAGCAACTGCTCTACGAAGATGCGGTCACCCGGCACAATACCGTCGAATCACGCGTGTTCTTTGTGGCCACGGCTGACGAGACTGTGATCGGCTGGACGCATCTCACCCTGCCCCAGACAACGAAGCTGCAAGATACTGCCCAGCTAACGGTTGGTGTGCGCGAAGAGTACCGTGAGGCAGGCGTTGGCAGCAACCTTCTGCAGCAGGGGCTTGACTGGGCCGAGGCGACCGGCTACCGCAAGGTGTACAACAGCGTGCCCGCCTCCAACGAGGCAGCTATCGCGTTCCTTGAAGCCCATGACTGGACTATTGAGGCGATCCGGAAGGAACACTACACGATCGGTGACCAGCTTGTCGACGAGGTGATGATGGCATACACGTTCTAATCACACTCCCCGACGTCACGTTACCATTCTTGAGCAGAAAATAGACTCAGCGACGGCGCTTGGTAGAGAGCGGCAGGACGGAACACCAGATTCGACGAACTGCCTGGCACTGATCGGAAGATCGCAGAGGTCTACTACAGTAGCAGCGGCGGCTGGTCATTTGGATGTACTCGAAGCTAGCAGTGGAGATACGGAGTGATGTCCCTGCTGCGATCCGGCAACCGATGGGACTGGCAGTTACAGGATAGGTGAGTGGCAGGAGTATGCGGCTGGAAGATGGAACATGCACCACCGCACCTCGTACCGGAGTGGGACGGTATCAAACCTACGGATATCGGTGACAAACTAGCATACCTCTCGTGAAGTGGCCGTCACCGGTCACCTCAGCCTCTCTCTCTCCGCTGTGTGATCAGCTAAGCATGTAGATCAGACTACCCGTCTGTACAAGGGATTAAGCCGTTACTGCGTAACCATCAGTGGCTGGTAAGATTGCGACACAGGAGGCTCACGCCAGATGGATGTGGATCACGCTTCCGGTGGCTGGCCCAGGAAGAGATCTGTCTCGGTTACCGACGCGAGTGCAAAGTTCTCGTACACAGCATCAATCGTGATCGTAACCCACTGTCCGATGCCGGCCTCAGGAACGACGATAACAAATCCGTCGATGTACCCGATACCGTCTCCTTCCGCACCAAACTCCGTAATCTGGATACGGTACTCGTCACCGGGTTCAATGGGAGCCATACTAGACGTTAGCACGACACATACATTGTTATTTCGGTTTCAGATTAGCTGGTTCCAGTAGTCGCTCTGGTATCGCATTTTAGCGGTTGCTGGCTTGGCGTGTCTGAAACAGTTTCCAAGAGCTACGACCTTTGACTGTCTAGTTCGGGACCCCCTTCTCAGAGGCAACGAACAGCGTCTTGACCGACCAATCTTCCAACTGAGCCAGAAAGAATGAATAGTCGATTTAAACCGAGGACGCATGCAGTCCCGGCGCGTCATCCGCTGTGATCCCAGGCCAACCAGCGGTGGACGTGGACTGGATCGTATCGCTGGATGCATCACAATCCACCATCCCGATTCCAGACGGTCACCGCACCAGCGCTTGTGCAAGGTGGCCATCACTCGTACTTCTGTCTACGTTCATATTGATAGTGAGAGCGTTGTGTCAACCTGTCAGTGGCGGAACGGGAGGTGACGACATCGTTGCTCTGATCGTATGACAGCTACGTTGAAGGTGGGAAGGTTTATGTTCTATGGTAGCATACAACATGATACCGGGCGAAGTCACGAGGATCCACCGAACGACTCGATTCGAATGTCCATACAGGGCAGGAAAGGTCGAGTTAGAGGTACAACCAAAGCCCCCGTAACAGGGAACAAGGTGAACGCCTCCAAGGAGACCAACGCGGCCCATAACTCGTCCACCATGGTGGTCGAGTGAGAAGGCTCAGTAACGGATCTCGCGTAAGTGAGATTCGTGAACTGCAGATACCCAGGGCCGAAGGGCTGCAGAAACGTGCTCTCGTTCGGATCCAAATCGTGGTCTTCGTCCCCGTGTTTTCTCACTGTCTACGCCCACCAGTATCGCATCATGGTGACGGATGATGCAGACCAGTACGTAGCATGGCAGATCGGTGTTGCAGTGGTTGATGGATTTCCTTCGGAGCGTCCCTTGTTGAGTGCGAACACGTAAACCGAAAAATAGCTGCGGTACGAACCCAGGATCGTCTGTCCTGTCTCGTGTGTCCTGGTCGGTTCACAGGGCCAGGTGTGGCGGCGATTCGGCCATGACGACCTCTGTCACATTCCCCATCTTGCTGTGGAGGACCGCAAGCAGATCGTCAAGTGTGATAATGCCGGTGAGCTGCCCGTCCTCCACGATCGGAATGCGGCGCACGCTGTTTTCGTCCATCTCCGCGAATACGTCGAACAGTTCATAGTCGCCGTCCACCGTGAACACGTCGTCGGTCATAATGTCCTTGGTGGTCAGGTCCTCGAACTGCTGCAGAAGCAAGACACGGGCGATCCGATGCTGGCTGAAGACCTCTACACTATCTCACACTTCAAATGTAAGAACCGGTACGCCGAATCCGTGTCACGGCCGGGAATCGATCCGGGATCAGTCGTCGTCCGTCGTTTGAACCTCGACCACACCGGTTCCGCGTACGACGACATCGTATCCCGCGTACTCGAAGGACACTTTGCCGACAGCAGGCTCAGATCGAGAAGTGAACAACTCGTTCAACGCGTCCGGATTGATCGCCTCATAGAGTGACGGTAACTCGAACATATCCAGACCAGACGCTTCTGCAACCGCCGAAACAACCGCATAGACAGGCGTATTCTCGGTATCTTGCTTCCATTCAGTAGTAGTAGATAGAGTCAGTTCAGCTTGAGAGTCATCCGTATTAACCTGTGTGCTCATCTTCCCATGGACCCTGAAGTGAAGTAGTCTACCAGAAAAGGATTTGCAAACTCTGTTGAATGAGCCACGGTCTTTCATGTTTGACGGAGGATTGTCATCCCTATTCTTATGGTGCTAATCACCATGAGGTCTGATATGTACGATTTGACCGGTTTCCAGCGAGATCTCCTGTACGTAACTGCGGGACTGGATGAACCGCACGGCCTCGCGCTCAAGGAAGAACTTGAGGACTACTACGAGAAGGAGATCCATCACGGCCGACTCTACCCGAATCTGGACGAACTCGTTGATAAAGGACTTCTCGAAAAGGAGCAGGCCGACCGCCGGACGAACGTGTACTCGGTGACGCGACGAGGAACCCGCGAGATCAAGGCCCGACGCGACTGGGAAGACCAGTACGTTTCTGATCTTCTGTGAAGACCGAGCTTCAGATCAAAGGGCTCTATAGCAATTCTCTTCTTTAGCTATCTAATCTCGTGGAGCTTCCGGTCACTACACCTGCGAACTGCTCGTGACATCCAAACCACATATATATGCTATAAGTTCGTGAAACTGGACGTTCATTCAAATTCCCTCTACAGAGTTAAGATAAGGCTGGACACCCTATCACGTGAAGGAGAGACCGGACAGAGAAGAAAACCGGTCAGCGTCGGCCTCCTTCAACAACATACCTTATTGCTTTGAATGTCTGCTATTGGTCAGAGATTCGCAATGGAACCCATCATCATTTCTAACTTAGAGTGCCCCTGATACCGGACTGTGTTGCTCCTCTGGTCGTACTCAATGGCACCGACATCTGCCAGTCGAGGGAGGGTCGAGTGGAGGAGTTGGAGAGTAACCTGTTTTTTCCCTCCATTATCCTGCTCAATAATCTCCTCTGCAAGGTCCTGGATTGAGGCTACGTTATCCGACAAGTTTTGGAAGTAGTTTAGGATAATACGTCGGTGATGGTTGGCAAGTATAGTCAGCAGTTCGTCCTTCTTCTTAGGGTGTAGTGAGTTCTGTTGTTCCATTATTGGGGTTCGCTTGTTCCAGTGCGAGTTCTGTATGCGAACCACGTGGAAAACACGGGAATGGACGGCAGCACGCCGTCAACGAGATGTCCACTGCTTGTTAAAGCGGACGCACACTGTGTATCGTCAGACGTGCGTCAGACCTATAAGAATGGTTTTCACCCATATCATCACACTCTGGGCCTACCACTGGTCATTCTCTCATCTCTACTGAGCGATGTGTGCTTAGCCTGTACTGATCGTTCGGCGATGGAGAAAAACCGAAAATTTGTAATATGGTTGATGGATGAAGTGACGGAGATCACTCGTCCATCAGCTGCTGGGCGAGTGCGGTATCCTCGTAGCCGGTGAATTTCTTGACCTTCCCGTCCTCCATGTCAGAGACATGGACGGCAGGAATCTCCATGACATCACCGTCCGCTGTGGTGACTCTGTGTGCACCTTCCATCACGACGGTGTCGCCGCCGTCGATGAATCAGTCAACAGTTACTTCGAAGGAGTCGAACTCCTCGTCGATTGGCGTAAACACATTTTCCAGGACTGCATCTGGGCCATGGTGTGTCCCCCGATCATCGGTGATTCCTCGGGTTCGGTCCACGTGATGTCGTCGGCGAATCCGGCCAGGCATGTCTCGATGTCGCCCTGGTTGAATGCCTCGTATAGTTCCTCCGCGATCTCGACGTTGGTTTTTTCTGTCGCTGCCATTAGTTGTCCCCCTATGCGTGCAATCCACTCGCAAGGATAAATAGTTATAATATATCCAACAGGAAGGTTTGAATACAGACACTGACCACTATTCCATACACTCGTTGAGATCAGTGGAGCCCGGCTGCTGATAGCTTTCTGTCTAACTGTATTAGATGTTTATCTGCCTGATTAACACTCTAACTAGAGTGTACTGGGCCTCTATCTACTGTGTCAACATCATCGCGCCGCCTGTCGGGGGTGCTCTGAAGTAACGGGGACGGTCAAGGAGTGGACGGCAGACTGTTCGGATCCAGAAGATGTGCAGTGAAAATTGCATGTGGATTAGAGATGACCGGTTACCAGCTCACCCGGTCATGTTCTCTTCCGGAGTGGGTTGTGTCTCCTCTTCCTGTGTCGGTGTCGGCTGTTGTCCGAGCCCAAGACTCTCAACTACTGCCATCGCGGGAGCAATCTGGCCACGAATCTCGCCCGCTGGATTCTGCTCAGTGTGGAGATTAACATAGGCGTTGCCGGTAGCCATCGCTTCCAGAAGCGTCTCGATCGACTCACCTTCGAGCGGTCCCGTCAAGTTCTCACTTGTGATCGTGCCGTCAGCGACGGCGCCGTCGTGTCGTCCTTCTATCAGCATCGGTTCTTGTGCTTCAGGACCCGGGTATAGCCATGCAACGACTGGCCCGTTCTCGTTGGGACTTCCCTGATGAATATGGGCCTGCGTGAGGTTTTCGATCGCCTGAACAACAAGCCCGTAATGAACTGCGCTCCTGTCCTCGGTGACAGCAAATGCTGCTGCGCCCTGGGCCGCCGTCTCGACTGGCGGAACCTGCTGTTCACCTGTTGGTATTGCGACATACATCCCGATGTCCTGCTGTTCGCCCTGGTCGTTCCTTGCCCTATCTTGATCACTCTTTGCGGCCGCAGTGCCAAACTGACTTCCGAGTAGTGTACCTGCGGTGAGCTTGAGTGCATTGCGTCTCTCTATCATGGTTTTCTCCTCCGTCTGGAGTATGGCGGTGTAATCGCCACAGATGACAACAGAGGATCATAATTTTAGTTATTAACATGCTATGGCATCTGTTTCAGACGTTAATACAGACTGTTGTTCTTCTACTCGGTATTACCGGAGAGCCACCGCAGTTTACGGTAATACAGCAGAACGTTGCGTAGCGAAACTGTCGCAAGTATTCCTCCTACGAAGATAATCTACCGATAGAATACGAGAGTACACTCGTCTTCGGTCTGGTGTTGGCAGTAGACTTACCGCCTATTGAGGATGCGATATAGTAACGGAAAGGCTGTAGAGTAGTCGCTGGGAACGGATATACAAACGTTCGGAGTTCTAAGCGACTGAATCACTTATTTAAATGTTCTTACATAGTATGTACTCATGGCGACGGAGCAGTGGGTGGAGACCCGGAACGCAGACCAGTGCGGGAACAGCGCACACATCCGGGTACCAAAACGATTCCGCGGCAAACCATTCCAGGCAGAACTGGTAGCCGAAGAGAAGCAGTGGCGGGAGACACTGGAAGCCAAAGCCTGCGGCAACAGCGCCCACATCCTCCTCCCCAAACGCTTCCGCGGCAAGACGTTCCGTGTAGAACTTCTCCAAGGTTGCCGCGAGAAAGGTGGTAACGGGTGAATGGAGACAATACGGAATCACACGAGACACCGGATGGTTAGGTAACGACCCCGATTGACGTTGTAGGCACTGTCTAGTTACTCGATTCCGACGTATAGCAGCGTTTCAGAGCCTGCTACAGCATTCACGGTGAAATCTGAGATTGTCACTGCTTATGAGAAATTTGCTGAAGCAGCCGAATTGTCGCTCCTCGTGGAACAGAGTCCCCTATATCAGATCCAATATGGTGATTTTACAGCCGATACTGTCACATCATCACCTTCCCGTATTGCGGTTTCTCTTATCTAGACAGTGCCGTTAAAAACAATCCTTCAAAGACAAGGCGAAACATGATCCGATCGGTGGCTGGCATCGGGAGCCTCTCTGTCATCCCGTTAGCGGCCTCACGCTCTCGCGCAGCAGAATCTCAGTCCCAGAACACGTACTACGAGATCGACGACGTCGGAGACATCGTCTACGTTGGCCCCGATCAGGGGGAGAACAACTATCTGGCAAACGCTGTCGACGGTTTCAACGAAGCCAAAGACAGCGGCGAAATCCGTTTCGAAGAGCAGAACGGCCAAGTCACAATTATCCCGGCGGACTCGTCAAAGTCCGTTTCCGCCCTCTATTGTAAGGGGAAAAACGATTACAAGAACAAACTTCACTGGCAGGGCCTGCGCCACATCTTCTGGCTCGACGATTGCACCTCCACCGAGCTCCGAAACAAGTTATTGGGTGGCATGGTTGTGTCCGAAGTCGCTGCCGTCATAGCAAACGCCGTCCCCGGCGTGGGGCAAGGGGCAGCTGCGGTTGCAGCCTGTGCAGGCATCATCATGGGGGGCGGCGCAACCCTCATCTCAGCGAACAACGAGGGGAGCGGCGTAAAACTCTGGTTCCACGGACCAAACCTCGCTGATCTCGATATCTACGAGATACGCTCCCAGTAGCGTGGTCTCACCGAAAAGTACAATAGTTCTCCCACCATTGACAGTTTCCATGACCTCAGAACACATCTCCAAAGAGCAGTCAATCAAAATCACGATCTGGTCGTCCATTATAGCTCTCTTCTTCCTATTTTTCCCTTATCTGAGCGGAAGTGGGGACTTGAACCTGGATAACCCCTACTATGCCAGTGCTTTCGTCATACTCCTGCTCGTTATCCTGGTCAGCTTCGGCATGCTGATCCGGGTTAAGAGACGAGATTCGTAAGTTTGTCGCGGTGCTCGATGGAGCGAAACTCACGATGTTTGATCAGCGGTCTCACACCTCCTTTGCACATTTCCTCACGTAATTGCTGCCAATCGTATCCTCAGTACCTCACAAAGCGTCTCTACTTACTTGGGCTGAAGCCGCAGTTTCATCCTGACCGGTAGTGATTGATAGTAGTTCTGACCGAAGATCGAGCAGAGTCGTCGCTGTCGGCGGCGGTCAGCCGCCGACGCGACGGCGTTGCCACTCGTAAGAAGGTTCAGTACCGAAGCGCACCTTCAGAAGAAAGACCTGCTTTAGACGTCTACTTTTCCCGTATTTGGCTGGATAGACGCATCTACAACCCTGTTCTCGGTCCTCGAGGTAGGGTACAAGCAGGGAGAACCGGGTTCCGCGAGCGGGATCTATCGTATCGAAAGGGTAGGTTGGGCGGGATGATGGTAGGCGGTGCAGGACAATGCGTCGGGATATCATTCAGTTCGATGGATCACCCGCCATGTTACCATTCAACACTATCATGGGTAATAAAGTTACACTCTAACGAGTCAGGTGTAGGCAGAACGGGGACTCCTCGACCTGTCGATAGCACTGAAAAGCTACGTCGGGAAGTGGTAACCGAGGTAGCTTAAGTCCCCCTCAACAGGGAGGGGGGGTGAGGGGATGACTGGTGGTGTGTCGACGCGGTGCCTCCCTGTACTGAGAGAAAAATTCTCGCGTCATAATAAGCGCTCTTAAAGAACGTCGCGCTCGAGTGGGTTCTGACGAATCTGGTTGACCTCTGATTGTGTTCCCTATACCCGAAATAAATACAGAGAACATTGATGCGATTCCGAGCACGCCGAGAACTCCTATGAGCTGTGCTAAAGGATCTGGGTCGAAAAATATGAAGTCGGTCAAAACAGCAACCCCAAGAAGCGCAGGAAATCCTAGTCGAGTCACCACGCCAAGAGACGACAACCAGTGGTGCTCAGCACGAAGCCATCTGCGAAAGTCACGTGCTTCTTGATTCAGACGAAGCCCCCATTTTATAAACAGATACCACATTACGATTCCTCCGACCAATAATACTGCTGCTACTCCCAGCTCACCATCTAATGCCACTTTTATTGCGGCATATGGCGTGAATATTAGCATGAGCGCTGAATAGAGCGCTAAGAAGTAACCACCAACGGGCGGGTTAGTATCTACTATGTATCAGTCACTGACTATCTCCATATATACTAATTCTTCGCGAAGTGACGCTCAGTTTTTGCCCCACACCCACCAGCGGAGTCTCGTTGTCAACGGAGCTTCTCGGTAGGATTGCTCGTCTTCGACGTACTTGACCAGCTCCCGTTTTTCTTCGCGATCGGCGATGAGTGCCTGCTTCTCATTGCGTAATCGCTTCACATCCCGGCGTAATTCGTTCACCTCCTGTTCGTGTTCGGTGCGAAGTTCGTCTAACTCCGCTTCGTGTTCGGTGCGAAGTTCGTCCACCTTCTCTTCGTATTCGGAGCGCACTTCATCGGCATCCTCTCGTGATTCGATTACACTTCGTATGTTCGCTTCGTGATCGCCCCGCATCCTCAGCCGCATCCTCGAGGGATTCAAGCGTGTCCTCGGAGAGTCGGAGCGTAATCTGTTGCATGTTCAAACGAACACACTCGCATCCTCATCAGGATGCGTCAGACGCACGGCTGACGTCTGTCAGCTACGTTTCGGCTGGTTCGAGTACTTCGGGTGGAGAATACGTTTCGAGTCGAGAGCGAGAGTAACCCGAGGACAGATTATGAATGGACTGGTGACAAAGGGTAGACTGCTACTATAAAATTCGAAGATATGGCTCTGTTGAAATCCTCAGTAAGTGATGAATTCTACCCCGTGATGGTCAGTACAGAGCGCGTATCTATCACGCTCAAATGACACTGGCCAGCCGAATGGACGGCTGGTCTGTTACGAACTCCTTCGTCAAACGGTTGCTCCCACAAGCCCCAAGTGTGTCAAGAACTAACATGAACATACAATGTATCGCCCTACTATCCGCACGGACAAGTCACCGTTCGAGCGCGTTCGCGACGCGATCCTCAATCGTGGTGATGGGGACGATGAGGAAACGCCGACAGGACCCGGGGTGCCCACGCCCGGGTGATTCCCGGTCGGGGCCTCGCGGTGGTCACTGAGAACAAACTTTCGCTGCATCGGTCGTCTAGTGTCCCTTGACTGGTGCATACGCATATCTACTGAATTGCTGTTCTAGAGGGTGTCATAGAACTGCCGTGTTGAATAGATGCTGAGTCATGGTTAGAGCGATTCACACAGCGGTTCAATGTTGATGAGGGCGAACATCAAGACGATCTCACGGAACTGTCGATACCAGCCCAGCGCTCGCACGGCATCGCCGAGCGAGCGCTTCGTTGTTGAGTACGAGGTTTCAGCCATCCAGCGCTGAGAGTAGCCTTTTGCCCGGATGAGTGCGTTATGTCCTACCGTGAGCGGTCTCGATCCACGCTGTAAAATGAGTGGATCGACACCGAGCGCGTAGAACTCATATTTTGTGACCCAGTTGTGGAACGCTTTGTCCGCCGCGACGGACAGCAGGTCGTCCGCCGGAACGCGGACGACCTGCGGCCCGGTCTTCGTATCGTGTTTCCACCGGGCCGAGATATGGACGTCAAGAACAGCAAGGGACTCCCTGTCGGTTAATGTCGTCACTTTCAGCGTTTGAACGGTACTTCCCGACCGCTGGCGGTAGTACGATGAGGCTGAACGTCGGTCGAAGAACGTGCTGTCGAGTGCTGCGTGGCCAGACTGCGGGTGTTGCTGCGCGGAAACGCGCAGCAACGCCCGCCATACCCACATTTTCAGCCGGTCGAACGACTTGTAGATCGTCGTGTACTCCGGCAGATCGTCCCGATCTAGGCCGAGTATATCACGAATCTCAGTCATGTACTCCAGTCGATTCGGCGTTTCGCGGTAGCTGTGGCCCTCTTCGAGTCGAAAACAGTGCAGTACGACATGGACCCAGCGGGCGAACCCGCCGCTGGCGGGCTCGCCCGCGTGCTTCCCCAACGCTTGTTTGGCTATAGTAACCGTTAGAACTTTCCGCCCAAGGAATGTTGCGTATACTAATGGACCATCTCGACGAAATATCTGTCGAAGAACTTCAAGATGCTCTCGACAACGTCGAGGGAAACAAGCCGACACAGCGGTTACTAGCAGCAATTGCGTACAAAAACGGTGTGACACAGACCGAACTAGCAGAGTGGCACGACACTGGCCGACGAACAATCTACAGTTGGCTCACGCGACTCGACACTGACGAGTCGCTTGAGCAGGCCGTTACTGATGCTCATCGATCTGGGAGAAAACGAAAGCTCTCGGAAAAAGAGCAAAAAGAATTCGAAGAAACTGTCCACGAATCACCAGCGAACGTTGGAGTTGACGCGCCGGCGTGGACGCCGGCGCTCGTCCAGCAGTATCTCGACGAAACCTACAATGTCGAGTACTCAATCCCGAGCTGCCGGCGGTTGCTCAAAGAAGCGGGATTGAGCTATCAAATACCACGCCGTACAGCCGCTGAAGCAGATGCTGAGGAGGAAGAAACGTTCCGCGAGGAACTCAAAAAAAGCGGCGGGAGATGGACGCCACAGTAGTCTGTATCGATCAAACCAAGAAATCTGTGCAAGTTGAGCCGCGTGCCGCGTGGTTTCCGCGCGGCACGCGGCCATCCGTCGAATTGTCTGGACAACGCGACTGGACGTGTTTGTTGGGCGCGATCACCGAGGACGGTGATCGCTTTTTCTCCCGGTTCGAAGAGTACGTCACCGCCGAACACACAAAACATTTCATTCTCGCGTTATGCAAAGAGTTCGAAGACAATTTGATTATCGTGCTAGATGGTGCGCCGTACTTCCAGGCGTCGGCCGTCACGGACCTAGCGGTCCGCGACGACCTCGCCTTTGTCACGTTACCGGCGTACTCTCCTGAACTCAATCCAGTCGAGGAGTGCTGGAGACAACTCCAAGCGGATCTTAGCAATCGGTTCTTTGATTCACTTACTGAACTCACAATAGCAATCGACACCGCTCTTGACCAACTCTCTATTCCTAGGGTGAGTAATTACTTCTAATGTCTACTATAGGTGGCGACACTGCTCAACGAAGTCGAGGAGATCGACTTCCATGGACAGAATCGATTTCTTCGACTTCACCTTTCTAACCCGCGATATCAACCGATTAGATCGCTATTCAACACGGCAGCAAAACGTAGGTTTGGACAAGGTGCACAGCGAGGTATCCAGATGTAAAATACGCCAACGATAACTCCTGAATCTTATCGCAAGCACCAAAGGATTAAAGAATCGGGTTTCCACACAGAACCGAAGAGAACATCAAGAGGAATAGCGGTTAAAAACCTGCTCCAGCAGAGATAGACACCCCCTTACTTCCGGAGATAGAAAAACGGTTCTACAGCATCTGCCAACCGGCACACATGCGTCAAACGATGTTCTTCAATGAACTCCTGAGCACGATACGCCTCATATCTCCCGGTGAACCGCCAGATAATCGTTCTACCATCAGTAAGCGCCCACTCGTTAACGGTTCCACCATTCGCAGCACCCACCGTACTTTCTATAACTCTCAGGTCATCCGGACTAAATATACGAATGACCTCTTCAAACTGACGGATAGTTGCAAACCCAAACTTCTTGAAAGAGTAATAGTCTGGTGGTCCCTCCGGTACTTTTCCCTCCCCAGTTAGCCAATACAACCGCCCGTCAGAAGACGCCTCATTTCCAAACGAACCGATCGTATCAATCCCATACCACTGAAGAATCCGCGCAACCGGCTCCAGCCCCAACATATTGACCACGATAGGCAATTCCTGGAACACTGCAGACGAAGTGATCGCACAATCACCGGCTACCGGCCTCGGAGTAGGAGACCGTTCGGTACCGAAACTTCCCTCACACCCCCCAGAAAGATGAGATCGTAGCGAACGAACACGGCCTCCAGCCATATCAAACAACAGGTGCCGTGGATTAAATGATACAGTTGGATACTCAATAGATAAGCGAGCATCAGAGTTGTCGGCAATCGTGGCAATGACACCGGAGCCATATCCCCCCGTAATCTCTTTCACCCTCTGTTCACCACGGTAGATATCGAGGAACAAAGACGAGTACGTAACTTTCACCGCGATCCAAACACGGTTATCTTCAAACGAATGTAAGAATAGTTCAGCCCCTTTCCGAGGTGACTGATTCTCCTCCAGGTCCCAGAAAAATTTGTCAGGACCGGAGTCTGATCGGTCTCGAACTCCGAGCCACTCACCACTCAACCGAGGGGAAGCCGGGAACGCAGTCCCGTCAATAAACTGGCCCTCTCCCCCTTGAACCTGATCGTCCCGATGGGCAACCGTAATTGGGAACCGTCGATCGCGCCCTACTCCGTCATCATATACGAACCAAGGAACATCATTGACTGACCGCTCAAAAGGGACGAACGCGTAGTTGAGGTCCGGAGAGTCGGTAACCGATCCCCCAAATGGCCAGTCCTGTATGATTTGATTGGATTTGCCAGCCAAGATCTCGACTGTATCACCAGGATAGAGGCAGATACCGGTACGAACTAACCCTTTATTTAGAGATACGGTAAAGTAGGTGAATTCTCTTGTACGGAGTCCATTGATTGTTGAGAAAATATAAGGCGGGATTTTTTGGAAGAGATCTCTAAGTTCACTTCTCTTCTTCGGTAGAAATCGGGATAGTTGCCGTTCCTCTTGTGTCGGAGCATTCAAATCCCGATCTTGAACGGACATAGTTCTACTATGCTCTATAGAGGACAGTAGAAGACATGAATCTTTTTTCATTGAATACAGTATATTCAAAGAACCACTCTATCTGAATTCATAGTATATATTCCGCTAACGAAAACGCCTTTGATTAGATAGCTGAATCCGTGAAACGCGAAGACCAGGGCTTCAAACCACGAGTATCCGCGTTAAGAGCCTTAGCGTGCCCGCAGCCCGAGCACTTCTGTTTCATATCTCGCATCCACTTCTCCCGTCCCAAACAGTACGTATACGACCAGTTGCTAGTTACTTTCTTCAACTTGCGCTTCTTACACCTCGGACATTTCTTTGCCAGAATATACTACCTCATAGGTCTTCACTCCCTATAATGAGAATCTGGCCAGTTACAGCCATGACCAACAGCCAGCCATCGATCAGAAGCATGGGCCGAAATGGCCCGTGCCTCGGCGGGTTTTGGCGCAACACGGCGCTAGCAACCGCGTCCCAGTCGCGAGTATCTGGGATAGCACCCGTTGATCAATTGGTTCGCGCCTCGGGTTGCCCCCGCTATTTCACAAAGGTCCCAGGTCACCGAAGCAGTATAACCGGGTCAATGGCGTCCCTCGCCGGTTAGTAACCAACTCGGCTCCACCGCATTACAACGCGGACTCAGCTAGTACCGCCGCAGGCACAGAACACTGTCTGGAATCCGATCTTTTTACCAGTTTTGTGAAAGATGGATGAACCCTAAGAAGAAGGAACCCTTTACCTTGACCACCATTCGAAGCGAGAGTTTCTGATCCAGTCACAGAAGTTAATCGCCATGAGAGTGAGGCGGCGACCGAACGAGCGTAAGCCAGAAGTGATTCAATGAGCTGACAAGTTCAATAAAATCATCTGGTTCAACTGGTTTCGCAAGATACGCGTTCGCGTTGAGATCGTAGGATTTGATGATGTCTTCCTCCGCTTTTGACCCCGTCAACACGATCACTGGGATGGGCTCTGTTGAATCGCTGTAAGGCGGTAGATTTCACTGTTTGACGGCACGTTTGATGTTGTAGACGACACACATCAGAGAAATTTCACGGAACTCTCGATACCAGCTACGCGCTCGCACGGCGTAGCCGAGCGAGCGCTTGACGGCTGAGTTGACGGTTTCGGCCATTGACCGCTGAGCGTACCGATCTTCATCAATGCGGGCGTTGTGTGCGTGATCGTACGGAGCGAAGATCCGGTGTTTGATCAGCGGGCGAATGTCGAGTTCACGGAGTCGTTCGCGGAGTTGTTGCTTGTCATAGCCCTTATCAGCGGCTAGAGACCGCAGATCGCCCGCGTTCCGGCGGGCGATCTGCTCACAGAGATCTGCGTCGCTGCCTTCTAACGTCGTCGAGCAGTGAAGATCAAGCACAGCTTGCGTTGCTGTATCGACGAGTTTGGTTACTTTGAGCGTCTGAACGCGATAATTCGTTCGTTGACAGTAGTGACGGCTTGCACGATCTCGTTCATAGAACGTAGCGTCGATCGCAGCGTGCTCAGAGAGGTCGTGTAGCTGCGCCGACTGGCACAGCAACACTCGACAAACGCTCATCTCGATCCGATCAAACGCCTTACACAGCGTAGATGGTGCGGGGAGATCGGCCGTATCAAGGCCGATCTCCCCTGTTATTTGCGGCATTTCCTTCAGCAGATCGATCGTCATTCGATAGGACGTATCGAGGTAAATCCGCAGACAATGCAGGGAAACGAGGGCATAGTCGGTGAATCCGCCGCCACCTTTCGGGGCGGCGGATTCGTCTCCATCGCCAGTAACGTTTTGAGCAATCGGCACAACTGCCCCAATGAAGCGGGAGATTTGGGTCATGAACAACTGAAGTCTCCCGCTTCAAGACCTTCGATTTAGCGAACCATTCCGCCGCTGTCTAGTGATTCAACACAGCCCTGGGATGTGTTTCAGCTCGCGGTCGTCTTTAAGTTCAGCGAGAACCTCATCGCCGTTCATCCAGGGAAGACTCAGGTCGAGCAGGATGAGGTCCGGTCGCGGTACATCCGTATACTCCTCGCGATGATAGATGAAGTCAAGGGCGTCCTCCCCATCACCGACGACATAGATCGAGTTCGCAATCTGCGCGTCAGAAAACGCTTCTTTCATCAACCGGACATCCCCCAGATTATCTTCGACTAACAGAATATCAGCGCCAGGGTCTTCTACAGAAGGATCTTCAAACTCCAGCTGCACATCACGACTCTCCTCTGAACCTCCGGTGGACTCCGCCATCGATTCGATCACGGAGAGGACAGACCAGTTTACGAGGGACACCTGCTCGCCAGCAACGATGACGAGCCCGGCCTCAGCTAATTTCGGGAGATGGTGGTGAAAAAGAGAGATCTGGATGTTCTCGAAGAGCGCATCCGATGGATCATCGCTGTCTGCTTCCCAGCGGAAGAGAGCAGTTGTGAGTTCATCTACGGTAGCCGGGTTGGATTCTTCCGCAAGGAACTGAAGCACGAACCGGCGACGATAACTGGCAAGACATTCAAACAATTGATCTGCTTCAGGATCAACAGAAATCTCATCACTCATTACCTGCAACTGAAACCGGTGCGCCGGGAGATACTTCGTCTTGCTGCAACAGCATAGTTAAATCCCCCTCTTGTCTCATTCATCACCTGTTGCGGCCAAAGACTTCACGAGCACTTCTTTAACACCTCGACGAATCCGATCAGAGAGTGCTTGTGACGAGATATCAAATTCCTCGGCGAGTTCAGTCAATGTAACTTTCCGCGGTGTATCGAAATAACCTCGTTCAAGCGCCAACAACAGGGCCTCCCGCTGTTCAGGCGTAACATCAAAGATATAGTAGACGTTAGAAATAGTTACTCACCTTTGGGATTGAGAGTTGGTCGAGAGCTGTATCAATCGCTGTCGTCAGCTCGTCGAGTGAATCAAAGAAGCGGTTGCTAAGGGACGCTTGAAGCTGTCTCCAGCACTCCTCGACAGGATTCAGTTCCGGCGAATACGACGGTAACGTCACGAAGGCGAGGTCGTCACGGGCCGCCAGGTCCGTGACGGCTGACGCCTGAAAATATGGCGCACCATCTAGGACGACAATCAAGTTACCTTCGAATTCTCTGCATAATGCTAAAATGAAATGTTTCGTGTGTTCGGCGGTGACGTACTCAGTGAATCGGGAGAAAAAGCGATCACCGTTTTCGGTGATCGCGCCCAGCAGACACGTCCAGTCGCGTTGGCCAGAGAGTTCGACAGAGGGCCGCGTGCCGCGCGGAAACCACGCGGCACGCGGCTCAACTTGCACGGATTTCTTGGTTTGGTCGATACAGACTACTGTGGCGTCCATCTCCCGCCGCTTTTTTTGAGTTCGTCGTAGAACGTTTCTTGTTCGTCAGCCTCAGCTTCAGCGGCTGTGCGGCGTGGTTTTTGGTAGCTCAATCCCGCCTCGTTCAGCAACCGCCGGCAACTCGGGATTGAGTACTCGACATCGTAGGTCTCGTCGAGATACTGCTGGACGAGCGCCGGCGTCCACGCCGGCGCGTCAACCCCAACTTCCTCGGGTGAGTCGTGGACAACTTCCTCGAATTCTTGTTGCTCTTTTTCTGAGAGCTTTCGTTTTCTCCCAGATCGGTGAGCATCAGTAACAGCCTGCTCAAGCGACTCGTCGGTGTCGAGTCGCTTGAGCCAGCTATAGATCGTGCGTCGCTGAACGTCGTACCACTCGGCTAGTTCAGTCTGTGTAACGCCGTTTTTGAACGCTATTGCCGCTAAGAGCCGTTGTGTCGGCTTCTTCCCCTCCACGTTGTCGAGGGCATCTTGCAATTCCTCGACAGAGATTTCGTCGAGATGATCCACTACGCTTAGCAACAATCTCTGAGTAGAAAGTTCTAACGGTTACTATAGGCCCTGGCCCACCGATCTCAGCCAACGGAACCACCCGTTCAATATGGATTGTAATACTATGGTCAATACAGAAATTGTAGAACTCACCGACCAAATCGTGAGTCGGAAACCGGAGACGGAAATACCAGTTCTCATCGCCGTACGCCTCAAGGAGAGTCCCCTCACTGGTCTGGATACCTGCAAGCAGATTGTTGGGAGGGTTATCCGCCCACTCGATGCGGTAGAGTCCTTGATCACCGATCTGCTCCAGCTGATGGACCGTTTTCACAAGCGGATGTGAAAGCACCCCCTTCTCAAACTCATCGAGATCGTCGCTTGTCACCCACAGGAAAGGGACCGGATGCTCCCCCAGCGGGATCACCCGCTCGAGCTCGACGGATTTGACACCAATCACCTGTTGAAGGATACTGCCGACAACGAAGTCTTCGGCAGCAATACTGAATTCAAGAAGTATGACCATAGTCCATCTACGAGATCCCAGCGGATTATCTGCTCGGCATCGTTCCCAATGACGATTCGAAAGGCATCGTAACCGGTCACTCCTCGAATTGCTCTGTCGCCAGTCGGTACGCTTCGTCCGACACCAGGAAGCATACTATCGGAATCGATCGGTCGCCGAGGCAGTGTACCTGCTCTGTTCCCCACTGTGTGATCCGGTCGATCACCGGTGGCGGCAACGTGGTTGACCCGTCACCATCGAGCAGTGACTGGCCGAGCTGCGTGAATCGGTGATCACCATCGTACACGGATAGGTGCCGTGTCGCCACCAGATAATCACGCTCCTTCCAGTACCCCCAATAGATGAGATCGTTGAAGGTGACCGCATCGAACGCGGATGTCGAGACCGTCGCTGGAAACGTGCCTACTGCCGGATTCTCCGCATCCTGCTCCAGGACACCAACCCAGTGTGGCTCTTCCGTACTCATACCGCGTGGTACGAGAACAACCCGCATAATTCTACAGGAGTAAAAGAGAATCAATGGGACCGTCGCTCACTCGCCCTCAAACTGCGGATACCGGTAGTATGAGTAGTCCTCCAGCGGCGGCTCCTCAAACACGATCACCCAGCCAATCAGCGGCGTCCCCAACTCCTCCGCAACCACGTCCTCATCATCGAACACATTGCGATCGCCGTCCTTGTGCACCGCACCCGGCGGCGCATCCTCCGAGATACCATACGTCCAGCTCCGGACATCCCCGAACGTCTCCTTCTCACCGACCTGTACCATGTTCGAATACACCCGGACCTCGTAGCTCTCCTCCCCTTGGGACATATACCAGTATACAGGCGCAACCAGTAAGAAATGGCGGTGCAGATATCGAACATCATCCTGTTGTATTATCACCTATCACGGTGTCAAGACACGTATGCACTGCGACTGGTGGCAGCCGTGTGTCCGAGATGCCACCGCCCAACTCGTCGTTCAGGACACAGACGATGGGGCGCAACAGATGCAATACTACTGCCCATCACACTTCCAGATGCGGCTGGCGGAGATCCAGGAGAGCGACCACCTCGAACTCCAAGAATCACGGACACCTGAACAGCAGCTGTGACGTAGTCCAGTCAGCGTATTCTATGACTCTGTCCCATACGCAGTGACGGTCCGTTCATCGGAACTCCCTCCGGTTTCCACGCGGACGGGGAATGAATCGTCTTGGGCCACAGGATACGTCTCGAACACGAGTGTGAAAACTCGCCGTCGTACCACGACCGAAGCGACTGCGGATACGACGAGACAGCGCCCAAAGAGTGGTCAAAAGGGCTCGTAGGCTTCTGGCCAGCACCCGTGTTCGATATTTCCCAAACTGAGGGAGAGCCACTTCCCGAACTCGAGACCGAAGCGAGTGGAGATGCCAGCGAACTGCTCCCAGTACTTCTCGAGGTGGCCTCATCACTCGACGTAGATGTAGAGGTCGTCTCCCCAACGGAGTGGACTCATGGCGACGCCAAAGGCATCTGTCAGTATCGCTCTCCTGCGGAACAACCACTAATCGAGGTCCGAAATCGTGAGAACAGCGCAGCTCTCGCTGTGACGCTCGTCCACGAATACGCCCACGCACGCTTGCATGGTGACGGCAATGAGACTGACCGCTCGAAACGCGAACTCGAGGCTGAAGCAGTCGGCTATATCGTCGGGCGGTACTTCGGGCTGGATACGAGCGGGTCAGCGTTCTATCTGGCTGCATGGGAGGGCGACGAACCAGAGGCGATCTTTGACCGACTCGAACGGATCAGTTCGACAGCTGCGGAGATCGTTGATGTCGTCGACGAGGTGATGGTGGATGAATGAGCGAAATCTCCTCCTCGAGATCGTCACTGCACTCGAAGAGCAGGGACTCGGTCATGACGAGTACCAATTGCAACGGGTGATCGACATCGAAGCGCTCGAGCAACTCGTCGACTCAGCAGGCGCTGATCTCGAGGTCAGATTCTCGGTCGGTGAGTTTCGTCTCTGCGTGATGCAGTCCGATGTGCAGGTCCTTCCGAGTCCGTAGTAGGAGAGCCTATCTGGTTCTCCTCTGTCCGTTTGTGTACCATATAAATTTCATTCCTAATCGATATGAATAGTCTGGTAAGTGTATATGCGTACTGACCACTGAGAGTTCTTCCAGTTCAGCGAGGTGTTCCGATAGCCGTACGAGATACAGCACGCGTATCTCGTACAGGCACAGGTCACTATTGTGGATACGCATGGCGAAACGGATTTCAACCGATACATGACGGGTAGTGTGGGTATGGAGGTCGCCCAAACGATACCAGTCCCGGTGATGTGTGTGCGTGAGCCGAAATCTAATGGGTGACAAACCATTTGACGGTGGTTCTCATAGTCAGTCATACATATGTACGAGGACATTCTACTCCCGTTCGATGGAAGCGATGGTGTTGCGGAGGCACTACATCACGCTGCTGAGATCGCACACTGGGCCGACGCCACTATCCACGTTCTGTTTGTCGCGGATACGACACGCGATAGTGTCACAGTCGTCGAAACACAGGTCGTTGACGCACTTGTTCAGGAAGGCGAGAGCGTCGTCGAAGAAGCGGAAAAGACACTGGACACACTCGGTGTAAACTACGATTCTGACGTCGTCCAAGGGAACCCAGCGCCGACGGTCGTCGAATACGCTGAGCGATACGACTACGACTTGATCGTAATGCCAACGCACGGTCGGGAGGGGGTGTCACGATACCTCATCGGAAGCGTCACGGAGAAAGTCATCCGTCTGTCTTCCGTCCCCGTTCTGACGGCACGGATGCAGCCCGATGAACAATTGGTGTTCCCCTACGAGAACATCCTCCTACCGACCGACGGGAGTGCTAGTGCAGTTCATGCTGCCGAGCATGGCCTCTCACTTGCAGCGGCTCTCGATGCGACTGTTCACGTACTGTCTGTCGTCGACGATACATCGCTTGGTCTGGACGTTCGCTCAACTATTTTGGGAGGGGAAAGTGAACAGGCTGGGGCCGATGCCGTTGACGACCTTGTGTCCGAGGCGGAGACACGCGGCGTTTCGAACACTGTCCGGCACGTCGAACACGGATCCCCTATCGAGGTGATACTCGACACTATCGAATCGAACGATATCCACGCTGTCGTGATGGGAACGACTGGGAGGCGCGGAAGTGATCGAATACTACTTGGGAGCGTCGCTGAAAAGACCGCCCGCTCAGCGCCGGTTCCCGTCATCACAGTTAGACACGGCGAGTAACTCGAAAGGAATGGCTTGGCCGTGTTTAGACGCGAAAATTCGCGGGATAGAGATCCTGTTGTGCGTGAGTAGCGATATAACTGTCCGAAATGTCGTTGATGTCCAAGAACACCTCTCAAAAACGTCGACGTCTCAGCCGTTCTTCCGAGAGTGTAGAATCGACACCGAGTGTCCAGTTAGCAAACTCTCGACCACATCTCACGTTCAGTGGTCACAATCTAGCCATAGAACTCCTCTCGCTAGCGTCTAAACAAGGCCGAATGGCTTTATTTAGAATCCTCAGCTCGTGCCCGGTTTCAGCGATTGTACTCCATACAGAGCACTAGTTTATTACTCAATTTCTAGTTGGCCGTTCCCACTGTCTCCCTCACTGCCGTTCTCGTCCCATTCGAGTTCGAACTCGACACTCAATTCACCGGATCCACCTGTCGGCCCCTCACGTTCGGCTTTAACCTCGAACGTCGTGCGAGCTGGCGGCTCCATCGTCACGGACTCGGCCCCCGATGTTAGCGTGATCGCGTTCTCTTGTTCCAACTTCTCGGCTACACGGCGAAGATACGCTGCAATCTCCTCTCGACTCTGATCGCTTTCCGATTTGAACAGCACTTCTTCGGGCATAGAGAGATACACACCGCCTATACTGATAACTGTACTCTACTGTCGGAACCGTTCTACTGAATAGACGCTCTGTATCTCGCACGTCTTTCTTGACAGAGGCCGAGTGATTTAACGGATCGATCGATACCTGAGCTCCCTGTACTTAGCATCAGCTCTCATTAATTCTGATAGCTAAGATTAGATTCTCTAATCAGGTCAGTTACTCTCTTGATGCTCCAATCTCGAGTTCGTCGACAGCCCTAGCAGGCCGAATATCGTGATTGATGAGACGGGTGGCAGCCAGTTGCCACGCATGTTCAGCTAGTTCAGGATCAGCCTGCTCGTACTGAACGCTGAACTCAGTCAGTGCGACAGCGATGAGAAGATCATCTCTGTATTCGGATTCAGACATCGCCGACAGTGGCCTCCTGATCGTATATAAATCATAGCATGAGGGTCAGAACACCGGCAAAAAGTCACCGAGCAAGATGGGTACCAAACTATTTCTCTCGAGTGCTAATCCCAATGCTATAAGTAACTAGGTATCATTAATCAAGATGGAAGCCGCGCTCCACCTTGTCGCGGGGGCATGCGTTGAAATGTCCCGGGTGTCTCTAGCACCCGAGACGTGGCTTCCAGCCGCGAGGCTCGAAAGCCATGTTTCGCTTACTTCTAACGGGATATAAACGTCCCGCACGAGAGTCGTATCGCACTCGAGTAGCCGTCGGTCGCGACAGTCACCGCTCGAGGTGGCTATGAGCGAGAAGACACAGTCAGGAGAGGAAGAAGACTGGTCGCTGCCATCGTGTCCGCACTGTGGGAAAGCGGTGATTCTGGTACACACACGCGGTCCGATGGAGCATGTCGCGGCGCCGTGTGGCTGTCGAGTCGCGTCGCCTGACCTCTGAGGAATACTCAATCATCGACGCCGATTGAGACTACCGCTGCCACATATTTTGGATCGGCGTGATCCACAACGCAAAGACGAGCCGTTTTCTACCGATCCAGCGGATTCTGTGAAGGAACGATCACGGAAACCGAGAGACGATTATACTACAAATCCAGTATTGCACGGCATTTCGAACTGCGTCCACGAGTTAGTCTTCTGGCGTCGTCACCCAAAGGTCGCCGTCAACCTTGTAAAAGTAGCCTCGCTCGAGCAACCGGGTGAGTGCATGGGTTGTGTCCTCGGGTTCAAGGGCCAATTCATCGATATTGTAGAGAACCTCGAGCGCTTGCTCTCGGCGTTAACACGGATTTTATGTATCCATCTCGTATAGATACCATGGCCGTGGCAACTACTAACACGGACGAATACTGCAACCGCTACGTAGAGGGCTGGGACGACCACGACCCGGAAGCGGTGATGGCAGCGTTCGCACCCGGAGGAACCGTCACCGCCCCGCCGTTCGACGAACCGCGGACGGGTACCGAGATTGGTAAGTGGGTCGTGGAGACTGTGAGAGGGTTTCCGGACGTTCACTTTGGCGACCACGATCTACTGTCGACGGACGTCGAGGGCGTGTTCGTCCTCGAGTGGACCCTGCACGGAACTCACACGGGGCCGTTCAACGGACTTCCGTCGACGGGGAACACGGTCGAACTCGAGGGTGTCGACGTCTTTACCGTCTCCGAGGACGGGATCGAGTCCCTCAGGGTCTACTTCGACCAGTCGTCGATGGCCGAACAGCTCGGGCTCACGTTCCCCGCGATCGTCGGCCAGCTTCCGACGCTCGCACGTGGCGCGATCCGGAACATCCTCTGACCTGTAGCGTGTCCCCTCTTTCTGCGCCGACTACGCCGATTACGCCGACTCAGTCCTGACTACGCGCTTTTCATCCAGCAAGCGTCTCGAGGAGCCGTTCTTCGGCGTCACGACCCGGGTCGTGGGCGCTGCCGTCACGGTCGCTCGCGATGGATTCTGTGACTGTCCGTTCCATGGCGACAGTCGGAACGACGCGTACCTAGAATGGCGGGAGGTAACCCAGATCGCGGAAGGTCACTCGGTCCAGGATCTCGTCGAGCAGGTGCGTGAGCTGGAAGCGAAAGAAGCCGAACTAAAAGAAGAATTCGGCGTCGAAGGACCGGATACCGCCTCGGTATACAGATCAGACAGTGATCGGCCAACACATGAACTGATGCAGGCGATCGGTACATGGAACGGTATTCAACGGAATATCCGCCTCTACGAAGCAGCACGCCAGCTCCAACAGAACGACGGTCGTCTGATATCGGCGTTCGTTGAGACCCATACCAATGACCATGCATCATTCGAGTCGCAATGACGACCACGAACCACGTCCCGACGATCAAGCGCTGGGACACCAATCCGGATAGGGAATCCCTGCAAGTGATTCACCGCTTTCTGAGTCGTCGTGAGGGGATCGAGAACGTCAGCCTCGAGCCACACCGATCTCATCCGCGTCTGGTACGTGCAACTGTTAGTGACCGAGGTTCGCCGACAGCACCTGGCATTCTCGAGGTTCGATGGTACGAGACAAAGGATTTCATCATCACGTATCAGACGAATCGGGCAAACGGTGCATCTCCACTCCTCCGATGGACACATCTCCCTGACACGGAAGAAATTAAAGTATCAGACAGTGGGTCAGACAACGTTCAAACGTTGATGCCACCATCTCATCATCCAGGCGAGAATCGGTTTCATCCTCTCCGAGTTCTGCCCCTCGTGCTTGCTACCATCGAGGAATGTACGGAATAAGGGGTTCACGTCGCCCCGACCAAGCGCCTCGATACCGTCGGTGATATCACCCTTGGTGTCAACTGTTTTCATCATAAAGCGTCTAGCTATTGTATAGGTGAGCTATCAGTAATGTTTGGAACCTCACTTATTGGATTTCAGCCATATCGTCTCAAATAACGAAAGGGTTTTATAAATTGTTTGCGTAATATGAGACCACATGGTAGAAAAGAGTCATTTTCGCCTATTATCATATCTTATAGTGAGGGGTGGGCCGGAAGTGGGTATCAGTACGCTCGCTGATCAACTCGATTGGAGCGCTGGCCACACCTCACGTGTTGTCTCCGAATTAGAAGCCTACGGGTACGTCCAAACCAAGCAAAGCGGTCGACAAAAGTTGGTTTCTCCTACGGATATCGAACCAATCGAGCAACTCGAGGGGCTTCTCACGGAATATAGCCACATGGATCTACCCGATCTCATTGCTGGCGCTGGGCTACTCGTGCTCTATTATCTCGATCAAGGGCGGACCGCAACCGAGTTAGCCGAACTGAGTGGTGTTAGTCAGGCGACGATATACCGTCGGTTAGATGACTTTCAGCACGTTGGTGTCATTGGAAAATCGAAGTCCCAGTATCGTCTCAATGATCCGTTTGCAGTGTTGGCCCCGATTGCTCGAGGGCTGCTCCACCAGAAACATCGTCGTGAAGCACAGCGACACGCAAGTGGACTTAACTTTCTCTGGGAAACACACGACGAATTCCTTTTCGCCTGCGATAGTGACGTTACTGCCGACGGATTTTACTTGACCGGGCCTGCCCTGTTTGAAGCGTTCGATGTCCCGCTTCTCACCAGGGACCGGCGACACTACTTCCGGACGGATCGACTCTCCGAGATCACTCCCGCAGAATTAGTCTGTCACACACTGCTGATCGATGACGGCCCCCGGTACCGAATGTACTGCCTCTTATTGATGCAACAACAGGACATCGAACGAACGGCACTGCGGGAGCGTGCTGAACACTATCTCCCCGAAGCAACAAACGATCTGTGCGCTATCGTCGATGAACTCATCGAATACTTAGAGACAGACGGAACCACAACAACTGAGCAATTGCCCAAATGGGAAGACTTCAAACAAACGGCCAGAGACTATGAGATCACTGTATGAGCTCTCGTGAACGATTCGGTCGTAATTATATCGAGACCGAACTCCAGGAAATCGCAGATCACCTCCAGACGGACGTTGATACGTATCTCATCGGAGGTGGCGCAATGTCACTTCACGAGCCGTCTCTCAAGGACACGACCAAAGATATCGATCTCGTCGTTGTGGAAGAGGCGGCCCTTCGCCGTTTAATGGGGGTACTCGACGACCTCGGCTATGAGGAAGTTACTGACCTCGGTGACGAGTACGATCACCTGGTCGTCGTCGACGGCGCGCTCGGCGAGCTGGACGAGTGGCTCGAGGACGACTAACAGCAGGTGAGGGAGTCATAGAACGATTCGCATGGCGTTTCTTTCGCATCGACCGAAATGAATTATCTGTTCACTACACCTGCGTATTGATCGCTGTAAACAGTCGTTTACTTAATCTTGCGGTTCGCCACAATTGTACGACTCGACGAGAGGCGTCGCACAGGTCTCGCAGTACGTATAAATTATCTCTCTTTCCACCGTGCCACAGTTCAGACACCGCTTGTATTCCTGTACAGACACACTCATCCTCCCTCATTGATATGAATACTGGAAATTATCGCTCATTCGAGTTTCCAAATCTGGATTTCCCAATTCGGATGATCAGCCGTCGCTCGGATTCGTAGGCTCCCTTCTATCTCGACATCGTTTGTTGCTGCTTCTTCTAAGATCGCTTGGAGAGCGGAACGAAGCGATTCAGTGTTATCAATTGGCTGTTCATTTGTCATGAAGTGTGTCACAGGTCGACTATACTGCTGCTCTCCGCTCCTTCTAATTGAGAGACATGAACGTAGTTGGCGGTCACTGCGACGCGATACGTTGTATAGGTAAATTCCAGATACACTTCGTCTTGATCCGCCTCATCACTGGAGTGGGGATGAAAGAGAGTGTTCAGGGCATCAGGGTCGATATATTCATAGAGCGGATCCAACTCAATCGGATCACGATTTGATGCTTCTGCAACAGCAGCGATGACTGTTTGGCTGACGGGGGCATCCTCACTGTAAGTATACTTGACAGGGGAATCTGTGCTTGACATCTATTTCCTATTGAGCACTCCATACGTGTGAGTCTCCGTAGTCAGTAGCTACGTGTTTAAGTGCCCTCTTGTTCAGATGGAGATTATTGACCTCCTCCACGCCCTTCAGGGCGTGGAATCCGCCCATCTGATTTCCGCCGGGTGTGGCGTTCGAGGTTCCAGCCCGCACTCAAGGGGAACCGGCAGCATACCGGGGGAACTCTCGTTTCCTCCCCTGTATAGGGCTGTGGCCCGGTCAAACAGGCCCCGTCGAATACCATGTCATCGCCGTGCGAACCACCGCTGGTTCGCCATCCTTTGTGGTTCAGGAACGGCATCTCACGGTATTCGTCACACTCTATGCTACGACGCACCACACTAAAACAGTTTTGAGGGAAATCCGTTCCGGCCATCTACGACAGTTGGTCGGATAGGCCTACCGCTCGACCCGCGCCTGAAGACGCGGGTATGCGCTATCGTTCTGTATCAGTGACAACGTCGGCATCTGAACGGACCGTCTGTTCAACGAGTGTGTCTAGTGCTCGCCGCAGCCGCCGCCCAAGTGCAGACGAGGTAACCTCGACCTCCTCTGCCAACTCTTCGAGTGTGATGCAGCGTGGCTCGTTAAAGTAGCCACGTTCATGTGCTCGAACGAGTACGTCATGCTGAGCAGGAGTCAATTCGAACCGTTCAGCCGGGTCATCAGGCTGTTCCTGATAGAGACGGTGAAGGTGAAACGAAATCCCTTCCTCTTCACAGGCTTCACGATATTCTTTTAGTGCTTCCAGAGTTGGGATGCGAACACGAAAGCGGGACTCCTCATGTGTGGTTGTAATATCGAGATACACTATATCATGCTTAGTCGCTTTTGGATACAATGACTCCTGTACAGCGTCTTCGGGGTACGTCACACGATATAAACGTCGGTCGTCGAGTTCAGTGAGACAGGCATACTCTTTGGTGGTAGGGTCGGCTTGGAGTGCTGATTCGAAGGTGCTGAAATCGTCACCAGAAGCCCAGAAGATGTGTTTCTCCTCCCCCGCCTGCGTCATATGTATGTCCTCAGTGTGTAACACCATCTCTGGGACTGCTTCTGTTTCTCTCATTAGCGGAGAGACAATGCTGAACTCAGCGATCAAGCTCATTTCTCACCCCGTATGTCTGAATCGCATGACGTTGGTACTTTGACCACGCCATACAAAGGGGGTGACAACTCCCGGCCACGTTTACCCCGTTCAGTACCAACTGACTGCATCAGGTCCTCATTCAACAGATGCGCTTTTGCCATACGGACACCTAACAGGGCGCATCACTCCAGAGGTATTGAATCCCCTTTAATCCCATTAGCTGAATCACAGAACCATAACTAATAGCGTATCATCACCACCGCAGCCGATGAGTGACATCGTAGATATTATTTATCATATAGGTATTGGCAGTGACTTGTCAGAGGGCACTTTACAGCGTTCCATTGTTCGCCTATACTTATCATTCGTCGGGTGCCCGCACAGAGAGCATGAGAACTCTTCTATGACTCCTTCTTGTCATAATCAACGCGAAGGCGAGTAGTTTCTACCGATCCAGCGGATATCGGTGAAGGAACGATCACGGAAACCGAGATGCGATTACGTTCCAAATCCAGTATTGTGCTTCGAAGAGCGTGAGTTAGTCTTCCGGCGTCGTCACCCGAAGGTCGCCGTCAACCTCGTAAAAGTAGCCTCGCTCAATCAACCGGGTAAGTGCATGGGTCGCATCCTCGGGTTCAAGGGCCAATTCATCAGTACTGTGGAGAACCTCGAGCGCTTGCTCTCGAGGGATCGACTGGACGTCTTCCTGCTCAGCCAAGTTGAGACTGTGAGTACAAAGGACATCGTACGTGTCCAAGATCCACTCTGGAAGCGGTGGCTGTGGATCAGAGAGATCGGTCATCTCGACGTTGTACTCCACTCTTTGCTATCGGCTTGCTTAAGAGTATTCCTCAGCGGGGGACAGGGCTGACTCCGTGAGGAACCAACCAGTCTCGGGGGACACCTTCGAACAAACGGAGACTGCGATCCTACTCAGAATTATCTCCTCACAACCGATTCCCTGACCTAAAATCTGAGTTGCCTTTTCGCGCCTGACGGGTGAGGCGCGACGACGTGTGCCTCGAGAGTACCCATGAGTATAGATCGACCAATCCATCACGAGCAGCAGGAGCACCACCACGATCGCGGCGACACCACTGACCGAGAGCAGAGGTATTCCGGTGGCGTCGCTCGACTGAACGGGCACGAACTCATCGCCATTGACAAGTGGTTACCAGGCAGGGAACCAACACCATACGAGATCGATCTCACCGATGGCTACGAGTATCGTACACGCTACTGGCGCTGCCGGAATTGTGGCCAAGAACGCAATCGTCGCGACAAGTTCAGAGACCAGTGTGAAACACCAGCACCATCGACCCCACTCGAGGAAGGTGGCTACTCGATCGACGACCCACGAACTCGCCGTGCACTGAGTGAGGACATGGACGTCCGCTTTGCCACAGCGGGCGCTCGCTACGAGGTTGTGAGTGAGAGTGGACATACCTACGAGGTCGACATCGAGGGAGAGACGTGCACCTGTCCGGACTTCGAGAAGCGCCAGCCAGACGATGGCTGCAAGCATCTTCGGCGTCTCGATCTCGAGATCCACACCGGGCTGGTTCCCGCTCCGGATGGGACATTCAGTCACTGACGATGGGCGACTGAGTCGTTGCTCGAGACAGTTTATCGCCCCAGAAGGGGTGCGGGGGCTCGAACAGAGCCATCGCAGCAATCCATGAATATAGTTGATGGAGTACCAGCGTCGCCAGACAGTGAGACGACTCGGTTTCTGAATCGAGGTATCGCCAGATGACCGACCGCAATGAGTGCCGACTGCCGACCTGTACGAGACTCGCCCGCGATCAAGCAGGATACACCGGACGGTTCTGTTCAGACAAGTGTGAAGTCCGATACGATCACTTGCGGGCGGACGCTCGAGACGCTTCTCAAGAGGACGCATACTGATGCTCGAACAGGTTGATCACCGTGGCAAGCGCTTCACGATCGATAACGCCATCGTCGACGAAATCGGTGACGAGCACTCTCAACGGGCAGGTGAACTCGAACAGCAGGCCCAGCGAGAGGCTCGCGAACACTCGCCCGACTGCCCACCCACGAGTTATGGAAACGGTCAACGCGAATTTTGAGGGTATGAAACTACCTTTCGATAAGGTTTCGGTCGGTATAGTTGACCCGATCGCTCGATTCTAACCGCGAGAGAGCTGTCCGATAGCCGAATTGGTCAACGAGAAATTCAGCCTCGAAGAGATCGTGTTTCTCGCGGAGTTTCTGGAGAAATGCAGCCGCCGGATCAGTGCCGTTCCGACCAAATAACGCGACGTCGAGAATCAACTTTGACCCAATATCTATTGCAGCATACACCCAATACCACTCGCCGTTGATTTTGACAGCGGTTTCGTCAACAGCGACCCCGACGGGGTCTCCGTTGGCGGGTCGCGTCCGCTGTCAGCCAGCCGATGTATCCAACTCCAGACCGTTCCATGAGGCAGTTCAATCCCTAATTCAGCGAGAATCGTTATTGTCCCTCGAAGCGAACAACCGGTCTGGTGGAGGCGGACGGCGAACGCCCTAACGGGCGTCGCCGTCCGCTCGTTCTCCCAAAATTCTTCTAAATCCGCCTCATAGACCTCTCTGAGCAGGTCTGAGAGCGTTCTATCCAATTCACTCAACGACCTGCTCGTTTCTCAAACTGGCTCAACTAGACAGTGCCATCGAGACGATGCCGTCGCACTTCTGATAGTTAGGCATCGCCGGCACTGTCTAGCCAAAGAGCGGACAGTTCTTAGAGACGGATGCCATGGCCGCTCAAGAACTGTTTACCGTCTCTCTGGAGCCGAATCCGCTTGCGTGTTGGGACGACGAGAGCACCGCGAGCGCTCTGAGGGCGCTCGCGGTGCGGCTTCACTCGACGGGAATTTCGCTTCGTGAAACAGCCGCCGCGCTGGAGCAGTTCGGCGTGATCCGGTCACATCAGGCGGTGTGGCAGTGGGTTCACCGCACTGCGGAAACCGTCCCAGACCCGCCGACGGCAGAGCCGTCGCGGGTCGCGGTCGATGAAACCGCAGTGAAAATCGGCACCGAGCAGCACTGGCTGTACGCCGCAATCGACGTCGAGACGAAGCTACTGCTCGGTGCGGTCGTCTTAGAACGGCGAGGAACGGACCCAGCCGCCGAGTTTCTCGGCCAGCTGGCCGAGAAACACGACTTCTCGGAGACGACGTTTCTCGTGGACGGGATGGGCTATTTGACCGCGCTCGCGCGGTGCGATCTACGCGGTCACCTCGACTACGTCGACCGGAACTTGATCGAAAAGTGGTTCCAGACGCTTGCGATGCGGATCGACCGATTTCACCAGACGTGGATGGGCGGCAGAGCCAGCGCTGCGCGCTGGCTCGCCGCCTTCGTCTACTACTATAATTTCCAGCGACCAAACCAGGCGCTCAACAACCGCACGCCTGTTGAGGAGGTGCAGAATCGTTGACTAGACAGTGCCATTCATGTCAAATTATAATCTAGCACGAATATTATTATAAGTCGATATATTGAATTGTAATTGACGATGACTGATCATACGCGCCGTGAATTCATGTGCTTAGGAGCAGCAACGACAGTTGTTGGGATCACCGGATTCAGCGCGGCATCCACGCAGGAATCGACCGACAACGGTTGGAAGGAAGCAGACTCTCCTACTGAGGCGACATTCAACGACGCCGTCAATACTGCCCAAGGTCCGTTCGCTTGCGGGGCTAATGGCAATGTTGCCGCCCGGACTCAAGGCGGCTGGGAACTCGTCGTCGAGTACGGTCCCCAAGCTCGAAGTCGGCGGCTAACCGGGATTGATGTGACTGACGACGGCGAAGCTGTCTGGTTTGTCGGTGGAAGCGGCGTCATTGGCGAATACAACGTCACGACCCAGACGCTGACGAACTACTCCGCACCGATGGAAATGACAAGCACATGGGAGGACTGCGCTGTGCGGGGGAACGCCGACGAGAATGAGCGCCTGTATTTCGTCAACGGGTCTGGTGAGCTGCTCGTAGGTGTCCGCCAGGAAAGCGGGGCCGTCCAGTATAATGACGTAATTAAGCCTGGTGGTGGCTCGACGATTCCTGGAATTGATTTCAACACGCGGGAGCAGGGGCATGTCTGTAGCACCAGTCAGTTCGTCGCGGAAACATACGATGGGGGCGAGACGTGGGGACAGATCGGTATCGACTTCGCTGGTGGCTCGTTTTTCGATATCGCAAGCCAAGCCGAAGACGACGTGAACGTTGCCGCTGGGCCTGGCATCATCTACCGGTACGATGGCTTCCGGTGGACTCCCCATGTCGCTGACGATGAGCGCGAGGCAATTCGAGCTGTTGCTCGTGAGGGATCTGAGGGACTCGCAGCTGGCGACAATGGTAAAGTATATGAGCGCCAATCCGCAGGACAATGGCAACGATTCAAAACCCCTGTTGAGGCAGTACTCAATGGTGTTTCCCGAGGAGACATGTACCACGTCGCAGTCGGTGCCAATGGGACCATTGTTGAACGCCAGATTGCCTCTACCGACAATGAAGAGACCACTGATGCAGATACGGCGTCGGCGGAGGAACTGTCGTCATCTACTCTCGAACAGACTTTCCCTGAAGAGCCGTTATCAGTAGAAAATTACATTGAGGGCGAGTGGGTGAGCAACGAAGAAGATATTGAGCTCCCGTTTTCATAGGGACAATCGCCTCGTTTTCCCTCTGGTTGAGAGGGTGTCATAGAACGATTCACATGGTCTTATGAGTCATCGTTAACGACTTGAAAACGCCGTATACTTGGTGAACGCCGTTCTTAGTGCGTTACATACATGGCAAAGGAAAATTCGGCGTTGCTGTTGACGAAGAGATCGCGCAAGAAGTGGACGATTTGATCGCTGAGACGTTTCGTGCATCCTGCGCTAAATAGTAGAGGATGCGCTTGTCGATCTCGTCAAGCCGATCACCCATAGCTTGTGTATCGGCATCGTGTTTATAAACGGTTTTGGAGCGTCCCCCTGGTTCGAGCTGATGGCCTACTGCTTATTACCGAGTTCTCTACGAGTCCCTTCCTCACATTCTATCGATCAGGGGGCGAATTAACACGGGCCACGGACCTCAGATCCGCTCGGGAGAGAACTGGATCACCGACCACCACCAAGTTCCTAACCGCTGGATTATGAACCGTACTTTCGCCAAGGGTCAGTTGTCGATAAGACCCTCTTCGGTGAAGATGGACTTCACTTCGTCTCGGACGATAGATCGTATCTCTGTTTGAGAGAGGTGGTTGTCGTGGCGAGCAACACCCAGTTCGGCATCGATAGTTCGAAGGGCCATCTCGAGGGAGTCCATCCGATCTACCAAATCGGAACGGTCCAGATCGGCGGCAGCCGACGCTTCGTCAAAGGTCAACTCGTGCTCGGCTTCATCGAGAAGTTTCGTGGCCGGCCGATCAGTGAGAGCAGAGTCTGTCTTTTCATCCGTCCTCGGGCGAACGGGAATGGCTTCCATCATGCCGCCGATCCGGATACCGGAGACGGTTTCAACTTTGTCAGCGAGATTTGCGGCAAGAGCTCGCTGTTGTTCCGGTTCACCATGGACGAGGGTTATTTCCTCAGGCGAGACCAACCTCGCGAACTCACGGAGCGTATCCCGCGCCCCATGTGCAGAGAGACCGCTATATCGTGCAATCCAGTCGGTCGGGATCTTGACGATCGTTCCTTCATCCCTATCGGGCACTCCCTCACCGAGACCGAACGCCGAGAGAGTTATCTCGATCGTTTCTTCATCTGAGCCGATCGCCTCTTCTAGTTGCCGGCCTGGAGTCCCATCTGCCTGGAATCCACAGAGGAAGACGTGCGCCTGATCATAGCGTTCTGCGAAATCAACGAGGTAGGATGGGGCCCAGCCCCCTGATAGCATTCCGGACGGTGCGATAATGATGGGGGTGCGCGCATTGTCGAGAGCGTCTTGCCGATCGATATGATATCCTGCTTCAGCCTACTCCGGGAGGAACGGTTGGTCCTCACCGTTGCTGACCCGGAGGTTTCGGATGGATTCAGAAGCGAATTCCCCGTGGGCGTGCTGATTGTAGGTGTTTGTGGAGCTGACGGACATCCCGTCGTAGATTAGTTGGATCTGGCTCCGGGTATCGTTATCGAGCTGATGGAGTCGGTTCTTGAATATGTAGAGTAGTTCCTGTGAACGGCCGACGCCGAAACTGGGGATCAGGACCGGTTCTTGATCCCGTACTGCAGAGATTGCATCAGTATAAATATCAGTTCGGATATCGCTTGCAGAGTCATGGTTTTCCGTTCCACCATAGGTGGACTCCAGGAATAGACTGTCTGCCTTGGGCGGCTCATCGAAATCGGGTAGATGGTTTGATCGGCCGCCGATATCCCCGGAGAACACGACTCGGGACCCCAATGTCTCGAGGGCGATCCAGGCACTTCCCAGAAGGTGGGCAGAATTCCCGAAGTCAAACGTCAGGGTCTCCTGTTCCGGGAGGTTTGGGACGTAGTCCTGAATATCGCCCCGGATATATCCTCGGGGAACAAACCTATCGAGCACCTTTCTCACGTCCGTTTCCGTATAGAGCTGTTCTCGTCCTGGCTTCTCTGCCTGCTCTTTGTGGATCTTCAATGAATCTTTTAGGAGAGTGCTGGCAAGCGCTTCGGTCGGTCGGGTCGTAATAATTGGTGCACGAGGCGAGAGGAGATGTCGGCTCTCAATCACCGGAACTGCTCCAATATGGTCGATGTGTGCATGAGTCAGAAACACAGCATCGATCTGTCCTTCGTCGAGCCCCCTGAAGTCAGGGAACTGACCGCCATCACCCTGATTGAGTCCGGCATCAACGAGATAGGTACCGAACTTCGTTTCAAGCTGATAGCAGCTTCGCCCCACTTCCTGTACACCACCGCGCGGAATCACGACGAACGGGGTGCCGTCCCCGGGATCGACCTCAAGAGGAACATCGTCTTCCGCATATTCATCTACAGTTGTCGTTTTATATGCGACTTGTCCGTTACCGTTATCGGTCATTGTTGGATCACTTCCTCAGCATAGAACCGTTCACGGGTTTCACGTTGCCCCCTAAATGAGAGTGACTGGATCACGTCTCTCTCGGACAACGCAGGGAGAAACCGGTCGATCGACGACAGTACCCCATTCAACGATCGGTATGATTCCGCGTATGACGCAATACTATCCATTTTCCACACGCCGGGGATAGCATCCGTTTTCCCAGCTCATTCAGCCACACTTTCTGTATAATATCGGTGTTTCCCAGCACTTCCCTGTGTCTGTCGACCCGACCGAGAGGGTTTGGCAGTCACTTCAGTTATCTGCACCAGCTGGGGCGGGGAGTGGCTCTGACCGGGCATCGCTGTATCGAGATCCTCTCGAACTCTAGAGACCATCTTCTTACCCCTAGATTCTCCGCTCGGACAATGATACCCTTCGCACAGTTAGATACCGTTTCTACGCCGAACGATTCTGTACCAATTCGCAACCTATACACACCTTGTATTTAGCACAACGCTACGAACACCACCCGAACCTAATAGAGATTGAGTAGTGCTGTGACAAACCCGAAGGAAACAACAAACGAGCCGAATTACATTGTATCCTAGACACGTGAACGAAACGCACCCGCTCGGGCAGAGTCGTCAGTAGCGGTCGGTTCGAACAACTGATTCAGCGCAGTGGGGTCCACGATGTCGTTGAGCGACTGCTCGAGATCAGCCGGGGAGATGTCTTCTGTGTCAGTGATATCCTCGAGGATGCGTAGGCTCGGCTTCGAGAGCGTGGACCTGGTGTTGTTCATGACTAGACCAGAAGCTGAATGTCGGATTCGGCCATGTGTTGTAGCGCGGTGGCCGCTCCGACGCCGGTGGTGACACCGTCGTGGAAGTCGTCCTTGTCGTAGTCCATCAACTCGATCGTCATCTGGCACGCCTGCAGGTCGACGCCGCTCTCGAGCGAGAGGTCGATCAACTCCTCGATGGTGGCAGTCCCGTTGTCGTCGATTTTCTTCTGCATCATCTTCGTGGCCATCGTGTCCATGCCGGGGAGTGCAGCGATGGCGTTCGGGACCGGCATGTTTGGGTTGCCGACGGCGCTCAGCTTGAGGTCCTTCGACTTTTCCTCGTGGAGGATGTCGAGTCCCCAGAACGTGTGGAAGACGACGACATCCCAGCCGAAGGCGGCCGCCGTGCTCGCGAGGATCAACGGCGGGTACGCCATGTCGAAGCTGCCCTGCGTCGCGACGATGGTCATCTTCTTCTGATCGTCGCTCGTGTCTCCCGCTGCGATCGACGCTTCAAGTTCCTCGACGCGCTCGCGCAGCGCCTGCAGCTCGGCGGCGTCGGTCTCGGGATCGGTGTCGTCGACTGACGTCGTTTGGTTGTCCGTGCTCATTATTTCGTCTTCTTCACGTAGTGGGTGTAGAGATCGCCGTCCTCGACCTGCTCGAGGAGTTCGACACCATTGGTGCCTTCGGCCCACCCTTGGATATCGCTCATGCTGCCCGAGTCCGTCGCGACGACCTCGAGAACATCGCCGGCCTCGAGATCGTCGATCGCTTGCTTGGTCTTCACGATGGGCATCGGGCAAGACTGTCCTTTCACGTCCAGCGTCTCCGTGGTCTGGTATTCTGAACTCATGGTTTGTTTTGTGCTCTGTATTGGAGCTATCACACAATATTGCTCGCTCTCATAAAAGGCTATCTATTATTGTGCAATACACAAACATCTCCTTCTCCTTCTGAGTCCAAATAACTAGTTTATATCGCCCATATGCGCGTATAACAAGGTTTATAGCTGAATTTGATCGAGCCTGTATTGTGTGCAATAGGAAATACTACACAAACCCTTAAGTGCCAGTAGCCGATATTGGGAACTGTACAACATGGACGACATGGATCTTCCAATGCCGGACGTCGAGATCGAATCAGTCAGCCCAGACGAGCTGAAGGACCGAATCGACGCGGGCGAGGACGTCACGCTCCTCGATACCCGCATGGAATCGGAGTACGACGAGTGGAAAATCGACGGTGAGACTGTCGAATCAATCAACATCCCGTACTTCGAGTTCCTGGACGACGAAGTTGACGACGACGTTCTTGCACAGATTCCCGACGACCGCGAAATTACAACCCTCTGTGCGAAGGGCAGCTCCAGCGAATACGTCGCCGCGACGCTGAAAGAGCGGGGCTACGACGTCGATCACCTCGAGGACGGGATGAACGGCTGGGCGCGTATCTATGAGCGCGTCGAAGTCGAGCGCTACGACGGGAGCGGGACGCTCTACCAGTACCAGCGTCCCTCGAGTGGCTGTCTCGGCTACCTCATCGTCGACGGCGGCGAGGCGGCCGTGATCGACCCGCTGCGCGCGTTCACCGCTAGATACCTCGAGGACACCGCGGAACTGGGTTCCGCGAGCCCTGCCTCGCAAGCTCGGCAGGACGCCGACGAGGTCGGTGCAGACCTCCAGTACGCAATTGACACGCACGTCCACGCGGATCACATCTCGGGGGTTCGTGCGCTCGACAACGAGGGCGTCGACGGCGTCATCCCCGAGGCGGCGGTCGACCGCGGCGTCACTTACGCCGACGAGATGACTCTCGCAGCGGATGGCGACGAGTTCGAAGTCGGTGACGCCACCATTGAGACCGTCTACACGCCCGGTCACACCTCCGGGATGACCTCGTACCTGATCGACGGCGAACTGCTGGCAACGGGTGACGGGCTGTTCGTCGAGAGCGTCGCCCGCCCCGACTTAGAGGAGGGCGACGAGGGCGCGGAAGACGCCGCGCGACAGCTCTACGAGACGCTGCAGGAGCGCGTGCTAACCCTGCCCAACGACACGCTCATCGGCGGCGCTCACTTCAGCGACGCCGCCGAGCCCGCCAACGACGGCACCTACACGGCACCGATCGGCCAGCTCAAGGAAGAGATGGATGCCCTGACGATGGACGAAGACGAGTTCGTCGAGCTGATCCTCTCGGACATGCCGCCCCGTCCGGCCAACTACGAGGACATCATTCCCACGAACCTCGGGCAGCAGGCGGCCGACGACGAGGAAGCGTTCGAACTCGAGCTCGGCCCGAACAACTGCGCGGCCAGCCAGGAATCGCTGGCGGGTGACTAATCACTGTGATCGAAATCGCAATGCTCGCCGAACTCGTCGCCTTGGGCCAGGTAGTGCCCGCCGAGCCGTTTCCAAACGGAATCTCCCGGTACGCTATCGGTGGACTGCTCGTCGGCCTCGGCGCGGTCGTCATCTACCTTGGGACGGGAATCGCCGCGGGCGCGAGCACGTTCCTCGAGTCGACGCTGTCGTACGTCTCGGATCAGTCGCGGTTCAAGCAGTACCGTGCCTCCCGGGACTGGCGCGTCGTGTTCACGCTGGGAATCATCCTGGGAGGGGCGGTCTACGCCGTCGTCTGGCAAGGCGGAGCGTGGACGACGGACGTCCAGCCCTGGCGACTGCTGCTCGGCGGCGTCCTCGTCGGGATCGGGACGCGCATCGGGAAGGGCTGTACGTCGGGCCACGGCGTCTGCGGCGTCGGCTCGGCCTCCCGGACGTCGATCGTCGGCGTGATCACGTTCCTGACGGTCGCGATCGTGACTGCCCAGTTCGTGCAGACCATGGGGGTGAGTCCGTAAGATGAGTAGAAATCGTCATCCCCTGTTCATGCCGCTGATCCTCCTCGGCGGCCTCATCTTCGGCTTCGGCCTCGCCTATAGCCACATGGCCCGGCCGGAAGTCGTACTGGACTTCCTCCAGTTCGACGACTTCGGCCTGCCGTTCGTCATGTTCGGCGCCGCGATCGTCTCCGGAATTGCCTTCGCGGTCATGCCCCGGATACGCGATATCGCACCGCTGACGGGCGACGTGTACGGTCGTCGGCTAAAGCCGTTCGACCGAAACGTCCTGATCGGCGGCGGGATCTTCGGCGTCGGCTGGGGTCTGTCGGGGATCTGCCCCGGTGCGGCCTACGCCAGCCTCGGGATCGGGAACGTCACCATCCTGTGGGCGCTCGTTGGCATGTTCGCCGGCGCCTACCTGCAGGGGGTCTGGCGTAGCAAGCGCACCGCGGCCGAAACTGCACCGGCAGGTGCCGACTAACGCCGCTCGAATTTCAAAAACTGTGACACAGCTTTTCAGACACTAATGGAACCCACAACGATACTACTATTCGCCACCGCTGCCGTCGCGAGCCTGTTCATGGCCTGGGTGATCGGTGCCGGCTCGAGCGGCGCGACGCCCTTCGCACCAGCCGTCGGCGCGAACGCGATTCCGACGATGCGTGCAGCGTTTTTCGTTGGAATTCTCGGCTTCGCCGGTGCAGTGACCCAGGGTGGGAACGTCTCCGAAGCCGTCGGCAACGGCCTCGTCGAGGGAATCAGCCTCCCGGTTGTCGGTGTCATCGTCGTCTTGCTGATCGGCGCCGGACTGATGACGATCGGCATCTACACCGGGTATCCGATCGCGACCGCGTTCACCGTGACTGGATCGGTCATCGGCGTCGGCTTCGCACTCGGCGGCGATCCAGCCTGGGAGAAGTACGCCGAAATCGGCGCAGTCTGGGTGCTCACGCCGTTCGTCGGCGGGGGCATCGCCTACGGAATCGCGAGCGTCCTTCCGCGACCAGACGTTCCCGAAGACGTCAGCATTCCAATACTCGCTGGAATCGTCGGCACCGTCGTCGCGAATCTCGAGTTTGTGTTTCTCTCATCGATCGGGGGAACGCTCGCCGCTGCCGGGACCACTCTGGTTTCCGTCGACGGTGCCATCGCAACGATCGCGATCTCGCTCGGGTTCGGGGCGCTCACCGCGGCCATCGTCCGCTGGGATGTCAGGCGTGATCAGGCTGGCGGACTGCGACGGTTCCTGCTATCACTCGGGGCGCTCGTGGCTTTCTCGGCGGGAGCGAGTCAGGTCGGGCTAGCCGTCGGGCCGCTGTTCCCGCTGCTCGAGGATCTGCCGACGGTGTCGCCGATCGCGGTCCTGCTCGGCGGCGGTGTCGGGATCCTCGTCGGCTCCTGGACGAGTGCACCCCGGATGATCAAGTCGATCTCCCAGGAGTACGCGTCGCTGGGGCCGCGCCGATCGATCTCGACGCTCGTCCCCTCGTTTCTCATCGCACAGACCGCGGTCCTGCTAGGGGTGCCGGTCTCGTTCAACGAGATAATCGTGAGTGCCATCGTCGGCAGCGGGTTCGCGGTCGCTGGCGGGAACGGTATCAGCCCCCGAAAGCTAGGAGTCACCGTCGTCGCCTGGGTCGGATCGTTCGTTCTTGCGTTCGGACTCGGCTACGGATCGATGCTACTCGCGGGTAGCTGACGATGTCCCGTAGGAGATAGTCAACCGTTCCGATCATCCAATACGCTCAACACGTCGGATCTGGGTTCAACACGTCGGCTCTGGGTAATAGACGTATGTCGCTGTGGAAATCTCGTCGTCCCGTTTACTACTTCGTACTGGTTGCCGTATCGACCGTCTTCTTTACGCTCCTGTACAACTACGGCATGACCGCGTGGGAAGACCGCCCGCAGCCGCTGTATCGATCCCTCCAGATTGTCTTTCAGACGTACACGACGACGGGATACGGCGAGGATGCGCCGTGGCGGACGCCGCAGATGAACCTGTTGATGATCGGGGTGCAACTCGCCGGAATCGGGCTCATTCTCACCGCCGCGGACGTGTTCGCAGTTCCGTGGCTCCGGAACGCGCTCGCGCCGTCGGTGCCAATGGCGACGAATCTGGAGGATCACGTCATCATCTGTGAGTACTCTCCGCGCGGCGAAGCGTTCATCTCGGAACTCGAATCTCGGGGTCGGGAATACGTGATCGTCGAACCCGACGGCGAACGGGCGACGGCCCTCCATGAGGACGAGTATCGGATCGTTCACGGCGATCCCGAGTCGACCGAGGCACTTGAGAACGCGGGCGTCAAGCGGGCGACGGCCGTCGTGGCCGATGCCGCCGACGACACCAACGCGAGTATCGTCCTCTCCGCGAAGGAGGTAAACCCGGACGTCCGGATCGTAACGCTTGTCGAAGACGTGACACTCGATGAGTACCACCGGATCGCAGGTGCTGACGACGTCCTGTCTCCCCGACAACTCTTAGGAGAGAGCCTCGCTCACCAAGTCCCGACGGCCGTCACGACAGTGATTGATGACGCTGTTGAACTCGGGAATGATCTGGAGCTGGTCGAACTCTCCATTGAGGCGGGGAGTAACCTCTGTAACCGGACCGCCGAGGAGGCGCAGCTTCGGGAACGGTTCGGTGTCGACGTCGTCGGCGTGTGGATCGACGGGCAGTTCGAAAGTCCGCTCGATCCGGCCATGGAACTGGACGACGACGTTCGACTGTTGGTCGCCGGCGAACCGGAGCAGATCGCGGCCCTACGCGAGGAAGCGACGTCGTCCGTCCAATCATTTTCGTCCCAGCGCGTCCTCATAGCCGGGTACGGCGAGGCAGGGTCGACCGCTGCTGACGCCCTCGCCGACACGAATTCGGACGTAACCGTAATCGATCGAGAGGAGAAGGAGGGTGTCGACGTCGTGGGAGACGCCAGGGACCCGGACATCTTTCGCGAGGCCGGCGTCGACGGCGCATCGGCCGTGATAGTCACCCTCAACGACGACACGACGGCGATTTTCACGACGCTGATCGTCAGCGATCTGAACCCAGACGTCGACGTGATCGTGCGGGCGAACGAACCGGAGAGCGAGGGTAAACTCTACCGGGCAGGCGCGGCATACGTCCAGTCTCTGGCGACGGTCAGCGGTCGAATGCTGGCATCGACGATATTCGAGGACGAGTCGGTGTTGGCAGTGGACAAACAGATCGACGTCGTCAAGTTGCCCGTCGGACGGCTGGCGGGCCAAACGCTTGCCGAGGCCGACATCCGATCCGAGACCGGAAGCATCGTCCTCGTTGTCGTTCGCGACGGGGAGACGATCGCGGAGTTCGATCCCGCCACCTTCGAATTCGAACCGGACGACGAGGTCGTCATCGGGGGGACGGACGAGAGCGTCCACCGGTTTGAAACGATGTTCCTCAGGGAGGAGTGACCGCTGATTCGGCGCCGACTGAAACCGCTTGAATTCTCTCGAGCGAGATCAGCCATCGCCCGCTCGCCGGCCTCGATCGGCGGCGGTACTGTTTCTCTCTTCGCGCTGGATTTCGATCTCACGGCGCCACTCGAGACCGATCTCATCATCCGGACGCTCGAGGCCCTGAACTCGTCCCGGAAGTCCAAACTCGGTATTACGTCCGCACGGGCCTCGGCTGACGCGCAATACCCACTCTCGAGGACGATCTACGGGAGCAGCCGGCTGATCAGCGGTCGATTCTCAGCGACGATCCGATAAACGCCCTCGCGAACGAACTCGTACCCGGGAATTTCCCGGAATAGCGGTAACAGGCCTGATGGTGGCAACCCAGTGAGTTCGTAGGCGCGTTCCATCGCCTCCCCACAGGAATAGACGGCCCCCTCGGTGACGAGGTGAGCGCACTGCTCGTACCCTTCGGGAAGGCGGTCCCGTAACTCCGCAGTCAGGTCCGAGAAGCCGACGATATCGACGGCCGCGCGGCGATCGATAAACCGCGCCGCGCGCGCGTACAGACTCCGCAATCGTCGTCGTAGATGAGCGTCGGCACAGTCATCTCAGGATCGAATTTTCTGGTCGGGACGTGGTCGGTTTCCGGAGTCACGGTTCGAACCCCCATGAGCGGTGAGGAGATCATCGATACGCCCGCTCTCCGGCCTCGATCGGGACCTCGAGCCAGTTCTCTGGCGGCGGGAGCGGGCACTCGTATTGGGCGGAATACGCACACGTCGGGTTGTACGCCTCGTTGAAGTCGAGAATCCAGTTCCCGTCGCTCGTCCGATGGCTGTCGTATTCGAGGTCGATATATCGGCCGGCCCGTAGGTCTCATCGCCGCTGGTTACGTCTTGGAATGGGACCCAGAGCCGTTCATCGTCCGGATCCGACTTGTAGGCCTGTAACGCGACATCCTCGCCGTCGATGATGAACCGGAACTCTCCCCAACGCAGGTACTCCTGCTCGCCGTCCGTACTCGTTCCGACGGTGAGCCGCTCGGGATCGTCGTACTCGTGCAGCGGGAGTTCGACCCAGTAGGTCTCATCGATCGGGTAGTACTCGAAGCCGTCGAACGACTCGCGGTCCTCGTCCGGGATCGGCGAGTGCGGATTGTCGCCGAAATACTGGTCTTTCTCCTCGCGTTGCGTTTCGATCGCTCGTCTCCAGTCAGTGGACATAGCTGAATCGATGTTAGTCGTGGTCGTCCCGCCGGTTCCTCACGGGGAGCCCGGTCGCGGCCGAGTGCCGTCGACCGGCGTGACTACTGAATTCGACTCGTTACGCGTATTGCTCGACAAGCCTCTCGAGAGTTGCGCAGTCTTGGGCACCGACCATCCGCTCGACTGGTTCGCCGTCGGCATAGAGGACGAGTGTCGGGACGCCACGAGCGCCCAGCTGTTGGGCGAGTCGCTGGTGGCGGTCGACGTCGACCGTCGCTACCGCAGCGTCTGTTTCCGCAGCGAGGGTCTCAATCGTCGGCTCGAGAATCTGACAGGGGCCGCACCAGTCGGCATAACAGTCGACGAGGACGACGTCGTGGTCGTTGATGACCTCGTCGAAGTGGTCACTCCCTTCGATATCGATTGGCTCGTCCGGACTGCTAGCCTGTCCACCGACGTCGGATGTGTCCGAGACGGATCCGTTCTCGAGGCGTTCGCGCAATTCCCGTTTTTTCTGCTCGCGGATCCGTTGCCGTTCGCCGTCGCCAGTGTCGCTCATCGATCGCAGGTACGGACTCCGCGATACTAATGGTTTTGCACATATCTAACAATACTAGGTGGTCGGTCCGTTCAGACCTTTCACCGATCTCATCGCAGATCGACGACCGACTCTCGGCTCGTTCGAGACGAGCGGACTAGGAACGAATCGTTCACAAGTCGTTTCCATCCCCTCACTACTCCTCTCGTCGCAAACGTTCACGGCGCTCCTCGAACTCCTCGTCCGTAAGGTCACCACGGGCATAGGCAGCTCTCAGTTCTTCGAGCGCGGGGTCTGTCCGTTGCACGCTGGACTGGCGAACCGCGCTGTACAGGAGATATCCGAGGCCAAGAATCACCAGTAACGGAATAATCGACATGAGGAGCCACATCCACGCGGCCCCGGTGCCATCCCACATCCCACCGTTCCACATGTGACCCCCGCCCCAGACGCCCATCATGGGAATCGCGAGCGCCATCATGAGAACCGGTAGGAGCAGGATCGCGGCGATAACGATCAACAGCGTCCGAACCAGAGAATCGTCGGTTGCCATGCGCTATAATTCGGACCCCTCGATATTGAACAGTGGGGTGGGAACCATTTACTGGGAGCAGACTAACTGTCAGCTACCGCCGAATCGATCGGTCCCCTGCGACGGCCGTTCTCGAGCATCGGGGAGAATTCCGCACGAAGGTCTCGGCCGTCTGCAGTCTCTCTTGAACTACCGATCTAAGTAGTGCGTTTAGCCGATTAGTCTGAGAAAAGTTCCAGTCTAGAATTTCTGCAGATAACTGTTCCTCGCGTATGGTTCGCATTCCGAGAAAGAGAATTATCGCACTTATCACCAGCGCCCCTCCGAAGAGAAGCGTCACGCTGAGCGTATGCAATAGTTCGATGTCGGAGGTGTGACTGATCATTTTGCTCGTCATCGAGAGACTTCTGATGAATAGCATGACGCCGAACGTCACGGTTTTGGAACCGTACTGACCCGATGGGTCCCAAGTAGCAGTTCGCTCTAGCTGGATGTGAACGTCAGATTCAGCTTTCCAGTCGTTTCTACCCGATTCAGGCTGTCCTCAGTGATTGTGATCGTCGTGGCCGTCGTCATTAGCGTGGCTATCGTTATCAGCGTGATTGTCATCATCGGTATTATCGCCGTTGAGTGTGCCCCTCACCGTCTCATTCAGACCTGTAAGCTTTTCACGAACAGCATCGGATTTCTCCGAAGGTGGTTCCTCCAGTGCGGGTTGGGCCTCCAAGTCAGGGTGACCGACGATGATGCTCCCGATCATTCCAGCCGTCTCGTGGGGGGTGCAGTAGTAATGGTAAACGCCCTCGGTTTCGAACGCGCGATCGAAAGTCGCTTCCGGTTCCGAAAGAACGCCGCTGTCCCAGGCGGCTGTCTCGTCGGGGACGAGCTGCGGTTCGTCGTTTTCCGGGTGATAGGCGGTCGTCGAGTGACTGCCGCTCTTGTTAGTCCAGTTGACGCTCCCTCCGCTCTCGACCCAAACGACGTGCGGTTCGAAGTGGTCCCCTGAATCGGTAGTGGTCATCGCCACCTCCGCTTCCGCCGAGGGGCCGTTGAGATCCTCAGTATGGCTTCCATGGTCATCCTCCTCGTGAGAATCATCGTGACCGTCCTCCTCGTCAGTCTGGCCAGCGGCATCCGAGTTTTGACCGTCGTTATTCTCCTGTTGGTCGTTCCCAGTCAAACAACCAGCAAGCCCGGTCGCGATTGCACCGCTGGTTACGCCAAGTACAGTCCGTCGAGATAGCTGGTCATTCATCGTTGTCGTCGAGATGGTGATACGCCTACTTCGCTTTCCTTATTCAGCGGATAATGTTCGATAGGTCGACTGTCTCCGAACTCAGTACCTCCCTGGTAGGCGGATTCACCGCCAACGAAGGGAAAAACACTGTCCATAACTTACGGGAACTCGTTCCCCACCCGAGGCGAAATGGTGGATCGAATTCAATGGGTCAAGAACGACTTCCGTGCAGTTCGTGCCGGGATTCCGTCATCCAGAGTGGCGTCTTCACGGCAGTTAGCAGTCCCCTGCCGGCGAATCTCGATATCACACCTCAGGCAATTGATTCGATACGCTTCTACTCCTTCCGGTAGATCGAAGCGCTTCTGTCTGAGCCGACTTCGCCGACGAATCACGGTCAACGGCACTGTCTAGCCAAAGAGCGGACAGTTCTTAGAGACGGATGCCATGGCCGCTCAAGAACTGTTTACCGTCTCTCTGGAGCCGAATCCGCTTGCGTGTTGGGACGACGAGAGCACCGCGAGCGCTCTGAGGGCGCTCGCGGTGCGGCTTCACTCGACGGGAATTTCGCTTCGTGAAACAGCCGCCGCGCTGGAGCAGTTCGGCGTGATCCGGTCACATCAGGCGGTGTGGCAGTGGGTTCACCGCACTGCGGAAACCGTCCCAGACCCGCCGACGGCAGAGCCGTCGCGGGTCGCGGTCGATGAAACCGCAGTGAAAATCGGCACCGAGCAGCACTGGCTGTACGCCGCAATCGACGTCGAGACGAAGCTACTGCTCGGTGCGGTCGTCTTAGAACGGCGAGGAACGGACCCAGCCGCCGAGTTTCTCGGCCAGCTGGCCGAGAAACACGACTTCTCGGAGACGACGTTTCTCGTGGACGGGATGGGCTATTTGACCGCGCTCGCGCGGTGCGATCTACGCGGTCACCTCGACTACGTCGACCGGAACTTGATCGAAAAGTGGTTCCAGACGCTTGCGATGCGGATCGACCGATTTCACCAGACGTGGATGGGCGGCAGAGCCAGCGCTGCGCGCTGGCTCGCCGCCTTCGTCTACTACTATAATTTCCAGCGACCAAACCAGGCGCTCAACAACCGCACGCCTGTTGAGGAGGTGCAGAATCGTTGACTAGACAGTGCCCGGTCAACTATAGTAACAACTGAAACGATTTACATGCCGATCGCACAGCTGTCGTGTGATCGGGTGTGCATTGGCTTTCAGTGGCTACTATAGCAGGAGTTCTAATAACGCGGGCTGCCACCTAAACGGCTTTCGTCACCGTAGCCTTCCGATAGCGGCGCGTACAGCGCTTCATAACCGGTCGTACCCGGAAATCGAGCTCAAGTCGCCGAGGTGCGTGCGTGCCTCGCCCAACGCTGGTCGATTATTTTGAACAGATAGTAGCCCTAGAGCGCGAGGAGGATAGAGAATCCTGGGCCGTGTAGTAACACCGACCACGACTGATCCTGATAGAAGAAGCCGATTCCGATGGCGAACACCGCGAGATTCCAGGCGAGGACGGGCCACGGTCCGACGATCAGCGGGAGACGGTTCCCGGGGACGAGTCCGTCGATACGAGCGCCGTCGAACGTGTCTGCAGCGTCCGCGGACTGACACTACCGACGCCGCTCGCACCGTTCCAATACCGGCTCATCGACATTGCACAATATTCACACAACCCTTATACCGACGCGGTCCCTATCCTGAGATAGTACAATGCCTAATTCGATGTCGGAACAACTGCAGCAGGATATGGAATGCGAAGGACTACTCGAGTGTATCCATGGGCTCAAGCAACTCGACAAGGACTGTTTCCGCGTGATGGTCGAGAGCGAGGAAGCGCTGACGATCGATGAGGTCGCCGAGCGGGTCGACCGCGAGCGCTCGACCGCGTACCGATCGATTCAGCGACTGCTCCAGAGCGGCTTCATCCAGAAAGAGCAAATCAACTACGATCAGGGCGGCTACTATCACGTCTACTACCCGACGGACCCGACCCAGATCGCGAACGATATGCAGCGAAAGCTGAACGACTGGTACGCGAAGATGGGACAACTCATCCAGGAGTTCGAGGACAAGTACGAACACGTCGAGGCCGACACCGAGATCCCCCCCAGAGCTAATCATCCAACAGCCGATACTCACTCTCACTCTTACTCTCACTCTCCTCGAACCGCTCTCGAGGTCGTCTTGCTGACAGAGTCTCCTGACGAGCGTCGGTGAACACCTCGCGAACGTGTTCGATCGCGTCCTCGTGGTCCATCTCGAGCGTCGTCTGTTTCGCGCCGATGTCATCCGGATCGGTTTGGGCGGGATCGATATGCAGTATCATTTGTGTATAGTATTGTAATTACTACGAAAACATTCCTAGATTCCGCTGCCGACACCTCGCGGCGACGGAGCGTCGGTCGCTGACGAGCCGCGGCGTCGACGGCGGCTCGAACTGGTCGGCCCTCGAGGGAGTAGACCGACGAAAAACATCACTATCGAACCCTGAGTGTCCCAAATTCGTGGTGTATCGGCTAGTCTCATTACCATTGACGGATTTGGTACTAGTCAGGGACAGCATAGCGATGGACGACACTCAGTTGACGGCTGCGATAATCGGTGGCTCCGTCTCCGGGCTCGCGGCAGCGACCGGATTGACCCGAAGAGCGGATCTCTCCCAGGTAACCGTCTACGAGCGACAGGAGTACGACGAGAAACGGGTCGACTGCGGCGAGGCGATAAACGATACGACATTGATCCCGCTCGAAAAGACGCCCGAAAACGGGTTCGTCAACGACGTCAACGGGTTCCAGCTCCGCGTGTACGACGGTACTAATCGACCACTCGACGCGCGACCATTGGCGACGTCGAACGTGAGCTGCGAGCCGGGATACATCTGTGAGCGAGACGTCGTCGAGCGACGGTGGGCGGAAGCCCTCGAAGCCAGAGGCGTCGAATTCCGGACCGGCCGATCTGTCTCGTCCGACGAGTACGCTGAGATCGTTGAGTCGCACGATTACGTCGTCGACGCGTCGGGGCAGCCGTCCCTGACGCTCAAAGCGATGGGGAGACGCAAGCGTACACGGGTGACATGGTCGCCCTCAACGCGACGGTCGAGGGCGACTTTTCGGCGTATAAGAACTGGCCGCGCATCTTCTTCGAGGGGTACGTCGGCTACGCCTGGGCGTTCCCGAAGTCCGACGGCCACGCGAACGTCGGAATCGGCTGGGCGGGCGACCGGCGACCCGACGACTACTACAGCGCACTCGAGGCCGCCGCCAAGCGAAATTCGTTCCCGGTTCCGGACCGAGCGGACGTGAACATCGCCACCATTCCAAGAGGCCCGAGCCTCGATCCCGCCCACGTGTCTCACCCCGAGGAAAACGTGTTTCTCGTGGGTGACGCGGCCGGAATCGCCAACCAATATCAGGGAGAAGGGATCTGTCAGGGGATCAGATCGGCGTACCTTCTCGCCGACCTCATCGCGAACGGGAACGAGTCCGCGTATCCGCGGAAACTGTCCGTGCAGATGCAGTCCGAGTACCGACTCGCACAACTGATGCGCGGCGTATGGATCGAACACGAAGACCCCGAGCTGTTGGCATCCGTCGCGGAAGCGCTCGACGGTCTGACAATCGACGACATCACGCGCCGACCCGCGACAGTGATGCGCCGCGTCGCGGGTCGGCCGAGGATCGCAATCGACCTAGTCGCCGACGCTGGGATGATTCGGCGTCTCTACAGAACCAGATAACTCCCCGCCGATGTCCAGCGCGTCCGGAACAGGCTCCGTGAGCACGAGGGGATTATTGCTCCGACCGCACGAAGAGGTCACCTGCGATCGATGACGGAACTCGATCCGGATCCGGAACACACCTGCTCACCGGTCGCTCCGCTTTTTCGAGGCGCCCCCTTCCGTTTATCCCTGTTTCCGACGTATCAGACACACATGGAACCCCGCGAGGCCGAAGTACGACCGTCACGGGCGAGAATCGGACAGACTCTCCGGAATGGGACAGGAGGTGTCTGAGAATGACCGATTCCGAGACGAACGCGACGTTCGATCACCTCCTCTTTCCCACCGACGGCAGTCAGGGGGCAGCCGTCGCGCTCGATCACGTCCTCGATATTGCCACCGAACACGGGTCGACGGTTCACGTCCTCAACGCGCTGGAGACGGCACTGTATAGCCCGTTTCAGATAGGCGGCGACGCCCTCAAGCAGGAGGGCAAGCGAATCGTGAAGGACACCGCCGACCGCGCGGGGGAACGCGGGGTCGAGACGGTCACCGAGGTCCGAAAAGGGAAGCCGTATCGGGAGATTATCGACTACGCAGCGGCGCACGAGATTGATCTCACCGTCATGCCGACCCACGGACGCCAGGGACTCGAGCGGTTCCTGCTGGGCAGTACCACCGAGCGAGTCGTTAGACGCGCTGACAACCCCGTGCTGACTATTCGGCCGGGCGCTGAGATCTCGTTCACGTATCCGTACCGACGCGTGCTGACCCCGAGCGACGGAAGTGAGTGTGCCAGAGACGCGCTCGAAATGAGCGTCGACATCGTTAACATAACTGGCGCGGCGCTTCACCTCCTCACGGTCGTCGACGTCGTCAGCGTCGGCGTCGACGTCCGCTCTGACATCAAGACGGCGATGCTCGAGGCGGCCGCGGAGGAGATCCTCAACGACGCGTCGTCGGTCGCGAAGACCAACGGCATCGAACCGGCTGCCGAAACGGTCGCGTACGAGTCGTCGGTCCACGAGGCGATCCACTCATATATCAAGGAGCAGGACATCGACCTTGTCGTCGTCGGGACCCACGGACGGACGGGCTTCGATCGGTACGTACTGGGAAGCGTCACCGAGCACCTCGTTCGAACGGCTCCGGCTCCCGTCCTGACAGTTCGTGAATCGACGGCGAGGAGATCGTAGTCGCGGTCGCATCGTATTCTATGTTGACCTCGGTACTAGTTTCTGACAGCGTCCTCGAGCTCCTCGTCCAGGGAATGGGGCTGCCGTCCGTCCTCCGGATCACTGGGCTCGGGGAACGCGCGACAGGAGTCGGGCGTCCGACAGCACGTCGTGACCGAGACAGGCTGTAGCGGTGTTCAGAGGGAGCGCCGACCGTCATCCGCGATCTCATCGAAGGGCGTATCGCCCCAAGAACGCGACCGCCAGCGCCGCACTCACGATTTCAAGCGGCTGTTCGTGAAACGTCAGGACGGCTGTAGCGACGATCAGGGCACCGGCGATGATAGCGTACCCGATCCCAGGGTCCCCGCCGCTCGTTGACTCGATAGGGTCGGTCCTGACGACGAGTTCGCCCCGCTCGAGTTGGCCGAAGACGGTATCGAACCGCGCCGGGGCACGCGCCAGTACGGGTGCCGATGCCCGGAGGTCGTTCCGAACGTCCTCGAGGAGCGCTTTGATCTCGCTCTCGATGACGCCCTGCTCGACGAGAAATGAACGCGTGACGGCGATGAAGTCGAACTCAGGGTCGAGGGTCCGGCAGACGCCCTCGCTGACCGTGCCGACTCGCATGAGCAACATAACGTTCGGCGGAATGCGAAACGGGAACTCGTGAAGCGTCGAGAAGAGTTCCGTGATGATCTCCCGCCAGGAGATATCGGACTGCCCCTCGAGGTTCTCGATTACCAACTCGAGGACCCGTCGAACGGCGGCCCGATCGACCGACGTGTCGAGGACCTCGAGTGCGATAAGCGTGTTCAGCAGACCGTCGACGTCACGGCGGACGAGGGCACGGTAGAGGCTCGTGATGTCGTCTTGTTCCTGCTGCGAGAGGCGCTGGCTCATCCCGTAATCGTAAATGACGAGCCGACCGTCGTCGGTCACCGCGAGATTGCCAGGGTGTGGATCCGCGTGGAAGACGCCGTCGACGAGCCCCATTTTCAGGTACGTGCGGGCGATCACCGTCGCCATCTCGGTGCGTCCGATTCCGACGTCGGCGAGGGCGCGCTCGTCGGTAATTTTCCGGCCATCGACGTGCTCCATCGCGATAATACGGCCCGAACAGAGCGCGGCGTACGCGGTCGGGACGACGATCCGGTCGTCGTCCGCGAAGTTGTCCTCGATCTCCGCCATGATCGCCGCCTCCCGCTCGAAATCCAGCTCCTCGAGAATGATCTCCTCGAAGTCGTCAGCGAGATTCTCGATTGAATACCGCTGTCGTTCGTCGGCGAACGTCAAGAGCAGCGGCACAAGACCCCTAATAACTTGCAGGTCGCGCTCGATTACCGCGGCGATCCCGGGCCGCTGGACTTTCAGGGCGATCCGTTCATCCTCGTACTCGACGGTGTAGACGAACGCGAGCGAGCCCCCAGCGACCGGCTCGAGCGTGTCAAGATCGAGGTCGTCACCGAGTTCCGATTCGACGACCGTCAGTGGATCCCCGCCCGCGCCCTCGGGGACCTCGTCCTGCAACGTCGCGAACGCTTTGACGTACGTCGGCGGGACGATATCAGGCCGCGTCGACAGCACCTGACCGGCCTTGATGAACGCCGGCCCGAGCTCGAGCATCGTCTCGGTGAGTCGTTCGGCACGGTGCCGGTGGACGTCGATCGAAACCTGTCGAGTCGGTCCGAACAGCAGAAACCGCCGCCGATCTCTGAAGAACGCAATCGCGAGCGGGAAGAACCGAAGGAGAACCTGGAGATATCGGAGATAGTACCCGTTCATCGGTCGACGGCACCGTAGTACTCGGTCGAGCGGTCGTCCATACGTCGTGTTCGAACAGCGCACACAAATATGTCATTGATCCAGTGGACGCGGCCACCCGTCGAGCTGTCTTTCACCGAACACACCGCTCGACAGCAGTGACGGTCACTGGCGAGACTCCGAGAAGATGCCCTCCTCGTTGAGTGGAATCAGTATCGTCGAGGCACGACACTTCGTACTCGATCCGTCGGTCGACAAGCGGACGTACAGCGTCTCGTCCTCGTAGTAGTGAGCGATGGGAAACGCGTACGCGGCGCTGTCGGCTGCGAGTGCGAGGGCACCAGTGTCAGTACGTTCGAGGTGGTCCTCGAGTTCTGTATCGTCCATCCCGAACGTGTAGACGAGCTCGATTCGATCCATCGAGGATTGTAGGTTCACAAACAGTATGAAGCTGTGTGCCACACGTGGTGAACGAAACACAGCCGAGTGTTCGACGAGCGATCAGTCAGCGCTCTGTTCGGACGTTCCCGACCGACCCGCTTGCAGCGGATTCGCTGCCGACCCCGACATCACCAATCGCAGATACGTGCCAGCGTTCGTCAGGAACTTGTTCTCCGCCTTCCGGAGGTGTTCCTCGTAGGTCGAGCGGGCCACCGACGTCTGCGAGGCCAGTTCTCGAAGCGACGTCTGCCGCGGCTGTTCGTAGTATCCGTTCTCCAGTGCCAACTGTAACGCTGCCAGTTGGCGGTCGGTAAGGTCCTCGAAGAGTCGATCGACCGGCGCCAACATGCTATGCGGGATTTGTTGCTCCGTGATCGCGGTCTTGGAAAGCAGTTCGATATTCCGATCCGCCTCGAGATCCTGAACCAGCGCCCGAACGTCGCTTTCGTCGAACGCAATCACCGTATAATGCTCCCAGCCCTGACGGTGAATCGTCGGGGGCTGGTAGAGACAATTGTGCGCCTCGAACCGCTCCAAGATAGACTCCTCGAGCGAACAGAGGCAGGATTGGGTGACGACATGGAGTCCCGAATCATCGATCGACTTGTGGAGGACTGTTCCGATCCCGTTGACCTCCTCGAGCAGGTCATCGGTCGGTGCCTCCGCGGAGGTGATCTCGAGCACCTGACAGTCGCTCAGGTACCACTCTCGAATAGTGAGGACCGGATAGCGTTCCGAGATCTCCCGGTAGGGACACTCGTGCTTCAATCGGAACGAGGCCTCGTACAGACTCATACACCATTGTTTGGGCTCGTTCTCATTAACGGTGCCGGTCATGTCCCGCACCACTGCTATTCCGGTCCCGTCCATACGAACAAACATCGATGACGGAAATCAGTCCGACCGAACTCAGTGATCGGTTACGCGACGACGAAGACGTACTCGTGCTCGATATCCGCCACCGGGACGACTACGAGGAGTGGCACATTCCCGACAGCACCAACGTCGACGTCTACGACGAACTGTCCGCCGACCCGGAGACGGCGACGGATGCCTTCGAAGACCTTCCGGACGTGAAAGAGATCGCCACTGTCTGTGCTGCGGGGATCATTTCGCAGACAGCAACAGATCTTCTTCGAGAGATGGGCTACAACGCCAGGACGCTCACCGACGGCATGAACGGGTGGAGTCGCGTTCACCGGAGCGCCCCCGTCCCGACCGACCTCGACGGAACGCTCGTTCAGGTCGCCCGTCCCGGGAAGGGCTGTCTCTCGCACGTCCTGATCTCCGACGGCGAAGCCGCCGTGTTCGATCCCTCCCACTACCTCGACGAGTACGATGCAATCCTCGACGAGCACGACGCCGACCTCATCGGTGTCTTCGACACGCACGCACACGCTGACCACGTCTCCGGTGGTGCGGAACTCGCCGAGCGTCACGACGTTCCATACACCCTCCATCCGAAGGATGCGCTCGCTATCGACGCGACTCCGACTGAAGACGGACAGCGGATCGAAGTCGGGACCGTCGACGTCGAGGTCATCCACACGCCGGGACACAGCGATGGCAGCGTCTCGTTCGACGTCGACGGCGAGGCGCTCATCACGGGCGATACGCTCTTCCACGAGAGCGTCGGCCGCGTCGAACTCGGCGTCGAAGCCGGTATCGAAGAGTCCGACATCGAAGCCAACGCCGCGACGCTCTACGAGAGCCTCCAGCGCCTGCTGGACCGTCCAGACGATGCGGTCGTCCTCCCGGCACACGACCCCGGATCACCCGAGCCACCGGTGATTGCGACACTCGGTGACGTCAAAGAACGAAACGAGGACCTCGGGCGTGACCGCGAGGAGTTCATCGAGACGCTCGCCTCGGACATCCCGGACCATCCACCGAACTTCGAGCGCGTCAAGCGTACGAACGTCGGGCAGGAGGACGTCCCCGACGAAGAACTGTCCGAGCTCGAACTGGGCCCTAACCGCTGTGCGGCCGAGTAATCAATGAGTGGGCAAGCTAACTTGAAACAGGGCATTCGCGAGCACCTCGGACAGTTCTCACTGCACGTCCTGCTGGTGTTCGCGACGGGGCTGACGATCGGGTCAGAGCGGACCGTCGTCCCCGTCCTCGGCGAAGATGTGCTCGGGGTCGAGTCGTTTTCGTCATCGGCTCGTTCGTCGTCTCGTTCGGCTTCGTCAAGGCGCTTCTCAACCTCTACGCGGGTAAATGGGGCGAGGAGTACGGCCGCAAGCCGGTGCTCGTGCTCGGCTGGCTCACCGCACTGCCAATCCCGGTGATCCTCATCTTTGCGCCGAGCTGGAGCTGGATCACCGCCGGGAACATCCTGCTTGGGATCAATCAGGCGCTGACCTGGAGCATGGCGATCAACGCCAAGATCGATCTCGCGAGCCCCGACCAGCGCGGGCTCGCCGTCGGCATCGACGAGGCATTCGGCTACACTGGTGTCGCGGCGGGGCATGGATTACCGGCGTCATCGCCGGCCAGACCAGCCTTCGACCGGAACCGTTCTACTTCCTCGCCGCCGTCGTGGTGCTCGCGTTCCTCATCTCGGTCTTCCTCATCAAAGAGACGGTCCAACTCGCACAGATGGAGGCCGACGACGACCACCGCGACGCGAACCTCCCGTTCAACAAGGTGCTGAAGCGAGCGACCTACGGCGACAAGACGCTGTTCGCGGCGGCCCAGGCCGGCCACATCGAGAACTTTGTGGACACGCTGTTCTGGATCGCGGTGCCGCTTTATCTCACGAGTCAGGGGCTCGCGATCCAGGCCGTCGGCGTCGTCGTCGGCATCCACAGCGCGATGTACTTCCTCCAGATCGGAACCGGGGGCCTTGCCGACCGCATCGGCCGCCGTCCGCCGGTCATCGCGGGGATGTTCCTCGCCGGCGCGGGCGTCCTCGGAATGGTGTTTGTCGACAGTTACCTCACATGGGTGGCCCTGGCCGGAATTTCCGGGCTCGGGATGGCGCTTCTCTACCCGAACCTGATGACCGTCCCCAGCGACGCGGCCCACCCGACGTGGCGGTCGGCCGGAATGGGCGTCTACCGGATGTGGCGCGACGCCGGCTACGGCGTCGGCGCGATTCTGATCGGCCTTTCGATGGAATTCGTGAACGCCGAAGCTGCGTTCTACATGACCGCGGTCTTGATGTTCCTCTCCGGTGCCGTCGTCTACGTGTGGATGGAGGAGACCCATCCCGAGTTCGGCACCCACGAACCACCGGCACCAGCACCGGAATCCCCTCATAGTGCGGCTCTCGAGGACTGAGCCACGCGGTTTCTCGATCGTCAATGCGAAACGTGCTGCCGGGTGACGCGACGGCAGTCCGATTCCGTCGGCATCCGCCGAGCGACCCGCAGTCGCCTGGCTACGCCGTCTCGACCGTCTGTCCCTCACCAGTGTCGTAGAGGACGAGAAACGATACCATCGTATCAGTGCCTTCTCCCTTGAGTGCGAGTATAAAACGACTACCCGATCGAATCCCCTCGACGCTCGATTGATGAATTGCTCTCCATCGAGAATGCAAGCTATCTCGAGGATATCGTGGACGAGCACGGCGTCGTTCCGCAGACTTCTACGGCGACCAGTGTGGACCCCGTCTGCGACTCGAATCAGTACCGAGAGCGAACGGGCAACGACTATCAATCGGTTCAGTCACGGACGACGGTGACAGAGACTGGCGACCGGTGGACGACCAACTCGGTGACGCTGCCGAGCATCAGTCGCGTCGCCTCCATTCGTCCGTGGCTGCCTATGACGATGTGATCGATCTCGTTCTCCTCGGCGTAGTCGACGATCTCGAGTGCGGGCTCGCCGACTGCGGTTTCGGTATTTAGCTCCTCGCCGTATTCGCTCGCCAGGTCGCGTGCGTCGTCGAAAATTTTCTCCTCCTCTTCGTTCGCCCGCTCGTACCACTCTTCGGAACCGTGGGGCGGTTCGTTTCTGACGTCAACGTTGGTCGGAGAACTGTACCCGGGATCCGTGGGATCGAGTACGTGGAGTGCGACGATGGAAGCATCGTCATATTCCTCGAACGCGCGCTCCAGTGCTCGCTTGGACAGCGGTGATCCGTCGACGGGAACCAGTAGTTGCCGAGACATCGAACTGGCATACCTCGCGGAGTCCCAAAATACTATCCGGAGATCCCTGAGCCAGAAGCGCACCAGGGCTCGTACGGAACGGGACATGATGTTCTGCAACACGATATCTGCGGCCCGTTCGTCACCGTTGGCTTCCCCTGACACCGGTCCCTGACCACGGTCGGCTCGGCTTTCGTCTCGAATCGGAGTCGACGCTACCGGACGACGATGACGGGGATCGGCGATCGGCGGACGACGTTTTCCGCGACGCTTCCGAGCAGGATGCGCGAAATTCCCTCACGGCCGTGGCTTCCGATGATGATCGTATCGTACGCTTCCTCCTCCGCCAGATCGACGATCTCGTGGTCGGGTTTCCCAGTAGCGATTTCGGTATCGAGATTACGGCCGTGATCCGCGGCGAGTTCGGCCGCTTCATCGAGGATATCACGTCCATTATCGCGGGCCCGGTCAGCGGCAGGAATCCGCTCTTCGGGATCCTGGAACGCCACCCAGTACCCTTCCGGAACCGGGGCGACATATAAGGCGACTACGTCCGCATCCGGAAACTTCTCGAGCGCGTACTCGAGTGCGTCTTTCGCCGGTCCAGAACCGTCGTACGGAACAAGGAGTCGGTCACTCATACGAGTCTACACGCGACCCATCGGTATAATACTGTGACCGTGTTCAAACCACCATACGACTATCGACGACATCATATTCTGCTAACCAGTATACCTATCCAGTCCCTCGAGTGGATCACTCTCGAGGCCGAGTAAGATCTGACTCGACACAATAGAAAGTCATACTGTCATTTTCATGGCGTATTACTGACTGTTTCAATTGCTTCAGTGGCAGTGACCTGCTTCTCCACTATATGTCGGTAGAGTAGCGAATATTTACAAACATACTATTGTAACAGTTGGCTACCGGAAATAAGCTATTGTCGAGACAAGTGTGACCTAATATGCTGTAATTCCGATACTATACCGATCCGAGACTTGATGTGGCCAAGCCCCACGACGATTTCTATCGTGACGGCTAGTTAACAGCGTAGCCACCACCACACAGCCTCGCCGCCAGAAAGTGGAGAAGTCGACAGTTCAAACAATTATGGGTCGATAGCCTGTCGCTGTCATCTCAGTACCAAACACAGAGCGCGCGGTCTACTTGAATCCAATGAGTGCTCCGAGACCGATAGAACTGCACTCCTGATTTATCCCACTCTCGGGAAAACGTCTATTCAATATCCGATTGACTGCTGCTCCCGACCGATATGAGTCCCGATGTCGACCGGGCAATTGGCCACGCCATCGATGCCGCCGAACGGTACGACGCCGAACTGCACGTCCTGTCCGTCGTCGACGCCGAGAGTCAGAGCGGGACGTGACGCTCGTGGACCGGATTAAAAAAAAGGGTGCCCGAACGAGAGATCACCGAGTCCGTCAAGGCAGAAGACATCACTATTGTCGGACTCGGGTCGCAGGGTACGTCGGTGTTCAAGATAGTTTCAGATAGCGATGACGAGGAGCCAGCCGTGTAATCGTCTCTAGATCGAGACCGGTCGATAACTGAAATCGGGTCCGAACGAACTGGGCAGAGCGCGGGCCGATATCCCTATGTATTCCGCATATCCATTACGAACTGAGACGATGAAAGCATTGGCCGAGCAGAGGGCAGAACACGGGATCCAGTATGCATTGCTTGCAGTGTTCGTCCTCGGAGTACGACGACGTGACCCAGGAACGGTTGCAAACGCTGTCGCCGCGGCGATCGGAGCATTCCTTCCCGATCTCGCCGAACGGGCATACAGTATCGAACTCCGTCCGTGGCAACGCATGTACGTGCGTAGCGGAATGGTCACCCACGCCGTCGGCATGCTCGGTCCGTACGACGATGTCTGGTGGTGGGATCACCTCACACATACGCACTCCTCGTCGATCCTCGGCGGCGCTGTCTTCGCGATCAGCCGGAGACGGGGTCGCGATCCCCGTCCCCGGGTCGTCGCCGCCGTCGTCTGTCTCGGACTCCTCTGGGAGACCGTCGAATATGCCATTCACACCGCGGGGAATCGCCTCGGATTCGAACCGGTTCTCGTCTCGTACGGAACGAAAGACACCGTCCTCGACCTCGGTTTCGATCTGATCGGTGCATTACTCGTGCTCGCACTCGGTGACCGCGTCCTGGGTGATCTCGAAGCCGACGCGTGATCGAATCGCCTGCCGTCGCAAGGACGTTCACGCGACAGCTTGGACTGCTTCGAGTGGAATGCTGGCTCGGTCGAACCGATACTGCTCCGACGGTGCTGACGGACCGCGTTCACGAGGATCGGACGGCACAGCGATTCCATTACCGCGACCGCGTCACGACCAGTACGGGTACGTCGACGCTCCGCAGGAGGGTCGAGGTGACGCTGCCGAGGACGTGACGACCGAGATTCGACCGGCCACGCGCCCCCATGGCGACGAGATCGATATCGGTATCGTCGACGTACTCGCAGATGCCGGCTGTGACACCTTCGAACGACGTCGTCCGCACGACGGCGGTCGTGACATCAGGGACCGCGTCTCCGATCTCCGTCGCCGCGTCCTCGACGACCGCTTTGCCGTCCGCCTCGAGTCGATCGACGAATTCGCGCTCGAGGCCGCCCGCGTTGAAGGCACCTCCCGCAGCCTGCAGATCGACGACGTTGAGCACGTGGACCGTCGATCCGTACTGTTGTGCGACCGCGGCACCGTGTTCAGCAGCGACGGTAGCGGTTTCGCTTCCGTCAGTGGGAACGAGCAGGTCGGAGTAGTCGGTCGTTGCGTCCGAGGCATTCTTCGGGACGACGAAAACGGGGACGTCGCTTCGGCGGAGGAGCTGTTCCGTGACGCCGCCGAGGAGTCGCTTTCCGAGCCCCGTTAGTCCCTGTCTTCCGACAACGATCAGCCCCGCGTCTCGTTTGGCTGCGTATTCAGCGATCCGGATCGCGGGCTTCCCCTCCGTCAGTTCCGTCGTCACTGGCTGGCCGATAGCAGACGCGAGTTCCTCGATTTCTTCGAGAACGGTTTCACCGCGCTCTCGGAGTCGCTCCTTCTCGTCGGCGGAAGTCGCGAGTCGGAGCGACTTCTGGTCGACGACATGCAAGACAGCAACAGTCGCGTCGAAAACGCGAGCGAACTCGAGTCCGCGTTCCGCCGCCCGCTCGGCCTCGTCGCTCCCATCGACGGCGATCAAAATCCGGTCGTACATGCCCCGACCTTCGATTCCCACGCTCTTCGTTCTTCGCCAGCGGATCAAGATGACGCTACTCGTCGCAGGCGTTCCGTTCGAACTGTCGTCACGCGGGCACTGCTACGGAGTTTGCAGACTCAGCGGACGCGTACATAGGGAAAACACAACTTCACGCACGAACTCGAGCGGTTCTCCGCGTTCAAGTACGACGTCATGGACGCACAATCGTTCGGAAGCGATTCCTACTGTCTCGAGTCATTTGGGAAACTCAGAGACGGAGTGTACGGTATCTGTCTCACAGGCTGGGTCAGGCGGTCACCCGTTCTCAGGTTGCGGACCACCACCTGTCTGTGCCTCTTCGGCGTCACCCCAGCCCCCAGCGTCAACGACTTCGAATAGTTTCTCCCAGTTCTCGTCCCGTTTGTCTTCGGGGAGCTGATCGCGGAGTTGCTGAAATCCGACTCTGGAACCTGCGTCCGGACGAGATCGACGATGACGCGGGCGTGGTACGCAGCCTCGGACGGGTCGTTCCCTTCGATTTCGCTCACTCGCGAAACGAACTCCCGCCAGTCGAATCGCTGGCCGTGCTCGTCGACGGCGCCGGTCATGTACCAGCGGATCTCCATCGGAAGCGAGGCCGCGAGATCCTCGGCTGCGCCGTCCGGAATCCGTTGTCCGAGCGTCACGAGCGTGGCTCTGATCGCGCGAACGGTTTCGCCCGTTCCGGGTAGCTCGAGTCGGTGCTGAACCTCGCCAGTGAATTCATCGAAATTCATAGCACTCGAGGATCACACACCGCTCAGCAGTATAAACCCCTCTCGTCGGTCGTATCAGTTGTCGTTCTGACGATGACCGGTGTTCAACGCTCGAGCGCGCGATTGCGATCGCGGCGGAGTACGACCGCGAGATCGAAACAGCCATCGAGATGGGGAGTCCCCATCACGAGATCGGCGAGTACGCCGTCGATCACAGCGTTGACCATGTCGTGATGGGGAGCCATAGCGAATCGTCAGTCACCAGCCCGTTTCTCGGCCGCGTGAGCCACGCGGTCCTCCGCCGAATTCCCGTGTCGACGACCGTTGTGCCGGGCTCGCTCTCAGAGGTGCGCGAACACAAGCTACCGGGTCAGATTCTGGTTCCGGTCGACGGATCGGAACAGTCGATCGACGCGCTGAGATATGCCAGCGACCAGTTTCCCGACGGTCGAATTACGATCTTCCATGCCGTTACCCTCCCGTTCGAGTACAGGCCGGCAGCGTTTCAGGGGACGGCCTTGGAGCAGATCGTTGAAACGCAGACCGAACGGGGCAACGCCGTCCTCGACTCGGCGCTCGAGGCCGTCGGGTACGACAACACCGAAGTCGGGACGAGATTAGTGTACGAAACACCGTCCCGTTCGATCGCATAAATGGTGGCGTCCACGGATCATTGTACTGGAGCAGCGTCGGTTCACCGCGTGTCTCGATTTCCCGTCGGGCGAGCTCCGCGAGCAGCCGAATCCGCTCCTGAGCGACGCGCTCGTCCGTCGTATACCATGAAAACTGGCGCGCTACAACCATTTGCGGCGGTTCGACGACGAGCCGAACGTCAGAGTCGGTCGGCGTCGGGGTGGTGTTGGGCATGTACGTCGACGGGAGGTAGAAAGCCATGGTCACGTCACCGCTATCGGATCCCGTTCGTACGGGCGCGTCCCTCGATCGGCTGCTCTCCCTGTTGGAGCGCCGCGAGTCGGTCAGTGAGTTTCTCGTAATACCGTTTCATTTCCTCCGACCGCTGGTGCAGTTCCCGTTCGTCGGCGTCGATCGGATAGCAGAACTCGACACCCTCAAGCAGTCTGAGAGCGGCATCGTAATCCGGGCCGGGAAGGTGCACAGGCGTAATGAACGCCCCTACTGATGGCCGCGCTGTCCCGAAACCACGTCTGATACTGTCGGACAGAAGTCACTGCAGAGTCGATCACGAAAGATCGTCCGTCGACTGTGGAGACGGACGAAGTCAGCAATCGATAGTCAACTAGTTCTGTCCGACAGTATGAGTAGCGCTCCATTTATCCCGTCCAGAACACCGCCGGGGAGCGGTTCGATACCGGCGACCATCTCATCACTGAAGTGTTCTCGTCGGAATGAGGAGACGATCGTACAGACGGCACATTCGATCGACGTGAATTCACAACTATCCGGAACACGTGTCGGTCACGGAGGACAATCGATACGAGGTCGGCTCACCAGGTGAGTTGATTAGCGCTCAATTGAGCGAACTTCGGGACGAACTCGATCTGCTCGGGTTGAACAAAGACGAGTTCGTGAACCGGTCCGTCGAGAATGTACCGGAGCCGCCTCCGAACTATGAGCGGGTAATCGAAATCAACACGGGCACGGAGTCTCCCAAGGACTAATCGGAAGCGTTGGAGCTTGAACTTAGCCCAAACAACTGCGCGGCCTGACTCACTGATTGATAGTATGATCGTGGTGATATGGTAGTGATACTACGCCTTAATATCAATTTAGGATGGTAACTGTGAATGTTGACCGTGCGTCTTGCTGATAGCTTACCGTATAGTGCAGTACATTGGACTGCTTGTCGTATTATCAGAAACCGTTTTCCACCCTTCGAATCCGGGTGGCAAGTTTATACCGAATAATCGAATACGTTTGTCATGGCCGACCGAATTCTCGTTCCGTACGATGGGTCGCCCCAGGCAACGAAAGCCCTCGAATTAGTCTTCGAAGACTTTCCGGATGCAACGGTCATGGCACTGTATGTCATCGAAATACCGGATCGTCGCTGGGCACAATTCGTAGGTCCCGAACTGCAAATACCAGTTACCGAGAAATATCAGGAATACGCAGATGACATCTTCGAAACTGCGACGGAAATTGCAACCGAGCACGACCGCAGTCTTGAAACGAACGTCGTCACTGGCAAACCGGATCACCGCATTGTCGCGCAAGCGGAGGAAGAATCAGTCGACCTGATCGTTATCGGAAGCCACGGACAAGAGGGAATCTCGCGTCTCCTGCTCGGGAGCGTCGCGGAAAACGTCGTTCGCCGATCACCGGTTTCCGTACTCGTAGTCCGGTAGATGGCGAACTATCGGAAATCACTGGAAACTAAGTTGTCTTGTAGGTGACGAAATCAGAGAAGGTAAAAGCAAGTTCGTCTCCCGTTATTCGATGGCCTCGAGAAACTCATCGAGTGTATCCGTCAGTTCATCCACTCGTTCACCCTCTTGTTCGGCAGAGTATCGAACAATGATAACCTCTTTCTGATTCGTATTACGCGCCGAATCAACTTCATTGACACCCCTCCAAATTCCGGAGACCTCTACGCGACCATGCTGAGCATGATTATACGTCTCACCGCGCTCAACCGACCGATCAGCCTCAGGGCCTGGTAGGTCATCAGGGTCATCCATACGGGGTTGTGTTACTGCTCACCGCTTATATTTGGCGTGTGTTAGTGTGCGATATGTCATATTCTGGTGAGTTAAGGAACTTTCGGCGTGTTATAGAACACATAGGTGATAGCTACTTGCTGAGAATACAGATGAAACGTGATGACAGTCACACAACCACAGATTGGATAATCTTCGCCTCGACTCGCCGAAGATGTTCGCCAATCGTTCCCTGTGACAGTCCGAACTCGGCCGCCAAGTCACGTTGCGTTGCACGCGTGGGATGTCATAGTATCCCATCGCAATCGCTGTCCGTACGATTTCTTTCTGTCGGTCCGTTAGTTGTGCCGCTGGGTCATCCATCTCTGGCTGATACTCTCCTGCCCGTTCGAGACGCAGGTCCATTTCGTCAGGGACGCTAGCAATCATCTGCTGGAGGGCTTCATCTCACCGAAAAATGTTACTTGTAGCCCGTCGGCAGTCTCTATCATCGGCCAGTCGATACTGATCGCCTCAGTATCAAAAAGATCGAGAAGAGCTGTTTGAAACGCTTCAGGCTCGTACTGGAGATATGCCAGCCACGTCTCATCACCTGTCACGGTACACGTTATGATCTTCGGATTTTCGTCTTCTATCGTTGCAAGCCGATCAGCGTTCTACCGAAGTGGATGCAGATCGTGGCAATGTTCAATCCAATCACGTACGGTGTCGATGCCGTCCGTGCGCTGATGCTCGGCCAGGATGTCCTCACTGTAATCGACGTGACAGTGTTCTCCGGTATTTGGAATACCATTGTGCCAGCGATAGTGATACTCGGTGTGTTTGACCTCGTGCTTGGTGGTATTGCCGTCATCTTGCTGCGACGCGTGTCGAGTTCACGAGTCAGCTGATTCACTAAATGGTCGTTCGGTTTCGTCGTAGACGGTCCGGTTCGGGAATTCCTCGCCTTCGGGATCCACCACTGGAACTCCCAGATGCCGTTCGGTCGAACGTCCGTCTCGTCGGTCTGATCGAGAAAGCGGTCGGGCCCCACCACTGATCGACCTGGTCGGGATCCGTCCAGGCGTCGAACACGCGCTCTCGCGGCGCGTCGAAGTGACGTTCGGCGGTCATGATTTGTCCGTTTGTTTCGATCAACGTCTCGTTCGTCGTGTTTTCGGTCATTGTCCGTCCTCGTTCGATTCGTCGCCGTCCACGAGTCGGTAGTGGAGAAGGACGATTCCGCTGTCGTAGGCCTTGGTCTCCAAGAGAGTCAGGTCACAGCCCGTCTCCAGGCGATCGAATAGTTGCGTTCCATCGTGCAGGAGAAGCGGGTCCACGGTGATTCTGTACTCGTTGACCAGTCCCGTTGGTGAAGCTCTTCCCGAGTTCGGCGCCGCCAAAGATCACCATATCGCCGCCTTCCTGTCCTTTGAGCCGCCTGATTTCGTCGACGACATCATGGACCAACCGGATGTTGTCCCAGGACCCCACTCAACCTCGCGTGGCTGTCTCGAGAACACGATCTTGGGCGTCCCGTTCACGTAATCGTCGAAATCACCGGTCTCGAAGGGGCAGACCGAGGAGAGGCCCTCGTAGGTCACGCGTCCCATCAGGATCGTGTCGACCGAACATAGGACCTCCGCTGGTCCGGGAGTGGTTCGTCGGCTACCGGGCCAGCTAGTCGGTCTCCCGATTCGGACCCTCGGTGTTCCCGTTCGCAGTCGTGTGCATGGACACGACGATAGATCTCATAGGTCTCCTCCGGATAGTGCGACGAAGTCGTCGAGCTTCTCGAAGCTTTGGTTCCAGCCCTCTTCCATCCCCTCGAGGTATTTGGCCACCTCCGGCGTCGCCTCGAGGACCGCTGCCTCCAGCGTCAGCTCCGTTGTCCCGTTCAGGTCGACAAACGTGACCGTCTGGCGGACCTCGAACTGGTAGTTCCCGTCGTCGTCCTCGACGGCGCCGTCTACCAGCACGAGACGCTCGGGCTCGTCGACCGCCTCGAACCTCCCGTCGCTCGGGTAGACTGTCCCGTCGGGAGCCTCCATGTCGATGCGGAAGGCACCGCCGGGACGGACGTCCATCTCGCAACGCGGCACCGTGAAGTCCGTCGGACCCCACCACTCGGCGACCTGCTCGGGGTCCGTCCACGCGTCCCAGACCGCTTCGCGAGGAGCCTCGAACGTCCGCGTGATAGTCACGTCGTACTCGCTCGGGTCGAACGCGTCTCCGCCAACGGTCTCACTGTCAGTCATCAGTCCCTCCAGGTGAGTTTCGAGTTCATCGAACGAGCCGGTCCAACCGATTTCGGCCCCCTCGATCATTTCGGCCGTGGGGAAACCCTCGTGTGTCAGTGTGAGTTCCGTCGCTCCGTCGCGGTCGGCGAACTCAAACGTGAACGATAGCTTGGGCGTGTCCGCCACGCGGTCACCCTCCTCATCCGCGAAGAGGTCGGTCGCGACGATTCGCTCGGGCTCGACGAGCTCCTCGTAGACGACCTTGCCCCACGACTCCTCGCTATCGGGGCCCTGCATGCAGAAGTGCCAGACACCACCCTCCCGGAAGTCCATCTCGGACACTGACAGCGTCCAGTTTGCTGGACCCCACCACTGGGAGAGTTCGTCGGGGTCGGTGAACGCTCGCCAGACGCGCTCGCGTGGTGCGTCGAATGTGCGTCGGATGGTAAGACTCGCGTCCGTCGTTTCGATCTCGGTTTCGTCTGTCGTATCGGGTGTCATTCTTCGTCGGCCTCCAGATGGTCGGCCAGCGCGTCGAACCGGTCCTCCCAGAAGACGCGGTAGCGAGTCAACCAGCCAAACGCCTCGCCGAGCGGTGCCGCATCTAGGTGACACCGACGGACTCGTCCGTCCTTCTCGACCGCGACGAGGCCCGCATCCTCGAGTGCCTGCAGGTGCTTGGACACTGCGGCCAGCGAGACGTCGTGGGGGTCTGCGAGCTCCGAGACGCTCTTTGGGCCCTCGGCAAGTTGCTCGATGAGCGCACGTCGCGTCGGGTGCGACAGTGCTTGGAAGACCGCGTCGAGGTCCAGATCGTCCGACTGTTGTTCAACCATCTGGTTAAACGTTAAAGGCGCGTCTATTTAACTACTTCGTTGAATAGATTGTCGACTTTGCTCCGCGGTGTCGGTGGGTGATTCGGCGGTCGTGCCGTCTTCTCGTTGTACGTCGAAGGGGGCTCGTCGGTGACCCGATTGCCATACATGCTCACGGGACCAGCTACTGTAATCCGAACTCGCCGAGTCCGCTAGCAAGAGCCGATAGTCGGTAGTTCCCATCGATCCTGATTGCTGACTCGATTTTTAGAAGGACTGAAAGAGATCAGACCGAGTGATTCCCTGCGGCACGCTCAGACGGCGATCTCACGACAGTGAGAGAGCCGTCGCGCCAGACACGATGCGAGGCCGTCGCTCCGGTATAGGGTTGCCGCTGGACGCGGGCGATCTCAGCCCGCGTCCAGCTGGCTATAGGTCGCCGGAATCCCGGTACAGTTCGTCGGTGCTTCCCATTTCCGCCGTAACGTGTCGTCGAGTGCGTGATCAATCCACTCGCGGAAGACCTCGAACCGGAACCAGACAGGCAGTGCTCGCCCGCCGCGCTGCGGCGTGGCGAGCACGCCCCACCGAACGATCACCCAGAGATTCCGCAACAGGAAGCTCACCAGAACGAACAACAGCCGCACGACTGGATCAGTCGTGCTGGTTCGTGCACGCGCTTCACGTATCGTTCGGAAAGCTGTCTCGATCGCTGAGCGCTTCTGGTAGAGTGCTTCGACATCTTTCGGCGTGCGATCGGTCAGATCGCACGCCACGTACGCCCGAACGAGCAAGCCGTGTTTACCTCGATTGCCCTGCTGGTAGGAGACACAGACCGCGAGCGGGAAGCGTAGTTCCCGCTCGCTCCCCTCGTACATCACGTACTCCGTCCAGTAGGACACCGTCGTGTCGAGTTTCTCTGCCATCTGTTTTCCGCGCCGCACGACTGGAAGAGCGACTGATGCGACTGCATTCAGTCGCTCGATCGACGTTCCGTCGTAGAACCCACGGTCGGCAAGAACGCCAGCGACATCAAAGGGGAGGGCCGCGACGTGGTCGAGCACTCGCTCGACCGCGTCGCTCTTCGGTTCATCACCACGAACGGGTGTGACTGCGACGACCAGTGGTTTGGCCCGACAAAGAACAAATCCAGCAAGGTAGCGATGGCACTGGGAGGTGCCATCGCGAGGCTTCGTGTGACAGATTACACCAGGTTCAGCGTGTGGACAGCCATGATAATGGATATCGACGAAGTCGAGGCAGATGATCCTCGGCCCAGCGCCGAGGATCATCGCCGCCTGCTGACAGAGAAGGCGGTTAGCGATTGCTTCGAGTTCAGCAGGCGGGACCGTGTGAAGTTGGGCAAGCGTGTAGTCATCGGAGTACGTTCCACGAGTGGTGTCAGTGACAGCCTTGATGGATTTCTGATCGACAGCGGCCTGGAGGAGCGTCTGTCGGATAATCCCGGAGTCGAAGCCGCAGCCTTCGACTCCGGGGATCGGGATCTCAGAGAGGAGATCAAGCGCTAAGGTTTCAAGGTCAGAGGCCGTAAGAACGGTGTCTGGATGGTAGAGGCACTTCATACACCCATTCAGACGCTTCCTGAGAATCTAACCTCATCAGTCTCGACTAACTTCTGATTCGATGGGAACTACCGATAGTAACCGGCGGGAACTCTCAAGGTCGTACCAGTGGTCGACAAGGCATGTCCACCTGGTTGGGAACACCCTCAAACTGAAGCGGAAGGTGCCGACAGTGGAGGCCACTGAGGTGCTGGATCGTCTCGTCGACTGCCACAGCGACGAGCTACCGCGACTCGAGTCACCAGCTGACTATGGTGACATGACGGTCGTTGACGTTGCGGCCGCGGATGACCTCGACGAGCACAGTAAACTCGTTCTCGAGTGGGCCCATTCCGCCTGGGCGGCGTGGGAGCACCATCACGAACGATCGAAGAGTGGCCCATCGAGCGGCCGACCGCTGAGCCTCCACGAGCAATCGTGACTCACGCGTCGCCGCCGAGTCTCGGGTATCGTCCGCGTCCCTACCAAGGTCCCCGGAAGATTTTAAATGAAATCGACGACGAGAAACACCGATAGCTCGTGATTGGACTCAAGGGAGCGTTCGCCGCCATTGGAGTCGGGTTGCTCGATCTCGTTTCCGTGTTTGTCGGCCTCCGGTACTGACGGACGCCCTCGCGTCCATTCTGGAGGAGTTCTTCGAGACGTAACCTAACGGGTCTGCACAGCACTCGCGACTCGCACACGCATCAGTGATTTGTGACGAACTTGCGAGTCGTGCGGGACCGAAAATCTTGCAGACCCTGCCACCGGATGTACCGTCTACCTACTGATCGGTCGCCTCGAAATACTGGTCACGTGAAATTGTGTATCGATGAACGTCGGCGACGGTATCGTCCAGTGGGAGCCAATTACGGAGCAGTCCGTCGTACTGCCCGCCGTACCGCTTGACGTACTTTTCGATCGCGCGTCGAGACTGTTCGTTTCCGTCAATATGTGAAGCGACGACGAGTTCGAGGTCGAGACGGTCAATCGCGACCGAGAGGAGGGCATCGGCTCGTTCGCCCGAGTACCCGCGTCCCCAGAACTGTCTGTCGAGAAGGATACCGAGGTCGGCAGACCGTTTCTCCCAGTCCGGGTACAGTCCTGTCGTTCCGGCGATAGCGCCTGCTCCGTCTTCCCCGTCCTTCGGTCGGATCACGTACTTTGCACCTTCTTTCTCGTCCCACAGCTGTTCAGCCTTCTCCACGTAGTCGTAGGTTTCTTTCAGTGTCTGATGGGGAGGTGTATCCCAATACTCGAACATCTCTTCAGCATCGTCTCCGTCGCTATAGAGCTCATGAAGGTCGAATATGTCGACAGAGCTGTGCGATATCTGTTCGAGATGGAGCCGGTCCGTCTCGATGTAGTCGGGGAACATAGCATACCCTATTCGATTGAAGGTATTATATGAAGCGCAAGTAACCGTCCGGACCAGCCGATTCACGGATCAGGAGATTCGGCTGCTTGTCGGTCAACTCGCGCCCCGCGACTCGCGGTGGTATGATGACCCGGGTGCGTTCCAGCTCGATCGGTGGACCGACGAATTTCGATCGTCGCTCCCCCGGCTGGCCTACTTCCCTTTCGGCGCCGGGCTCAGACGTTGCGTCGGAGAACGGTTTGCGTTGATGGAGGTGACGTTCTGCCTTTTCTCACGACAGCCGGAGAAACAGTTTTGTTAGTGTGATGCGATGTTAGACCATGCAATCTGATGAACAGGACCTCAAAGAGATTGCGCGCCGCTACGTCGAAGCCGCATGGAACGAAGCTGACGTCGATACGATGGAGGACGTTCTCACCGAACAGCAGGTGTACCACGACCCGACGGGGTCCGGGGAGGAACCGCTCTCGGAGTTCAAGTCGTTCATCCTCGGCTATCACGAGACGTTTCCCGACCTCCACTTCGAGGTCGATCGGTACATCCAGGAGGACGATTACGTCGCCTTCTGGGGCCAAGTGACAGGGACGCACGAGGGGCCATTCATGGGTATCGAACCAACGGGTGAGACCATCGATATCATGGGTATCAACGTCGTCCGCGTCAAGGACGGGAAGGTCGCAGAGCGCTGGGCGAACTTCGATCTCTTCGGAATCCTCCAGCAGATCGGTCACGATCCGTTGGGGCGAGCGGAACCGTGACGCGGGCTGTGGCGATTGTCGTCGCGCTGACCCGCGCACGAAATATTGACACACCGATCACGTGGGTATCCCGAAGCCGTTTGGGAAGTATATCGTCCCTGCCATCGGATTCACACACGATTCATGCCTAATCGGAGTGACTCGAATGGTGTTGGGGGTTGGCGGCGGTGGACGGCGAGTGGTCTTTTACTCCTTGCCGCTCTCGGCGCGGTGTATGCGTTCGTGATCTCCATCACGGCAGTCCGTACAGCCAGCCCCGTGGAAGTGATCGCCGAGACTTGGCGACTCTTTGGTCTCCTCGTCTTTGCCGGAATCTTTCTGTTGCTCGCTTCTCGACCGCGACTGTACCCAGGCATCTGGGAACTCGCGATCTTCCACAAGGCTTCGACGGCGACGTATCTGTTTACCTTCGCCAGCGATGCTCCAGACGCCACAATCACGGCTATGGTCGACGGCGTGTTGGCCGTCGCAATCGTCGTCGCGTATCTGCTCGTCAGGGCGGACAGGAATTGGGAGCGGTTCCGCACTCGCCAGTTAGCTAATGACGAACCGCTTCGATAGCACGGTGCTCGCGAAGTCTGTCCAGGTGAATCACCCCACCCTCAAGGGGCGGGGCTTCCCGTTTCTACGACGTGACTTGCAGACACTCGCTGGAAAGTAGCGGTGTCCGTAGCGGTCACAGTCTCCACGGGCGTGGATTCGGGCCATCCCAGCCCTAATGCAGAAAAGCCTCTCTTCAAGACGTTCATCGTCGCGTTCGCGTCCCTATCTGTTTCAAATCCGCAAGAAGGGCACGAGTGTTCTCTCACCCAGATGGGTTTCGCAGTCTCTACGCCACAGGATGCACACTCTTTGGTTGTTCCACGAGCAGGCACTTGCACGACGTGAGTACCATACAAATCGCCCTTGTATTCGAGGAGTGTTATGAACTGTCTCCACGCAGCATCCTGCTTGTTGCGAGCATTCCCGTCTCCCTGAAGCATCTCAGCTACGTTGAGGTCTTCCACGAACACGGCGTCATACTCTTTGACGAGCCATGTCGTCAACTTGTGCTGGTAGTCCAATACTTTCCGACGAATCTCCCGCTTCGCTTTGGCGACCTTCTGTCGTTGTTTCTCGTAGTTGCTCGACCCGTGTTCTTTCCGCGAGAGTTTGCGTTGCTCTCGGCGGAGTCGTTCGTACTTGTCTTCGAGGTCGAGCCAGTCCACTGTCTGACCGTCGCTCGTGTGGATGTAATTCAGGATGCCAAGGTCGATTCCTACGCTGTTGCTCGCATCAAGCGTGTCCAATGCAGTTTTCTCTGGAACGTGTTCGTCGTCGATTTCGAGACTGAAGGAAACGAACCACTCACCCGTCACTTCTTTCTTGAACGTGATTTCTTTGATAGTAACGTGTTCGGGGAGTGGGCGGTGGTATCGGATTTTTATCCATCCGATTTTACTGAAGCGGACGTATGCAAACCCGTCTCGACCCCTCTTGTTATCGAGGTCGAAGCCAGACTGATTGTACGTGACACTCCGATACTCGGCTGGAGATTGTCGTTTGAGCCGACCAATCTTGTACCCTTTCTCTTTCTTTTTCGAAGATTCGAGAGATTGCGGTGGAAGCGTGCGACGGTGGCTTGCGCTGCTTTCGAATGAAGTTCGCTGAATACAGACCACTTACGTTTCCAGTCGGGGAGTTTGTTGTTCTGCGCGTATTCGCTTGGCTTGTCGTCTTCAGGACTGTTCGTATAGTCCCATTTGACGTGGTTGTAGAGTTGGCGATGAACGTCGAGGTGGTATTCGGCAGCCATCGCTACCTCGTCGCTTGGGTAAGCGCGGTAACGGTGACTGTGTTCCATCGCTGTCTACGTGTTTGGAATATGTCTACTTAGTGGTTTGTATCGGCTTGCCTATCGGATTCATCCTCGGGGTCAAGCCCCGAGGTATTCTCCTGTACCGCTGATAAAGTAGGCTAACTCGAGCCGTCTGTATCTGGCACTATTTTAAATTAGATTGGGATCGAATTTCAATACTACTCCCGAATCTCGTCGATACTCTCAGCCACGTTTTCAGCCTGGATATCGCTGTAAGCCTTGTGCGTGGTTTCAATTGACTCGTGCCGGAGCGCCTTTTGAGCCAGTTCGGAGTGGCCTTTTTCGTACAATTCAGCACCCAACGCACGCCGCGCACCGTGGGGTTGCAGATACTCAGCGTCCCCATCAACCTCGATACCAGCCTCATCGGTCAACTGTTTCAAGATCTGTCGCCCGGCCTCTTTCGTGATCGACGGCGGGGCGATCTCCTGGTCGCGGAGGATCGCATCGATATCGCTGCCCGGCTCTGGCCGTTCGCCCGTGGCCTCGTCGACGGCAGCGTACTTGCTCGCAGCGTGATCCGTGGGGAACAGTGGCCAGTCATCAGTCGGTGGTTCTTGGACGCGCTGCAGACGCGACAATGCGTCGTGTGCAGCCTCAGTGAGTCCGACGGGTTCGAGTTCACGGGACTTACCATACACCTCGAGTCGGCCACGCTCGAGCTCAACATCATCCCACCAAAGCCCCTCGCGATCAGCGTCGTTACGATCGCGAAAGAGTTCAGCACCGCGTAGTCCGAGCTCAGCGAGTAGGATTACGATGGTCCGATCGCGATAGGCCCGCTCAAGCGGGACGTCGATGGTCTCCTCACGAGCCATGTCGATGCGTTCGTTCGCGTAGGCGATGAGTCGGTCGCGTTGTGCTGGGTCCCAGAACTGCGTCTCACCGGTTGGCTTGTCTTCGGGCAGGAACTCCTCGGCGCGTTCAGTCTGTGCGGGGTTCGTATCGAGCAGTTCATCGCGAACGCAAAACGAGAGGAACGCTCGGACGTAGGCAAAGTACGTGTTCGCCGTCGACCCGGCGATCTCCCCGTCGATGTAGTCCTCGCGCAACTCGAGGCCGTACTCCCGACAGTCGCCCGAGTCTAAGTCAGCGACCAACTCGATTCCTTCGTCCTCACAGAACATAGCGAAATCCTTGAGGACAGGTTTCATCGTGGCGCGGCTGCCGCCAGACTCGAGTTTCTTCTCGAGGTAACGTTCGACCGTCTCTTCGACGGTCTTCCCCGCTGAATTGCGATCTCGAGAGCGTGTTCTATCGGCTGTCATTTGCCTTGGAACGTGTATGTCGACTCGAGTTGGTCGTTCTCGCCGAGAATCGTTATCCGATTCCCTGGAGCAGCATTTGATTCGATGAACTCGTCGACACAGTCCTCGGGACCCTCATCGACAGTCGCGATCATAACGAGCTTCTTCTCGCCGTCTTCACCGGTCGAACCCCCTGAGTTTCCGTTTTGCATGATTTTCACTGTGGGGTACAGCGTCGACCCATGTAAATCTACTTGGTCAAACTGCTGTTTGAACAAGTAAATGCTGTATCGGCTAAGGAGCGTGTTTTCGACACTTTCAGTCGGCCTACGGAGTGATATCGTATTTAGTAAAGTGAATAACGCTATATGAAATGGTAGGTGGTTTAGATAACAGAGTTTCGGAGGATGTCCTAGTTTTCGTCCAAGTATCCACCAGCTTGTGATTCTATTCGACGATTCAGCAGTGGTTTGAGTTCTTTTGGCCGGGACTATCGATAGAGTGTGAGATAGTAGCTGGTTTCTGGCGGTGCTGAACAGTGTTCCCACTCTGGGAGAGCAGTCCCAGCGGGATTCAGTCCGTTAGTCGGGTGGAATCAGTGCCGAGACGACGATCTCAACGCATTCACCAGCAGTCAGCACAGGTGCATAGTCCATCGGGCCATCCACGTCAGCTTTCAACAGGAAGTCGGTGAGTCGCCAGACGTTGTAGAGCAGTACGGCGAACACGAAGTAGAACAGTCGCACCCGGTAATCCTTCGAGGAGGTCTTCGCGAGGAAATCGTTCTTAATCGATTTGTACTCGTTCTCGATCTGCCAGCGGCGACTGTATCGTCGACAGAAGGTCTCTGCCTCGTCTGGTCCGACGCTGAGGTTCGTCGCGAAAACCGCCGTGCCATCGCCTTTCGTCGAGGGCACGTACAAGAACCGCATCGGGTGGTTTCCAGCTTCGACGTGGACGGAAGCTGATTCTACTGCGACCTCTTGTTCGTCGTCGTCCATCGTCTCGATGACTTCCCGCTCGGTGCTGTTGATTCGCTTGGGAATCAGGTAGTTCACGCCGAGGTTCGAGAGCGTCTGGTAAACCTGCTGTGAGTCGAATTCTCGGTCGCACAGCACTGTCTCGATGGGGACGTGTTCCTGGGCTCGTTTCACCAGGCGTCGGACGACACGATGAATCTCATTCGATGGATTACTATCCCACTCCGAACTCTCCCTGATCGGCTCTACTCCCAAGACCAACGGGATGTTCTGCCCGATAATCGATATGGTCGCGAATTTGAACGCCCGACAGTCCTTATTCTTCGTACCGCTGACCATCGACATGCCCTCGACGTCGCCGTAGTATGGGATGGTCGTGATGTCGATTGCAGTGGTAACCGGTCGACGGAACGATGCTTCAGAGTCGATAACCGAGATAATTTGCTCGGTCGCCGCGTCGAAACCCTGGATCAGCGTTTCCGGCTCGAATCGCTTGACTGCTCTGAGATGCGTATCACCATGAGGACTACTGTCCGGCCCGTGCCGATACTGGAAGCGGTTGGCACCTTGGGGTGTTCCGCAGCTAACCATGCCCATGAACGTCTGCAATTCGAAGAACTGCGTATCCTCGTAGGTGGCGTTCGCGGCACGACCCGAATCAAATTCGTCGAAGCCATGATCACGAGCCAGGCGGGTCGTCCGCTGGATTTGCTCGTCAGTGAACTCGCTTGATTCGTCCTTGACGTCGTTATCCGGAAACGTATTCGGGTCCTGGTTTGAGGTCACGACCTCTGCTTTTGGCCGAACCTCGGGGGCGTCGATGTCATGGTCGTGAATTTCTTTGACGACGTAGTGTGCAGCTGTGGTGACGAATGTCCTCGTGGCATCGTCGAATCGGTTGCGCCAGGTCCGCGAGAGCACCGATTCGTCAGGGACCTTTTCGAGCCTAAACGCATCGGCCAGTTCGGGATACGTGGTGAGCGTGCGGTAGCTCTCGCCCGTGAGTTCCCGGTACAGAAACAAACGCACCATCCCCTCGAAGGAATGAGGGGCTGGATGCCACTCGGGATAGCCGTCATCGAGTACATCGAACGAGTCCCTCAGCATTCGAAGATCGTTACAAAACGATTGCCCGCTTTCGAGCGCCGTCCTGAGTTCCACCCCAACAAGGTACGCTTCAGTCAACAGCCGTCTCTGACCAACCATAATCGTCACCCAACAAGCCAGTCAGACAAGCGACGTGCTCCACGGTCACTCCGCCACCGCGAGAGATGCTGTCGACTCGTTCAGTACAGAGGGTGTATTAGTCATTCATCAGAACTGGACCTATTGGGTTGCGTGATAACCAGTATGAGGTTAGTCTCTGAGTGTTACATATGCCAATGCTCGAAGAGTGGACACTGTGGCTACATATCGAAGGGGAACATAGCTCTCTTCGCTGGCGTCGGAGCGCTCATGACGAAAAAAGGCGGGTTACGATACAACCAGGCCGGAAAGTATTCCTCGTCTCGATAGGTGGCGTCGTCGGCATGGTATTCATTCTTCTACCCCTTGACCCCACTCCGTTCCGAGCAGCTCTTCCGCTCGTGGCTATCTTCAAAGGCTACATCGCATTCTCGGGATCTCGAGCGTTCTCCCACCCCCGGATAGGCGTTTTGGGGGGTGTCCGGTGGAGAGACCTCCTCCCTTTGAAGGTAATTCGGTAAGCTAGTTTCGAACGAACTCTTCTACATCTCTTGTGTCTCCCTACGGATTAATACCTCGAGGCACTCTACCTTGGACTATGCCTGCTTGGACGACGGATGAGATGGCGCCGGCGCTTTATCGGCCGGTCGAGGACCTAGAAACTCCGGCCTTGCTCGTCGACATCGATGCGATGGAGCGTAACATCGAAGAATACGTGGCATTTGCCGACGAGAACGACGTAATGCTCCGTTCCCACATCAAGACGCACAAGAACGCCGAACTCGCAGCACTCGAGGACGAGATGACCGACGGTGGTGGAATCTGTTGTCAAACGCTGGGCGAGGTGGAAACGATGGCGCGAAACGGGATCGACGATATCTACCTATCCTATCAGGTCGTCGGCGAGCAAAAACTCAACTGGTTCTGCTGGCTCTCACAGAAGGCCGAGAGATTGGCAACGACGGTCGACTCAGCCGCGACGATAGACATTCTTCAGGACGCCGCTCAAGACCACGAAATAACGGCCGACGTCATACTCGAAGTCGACGTGGGATTGCACAGGACTGGCGTCGCTCCTGGCTCTGAGGCCGTTGCTCTCGCGGAACGAATCGACGAAGCGGCCAATCTGGAGTTCGACGGCATCCTCGCGTACGAGTCGCACGTAAAGGCTGAAGCGGAGACCGAATCGGAATTCGACGAACTGTGCAGGGAGGCGATGGAGCTTGCCGAGGACGTAGTCGACGACATCGAGGCCGCTGGAATTCCCGTAGACGAGGTGAAGGTCGGCGGGACGGCGACGTCGAGGTACAGTGGCAAGCATCCGGTGGTCACCGAGATCAACCCGGGGATGTATCCCTTCAACGATGTTGGCGAACTCGAACTCCGCCCATGGGAGGTATCGAAGGACGACTGCGCAGCGACGGTCATCACTACGGTCATCTCCGTGCCGGACAACGACCGGCTCGTCGTTGACGGAGGCAGCAAGACGTTCTCCTTGGACAAACCACAGATGCCGGTCCCGAAGAATCGGGACGATATCGAATACGCCAACGCCAGTGAGGAACATGGGTGGATCGACACCAGCAACTCGGACGAGTCCTTTGCAGTGGGCGACCGGCTGGAGTTCATCGTCCCCCACGTCTGCACGACGATCAACCTCCACGACCTCATCATCGGCGCCCGAGACGACCAGGTCGAGGAGCTATGGGAGGTGCAGGCGAGAGGGAAGGTCCGCTAACAGCAACGAATGGATTCGGGCTAGTCGGCACCGAATCGTTACTCCCCTGCGGGTCGGTCAAACACGGTCTCGACGCTGCGACCAGCGAGCGCGACAACCGTCGCGATTCTCGTCTTCTGCAGATTTCGCTCGCTGAAGTAACAGCCCAAGTCCAACAGTGTCTGCTCACTACCACGGTAATCGTATGTTGACCTGGCGAGTCTCCCCTCCGGGCAACGCGTCGTAGCTACAAGTGGGAGATCCTCTCGTGCGAGGGCTTCCAGCGGGGGAATGATCCCTGGCGGAATGTGGCCCGAACCGGTAGTTGCCAGTACTACCGCCTCGAAATCACCCGGTTCAGGCATTTGCGAAGGGGGCATCTCTGCTGTCACCGTGAGGGCAGCGACCTCGTTCGTCAATGTCTCCGGATCGACGTCGATTGTCGGGGTCGGATCGACGCTGGCTCGCCATCGGATCGTCTCTTCGTCGTGAACGGCGAGCGGGCCCAGCTCGGGCGACTGGAACGTATCTAGTCTCATCGAGTGGGTCTTCGTGACGAGCTTGGCTGCGTGAACCTGATCATTGAAAGCGACAAGGACTCCACGTCCACGAGCACCGTCGCTCGTCACCGTTCGAATGGCCGTGAGGAGATTGGCTGGACCATCAGGACTCGCCAGCGATGGGTTTCGCATCGCGCCCGTGAATACGACAGGTGTCTCGCCATCGTAACAGAGGTCAAGGAAGTACGCTACCTCTTCGAGGGTGTCTGTTCCCTGTGTAACAACAATACCATCCACTGTATCATCACGGTCATACTCGGCTACCAGCTCACTGAGCCTGTACATCTGGCTGATAGAGAACTGTGGACTGGGAATATTCGAGAAGTCGTCTGTAGTCAACTCGATGTCATCGCTCAGCCCTGGGACGCTTGCGATGAGGTCTTCACCGGTCAATTCAGGACTGGCTCCACCACCAGAGTCCTTGGTTGAAGCTATCGTCCCACCGGTAGAAATGACAACTACTGACATTGCCAGGGCTTTCGACGCGAATCTCTAATATCCTCTCATTGCCTTACTCGGGACGTTGCTGGGAGAGAACGATCAGTGCGTCCTCTTTCCACCAGAGCCGCTCCAGAGTATGAGACCCCTTCCGTCTTCGGTCAAGACGTCGCGCTACCGCTATCGGTGTTCATATGACTCCCAGTGACAAAGAGAGAGTATGACTACCCCAGAACTTGTCTGTTCCTCGTGTGGCCGGACATACAGCGATCAGTGGCGGTGTCAGTGTGGCGGTGTCCTCGACTTCGCTCAGCAACCGCTTCCGGAGTACGACCGGCCAGACCCCGGTCAGTTCGACACGCGAGACGGACTCTGGTCTTTTGATATGTTCATTCCCGTCGAGAAAGGTCCCTCTCTCGGCGAAGGAATGACGCCGCTGATCCCATCATCGACCTGGGACGCCCAGTTCAAGCTCGAATACGTCTCCCCGACGGGGAGCTTCAAGGATCGGGGTGCAACCACGACTATTAGCCACGCGATAGCGTGTGGCGCAGATCGAGTCGTCGAAGATTCGTCGGGGAACGCTGGTGCTGCCATCGCAACCTACGCCGCCCAAGCAGGCATCGATGCGGAGATCTACGTCCCAGCGGAGGTGAAAGAGTCGAAGCTCCGAGCGATCGAACGGGCTGGTGCGACGCCTGTTCGAATTGAAGGCGGACGCCAAGCTGTGACTGATGCCTGCATCGATGCCGTCGAATCTGGCGACGCGTGGTACGCGAGTCATTCGTGGAGTCCAGCGTTCTTCGCAGGAACGGCGACGTTCGCGTACGAGGTCGCGCTCCAACGTGACTGGAGCGTCCCTGATGCGATTGTGATGCCACTCGGTCATGGGACCCTGTTCCTGGGCGTGTACCGTGGTTTCAAGGCATTGTCTGAAGCGGGATGGATTGATTCAGTTCCGCGTCTACTCGGTGCGCAAGCCGCCGGCTACGCTCCGATTGCGAGCGAACTCCACGAGGTCCCCGAGGGTGAGAATGATGTCGCGGACGGCATCCAGATACGGGAGCCGACGCGGAAACAACAGCTCCTAGATGCGATTGCTGAGACCGATGGTGATGCGATTGCCATTGCGGAAGATGCCGTGCAGACGGAGTTAGATCGCCTCCACAGGAAAGGGTTCTACGTGGAACCAACCTCTGCAATCGCACCTGCGGCACTTGCGGCGTATCGAGAAAGCGGAACGCTTGCGAAAGATGCAGACGTGGTGATGCCCCTCACTGGACATGGGATGAAGACTTAATCTGACGGAGCATTCATCGAGATGTCTGCGCTCTGTTTCCAATGTAGTTTTGGAACACAATCTGTATCAAGGTTAGTTCCACTGGTAAATTCGCAAATGTACTGAGCAGGTAGTCCACTACGAATCACGCCGAAAGAAAGGCGCACAACAAATCCATCCTCCGAGGCTGTGAGATAAGACTACAGTAGGTTTAGCAGGCCTATAGAGCGTGAATTCAGACAAAACAGTCCAGCGGTGATACTTCAGACTCCACCTCAGCCGCTAATTTCTATTAATCAGAAAAATAGGTTCGGCGATCTTCCGAGATCCCCTTCAGTGTCGCCACTCAGAAACAGCTCTTTCACGCGGGTAGAGTGGCTCCTCACCCAATTCCTGTTTCCTTCTTCAGCAGCGTGAGCGTGTTATCAGCCGTTACCAGTGGCGTATGCTCGTACTCACCAGTCAATTCGATCTGCACGAGAAGATCAACAGCTCGCCAGATCGAATACAGCAAACACGCAAAGGCGAAATAGAAGAACCGCAGAACAAAGTTCTTCGACGTCGTCGCTGCCATGAACCGCTTGATACACTTATAGCCACTCTCGATTTCCCACCGCGAATCATAGAAATGAACTGCTCCTGGACGACAGTTCGTCATAAAAACGCTATACTGCGTGTAATCGGAACTCTCCGCGTTCTCTCGTCGTCGTAGATCAGTGTCGTCTCATGCCACTCATTCCTTCCCAAGTGCAGTTTGCGGTCAGTGACATAGCGATCTTGATCCCACCGAAGTAGACGCTTTGCTTGAGCTCGTTCACTCGTGTGCATCCGCTTCGAACAACGTATCCGAGTCCGCGTTGATCGATTTCTTCGAGGATATGCTGACTGTCGAATGCTCGATCCATTAACACACGATCGACGTGAACAAGGTCCTTCGCGGAGTCTAGCAGGTCCTCAATGATCTTGCGACGACTCTCTCCCTTTCGGATCGGCCGGGCATCTAGCACCAATGGAACAGCCTTTCCAACCAACTGTACGGTCGCCCACTGGTAGGCATAGTCACCATCCCTTGTGCCGAAAATCTCGTCCTCGTGGCCCGTTCGATCGTCTGTGAACGGCTCTGCCTCGGTCGTATCGATTGCAACAGATCCAGCACGGTGGAAAGCATCTGTCTCCGACACTTGGTCGATGAGCCGCTGCAATGCCTCGTGATACATCTCGCGAACCGACTCGATCGAGAGACCACGGATGTGCGCTCGATGAGCGTGTCCCAACGGTGTCCGGTCCCGCTGAGAGTCATAGAGAAAGCTGCGTGCTCCTTCGTTCGCCGCCAGGTTCTCTCGGAGCCCGAGATACGTCTGGAGATCCCAGAACGCGTTCGGATGAATCTCACAGCTGTCTCCGCGATTGAGCGAGAACGCCGGATAAACAATATGACTCACCTGTTCAGTAATCTCGTCTGCATGGGTGAGCACTTCGTAATCGGTGGGACTGGTCTCTTCATGGCTCTCAGAGTTACGAAGCGGGTCTCTGGGAACGTCGCTGCCTTCCCTGTTGGCGTTGATGAGAACGGTTCGTGCGCTCTTCTTGATTGTCTCCCGCAGATCAGGTGGGAACCTGCAGTGCCACGTCCGCCAGAGTGTTGATTGATCGGGAACCGTCTCGAAGCCAAGCTGCTGTTGGATCGATGGCCGGTTTTTGAGGTGTTTGAGGAGTGCTGTTTCATGATCCCAGCCGTAGGCTTCTTTCAGCAAAAACGCCCGTGCCAGCGTTCGCATTGCGTACGTTGCTGGCTCGTCGTACTGATCATGTGGAGTCAGATCAGCGTATTTCAACGGGAGTTCACAAATGAACTCGTCAACCGAGTTGTGGTCTTCGCGAGCAAACCAGACCAATGCGACAGTCCGAATATCTTCTTCGAGTGCCCCGAGCGAACTGCGATCGTACAACCTTGTCGTGTCGTACGCTGGCCACTCTCGGTACGAATCCGTTGCGATCGCTCGAAAGACATCGCGTCGCGAATCCTGTGTCGAGGCCATTGGCGAACGCTTTTGACTCGAGCGCAAGAGCCTATCTATACTGCTCAGTACAGGTCAAGTAGGTAACGGCGCAGCAATCGATTCCTCCGATAGCTGTCAAGCGAAGCCTGCTGAATATAGAGGATGAGTTCAGCGCACGGTTTCACTTGGAAGTCAATGAACCAGCCATTCGGTATGGTTTGCAGACATACCGCTGAGTTACCTTGTCAACAGCACCTACATCCAAGTGTTTATGCTGTGCTAAACGCGCATAGCATACATGACTGGGAGCGGAACTGTCGAACGGGTTTTTATCGCACCTGAAGCCGAAGCGGAGATGGAAGAACAAACCGACGTTGAAGCAGTTGCCGGAAAGGGACTCCGAGGTGATCGCTACTTTAGCGAGATTGAGACGGGAACCTTCGTCAAGTGGGAGCCAGATGAGGAACGCCACGATGGGTACGACCTCACGTTGATCGAGCAAGAGGCTGTAACAGCAATCGAACGTGAAGCAGGAATCGAACTCACACCGGGAGAACACCGACGAAACATCGAAACCCGTGATGTCGCACTCAATCATCTCGTTGGACAACGATTCCGAGTCGGTGATGTCATCTGTCGAGGTGATCGGCTGTGTGAACCGTGTAATCATCTTCAGCGCATCACTCAGGACGGCGTCTTGCAGGCACTTACTCACCGAGGTGGGCTCCGAGTGGACATTCTCGAGGATGGGATGATTCGCCCCGGAGACGTAATCGAACCACTCGAATAATTTGCACTCTCTTGTTTTGAGACAGTTCAGCTTCCCGCTTGTGGCTGTCACATCCGGTGGACAAGTGACCAACTTGCGGATCGGGACGGTCGGGAGGAACGGGGACGTTCGCCTACGGTAGCGCCGTCCGGAGATCTCGGCAGAGGTCATCGGCGTCTTCGAGGCCAACGGATACCCGAACCAACGTCTCGGGAATCTCCGCTGACTCCTCACTCCGACTGAACTCATCAGGGATCATTAGTGACGGGACCTCAACAAGGCTCTCGACCCCACCGAGACTGGCTCCCGGCGTGAATACCTCAAGTCCCTCGACGAACGCCTCAAGTTCGATGAGTGTCCCATCGAACTCGAAGGACAGCATCCCGCTGTACCCCGACATCTGCTCACTCGCAAGATCGTGTTGCGGGTGGCTCTCAAGACCCGGATAGTGAACACGAGCGACCCGATCGTGGCTTTCGAGGAACCGGGCAACTGCCATTGCGTTCTTCTCGTGATGCTCCATCCGCGCGGGCAGCGTCTTGATGCCTCGCGCAACGAGGTAGCAGTCGAACGGCGAAAGCATATTCCCAAGCCCAACTCGCTGCGCGAACGCCAATTGCTCGTAAACTCCCTCATCGTCGGTGATAACGGCACCACCGATCGAGTCGGAGTGCCCGTTGAGATACTTGGTAGTGCTGTGGACAACGATGTCGGCACCCAGTTCGAGCGGGGCTTGGCAGTACGGACTCGCAAAGGTACTGTCCACGCCGAACAAGGCATTGTGGTCATCGGCGATGTCGGCTATCGTTTGGATATCGCACAACCTGATCAAGGGGTTCGACGGTGTTTCTGCCCAGATCAAGTCAGTGTTCGCGTTGACTACATCGGCGACGTTGTCGGGGTCACGGGCGTCAACAAAGTCGATGTCAACGCCGAGATGTCCGGCCATGTGTTCCGTGAGCAGCTTTTCGGTTCCGCTATAGATGGTGTCCGAGGAGACGACGTGGCCTCCCGGGGGGGCTAGCGACAGCATCGTTGTCGATGTGGCGGCCATTCCGGAGGCGAACGCCAACCCATGCTCGCCGCCTTCGAGGCAGGCTAACTGCTCTTCAAGGGCTGCCCGCGTCGGATTGCTCTCGCGCGAATAGTCGTGTTTATTGGCGTCCTTCCCGCTGGCCCACTCGAACGTAGTCGAAAGATGGATCGGCGGGACGACGTCGTTCGTTCCATCTCTATGAGGGTGCGTCTCGGTTTCAGCTGCGCCGACTGCGATGGTTGCGAATCGATTCCTGTCGGATTGGCTATTGTGTCGTGTCATCAGATACTCTCCACGGGACCCACTTAGACCCGATTTAGAGGGGTGTTCACGGGACCCACTTAGACCCGATTTAGAGGGGTGTTCACGGGACCCACTTAGACCCGATTTAGAGGGGTGTTCACGGGACCCACTTAGACCCGATTTAGAGGGGTGTTCACGGGACCCACTTAGACCCGATTTAGAGGGGTGTTCACAGGACTGTTCTCAGTTGCGAAGGATAGGTGTGAAGTTCCCGGCGAGGATGGCCAGAACCCCAAACCCGACTTGGACGTGGGTCAGCGAGTCGGTGGTTGCTAACCATTGTATGCTCCAAGAGGAAGCGTCAGCTGACAGAAATAACAGCGGTAGGTTCGCACTTTCTCTATATCGGCTTTCCAGTGAAGACTTGTTAAAATGAAGTGATAGACGAATGCCAATCCCATATGCATTGGACAACGTGGTCTCAACTTCTGGTAGGTGCCAAAATATCGGCGACAGTCTGGGACAAATGAGGAGAGACGTCCCTCTGTGAGGTCATTAATCGAGCTGATCAGCTGGGTGTTCTTTCAGCGAACGCGGTTGCTCAGCAGCCTCGAACTCCGATTCAGTCGGTGGCGTACAGGTTGCGAGAGCGAATGCGACCGCTCCACCCGCCAGCACCACACCGACGCTGAGAAACGTCGCGCCGAGACCGACGATATCGCTCACCGGGCGAATCACAAGCGGAGACGGGAACTACTCAAAGAGGTACGCTCGTCAGGAGGAATCCGCTGCCAGCACCTACGAGCGCCAGTCCAGTGACGACGCCAAACAACGTCCTGCTCACGTCCTTCTCACACCGATAATGGCGTATCCGAGGCTTATAAACGCGAACGTGGCCGCGACGTTATCGATTACCTACATGCAGGCGCTACTGCCCCATCCTCAAGGAGCAACGCAGGGATCGAAGTGACCGCTAGCGTTAACGAGAGCTTCGCTCTCGTTCGCATATCAGAACACGAAGCGTTCTGAGGACGCAGTAGGGCGAGGATACAGCGCCTGCATGTAGGCAACCGCATTATGTTGCCTCTGTCTCTGGTGTATGTTCGACGAGGACGACGCCGTTCCCATAGAGGTCACGTGCGATGGCTTCGATGCCGTAGGGCTGTTCTCGAGGCTCGGCTGTGAACTCGATACCACGTTCGCGTAGCGTTTCATACGTTGCCTGGCAATCATCCACCGTAAAGGCGAGTGCCGGTTGCTCACCGACCATTGCGGCTCGACGGTCGGCCTCTTCCTCGTCCTCGGACCAGCCGGGGAGTTCGAGGACGATCTCCACGGTATCGTCTTGTTCAGGGGCGACAGTGACCCAGCGGTTATCGGATCCAAATGGCTCGTCTGCTTTCTTCACAAGGCCGAGCTTCTCGGTGTAGAAGCGCAGCGCTTCGTCTTGGTCATCGACGAGACGGGTGGTGAGACGGAGTTTTTCAATCATATTCTCCTCCGTCTTCCTCAACATCGTTCGTCGACAAATACGTTCACCTAGCAAACTGAAAGTGGTCTTATTTCCCGTAAGCAACCACTCCCACACCGATTTATCGGATCAACGAGGAAAGCGAAACGTAGGCGGAACTGGTCACCGAGGTCGTCAAAACGGCCGCGGACAGGTCGTCCCCAACGCAACGACGCCTGGCTTCTCCGTGTTCGCAGCCGGTCAGCGAGCTGAAACGAGTGGCAAGTCTGATGAAACATTGACGCCAGACACCCCTGACGGATGTCACGTACGCATTCTTTCTGGCTCCATATTCGAGTCGGATCTCGATGAGAGCCGATGATGACGGCTCTCCGTGCTCCAAAACGGCGGGCAGTTCACGACCAATACACGCAAGAATCGAGCGTGTCGGGGTGGCCGATACCAGTCCCGTTACTCCGACTCTGAGAGCAACTCGACGACGTATTGGTCTTCCCACTCTCGGCGTGCCTCGAGTTCACGTCGGCCGCGGGCCGTGATCGTGTAGTAATTCGTCCGCCGGTCGAGCTCGCCCTTCTCGACGAGGCCCTTGTCGACGATCTCGTCGAGGTTCGGATAGAGTCGCCCGTGATGGATCTCTTTCTCGTAGTACTCCTCGAGTTCGTCTTTAATCGCGAGTCCGTGTGGTTCGTCTTGGCCGGCGATCGTGTACAGCAGGTCACGTTGGAAGCCAGTGAGATCGTACATATCGGCATTTCTTTCTATCGGTGTATAAGGATTCCGAGACCAGATGATAGAAAAGATCTGACGTGTCGGACGCGTTTGGGACCGTCTTCGCTCCTCGATGAGGATTCGAGGGAGACTACGATCCGGCGGCACACCAGTGTTCGCTATCGATACCAGCGACGGTCGTGAAGCGAAATTGGGCAATCGGAATTCGATTTGTTGTGATAGCATGTCGATTCGCACTGCTCGTCGTTCCTTCGTAGTAGCCGACATCGAGTCGAGTGTGGATTATCTCCTTGCGCTCGAGTTCGTCGACGAACGAACGGTACATTTATCATTGAGATATGGCTCTCACCGTCTTCGGTAGCGACGAATTGTTTAGTTTCAGTTCCGTACTCGTCGTCCGCCTACTAGATTCAATCTGTGCCGACGGCGCGAGGTATGACCACTGGAGGTTGTCGACAACACGAATACGCTCGGACGTGTCGGAGTCTGCTTGCGCGAGGAACCGAGTTCGAAGTTCCCTATGATGCAGTATGCAAATTCCACAACCATTATGTAATCTTATCTGTGTTTATTACACTACATATGTCACAGGAATTAGGACATCTCGCTCGAGAGCTGTCGTTGCCTTATTACGATGATGCCCTCCCCGCACACGATCGGTTCCATGCGAAACGGGTGCGAGACTTGTCGATTCGGTTAGCAAACGAGTGTGATGGAACCGTTGAGAGAGAGATCCTTTCTGCAGCAGCGTGGTTACACGACATTGGTCGCCCACTCGAACGATCGGGGGAATTGACCTCCTCCACGCCCTTCAGGGCGTGGAATCCGACCATCTGATTTCCGCCGGGTGTGGCGTTCGAGGTTCCAGCCCGCACTCAAGGGGAACCGGCAGCATACCGGGGGAACTCTCGTTTCCTCCCTTGTATAGGGCTGTGGCCCGGTCAAACAGGCCCCGTCGAATACCATGTCATCGCCGTGCGAACCACCGCTGGTTCGCCATCCTTTGTGGTTCAGGAACGGCATCTCACGGTATTCGTCGCACTCTATGCTACGACGCACCACACTAAAACAGTTTTGATGGAAATCCGTTCCGGCCATCTACGACAGTTGGTCGGATAGGCCTACCGCTCGACCCGCGCCTGAAGACGCAGGTATGCGCTATCGTTCTGTATCAATGATCACGACAAATGGGCCACAGTGGAAGCAGCGGATCTTCTTGAGACCGAAGAGGTGGAAACTGATCGCATCGATGCTATCAAACACTGTATCCGAACACACAGTATTCGGTCTAGCTCCCCGGAGCCAGAGACTCTCGAGGCGAAGTTACTCTTTGATGCAGATAAGTTAGATGCAACTGGCGCATCCGGTCTCATCCGTCTGGCCTGTATTGTCGGCGAGAGATCGGGGAGAACAGGCGAGAAATTCGCGGTAATCGATAACGCATCAGTATCTGGAGTGAAGACATCGAATCTTCCAGATATCACTCTACTTCGAGAGTGGGCAACAGAGCGATTGGACCGATTGTATACGCCACCCGGACGTCGTCTTGGAACGTCCCGATGGAGTTTCATGAATGATTTCTTTACACAATTTAATTCTGAAATAGAGATGGGAAAGGAGAGATGATTCGTTCGAGTGGCTAGAACGGCGGTCTACCAACGAGCTCACTTCTTGGGAGTGGGTCGATGATTCAGCGATTACTATATCAGTCTCTAAACTATCTCTCACGCTAGGAGATATAGAAGTATAGCGCGTATCTGGATCTGAAACAGCCAATCGATCACATACGGTTAGTAGAAGACCGTAAACAAGCCGAACTGGATCGGAAGTAAAAGTAGCATCGTTGCCACCGAACACGCGATTGTAGTGCCGATTAGTTCCCGCGCCTCGAGGTCACCTTCGTTTAGAATGACGATGAGGACTGCCGACTGATACGGGAAAAAGTACGAACTCAGCGCCATCACTTCCGCCAGCAGGACGGGTGTAAACGGGAGTCCAGCGGCGTCTATATACGGTATCAGGACCGGAGTGAGGACGCTCGCGACGGCCAGTCCCTCCATCAGGAAAGTAAGCGCAAACGTAATCAAAAAGACAGAAATGAGTATCACTGCGAGCGGTCCGTCCGTTGGGATCAAATCGAGCAGATACGTCGCCGCACTATCGGTGAATCCGGTCTCAGTCAATCCGTCACCGATCGCGAACACTGCGGCGATAAAGAAGATGATCGAGAAATCGACATCGCTTCCGATATCCTCGAAGTCCGCGATACCGATCTCTGGGAGGAACGCGAGGATGACAACGACGATCGCACCGATCACCGGGTGGAATCCGTGGACGAAGTCCGTTGCCCAGATCAGCGTACCGACGAGCAAGAACGCCAGCATTCGCCGTTGGGTAGCGCTCTCCGTCTGCTTACCGTCTTTCGGAAGTTCAAAACTCGAGTCGGCCGGCGGTCGAAAGAGGAGGTAGACGATACCGATAACCAGCAATACGCGAACGAAGCCCATGACGGGATACATGTGGAGCCACCACTCGGACCACGAAATAGTGTGTCCGGCGATGGACTGGCTAAAGCCCGAAATGATGATGTTCGGGAGGTCAGCGGTCAGAATTCCCGACGATCCGTAGAACGTCGCGAATAGCGGACCGAGATAGATCCCGACCCGAGCATCCCGGGAGTCGAAGAGCAAGCCGAGTTCCCGGAGGATCGGTGCGATCGCGAGGATACGGACGAGCGCTGAGGGAACGAGAAACGCCAGCGCGTGGGCACCGATCGAGAGTGCGAGCAACAGCCGACGATACGTTTGGATCGGATTAGTGTCGCTCGAGTCGCCGATGGTTCTGGTCGCGATCCATCGCCCGACCCCGTTCGCGAGGCCACTCTGTCGCGTTGCCTCGCCCATCAGTAACCCAAACCCGATAAGCCACGTCGCCGGTTTCTGGAACCCGACGAGCGCCAACTCCGTCGAGAAGGAGACGGCGATCAGCCCGATCCCGATCAATCCCGTGTAGGACGGCGGAATCGGAGTCAGGACCCACAGGACGATACAGAAGAGTGTGATCGAAAGCATCGTTGCCGTCGACCCCGAGGCCAGCAGCCACGTCGCGACGGCGATGGCAGTGGCGAGCGAGAACGCGAATCCCGGTGATCGAGCCACCTCGATTGCTTCCGATCGTTTCATTGAACAGTTTTCATCAGCACAATGGGAAAAGCGTCGTGATTTTCCTCCTTCTGTCTCGGATTTGAAGCCGCATCGAAACGGCATTCTCGTCGATGTTGCTCTTGTCGATGCCGCGTTACTCGTCGCCCGAGATGGATTCGATAAGCGCCCTGCTCGTTCCTCAAATTACTATCTAGATATTGCCGTCAGAATCATCCATCAGCAATATGTCGAAACGGCCTGTTCCCCGCGTTCTGGCGTCTCTACCTGCCGGCGTTTGTTTCTCGCATCCGGCCAGATCTCATCCCAATGCGGACTACTTGGACGAGGAATTCCCCGTCGCTGTGTTCATACCAAAACTGACACCTCGCTAGTTGAGACATGATCCCGGAACGCGACTGAAGCAGCCGAGTTAGTTCGCGACGCGTGCGGCGAGGCAGTCGCTGAGGAGGCCGCGGTCTGGTTCGAGCGGTAGAGATGGGGAACTGCGAGTCCGCTCACTATCCGGCGATAGCGGAAAGATTTTTGTCATGGTACCACAGTATGTGACAGTATGACAAGCACCGTCCCGGTTAAGGCAGCCAAAGTCACCCTGGAGATCGTCGATACGCTCCGACAACTCAACGGCGCCGGTGTCTCCGAGATTGCACAGCAATTGGACAAACCCACGAGCACTGTCTACGACCATCTCCAAACGCTCGAGCGGGAAGAGTACCTGGTCAAGGAGGGCGACAAGTACTACATCAGCACTCGATTTCTGCAACTCGGCAATCAGGCCCGCTCGCGGAAGAAAGTCTTCGAGATCTCGCGCCCGGAAGTCGACGAATTAGCCGAGAAAACAGGTGAGCACGCGAATCTCATGATCGAGGAACACGGGCTCGGCGTCTTTTTGTATAAGGCTCGCGGATCCGATGCCGTCCAACTCGACACGCACGCCGGGATGCGTGTCCCGCTTCAGACGACGGCGCTTGGCAAGACCATCATGGCCTTCCGTTCTCGCTCGGAAGTCGAGGGGGTTCTCGACCAACACGGCCTCCCGAAGGTGACCGAGAATACGATTTCGGATCCGGACGAACTGTTCAACCGCCTCGATCAGATCCGCGAACGCGGGTACGCCTACGATGACGAAGAGCGGGTGAATGGGATGCGCTGTGTCGCTGCTCCGATTACGAACGATGACGGTCGTGCGATAGCGGCTGTGAGTATCTCCGGACCGAAGAGTCGAATGCAGGAAGAGCGCTTTACGAACGAGATTCCAGAACGGATCCTCAGATGCGCTAACGTTATCGAGGTGAATCTGACCTACTCGTAGTCTTTCCACTACACAGTAGTCAGTAGTCTGGACTGACGCAGATTAGTGATATAATCCGTTTGCTACGCACTTGATGATCCCCTTCAGATATCTGTTGCATCGAGCGTTTAGGTGTGTCACTACCTCACTAACATCGAACCACCCGATAGTGAATGGCTGTCAGTCGTTGAGGCAGTTCTGCCGATCGTCCAGAGATATCAGTCCCGCCCTCTCTTCTGGAGGCGATAAATCCGGCTTCAATCACAGGAGTATGCATCATTTCACTCCAATGAACCGTCCCGCACGGTTCTAGATCGAGTCCCGACTAGCGTGATCTCTCGTCCGTCCCACGATCAGGCAACTGATCGTGCCGCTCAGATTGATCCCGCCACCGGTCGGGAGTCTTTCGATTCGTGACGGTGTCGATTGAGCCACCGATTGCTCGAACAGCCCGGCCACCGTGTCCGCTATTCGTTAAATCCACCACAGTTCGATAGAAACAAATCGTATTGAGTACTACTTAGTTCCTATCCGTATTCAGATTTGATTGAGATTGCATGCATCCACTTGCCGACACTCCGATCGTTCAGGACGGTAAATCGATCATCCTCGCGCACGATCACGGGCTAGAACACGGGCCGACCGCTTTCAGTGACGTCCCCGAACGGCTCGATCCGGAGACCGTTTTCGAGATGGCGACGCACGATGCTGTAACGGGATTCGCCGTCCAGAAGGGACTTGCGGAGACGTACTATCCCTCCTACGCTGACGACGTGAACCTGCTGGCGAAACTCAACGGCTCGAGCAGCCTTTGGATGGGCGAGCCGTACTCGCCACAGACTTGCTCGGTAGAGTACGCGCTCGAACTCGGTGCCGACGCCCTGGGATACACCGTCTATCCGGGAACCAACCGTGAACCGGAGATGTTCGAGGAGTTTCAGGCAGTACAGGAAACGGCTCGCGAGCACGATACGCCGGTAGCGATGTGGTCGTACCCGCGTGGTCAGGCGCTGAAAGCACATCGCAAGCCCGAGGTCATCTCCTATGCGACCCGGATCGCGCTCGAGCTCGGCGCGGACATCGCGAAAGTGAAGTACCCACGCAGCGGCGAGGCGATGGCCCATGCGGTGGACGCAGCGGGTGACATGAACGTCGTCCTGAGCGGCGGTTCAAAGGCCTCCGACCGCGAATTCCTTTCGATGGTCGAGACGGCCATGGACGCGGGTGCGAGCGGCCTGGCAGTCGGTCGCAACGTCTGGCAGCGGGACGATCCCGAGCACATCCTCGACGCCCTCGAGGCAGTCGTCTTCGACGGTGCGACTGCGGACGAGGTGTGTGACGATTGAGTCTGCGCCGGGAGACGGGAGGAAGGAAACGACGTGACTGGTTGGCCGGACCCCGCTGTTGGTTACGTGATCGCTGGAACCGTCGCGTTCGATCGTTCCACAGGGTGCAGTCAAAAACGATCATACTCAGACAGAAATATGAACGCTACCGTGCTATCCGTTCGTGAACAATCACCTATGTTACCGGCAATGCGAAAGCGAAAGATCGTCGAGTTGGTGTCCGAGCGAGGCGAGTGTTCGGTCCCCGAACTCGCCGAGGAAATGGACTGTTCGAAGGCGACGATCCGTCGTGATCTCACCGATCTCGAAGAGCGACAGTTGATCGAACGATCTCATGGCGGTGCAGTGCCGGCAACGACCGTCGGTGAGGAACAAACCTACGGACAGAAGGAGGTCCAGAACCTCGACGGCAAAATGGCGATCGCCGAGCGGGCAGTCGAGGAGATTACCGAGAATCAGGTCGTGTTTTTCGATTCCGGATCGACAACGATGCAGGTCGCCAAGGACGTCCCGCGGGATCGGTCGTTCCTCGCAGTCACGAACTCGCCGGTTCTGGCAATGGAACTGGGGACACAGAACGATGACGTGAAACTTACTGGCGGCTCGCTACGCCACGAGACCCGCGCGCTCACTGGGCCGAGTGCGGAACGGTTCATGGAACGGACGAACTTCGATCTCTTGTTTCTCGGCACGAACGCGATCGAGTCGTCCGAGGGATTGATGACTCCGAACGAAGACGAAGCCCGGCTGAAATCGCTCATGATCGAGAGCTCGGGGCGTGTCGTGCTCGTTTCTGACGGCTCCAAGCTCGGCAAGCAGAGCTTCGTCAAGTTCGCTGGCTTTGAGGACCTGGACATGTTTATTACCGACACGACGCTCTCTGACGACCAGCGAGAACCGTTCGAAACCGCTGACGTGGAGGTAGTCGAGGGGGTTGGGCAGTGATTCTGACGGTCACGCTCAATCCCGCGGTCGATCATACACTTGAGGTCGACAACCTTCCCGAGCCTGCCGAGGTCGCAAGAACCGATACCGCGCGAGTCGATCCCGGCGGAAAGGGGATCAACGTCTCGAAATATCTCGTCGAACTCGACGCGGAAACGATCGCGACCGGTGTCGTGGGCGATTTTCTGGGCCGATTCGTTCGCGACAGTTTGGGCGACGACGGGATCACTAACGACTTCGTCGATATCGCGGGTCGAACGCGGCTTAACACCACGATCCTGACTGACGAGGCCGAATATAAAATCAATCACGACGGTCCGACAGTCGACTCGAGTGCGATCGACGACCTCCTTGATATCATCGCGCGCTACGATCCAGATACTGTCGTCGTCGGTGGCAGCCTCCCACCGGGTGTCGGTCCCGATTCGATTGATCGAATCGCTCGCGCGGGCGACTGGCAGACCGTCGTTGACGTCGGTGGCGAGGTCCTCCACGACCTGGATGCGTCCTATGCCCTCTGCAAGCCTAACCGCGAGGAACTCGCCGCGGCGACAGGGATAGCGGTCGATTCCAGAGCGGCCTGTTACGACGCAGTCGAACGGCTCCGCCAGAGTGGCTACGAGCGAGTACTCGCGTCGTTGGGCGTCGACGGTGCCATCATGGCGACACCGAATGAATGCTTGCATGCGGCAGCCCTGGACGCCGATATCGTCGACACAGTCGGTGCCGGTGACTCGATGCTGGCGGGCGTTCTTTCCGCTCTCAATCGAGGTGCGACGGACGAGGAAGCGCTTCGAGCAGGTGTTGCGGTCGCCTCGCGTGTCGTCTCAGTCCCGGGAACGGACGTCCCGCCTTTTGATGACATAACACGCGCGATCGATCGTGTGTCCGTCTCACGGAGATAAGCTGTTTTTGTTGCTCGTGACTGGATATGAGCGTTCCATTCGGGTCTCACCAGTCCGTTTTTATCTCTGATTGATATTTCGTTGATCGCTGGACTGGGTGTCTCAGCAGTTTCAGTGTTCAGCCACGCCGAGTCCCTGAACTGATACACCGCGTCACTCTGAACGCCCAGTAATTTATTCTCAGGTATATGCACAGAAACGATCGTATTCGAAAATTCTTTTGAATAATAGATGGGGATGTCTGGTATGGCAGGCACAGACAAAGCAGAGAGCATGCTTCGGTCTCATGTTACCTCCGTCAAAGAGGACGTGATGACAGGCGTGTCATTCATGATCCCGTTCGTCACGATTGGGGGTATCTTCCTCGCAGTGGCGTTCATGATCGCCGAACTCCCGTTCACTGCTGCAACTACCGAAACGGTATTCGAGGACCAAGGGACGTTCGCGTGGTACGTAGCCGAGATCGGAAATCTGGGGCTGACGATTATGATTCCCATTCTGGGTGCGTACATCTCATATGGTATCGCGGACAGACCCGGACTCGCACCGGGGTTTATCCTCTCGTGGACGATTCAACAGGAGCAGATCATTGAAGCTGCAGGCACCATCGTCGGCTTCTCGGCCGACGGTGCGGTCGCCGGTTTCCTCGGTGCGCTGGTGGCCGGCCTGCTCGCGGGCTACGTCGCTCGCTGGATGAAGGGATGGTCAGCTCCCGGGTTTATCAAGCCGATGATGCCGGTACTCATCATTCCGGTGTTTACGACGGCGCTGCTGGCCCCCATCGTGATCCTCGGACTTGGCGTTCCGATCGCGATCATCGATGACGCATTAACGACGTTCCTCGAGGGAATGGAAGGTGCCAACGCCATCGTGCTGGGACTGATCCTGGGTTCGATGATGGCGATCGATATGGGCGGCCCCGTCAACAAGGTCGCCTACGTCTTCGCCGTCGCACTCGTGGGGGACCAGATCTACGGCCCGATGGCCGCGGTGATGATCGCCGGCATGACGCCACCGCTGGGATTGGCACTATCGAACTTCATCGCGCCACAGAAGTACTCCGCCGAGATGTATGAGAACGCGAAGGCCGCGGTACCGCTTGGTCTGTCGTTCATCACTGAAGGAGCGATTCCGTACGCGGCGGCTGATCCGTTGCGTGTGATTCCAAGCAGTGTGATCGGCAGCGCCACGGCTGGCGCGGCCGCGCTGTGGGTCGGTATCACGATGCCTGCACCGCACGGCGGCATCTTCGTCTTCCTGCTGTCGAGCAATCCGTTCGCCTTCCTCGGCTGTATCGCACTCGGAACCGTCGTGACCGCTATCGTCGCGACGGCCATCAAACCCGACTTCGAGCAGACGGTCGCCGACGTCGACACCGAGGACAACACGGATACTCAAACAGCTGCACAGACCGACGACCAAAGGACTATCAGCTAACTCGTTCGACTGTAAACACGCAGACCGTAGGCTTACCATGGCAGACTCACTCAACCAAGACCGAATCGATACGCTCGCCCCGACCAACCATATCACGCTCGAGTCGCCGCCCGCCGACAAGCGGGCCTGCATCGAGTATCTGCTGGACCTGCTCGTCGACGCGGGACGCGTCGAGAACCGCGAGACCGCTCTGCAGGCCTTGCTCGCCCGAGAGGAGGAGACGACAACTGGCGTCGGCATGGGTATCGGTATCCCACACGCCCAGACGGACGCCGTCACCCAGCCGTCGGTAGCGTTTGCTCGCTCGGACGACGGCATCGACTTCGGCGCGATGGACGACAAGCCCGCGTCGCTCATCTTCATGATCCTCGTTCCCGAGTCAGGCGCGGACGATCACCTTGCAATCCTGAGTACCCTCTCGCGGGCGCTTATGCACGACGAGGTCCGCGACGACCTATACGACGCAGAGACGCCCGGTGACGTACAAGACGTACTGAAGGAGGCGGTCGCATGAGTACCGAACGCACCGTCACGGTCGTTCCCGAGGCTGGCCTGCACGCCCGCCCGGCCGCCAAGTTCGTCGAGGCGGTCACCGACCACGAATCGGACGTTCAGCTCGGTCGGCCCGGCGAAGACGATCTCATTGCCGCGGGCAGTATGATCGCCGTCACGAGCCTCGGCGTCGAGAGCGGTGAAGATGTCCGTATCGTCGCCGACGGTGCCGACGAGGAGGCGACGCTGGACGCTCTCGAACGGGTACTGACGACTTCCGAAGACGAACTCGCTGACGTTAACACCTGAACTTTCGAGTAGATGTCTCGACGAACATTCACCGGAACTGGCGCGACGCCCCGCTCGAGCATTGGGACGGTTGTCTGGTACAGCCCAGACACCGAGCTTCCCGACCCCGACGAGAGAGACGTCGACCGAACAGTCGAGCGTGATCGCTTCGAAGCCGCTCGCGAGACCGCCCGCTCGGAATTGGAGTCCGAACGCGAGCGGACCGCCGAGCGCGTCGGCGAACAAGAGGCCGACGTATTCGACGCGCACCTGCAGTTCCTCGCCGACCCCCAGATCGACGACGGCGTTGAGAGCGCACTCGCAAGCGGTCTCCCCGCTGAACACGCCGTCACGGAGGCCTTCGCCGACCCGATCGAGCAGTTCGAAGGCATGGAGGGGCGGATGGCCGAGCGAGCCGACGACCTTCGCGACGTCCGTGACCGGCTGGTTCGAGTACTTACCGGTGGCGAGCGGACCGATCTCGGTAACCTCCCCGAGGGGCAGTGATCCTCGCCGAACGGCTCACACCGAGTGACACCGCTCAACTCGACCCTGAACGCGTTTCAGGATTCGCTACCGTGACCGGTGGACGGACGTCCCACGCTGCGATATTCGCCCGGTCGTTGGCGATTCCGGCCGTGGTCGGTGTCGGCGATGAACTGTCCGACATCGACGAGGGTGCGACCGTCGTCGTCGACGGCGAAACCGGGGAGATCGTCGTCGATCCGAGCGAGGACCGCCGCGAGGCAGCAGCGACTGCTTACGAGGCGGAAATCCGAGCGGAACCGGTCGCGACCGCTGACGGAACCGAGATCGAGGTCGCAGCGAACGTCGGTCAACCCACCGAACTCGAGGGAGCGACGGCCCAGGGAGCCGACGGCATCGGTCTCTATCGGACGGAGTTTCTGTTCCTCGATCGCGAGGCACCGCCTGACGAGAACGAGCAGTACGAGACGTACGTGGAGGCGCTCGATACCTTCCCGGACGGCCGCGTCGTCGTTCGAACGCTCGATGTCGGTGGCGACAAGCCAATTCCCTACCTCGACTTGCCCGACGAAGAGAACCCGTTTCTGGGCGAACGGGGAATTCGTCGCTCGCTCGGTCCGGACACGGACCTCTTCGAAACCCAGCTTCGGGCGCTGCTCCGGGCCGCTGCCGACGGCGACGGCCAGTTGTCCGTCATGTTCCCGCTCGTCGCAACGGTCGAGGAACTCGACGCCGCACTCGAGACCGTCGACGAGGTCGCGGCTGCCCTCGACGAGGCGGGCGTCGACTACGCCGTCCCCGAACTCGGCGTGATGATCGAGACGCCCAGCGCCGTATTCGTCGCACCGGCGCTCGCCGAGCGGGTAGACTTTCTCAGTGTGGGTACTAACGACCTCACTCAGTACATTATGGCCGCAGCACGAGAAAACGGAAACGTTGCCGACATTAGAGACCCCTGTCAGCCCAGCGTATTGCGGGCCATCGAACGGGCCGTCGAGGCGGCCCACGAGAACGATGCGTGGATCGGCATGTGTGGAGAGATGGCTGGCAATCCGGAGCTGACTGAGCTCCTCGTCGGTCTGGGGCTCGACGAACTGAGTATGAGCGCAGTCACCGTCCCAGAGGTGAAAGCAGCCGTTCAATCGATCGCTACCGACGAGGCGGCCGCGCATACGTCTCGAGCGCTCGACGCGACCACTAGAGAACAGGTACTCGAACACATTCAGAACCGCAACTCGTAATTGACGACCCATGAAACTCATCGCAGTCACGTCATGTCCGACCGGTATCGCTCACAGCCAGATGGCAGCAGAAAACCTCGAGACGACCGCTGAAGAACAGGGCCACGACATCAAGGTCGAGGTCCAAGGTGCGATGGGCGCTGAAAACGAACTGACGAATGACGACATCGTGGCCGCCGATACGGTCATCGTGGCTGCGGACACGTCGGTCAGCCTCGATCGCTTTGAGGAGAAGCCACTGGTCAAAGGAACTGTCAAGGACGCTGTCAACGATGCAGCGGGACTAATCGAACAGGCAACCCAACGCGCGGAAGCCGGCGAAACGGGTGTTACTGAAGTTGGCAGCGGCGCTGACGCTGCGACGGAGACTGCGGACACACAACAGTCCGAGTCCGACACCAATTCAGCGAGCGAAGAGCCCCCCGAACAGCTCGGGGGTGATCCATCGAAGGGACTCTTCGCCCGGCTGAAGAGGTTATTCTCATGATGCAGGTGCGCCGATTCGGTTCGAAGATGAGAACGGCGTCGATGGGAGGGCGGTCTGATGACTGACGTACGCCCGATCTTGGATGCACTCGTGGGGGTGACACCCGCTATCCGCGAGGAGTTACGAATGGTTTCCAAGACCGAGAAACTCACGTCAGAGAACCCCAGTGGCGACGCCCAATCGGCTGTTGATCTGGGGATCGATCGCCGGATTCGTGATCAATTGGCTCCACTCGACGTCGTCGGTGCGTTCGCTAGTGAGGAACGTGAGGCCGTCGAGGACGTCGGCGACGGGTTCAGTGTCGCCGTCGACCCGCTCGACGGGTCGTCGAATCTGCGATCGAACAACATCGTCGGCACGGTCGTGGGAGTGTACGATGCCCCGTTTCCGGCGAGCGGCCGTGATCTGGTCGCCAGCGCCTTCCTCCTGTACGGGCCGCTGACAACGATGACAGCCGCCGTTGACGGCGAGGTGACTCGATACACGATCGACGATGGGACAATCGTTGATTCTGACCCCGTCGTCTTTCCCGACGAGGATGAAATCTGTGGCTTCGCCGGGGCGACAAACGAATGGCTGGATCCGATCAAGGAGTTCTGGGAGGATCTGAACTACGAGCACAAACTCCGATACACCGGCGCGATGGTCGGTGATGTCGACCATCTCCTCGTCGATGGCGGTCTGCTCGGCTATCCCGAACGGTCGTCCAGTCCGAACGGTGATCTCCGACTCCAGTACGAAGCGAACCCGATCGCACACATCGTCGAGACCGCTGGCGGCCGGTCCTCGACCGGTCACGGTTCAATCCTCGACAGTGATCCGGGGGACCTCCATCAGCACGTCCCGGCGTACTTCGGCAGCGCTGACCTGATCGCTACAGTAGAGAATCACAGAGAACCGAGATCCGGATAACGAAATCAGACACTACTGTTATGACGAGTATAAAATCAAAATCGGGAGTACAAACCAGACAGATCTACGTCGACGGCGAATGGCTCGAGACCGAGAACGTGCTGTCAGTCTCGGACCTCGCTGAGGGCGGGACGTTCGCACAGGTAGCCGCTGCGAGTCCGACGGAGGCCCGAACTGCACTGGCCGCTGCCCACGAGATCAAACCAGAGCTGCGGGAGACGACAGTCGTGGAGCGAGCCGAGTGGTGTGAGACGATCGCCGACGGACTCCGCGAGCGCGAAGAAGAGCTCGCGGAAGTCATCGTCCGGGAGGCCGGCAAACCGATCTCGTCGGCTCGTGGCGAGGTCGGCCAGGCGGCCGAACGCTTCGATCGGGCGGCCGAGGAGGCGCGCAACATCGTCAGCAAGGGCGAGTACCGCGAGGGGTCGACGGCGGGCCACGAGGGCTGGCAGGCGATCGTCAAACACGAGCCGATCGGCGCAGTGTTGTGTATCACGCCGTACAACTACCCGCTCGCCACGACGGCGCTGCAGGTCGCACCCGCGCTTACGGCCGGTAACAGCGTTCTGCTGAAGCCAGCGAGCAAGACGCCAATTTCGGCGGCGATCCTCGCCGACGTCATCGCCGATGTCGACGGGATTCCCGACGGCGCGTTCAACTTCGTCCCTGGCGAAGCCAGCGAGATCGGCGATCTCCTGTCCGGAGACGGCCGGATCAACGCGATCGCGATGACCGGCTCCTCGGGCGCGGGCAAACACGTTGCCCGCGAGAGTGGCATGGTCAACCTGCACATGGAACTGGGCGGGAACGCCCCGGCCGTCGTCTTCGACGACGCCGACCTCACGGACGTTGCGGGCAACTGCGCTAAAGGATCGTTCAAGTACGCCGGCCAGCGCTGCTCGGCCATCTCGCGCGTGCTCGCCCATGAGTCGGTCCACGACGACCTCGTCGACCTGATCGACGGCCAGATGGATGCCTGGCAGGCAGGCGATCTCTTCGAGGAAGACACCGCCTTCGGCCCGCTGATCAGCGAGGACCAGGCCGATTGGGTCGAAACACTCGTCGAGGACGCCGTCGACAAAGGCGCAGAGATCATCCGTGGCGGGGAACGGCGCGCTCCGGATGGCGTCCCGGACGAACTCGCCAATCAGTTCTTCGAGCCGACGCTGCTCGCGAACGTCCCCCGCGACGCCCGTATCGTGGACGAAGAGCAGTTCGGACCCATCGCTGCGATCACGACCTTCGAAGACGAGGACGAAGCCCTCGAGATCGCGAACAGTTCGGACCTCGCGCTCGATGCGGCGGTCTTCACGAACGACTACAAGCGTGCGATGCGGATGGCGAACCGCATCGATGCCGGCGCGGTCCGGATCAACGGCGCGCCGAGCCACGGGATGGGCGACGTTCCGTTCGGCGGCAACAAGGACTCGGGCATCGGTCGCGAGGGTCTCGACGCCTCGATCCACGCGATGATGCGCGAAAAGAGCATTATTCTGTAGGAAGACTCCGCTTGCATTCGTGATAGCTCCCCGGCGTAAACGCCGAGGCTTCCCAACCAGTGGATAGCACCCTCCCTCGATGAACGCTCGAGGTCGATTACGATAGACTGGTTGCTATGCGATACGTTTGGATCGCTGTCGGCAGTAGAAGCCAGGAGACGCCGTTATTCGAACGCACAGGACGATTTCAAGCGACTGGGAATCGGGTAGAAGTTGATAATAGTTGCCTCGAACAGATTATCTGTCGCGCAACCCGCTTGCGCGACCGACCGCGATCCAATCAGCGCCCCACTGGCATCCTACCGTGGTCCGGCGACGGGCATTCCCCCTGCCCCCGTTGGACCTGGTGTTTTTCGATTCTCGAGAGGCACCGTTTTGAGAGTGAACCGTCACAGGCATCTACTTGACGTCGACGTACCAGACGTCGTGTTCGGTAGTGACGTCGGTCGTCTCCTCGCCCTCGTAGCTATCAAACCATTGTGTTCAGAGACGCTGGTTCCACGCGAAGGTGACCGATCTTAGCAACGTATCGTCATCAACGAGAAACACGGCACCGGAGACGTCGTGTTTCTCGAGCAGTTCCCGGAAGAACGAACGTACAATGATTTGGTTCTAGTCGGCTCAGGCGTTGTATGCGGCGATTTGTTCGTTTTGGGATCGACAGCGGAATACAGCTACTATTGCTCGTCGGTAAGTCGGATCACGGTCTCGTCGACCGCGACGTGATTCGGAGTGTGGCCAGCATCGGGCTGTAGATCGGCTTTGTGAACCCAGTTATGGACTGTTGATCGCGCTCGTTTGATACTGAATAGTTCAGGAATTCAAACAGTATTCGAAAGCGAGAGTCAAGCAAAATAGAACTGAATACGAAGCTTCATCAGTAGTCGCGATGTTGTTTCTTGCTCCCCCAAAATCAACGTCTATCTGGTCGACAGATCCGTTGATGCTAGCGTTTTCCAGCAGAGACACGCAGAAAGCGCGACGTCTCATCTTTTCATCCGTATCTGAACACCACCCACTGATTGGCATCGTTCAGAGTCGCTTCTAGCAGTATGCATTGCTCACCCATGTTTCGGTGGTTGTTGGATCGGGGTTTTGAAACAGTTTCAAAGCGAGGAGGTTCGTCGTTATCTCTCTTGAAATAGATGTTCGGTGGCGTTCCGTTCCTCTGTTCTTCGTACCGAATCCGGTGCCCGTAATAATGAAGCACAGCGATGAGATATAGAGTTACATCGACGAAAAATACGGCGTCACGACGCCATGTCTCTCTTTGCGTTCATTCGAAACTATCTCACAGTACGGATATACGTGTTGAATGGGGCCGTATATAGTAGATTCGCGTGTATCGAGACTGATAGTGGCGTACAGCTAGTAGCGCTGATCGTCGAATTGAATCACCGTCCTGTCGAGTGTATTGTTATCTGGCCGGCTCCCATCTGTCGGCTGCCGATCGGTCTTCCGTACTCACTTCTTGACCATTGATCGTGCTCGCTTAAATCAACTTCTCCAAAAACGTGATAGTATCCAAAAGTGGGGCACGAACAGATGGTGCTGCATATGCCACCGCATCAACTCACGCGGTCACTGCATGCTCCAGAAAATCCGCTTGAATGTCACTGAGAGATTCAATGTAGCCATCTATTTGTCATGAGCTATTAGTGAATCGTACCGTCTCACACTCTATCCTCCTCTGAACAGTGCTTCGCCAAAGTCGATGATTCTATGTATAAGAGAACAAGTAGCCAGTATGGTCGTCTACTAAATAGGTCAAGTAATTACGAGCATATGCCTGTAACACATTCCTGTGAAGAACCGATAGTGCTGCGAAATTCACTAGGTTAGTAGTAACTCACGAGCGCCGAAGACGATTTGTAGTGACGGTATAGAGAATGACTGCTCGAGAGAGACAGAGATGAATCTACAATGAGATCGAGTCACCAGTTGGAACGCTAATCGAACCCTCATTCCATGATACATGGATTTATATGGCCGCCGGAGGATGGCCAATCAATGACCAAAAGTCAACTCCTGACGACGACCGAAACATCGTTAGCGGTAATCGAAACGATTCAGGAATTAGACGGGGCGACACCGGTGGAACTGGCAACAGCGCTCGATCTGTCGGAGAGTACAGTGTACAAACACCTGTACACCCTCGGAAAACACGGCTATGTCATCGCCAACGATGACGAATACCGACTCGGTGGTCGGTTCTACCATATCGGCATGTACGTCCGGAACCGCAGCAAGGTATACGAGTTGGCGGGGAAGTACGTCATCGAACTCGCGGAGCGGTCGAACGAGGAGTCCGACTTCGGAATCGAAGAGAACGGTCGAATCGTGACGTTGTTCGACTCGGTCGGAAGCTCCGCCAAACCGAGTTCGCGGCTCAACAACTACGAGTATATGCATACCACGGCAATCGGAAAAGCGATCCTCGCCCGACTACCCGAATCCCGCGTCGATCAAATCGCCGATCAATGGGGGCTACCGCAGCTTACCGAACAGACGATCACGTCTCGAGCGGAACTCGACGGCGAACTCGCTCGGATCCGAGAGCGTGGCTACGCGATCAACGATCAGGAGTCGATTTCGGGTAAGCGAGTCGCCGGTGCCGTCGCCGAGGACCCGTCGGGAAACATTATCGGTGGTTTCACGATCTCCGGACCGGCCTACAGAATCGAAGACGCTGATCTCCATCAGGAGTTCCCAGATATCCTCCGCCGGGTCGTTCCCGACTTTGAGGCGGAACTTGACTCACAAGGGCTCCTCTGACCTCGTGTATCAGCCCAGCCGACAGACTAGGAATTATATTCTGCCACCAATAATGCGATAGTATACTATTCAGGCCCCTGAAAAGCGCTGTTTCTGAACATTCAGCAAGTAATAGCTCCGATCGATCGTAGATGGCGACTTTTCCCAGACATATTCAAAGTTTGAAATAGTAGATCGGACAGGGTAGAGAATGTATGTCATACGAATCGTTGCCGTTCGCAGCGCTCTCACTAGCTCCACCGCTGCTCGCAATCGCACTCGCGATGTACACGCGGCAGGTGTTAGTGTCGCTGTTCGCCGGCGTCTGGATCGGTGCGTTGATGATAGCCGACTGGAATCCGATCGCTGCAACGGCGCTGTCACTGGACTGGATCGTCGAAGTCGTCAGATCGCCGTTTGATACCAAATTCCTCATACTGATTATGTTTATGGGTGCCGGTGCCGCGTTCATTTACAAATCGGGTGGGATCATTGCGCTTCAAAACTGGATCGGCCACCGGGTGAATACCGCCCGTGACTCGCAAATACTGACCTGGCTTATCGGGATTTTCATCTTCTTTGATTCGTATACGAGCACCATCGTGACCGGGAACGCGACTCGCGAACTATCTCAGGAGAACAATACCTCCCGAGAGATGCATGCCTACGTACTGGACTCGACGACCTCGCCGGTCACGACCTTCGGCCCCGTGTCGAACTGGATCGGCTATCAAGTCTCGATGATCATCGTCGGGTTCGAGGCCGCCCAGTTCACCGCCGAAGAAGTCGGAATTACCGCGTTCGGACTCTTCTTGCAGAGCATTCCGTGGAACATCTACTGTTTCCTGGCGTTCTTCATGGTCGGGTTCATTTCGATCACGCAGCGGTTCTACGGCCCAATGCTGGACGCCGAGTGGCGTTCGCGCAAAGAGAAGAAGACGCACCGAGATGACGCGACGCCGCTCTCGGATATCACGACCGATGTCGGTGAACCAAGCGAGAAGAACCCGACGCTGATCAATTTCTTCGCGCCGATTTTGTCTCTGCTGATCGTCGGGCTCGTCTCGATGTGGTGGCTCGGTGGCGGCCACCAATCTGGCGTCGACATCGCGACCGCGTTCCAGGAAACCGATGTCGCACTCGGACTTCTGTACGGCTCGTTCGCGTTCCTGGCCGTCGGCATGCTTGGTGCCGTCGGCTTCGGAACCATGGATCTCGAGGAGGCGAGCGATACCGTGATTAGCGGTTTCAAGACGATGATGATCGCGGCCGCGATTATCGTCCTCGCGTGGAGCATTGGTCACGCAGCCGAACAGGTCGGGACCGCGCAGTATATCGTCGACATCATGGTCGACAGCGGCATCCCTGGCTCGTTCCTGCCGCTTCTCATCTTCGTCGCGGCGATGTTCATCGCGTTCACGACGGGAACGTCGTGGGGGACCATGGCGATCTTGACGCCGCTGGCGATTCCACTCGGCTACGAACTGTCTGGACTGTCTATCCTCCCGGTCCTCATGGGAGTCCTGTTCGGCGGCGCAATCTGGGGCGACCACGTCTCACCGATCAGCGATACCACCGTCATGTCCTCGATCTTCGCCGGTTCGGATCACATCGATCACGTGACGACGCAGGCCCCATTCGCGATGACTGCGGCCGGCGTGACAGTGCTGATGTTGCTCCTGTACGCGGTCGGTGTGACGTCGGCACTGGTGTTGCTCCCGCTGTCAGTCGTCCTCACCGCAGCCGCTGTCGTCGCGCTGAACAAACTCGATGCTCGCCGCAAGAATCTCCCCGAAGTCATGCCGACTACTGATGCCATCGATAACGGAGAAATCGACGTCGATGCAATCGAGAACGGAACCCAAACCGACGAAACGCAGATCAACGGACGGTACAATTTCGTCGAATCGATCCCGCTAACCGCAGTCGGTATCGTTATCGCGTATCTCTGTCTCGTCTTTACGTTCGTAACGTTCGGCTTCTAACCGGCGTGTCATTTGTTTCCGTTGCAGCGTTTTGACGCAGATCGAAGGGGAGTGGGTTCAGGTGTCAAGCGACTTCCTGGTACCCGATACCGGCACAAACGGTCCGTCATCTCTGCGGTCGCGGCTAATCATAACCGGTATACGTTTCGTTCGGACAGTACGACATATGCCAACTGTCTCCGTCATCGCGACCGGTGGCACGATCGCGAGTACCTCGAGCGAAACCGGAACGGTCCCGACCGAGTCAGTACGGGAGTTAGTGCGGGCCTACCCGGAGAGTTTCGATCACGTCGATGTCGAACCGGAACAACTCACACAGTCCCCGAGTTCGGAACTGACGATCGACGACCTCGTGGCGCTGAGTGATCGCATTCGAGCCGTCGCCGGCGGCGTCGATGGGGTAGTCGTCCTCCACGGGACGGATACGATCGAAGAGACCGCGTACTACCTCGATCTCGTGCTTGACGTAGACGTTCCGGTCGTCCTCACTGGGGCGCAACGACCGTACGATAGCCGTAGTCCCGACGGACCGGCAAACCTTCGCGGGGCTCTCGCCACAGCGAGTCATGATCACGTGCAGACGGGAACCTACGTCTTCTTCAACGACCGTCTTCACGCGGCACGACCAGTGACGAAAGACCACAGTAGCAATCCCGATGCGTACGATTCGGGCGACTACGGGCCGGTCGCTGAACGAACACCGGATGGCCTCTGGTTCTACCGTCGGCCCGAGAGCCTGTCGGTGACGGTCCCCGTACAAGACGTCACGGCGACCGTCGAGATCGTGCCGACCTCGACGGACACCAACGGGAGACAGATCACTCATGCCGTCGATTGCGGCGTCGACGGAATCATCGTCGATACGCTCGGACTCGGAAACGTTCCTGCAGACGTCGCAGAGTCCATCGGTGACGCCGTTGCCGATGATGTTGTCGTCGTCATTACGACGAGATGCCGAGACGGAGTCGTCTCACCAGTGTACGGTTCCGAAGGAGGAGCCGCAGTTCTCGAGGAAACGGGCGTCCTGTTCGCGTCGAACCTTCCCGCTCACAAGGCTCGACTCAAACTCTTGGTAGCCCTGTCACAGCAACCGGACTGTACAATCCGAGACGTGTTTGATTCTGGCCAACTCAATGGTCATGGGTATCAGTAGCTGATTCTAGGATCGAACAGATCGATCCGCGATAAGTCGTGGTATTGGGACGATTCGGAGATTGGAGAGTATCGCACGGATACATGAGAAAGTCAGCCTGCCGAACTCATCGGTGAGAACACCGCCGACATCGAGTGCATTCGCGAGGATACTTTCGACGGTTTCGCTCTCAGCATCCGACTCCATCCCGCTGAATTATCGCTTTCGATTATAGTCATAGAATCAGAGTAGTATGGTATCGTATGATCGTGGAAGACCGTTCACGACTGGATTTTCAGGCGCGGTTTACAGCCGATCGATGGCGACTCTCCGAACGTTTCGACGACTACAATACCGAACGGAAATGGTCCTGCGAGAGCTAATCGAGAACTATAACATCGAACACGCCGTTTTTCTTGTGGATGAAGCGAGATATCGGCAGTCAGCGCTCAATCGACGAGGACTCCGATTTCGATACGAAACCCGAGGAAGTGGAAACACTCCTTAAAAGATATTTAAAGAGACAGAATTCCACACACCTTCGTTTTCAAACTGCTTCAGCCACGCGAGACCATCAACTACTGAATCGTGGCTCCACGCATTCGCCGTCTGACACACTGCGACGAACGAAACCCGGTCCCGATTTCAGCGATCAACGGATCGGGTTTTGCGACGATGGACTGTACTCGAGCAGAGATGCCCATACCAGTCAATAGCCGCGACGGCTTCGACGGCGTCCTAGTCAATCCAGACGTATCGCTCTCGTCGATGAAGTCTCAGCGGCCGCTGAATGCGGACAGGGAGCGCCCCGGAACTCGAACCCGGATAGCGCTCGAGGCGACGCGGTCGAGCACCGAACGCGATTAGAGCGGCCCAGAGATACCTTCTATTACCCCGGTCGTTGAAAGCGTATCGCTGCGATGGCCCAAAAATCAGCGAAAGATATCGACCCCGGTGACGCTGAACACCGCGAAGTCGGTGAGGGACTATTAGAGGAAGAAATGGCACCGAGTTCGTCGATGGCACACCTCTACCGTGGCGAGATCCACCGAATGAAATTTTGGCGTGAACGGCTCGACCGGACGTCAAACTGGGCGGTTATCGTCATGAGCGGGGTCCTCACATGGGGCTTTTCAGGCCGCAATCGACCACATTACATCCTCTTATTGGGAGTAGCGGCATTGGCTGCGTTCTTGATCATGGAGGCACAGCGGTATCGCGGCTACGATCTCTGGCGCGGACGCGTTCGGATACTCCAGAAAAACGTCTTTGCGTACGGCTTAGATCCGTCCGCGGGGCTCGAGGAACCGTCATGGCGGGAGACGTTGAGCCAAGACTACCGCACACCCGTTATCAAGATCACGAGAGAGGAAGCGATTGCGCATCGCCTCCGCCGGATCTACTTACTGCTCTTCACGATTATGTTGAGTGCGTGGGCGATCCGAATCACCGCATTCGTAACGACGCCGTGGCCGACCAGTGCCTCCATCGGAGCGATACCCGGCCTCCTCGTGACTGGTATCATCGTCGCACTGTATCTCGTTGCAGTCTTCATCGCCGTGCGACCACGAACGTGGCGGGCTGAGGACGAACTACACTCACGAGATATCGGAAAGCATCGATAACGAATCCTGGAGAGCGAGAGGGCAACGGAGAGACGGCACTCGCACGCTCGAGACGTTTCGAAGCAGTCGATCATCTCGCTTCGCACGGTATGACGGCGAAGAAGACTGCAAACCCACCATTGTCGATTGTGTGTCTCACTGGCGTACGGTAGGAGACAGCATCGACGAGACCGACGGCGGCCTCGCGATCGAACTCGATGTTGGGTGGGCGGCTGTAGCAGGCCACGACCCCGTTGCACTGCTTGAGCGACTCGGGGGCTGTTTTACCTCGTCCACATCAAAGACGTGACTGACGGCCGCCCAGTGGGCTGCGTCCGCCGGTCAGAACGAGAACAAGCCCGAAGGTGAGCGCGATCAGTCGTCGCCTGCGAGGGACTCGGATTCGTCGCCGGCCAAGTCTTCGGGCGATGTCGGCTCCACAGCAGGATCCGCTCCGAGCGGCTCTACATCAACGTTTGTCACCTTGTACTCCGGAATCTTGCTCTGCGGGTCGAACTCTTCTTTTGTCAGAATATTGACGGCACCGTGGACGAAGTGCATCGGAATGAAGAGTACGTCTGGACCCGACGTTTCCTCGACGTTCGCCTTCACGATTATTTCACCCTGATCCGACTCGACGCGGACGTACTCGTCGTCCTCGATGCCGAGTCGGTCGGCCGCGTCCGGATGGATAGTGACGAAGCTCTCGGGAACCTGCTTCATCGACGCGATCCCTCGGCGCGTCATCGACCCCGTATGCCAGTGGTAGAGTACTCGCCCGGTGGTGAGCGTGAACGGATACTCCTCGGACGGCACCGGATGCAGATCGTCGGACAGGTCAGTCGGCACGAACCGTGCGAGCCCGTCATCGAAGTTGAACTCCTCTTCGTAGAGGTACGGCGTCCCGGGATGGGTCTCGTCCCAGCACGGCCACTGGAGTCCGTCTTCCTTCTCCTCAAGGCGTTCGTAGGTGACGCCGCCGTAGATGGGCGTGAGGTCGTTAATCTCGTCCATCACGTCGGCGGGGCTCTCGTACTCCCAGTCGAATCCCATCCGACCGACGAGGTCCCGGAGGATGGCGGCGTCCGTGCGGGCCTCGCCCGGAGACTCGACGGCCGGCCGGACGAGCTGGATCCGCCGCTCGGTGTTCGTGACGGTGCCATACTTCTCAGCCATGGACGCCGCCGGTAACACCACGTCGGCGTGTTTTGCCGTCTCGGTCATGAACAGCTCCTGAACGACGAGGAAGTCGAGCGCCGACAGCGCCTCTTCGGCGTGCTGAATGTCGGGTTCGGACAGGGCGGGATTCTCACCGATGATGTACATCCCGTGCAGGTCAGTGTTCTCAGAGGAGTACCCCTCGTCGGCGGCGGGATCGTCGGTACCGCGTTCCTCCTCGCCGTCGTCGGGATCATCGCCACCGTACGCGTCGGTCCCTGACTTGCCGACAACGGTTTTTTCAACGCCCGGGACGGCGCTGAACATCTCGGTGATCCGCAGGCCGACCTGATCCGGCGGCCGGACTCCCCACGAGTCCTCGAACTTGTCCAACACGTCGTCGTCGGTGATGGACTGGTACCCCGGGAGGTTGTTCGGGATCGGTCCCATATCGCCACCGCCGCCCTGGACGTTGTTCTGTCCCCGGAACGGTGAGAGTCCGGATCGGGGTTTCCCGATGTGCCCACAAAGCAGCGCCAGATTGGCGATGGCGAGCGCATTTCGCGTGCCGTGTGCGTGCTGGGTCAGCCCCATCGCCCACCCGTAGACGCAGGTGTCCGACGTCGCGATTGTCTCGGCCGCGTTCGTGAGATCCGATGCCGAGACGTCCGCCACTTCTTCGACCTGCTCGGGGGTGTACGGCTCGACGACCTCTTTCAGGTCGTCGAAGTGTCTGGTACGTTCCTCGACGAACTCCTCGTCGTAGAGGTCCTCCTCGATGATATGGTGCATCATCCCGTTGAGCCAGGCGATATCCGTCCCGGGCTTGGTCCGGTTATACTGGTCCGCGTGGTCCGCGATCGTCATCTTCCGCGGATCGAACACGACGAGGTCGGCACCGTCTCGGACGTTCTGGACGATCCGTGTCGCCAGCACCGGATGGCTCTCGGTCGTGTTCGACCCGGTGATGAGATAGCAGTCGGTCTCGCCGATGTCCTCGTTAATACGGTTGGTCATCGCACCGAAGCCGACCGTTTGCTTCAGTGCGGCGACTGTCGAGGAGTGACAGAGCCGCGTACAGTTGTCAACGTGTGGCGTCTCTAACACCTGTCGAGCGAACTTCTGAGCGAGAAAGTTTTCCTCGTTGGTCGCCTTCGAAGAGGACGTCACGGCCAGTGAGTCCGCGCCGTACTCGTTACGAATGTCGGTCAGACGCTCGACGATGCGGTCCAGTGCCTCGTCCCACGAGGCCTCACGGAACTCTCCGTCTTCCTTAATGAGCGGTGTCGTCAGCCGCCCGTCGGAGTTGACGTAGTCGTAGCCGAACTTTCCTTTCACGCAGGTCGAAAAGTCGTTGGCCGGCGTCTGATCCGGATCAGCGGGACGGACGCCAAGGACCTCCTCACCCCTGCCGTATAGCTCGAATCGGCAGCCGACACCGCAGTAGGTACAGGTCGTATCTGCCACCCTGAGGTTCCGCTTTCGAGCGCCGCTGACGACCTGTGCGGCGTCGAAAAGCTGTCCGATCGTCAGCGATTTTTCGGCAACCGATTCCGCGGCGTGCTCGACCGTCTCGACTGCTTTTTCGGTCGCTCGACGGGGTGTCGCCGACGCTCGCTGTTTCGCCTTCGCCATGAATCGCGCGACGCCATCTAGCGCCTCGGCGTCCGGCGAGGTCCCGTCATCAGGCAGGGTCTCGTCGTCCGGCTGATCCTCGAGCGCACCCCCGCCGAACGCCGGCACCTCGCGGTTCGGCGCTTCGGCTGTATCAGCCGTCTCGACGGGTCTCCCCTCCTGTGCCTCGCCAATAGAGACCTTCTGCGTGAACCCCGGTAGCGGAATGGTAGTCGCGTCGACGAGCCCGTCTTCGACGAGCGAACCGGTCGGACAGACGGTGGCGCAGTGTCCACAGGAGATGCAAGTCGAATCCTCCATCGTGTCAGCCTCGGGCTTCTGGAAGTCGATATGGATGTCATCGCCCTTACCGGACATCCGGAGGACGCCCGCGTTCTGCACGTCGTTACAGGCTTCGACGCAGCGATTACAGAGGATGCACTTGTTGCGGTCGATCTGGATGACCGACGTGTCGTCGATAGGAGTGTACGCGTCGCGGTCATCGAACACACCGTATCGAGGCTCGTTCACGCCGTGGTCGATCGAGGTATCCTGTAGCTCGCAGCGACCGTTCTGACCGCAGGTCGTGCATCGCAGGTTGTGGTTCCCGAGAACGAGGTCGAGGTTGACGTCCCGTGCTTCCTCCGCATCGGTTGCATCGGTGGCGACATCGAGACCGTCCTCGGCCGGGAAGCTACACGCCGGAACGACGCCGTATTCGTCCGTCTCGACCATGCACGTGCGACAGGTGCTGCGCGGTCCGATACTGTCCGCTTGTTCAGTATCTCGATCGTAGTAACACAGCGCCGGCACATCGGACTCGGTGTCGACCGTCTCGAGGGCGTCGATGAGCGTCGATCCCGGCGAGACCGCAACGGGCTCACCGTCGACCGTCACAGTCGTCATCTCGTCGCTCTCGACGCCGACATCGGGATCGTTCGCCGTCCCCGTGCGGAAGTCCTCGGTCAGCGGTGTCGACGATTGCGGGTCCTCAAGGTCGGGGACGCCGGGTAGATGCTCAACGGGGCTGTGCTCGGTCGGTCCGGGATCGTCCGCGCTCATGACTGGGACACCTCACAGGCACCGCTCGGGCAGCGGCCGGCCGCGTGGGCCTCGAGTTCGGTCTCGAACCGGTCGAGGGCCGTCTCGACGTTCCGGGCCGCCGACTCGCCGAAGTCACAGAGACTCGAGGTTCCCATCACGCGTGTAAGTTCGCGTATCATGTCGTCCTCGTAGTTTCCGTCGTAGATCTCCCGGAGGAGGCCGAGGAGCTGTTTCGACCCCTCGCGGCCGGGGAAACAGCGACCGCAGTTCTCCTCGCTGGCGAACCGGACGCGTTCACCGGTCGTCGCAAGTACACAGCGACCTCGCCCGAGCAGTTCGACGACACCCTCGGTACCGAGGTCGGCGTTCTGCAGCGCCAGCGCGTTTACCGTGTGATCGAGGGACCGAGTGAAGCCGCCAAACTGACCGCCGATGCACGCCATCTTGAACCCGTCCGTCGCGTCGACGGCGTTGCGGACGGCAGCCAGTGAGCTCCCGGTCGGCAACTCGACGGTCGTCGGCGTCTCCACGTCGCCGGTAACGGTGACGAGTCGCGTTCCGGGGTCGGCATCGGCGGCGTCGAAGGCATCGGGCTCGAGGAGCGCGGCACGAATCTGTGCGAGCGTCCGGGGCGTCTGAACGATCGTCGGGCGACCGTACAGACCGTGCCGAGCGGGGCCAGGCGGGCGCAAGCGCGCTTCCAGCCGGTCGTTGCCTTCCAGGGCCTCGAGTGCCATGGTGAACTCCCCGGCGATGTACTCGTCCGGTCCGGCGACGACCTGCGGAGTGTCCGCGTCGCCGGTGCTCGTTCCCTCGGCGAGCGCATCGGTGACGGCGGCCGCCGCACGGCGAGCCCGATGACGTGTGAGGTCGTCTCCATCGTTCGTGTACACGACGGTATCGCTGGGATCCGCGCCGACGATTTCGGCGACGGCGAGCGCCCCGTCGAGCACTGCCGCCGGTGACCCTCCGAGCAGTGTCCGGTCGGTCTCGTTTCGCCGGTCGCTCTCGTTGGCGTTTACCACCACGACCGGATCGCCCGACAGCTCGCGGACGACGGCCATATCCTCGGCGATGGAGGCGTCCTGACTCGCATCGCCCCGGCCACGTCCGAGGAGTCCGATCTCGGCGAGTCGCTCGAGTGCCGCTTCCGGGTCATCGCGCGCATGCTGTGCGGCGTCCGCGGATGCGGTTCCATCGGCTTCGATATCGGTCCACCCGCATCTTCCCAGCACGCGCCGCGTCCCGACCGCGAGCGGCCCATCGGACGGTATCGGCAATCGCTCGGTGTCGGCGTCGTGTTCGACGACCCACATGGCGTCATCCGCTCCGATGGTACCCGCTTCCGAACGCTCGACGAGCGTCCGCATTCGCTCGGAGGAGGGCCGCGGATGGTACGCCGTCCGCCCATCGTTCGTGACGAGAACGAGCGGCTCGAGCGCGCGAACGCCGGTCGACCCGACCTCGAGCACGTCGACCGTTTCGGCAGCGGTACGGGCCGTTTGAAGCACTGTTCGTCCTCGTTTTGGGTGAGAGCGATTCTCGTCAGCGTCAGTATCGTTCACCTCTCGGGCGACGCTCGGCAGTTCACCGTGACCGACTGTGACACGAATGACCGGTTGGGATTCGTGAGGGTCGTTTGCGTAGCTCACTACCGTCGTGTTCACCAAGACCGTACGAAAAGATAGGACTTACCGTAAACTACTCGTGACTATCATTGTATCTGATCAGATCGAATCCGTTCCGGGATTCCGTTGAGGGTTTGGTCCGCGTTGATCGCGTTCCTCGCGCCGTCGCTGCATCTGGCGGTACCATCGCGAGAGGGGTGCCGTCCGACGCCACGCCCAGAAGGCGGCCCCGCCGACCGCTGCGAAGAGGGCGATCGCGACGATGAGTCTCAAGACACCGGTCGATTCCGCGTTTCGTTCGACCATACGCGGTGTACCACGCGAAGGTGGGTAGTGATTTTGGCGAGCGCCAGGAAGTACCAAGACGAGCAGTCGTCTTTGTGACGCTCGAATGTTCCCTATTTTCGGGATCATCTCGTCCTGCGTCAGATCCAGCTGTGTCCACGGTTACTCACCGAGATGACGGTCCGCTACGGGACCCGTTGCCGTTCCGCCAGATGAGAAGCGTGTAAGCAGTGATGAGTACGGTACTGAGACCGACCGTTCCGACTCCACGAGCGATCGTGAGCTCGCTGAGTGGTTCGGGGTCGGGTTGTACGACAATGATGTGGGTGAGCACGCCAGTTCCGACGGAGATGGCAAGAATCGCGGTCCATAACCACATGATTGCGTAGCCAAGTTCGGAGAGGTGAGTCGTGTGCCACGCGTGGATGAGGAGGAAAACGCCACACCCGATTGGCACGACAGCAAGTGGCGCGGTCGGATCATCCAGTAGGAGACCTCCTCCAAGATACATTGCTGTGAGATAGACGAGAGCGATGAGTAGAGCGCGTACAGAGTAGTTGGGGATCACCGCTCCGTCGACCTGCCCAGATTACGACGGTTTCGCTTGCCGATAATTCGTCTCGCTGGTTTTGGTTCCGCTGTACAGGCGATAGGCGATGTCCCCAAATACGAACGGGATACGTGGCTCAGGTGGGCTATGAGGATGTCTATCGAGGGCATAGATCCACTTCCTGTCTATTCTAATAGTCTCTTTTCGTTATATTAAATGGTCGGGTTCAGATACGCTGGTTCCACACGAAGGCGATAATTTGAAGCACTCGAGCGACGACTCGATCACCCACAGTCAGTGACTGACTGTCTCATCCGGGACAGGAACCAGCCCTGTGTGGATCTCGAGGTCGACACATCGAAGATGCTTCCAGCCGCCAGCTGGCTGGCTGGCGCTGCTCGATATCTAGACAGGTACATGTCACTGACTCACCGTTGACTCGTAGGTATTTCCGCTCTCGCTGACGACTCTGTAGACAGCGTCCACCGTGGCAAAGCGGACGTCCATCTCCTCGCTCAGTGAACGGCGTGTTCGCGACTCGTCGATCGCGATAGTAGGCCCGCTATGGCTGTCACAGAACTCGAGACAAGAGTGATGAGTCGCTCTCGTTTTCGTGGGGTAGCGGAGAACGTACTCGTTATAGTAACAACTGAAACGATTTACACGCCGATCGCACAGCCGTCGTGCGATCGGGTGTGCATTGACTTTCAGTGGCTACTATAGTCCACACTATTCCAACTCGACGATGGAGGTAGCAGTGCTGAGAGAGCAATAAGGGGGCACAACGTCAGAACCCACCACCAGTGATGAGTGTAAGAAAGTCTTGGATGGACAGGATCGCGAGGACAACCGCGAGTAGCACAAGCAGTGCGTTGACGCCGTTTAGCAGTCTAGAATTGGTGTACTCGCCCATCGTCTCGCGGTCATTAACCGCCCAGAACAGCAGGATGGCTGCGACTGGCAGTGCGAAGATGCCGTTATACATCGGAAACAGGATCACCATGTCGACAACCGACAGATCCAGCCACCAGCTCACCAGTGGCGAGAACACGCCGAGCCCGGTCAGCCCCGCGAATAGGACGTTGAACAGTCGATCTCCCTTATAAACAGAGTAACCCGCAGCCTGCGGAATGATGTAGGCTGGTGTCCACATGATCGGGATGATGCTGTTGAACGCCGCGGCGATCACGCCGCCGACGAACAGCACCATCGCCCACGTTCCGAGTACGTCAACCAGCGCCTCGCCTGGCGTGATGAACGACTCGAGTTCGGTGTAGCCCATCGGGCGCAGTAGTGCCGCTGCGGCGACCAGGATCGCGATTGTTGTGATCCCGCCAACAGCGTAGCCGATCGCTAGGTCTGTCCGAACCTCTGGGAGGTCGCTCTCGTCGGTCCAGCCCTTGGTATGGACGAGAATTGATTCGAGGAAGAAGTTCGGCCACAGTGCGGTCGTGCCGAGCAGTCCCGCTGCCATTGCCAGTGCACCCAGTGTGTCCGTGTCCGGTACGAACCCGGTCGCAACACTGCTCGGATCGGCCCCGCTCGGTAGGGCGACGATCACGAAGACCACCATCAACGAGAGCATCATCGCGATCATCATGTTCTCGACGGTGTCGTAGCGCAACAGGCCGACACCGATCGCAACGAACGTCGTGAGTACGGCAATGGGCTGCCAGGCGACGGCACCCCCGAGCAGGAAGGAGAGGCCAGCGCCGACCGCGGCGACCAACCCAAGCGTCCAAGCGACGCAGCCAATCGACAGGAAGAGTGCGATCGTTGTCGCCAGTGGTCGGCCCAGTTTTTCGCGGGTGAACACCATTAGCGATGTTCCATGGATACCCAGCCGAGCGCTCATGTCTTGGGCAACAAATCCGAGTAACGCCGCACCCATGGCGGCCCAGAGCAGTGTGTATCCGTGCATGACGCCAGCTTGGCTGGCAATGAACACCGATCCAGAGCCAAAGTAACTGGCAACCATCACGAACGCTAGTCCGTACTTCTGTGTGAATCCGGTCAGGTCCGCAAACGGAGTGAAGTTCTTCGTACTCATACGACGCTACTGGTTTTCCGACGATCGACACGCAACAGCAATTGAAATCCGATACAAGCCCGCGTCCGTCCTCGAGACTGCGTTTTATTCAATATTTCCGTATATATCATAATATTTACTCTTCCGAATATTACGACCGATTCGGTTGCCTCAACAGACATTTTTGGCGCTACTTAGCGCATCTGCTGACGAGGCGTTAGAAGCTATACCTTACTGCACACTGTTCTACCACGGTACTACCCGAATATCGACTAAAACGGGATTGGAATATATCACTAGTAATGATAGAAGAGGGATAAGTCTTGTTACATAGTGATTGGTTTTCATATTGATACGGTATACCAACTAACGGCCGGAGCCGTTGACCGTGTTGACGACAGTATCGAGATTCGGGTACAGTTGTCCATGAGTGATCTCGTTACTAGCTGAACTCGGCTAGGTCGATCCGTCATGTATAGACCCATGTAGAATTTAGACCATCAATTGATTCCAATTCCCATCGTGCATGAGGAAACCACCTGCCTGACTTCAGATCCTCAATTGAAATCACCGTAAAGCGGATAGAAGATAGAGAGGTGGTCAAGCATCTCTTCACGGCCCCTCTTCATCACTGCCCCCGAGATCTTCAATAGCTGCCGATTGTTTAGACCGATCAAGGAGTTCGACGGTGCCACGGGTACCGTCAACCCGAATGTGGTCGCCCGTCTCGATGCGTTGTGTCGCTTCGGCTACCGACACCACGCCTGGAAGTCCGTATTCACGTGCAACGAGCGCACCGTGACTCAGCCGACCCCCCACCTCGACGACGATGCCTGCTGCGTTCAGGAACAGCGGCGTCCAACCGGGATCGGACGACGGAGCGATGAGTATCTCGTCTTTCTCGATCGTCTCTTCTGCGGGATCGTGCACGACTCGTGCCGGTCCTTCGACGATACCACCTGACACGCCAGTTCCGACGAGTGCGTCGTCCGGGACATCTTCACGCTCGATGTCCGCGCTCGGCGCTTCACCTTCGCTCGTCAACACTGGTGGTGCATCCATCGTGGCGTGACGCTCGAATTCGGCACGTCGGGCCGCGATATCGACGTCAATCGAATCGCCATCCAGCGCGGCGAACAATTCGTCCTTTCGGAGAAACCAGACATCTTCGGAACTGTTCAACTGCTCGTCGGCGACGAGCTGCTCACCAGCCTCCTGAAATATCTCATGCCACGTCGCGAATACGTGGGCGATTCCCTGTTTTGGGTACTCCCGTGTCTGGATGTAGGCGCGATAGGTCCTGATGAGTCGGTGAACGAGACGCTTTCGAATCGCGCCCAACAATCCGTGACTAGCCCGCTGTTCGAGCCGCTTGGCTGCGTCCAGTGCCTCACGTTCCATCTTTCTTACATGTTCGCGGTGTTCGCCGGATTCACCGTGGTCAAGGTTTGTACGAACTGTCTCGACCAGCACCGAGGGATCTTCACGCCACCGCGGACGGCTGATATCGATTTCACCGGTCGCGCGATGACCGAATTCGTCGAGGTACTCCTCGAATGCATTCACGAATTCCTCCCCTCCCTTGAGGGATTGGATCTCCTCCAGTGTGGCGTTCTGTCGAAGGGCATCAGCTGCTTCGGGGTGGGAACGAGCCACGTCTGCGAGATCACCCAGTCCGAGATTGATTTGTGTCACCAGTTCATCCGGAAAGCCTCTCCCGATGGCGTCGATCTCTTCTTGGGTATTCGAACACAACCGTTCGAGCCAACTTCCTGCGGCGAACGCAGCAACCAACGGACCGACGGATGGGAGTCGAATGGCGTCGTCCAATTGAGTGAAGACGGCGCGCGAGCGCTCTTTGGGGGTATCAGGGGCACGTACTTGTTCAGCAATATTTTGCCCCCAGTCCACCCATTTGGCTTTCTCGTGCTCAGGTGGGGCTGGCGCTCCAATATAGGACCCAACGAAGCCATCTAGCAGAGCGGAGACAAGTGGATATCCCGTCCTCACGCCCGTCCACGCTGTAGCGGCGAGTTGGGGCACTGCTGTGACAGTTTCACCGACTGATCGCTTTTCACTGAACTCCTCGCCACGTCGTCTCAAAATATCCTTGACACCGGCACTCGCTGGTTCACTGGTCGCTGCCAGCTGGTCCGGAAGCTGGTCCCGGAAAGCACCAATTCGTAACTGTGAGGTCATGTCGATATACACGCGCCCGCCTGCCTCGGCAGCCCACTGTGTATCGGCCCCGAACCCGAATTCCACGTACATCGTTTGAATGAACGTCATCCAGAGATCGCGCACAAGCGGCGGCATGGGCTCGGCAAACGCCTGGATGTGTCCCATGCTGACGTAGACATGCAGTCGGTCATCGGATGGTTCGGGCGACGGGACAGGGAACAACGACGTTATCGGCCGTGCTTGAACGACATAGATTTCGTCGTCGGTGATACTCCATTCGATGTCCTGTGGATGGTCGAATATCGCTTCGATTTCCTCACCCAGGTCCACGAGGTTCCGTACTTGATCATCTGAGAGTACGCGGGTCGTCCGTTCTGCGGGTATGACGTCGATCGTCTCGGTGCCCCCTCAGGGAGCGTGCGTATTGCGCGTTGCTGGTCACCAGTTTTATAGTCGAGAATTTTCTTGGTTCGCGTATCGACTCGGACGGTGTCGGCGGCCATCTCTCCGGAGACGAACGCCTCACCGAGACCGAAACCTCCCTCTATAACTGAGATGTGGCGGTTACCGGTCATCGGATCGGCTGTAAAGAGAATACCAGAGGTGTCCGAGGATACCATTCGTTGCACAACGACCGCCAGTGCGACCTCTTCGTGTGGAATCTCATTTCTCGCTCGATACGCGATTGCACGGTCAGTGAAGAGGCTCGCCATGCACGTACGGACCCGATCGACGATTGCATCCACACCGTGAACGTTGAGGAACGTCTCCTGTTGGCCCGCAAACGACGCCTCGGGGAGGTCTTCGACCGTGGCGCTCGAACGAATCGCATACGCCTGCTCTGGATCGCTCGCGTTCTCGTTGAGAGCAGTCTCGATCGCGTCTCGGACTTCTTCAGGGACGTCACACTCCTCGATCCGAGTACGGAGGGCAGCACCCGCGTCGGCGATCGCCACCGTGTCCGCCGGATCGAGCGCTACGAGCTCGTCGATCGCGTCCTGGATGGCTGGATCGTCGATCAGTGTCTCATACGCAGCAGTCGTCACGCAGAATCCTGCAGGCACCGGCAGGCCAGCTTCAACCAACCGTGCCAGATTCGCGCCCTTGCCACCGACGAGCGCGCAGTCGGTTGCACCAGCGTCGTCGAACCCGACGATGTACGTGTCTTTCTGTATATCTTCACTCTCATTCATGAGGGTCCACCGTGTGCTGTGATTCGTCGGTTCCGTCTGTTATCCCAGCCGCGACGGCGGAGATGAGCGTCTCCCGGACAGCGGGGTATCGCTCTCGGCCAACCTGCTCCTTCGAGAATTCGAGGCGAGTGACCAGCCGAAGCGCATGGGCAATCGTCTCGGGATCGGGGCCGGTAACTTCACCCTCGTCATACCACTGTTCGATATACGGCAGGAAGAATTCGACTGACCGCTCGTGGCCCTCGCTAAGTTCATCGTCAGAGTATTGCTCAAGCAGTTGATCGACGTCATCTTCGAGAAAAACCTGCCGGAGAAATGGATTGGAGTTGAGTTCATCCATCGACTCTTCGAGATACGCTTTAATCGCCTTTTCTGGGTCGTCGTACGCTTCGAAGGAATTGCTCAGCAAGCGAGGAATGTACTCTTCTAGGAATTGTTTAATAACATCTATATAGAGTTCTTCTTTCGAATCGTAGAACTGGTAGAACGTGCCTTTGCCGATTCCTGCCGACTCGGTGAGTTCCGAGATTGCGGTCTTGTCGATACCATAGCGACCGAAGAACTCGCGTCCGGCGTCACGGAGCGACTCGCGGACTCGCTCGCGCTTCGCATCAGTGAAGGTCGGCATGGCTAGTCTGATGAATTGGTAGGTGGTGATTCGTTGGTACGCGCCCCCCTCTGTGTCGCAGACGTCGCTCGGGCAAACTGCCAGTATTGCACGTTGGTTTAGGTCCCATGCGTCCATCTATGCTATATGACTATTATTCTGTTTCGGTCAGATAAGTCAGATAGTCTCGTCGACAGCACTCCCGAACAGTCCCGCTGTTTCGCCGTTGAATCCGACGGAACAGGCAGCGATCTGAACGGATTCATCTCGGCTATTACGACCATCGCGCAATCGCAGTGCGAGCGTTGTGAGGCCTACGCGGACGTCGAAGCGTTGGTCTGTCAGCTACCGATTACCATCTCACGTTTGCTGCACACGATTCGTTAGCGCCGTATTCAGGGCCGTATCCGATGACGACACATGTCCGAGCGTCTCTGCTCAAGGATATCAATGGCTGGGACGAAACCGCCCTCCACGACTACCTGCGAGCGTATCCCTCGCTCCGTCGGAGTCTTGGGTTCGGGACGCTTCCGGCGCAGTCGACGTTCTGGCGGGCGTGGAACCACCGCTTCAGCGATGAACTGCGCGACGCCGTACAGAACTGTGTCGACGTGATCGTGAAGACTGCGCGTGCCTGCGATGTCTCCCTCCCAGACCGAATCGGCACCAGCGAAGCGGACGAAACAAGGGCTAATGACTGTCCGAAACACCAGCTCGTCGTCCAGAAGACCGACGAGGTGTGGCAGTAGGCCAAACCGTTCGTCTGCGATGCGTTCGCGCTCGACCGTGGGCGGAATTGGCAGATCCACGAGAACGCCTTCTGGGAGCAACACGCCTACATGGGGATGCGTGAGGACATGTACGCCGCGAGCGGCCCAGCCTCGTTCTTCCTCGATACAACTCGCGAGAGAGTGCCGTCGGAATCGACTCATCGCTACCAGCTCGGAAAGCTCTCCGTTGCAGAGATTCGCTCGATGCTCCGCACCACGACACGGATGCTGATCGCCCGCGCTCGCCAGCACGGTGAGCTCACCGGGAAACTGTGGGCGGCCATCGACGTGACGAAGGGCTTCCCGTTCACCGGCGACATAGAGGACCACGAAGCCGACATTCTCGGGTACAAAGACGGCAACCAGTACTACCAGTGGGCGATGCTCAAGATCGTCGGGCTGGACGTGCCGCTCGTGCTCGACGCCATTCCACGCGAGCGCGGCCAGTCGAAGGACGAGATCGTCGAGCAGCTGCTGACGCACGCGACTGAGATGGTCGATCTCGACCTCGTGATGATGGACCGGGAGTTCGACAGCGAGGGCGTCAAAGCGACCTGTGAGAAGTACGGCGTTCACTACCAGAATCCGACACGCATCTTCGAACGCAGCGACGAAGCCGACACCATCGAATGGATGTACTGCGAGGGCAAGCGCTTCCACGTCACCGAAGAAGAGATGGACGACGACACGCCCATGCGCAAGCAGCTGTATCTGCCGAAGCGATCAAATCCGGATAACGAGGATGAGGACGACAGCCTCTCGGAGGTGTGAAAGGAGATGTGTGGCGAGTGGGTGTTCGAGGATATGGTGAGTGAACCGAGCGATGGACTGTCGTTCTCGCGGTTACTCGCGGATATCCGCCGCGATGAGGAAGTCGAAGCCCGCAAGCGGAAAGCGCAGGAGGGAGATGTGAATACCTCCGAGACGGTGGTGTTCGAGACAAACCACCCCTACGTGACCGCCCGTGACACCGATGACGAACGGATGAATGCGAAACGTTCATCCACATGATCGAGCGGATGATCCATCGATACCGTCACAGGTGGGGCATCGAGAACGGCTTCAAAAAGCAAAAGCACTTCATGGTCCGGACGACCTCGACCGAGCGCGACTACCGCTTTTTCAATTTCGCGTGCGTGCTGTACAACGTCTGGCGGCTGGTCGATCTCCTGGTGAAACTCGCTATCGACGGTGAGAACAGGACCTACAAGCCGCTGGTGGATGCGAACCAGTTTCTGACCGTGGCCAAGCAGTGGTACGGTCTCGATCCGTCTGACTAACACCAGATCCTCCCGTGTTCGCCCAGCTCATGAGCGGCGGTACTATGTTGGATCACTTTGTTTCATGTCATGGTTGGACGATTGCGAAATAACGAGCTGATTTTGATAGACGTCGGTTTTCGCCGTTGAGAAAATGGCTGGAAAGAACGTCCAGGTTGTGCATTGCAGAGCTACCTGCCCGACATCAGGTTACTAGAATACTGCTCGAGCAAATTGAAGCGAATAATCCACATCCGACGGTCCGTCAGTGGGTCAAAAATGTGTATTTTGTCGGCACATTGTAGTTACGCGATTCTGGCCCAAAAATCGTTTTAACGGCTATTACGCCATTAGTGCTGATCTCAGTAATTGTTACTCCTCATGAGGGGCGTGTTGAAGCAGCTGAATTTCCGCCGCTTGTGGAACAGAGACTCTTTGTGTGAGATTTTGCATGGTGATTTACACCCGATATCGAAACATCACCGACATCATGTCTTGTGGGTTTCCGTATCTCGACAATGCCATGCCGTCTTTTCTACCACATACTGGAATCGAATATAGACGAGAGCCAACGGTGCCGGTATCTCATCGATTCGAAGCAGAGATCGATCTCACGACTGGCACACGCAATACTCGAGTATATCGATTAGCGTACTACCAGTCCCGTCACTCAGATTCTGAGAGTGACTCGCCAACGTACTGGTCTTCCCACTCCCGTCGAGCCTCGAGTTCACGGCGGCCACGAGCGGTGATCGTGTAATAATTCGTTCGGCGGTCGAGTTCGCCTTTCTCGACGAGGCCTTTGTCGACGATTTCATCGAGGTTCGGATAGAGCCGCCCGTGATGGATCTCTTTCTCGTAGTAGTCCTCGAGTTCCTCTTTGATTGCGAGTCCGTGCGGTTCCTCCTGCCCAGCAATCGTGTACAGCAGATCACGCTGGAAACCAGTGAGATCGTACATATCGGAATGTATCCTTATCAGCAGATAAGCTTCTCGGAAAGAGTTTAGTAAATATACATACCGCGTATGTAATGGGACATTCCCTATTGACGGGACTCTCAGTGCATAACCGTTTTCGCACAATAACTACAGACGACAGGTTCGAATTGTATTCAGCATGGCTCTATAGAGGCAATCTGCAGCTTTTCGGGCGGGTCAAAAAAGTAGCCCCATCGAGGGAATACTCGCCAGAGAGATTGGCTGTTGGCGAGATGGTGACTGGACACTCAATCACGAGGTGTCGCCCCGAGCGAGTAATCGATCGACCATCGATCGACCGGAGCCGCTTTCGTCGTTGTCTGCGCTCTCGGCCATCATTGCGATCTTTTCCTCGTTCACTTCCTCGAGCAGTTCGATTGCATCAAGACACCACGCGTACAGTCCGAGCTTGAGCTGGCGTCGGACCGCCTCCTCAGAACGCGGTGAATAGACGTTGACGCGGCCACCTTCGGGAAGTACGCGCGATGTCTTCGCGACGACGCCGAGATCGACGAGGTGATTCAGGTGGCGATTGACGACGCTTTGATCGCGATCGATTGTCTCAGTGAGTTCTCCGATGGTTGTTTCACCGGCAGCCATCACCTGTCGACAGACCTCGAGTTCGGTCGGCGAGATATCGAATACGTCGTGCATGATCTCCTCGACATCCGGTAATTCAGTAGGGACTGTCGTTTCGATGGTATCCATCGGTCCGTCGCAACATCTCGCTTCTCCGTCGCTCAGTCGAAGTTCGCCACAGGTCGAACACTCATAGATGGCCAGTTCACTGTCAGGTGATGACATGGCAGTCAGTACGAGACCGTTGGAGAAAATAGGCACTATCTAGTTACTCGATCCCGACGTATAGCAGTGTTTCAGAGCCTGCTACAGCATTACCGGTGAAATCTGAGATTGTCACTGCTTATGAGAAATTTGCTGAAGCAGCCGAATTGTCGCTGCTCGTGGAACAGAGTCCCCTATATCAGATCCAATATGATGATTTTACAGCCGATACCGTCACTTCATCACCTTCCCGTATTGCGGTTTCTCTTATCTAGACAGTGCCAGAAGTTTCGAGTAGTGTTACAACCAGCGGATTCGGGAACCGACATTACCGTCTTAACTAACAAAACTATGGATTGGCGTTCCGTGTTGGTTAACACGAGAACAACCGATATCCTACGAGCCACTGACCCCACCGGTAAACCTCCCAACAGAGGTAGTTAACACGCTCAACGAGTCCACTCCAGAGCGCCTCCGGGACGTTACCACGTACGCCGAGGAGCTAGCCGAATACAAAGAGCGCGAGGCTCGCCTCGAGGAAGAGTCGGACGAGAACGAAATCAAAGAGCGACCCGACGATCTTCCGAACGATGTCCCAACGAAGGCAACGATCACGATCAAGGGAATCAACGATAATCACTACTACTACTGGCAATGGCAGGAAGGTAGTCAAATTAAATAAAATATAAAAGACCTGCAAATCCGGATGAGTAGAAGAGATACCCTTGAATTAGATATTGGTAGATACAAGATGAGACTTCTAAAATACTCAACCCGCTCACCCCACTACTTCCGCTGTTAGCGATTGAACAACTGCATCACCCTCCTCCTATAGAGGGTGATTTGTATTCGGTATTGAACAGCCTGTGGATGTGGTTTTTGCCGATCTATCTTAAGTCTATTCTATGTTACTAGAGATATAGGTTAGGAATGGAGTGATCAAAGTTGGTATTCAGATAGACTGTCTCACAACCTAACAGCGGAAATAGTGGGGTGGGTGTGGCAATCTTTCCACAGTAACAGCGGAAGCGATGGGGTGTCTACTCCAAAACTCTTCACTCATGTAGATGTAACAGCGGAAGTAGTGGGGTTGGCATCTACCTGTCTCCTCCTCATCTCCGGTCAATTGAACAGCGGAAGCGGTGGGGTTGCTTCTACGGCGACGCCCCAAGAAGTTCATTGAGGGTCGTGCGCCTCACAGATCGGATAGCGGTGAGGACGTTCCTGATCGACGCCCACGCGAGCTCCTGGACCGGCTTCTTCGAGCGCGACACGAGGTCAAGGACGGCGTCGAGGTTCGTCTCCCCCGTAGAACGTGTCGACTCGCCGATAATCGCGCGACTAGGCACGTTGTACCGCACTGGAGAGTGGCCCACACGGCCGTAGTTCGAGTACGTTGAGCGACTAGCGAGCTGTTGGTAGTTGACCTCGGGCCACCGCCTCAACACTTCAACTCTCCTTCGGGAATCCCACCCCTGAAGGGGTGGGAGGAGATTAACGTCTCAACTGAGTACAAACTTAAACAAAATATCCACGAGCTCGCCAACCTTCTGGGTTAACATACTTGTCCCGTGGGTACTGAGTACTACAAACTCAATGGTCAAGATCCCTAATTCCCTTCGCTCTCTGTTCAGCGCTCCAATCGAAGAGCAAGATGGGACGTACATTATTGAAGTTCCTTCGAGTGAAGTCGATCATGAAGCGTTGTCAGCTAACGAAACGTATCGCGTAGCGATTCTTGAGTCTCCTGCCTCGACAGAGTCATCGATGCAACAGGGGCCACAGCAACCGCCTTCTCAGGAGACCGTGAGTCGCGCCCCGTCAGAACCCCCTGTCGATGAAGGCGAAGTGCGTGATGTAACAATTGAGACTGTCGGCGATCAGGGCGACGGTATTGCAAAAGTCGAACGTGGCTACGTCGTGATTGTCCCCGGTTCCCAACCCGGTGACGAGCCGACCGTCGAAATCGAGCAGGTTCAGGAGAACGTCGCGTTTGCGGGCATCGTCGATAGCGATCCGCGAGCACTCTAATTGTTATCCCCCGTAGGTCGGCCTTCTTCTCGGTAAACCATTGGTGCTGAGAAGGCTCCGTTCCAGTTGGTCTGATAGAGAGATCCTCGCCCACCAAGTAGTCGAAAAAGTGAGTGAGGGATCCGCGGCCGTTCCAACAGGGAGATCGACAACAGCACCTTAGCGATGTTTATCGCCCCAGAAGAGGTGAAGGGGCTGATCAGTTGTTCCCTTCGGAGTTATCGATGGCAACGAGAGACATCTATACGACGGCGGTCGACGAAGACGTCCAGACGACTGCAACTGACTGTCCGGACTGTGGCGGTCGTATTCGACAGACCGGCCGCGAAACGATCTGCGAGGACTGCGGACGTATCCTCAAGAACAACCACTTGGATCGAGGGCCTGACTGGGGCCGAAGCGACGACGGAGACTCTCAGAAGCGGACCGGCGCACCACTGACACCGACACGCCACGATCGAGGCCTCTCTACCGAGATTGGATACAAGCAGGACGGAAACGGAAACACCCTCTCGAGCACAAAGCGAAGACGGCTGAATCGATTGCGTCGCGAACAGTCCCGCGCACAGTGGCAGTCGAAAGCAGAACGGAACCTCGCCTATGGTCTCAGCGAAGTGCGGCGGATTGTCGCGAGTCTCGGTCTGGCAGACAGTGTCCGAGATCAGGCGTGTGCGCTCTTCCGCCGTGCACAGTCCGAACACCTCTGTCACGGACGATCGCTCGAGTCAGTGGCCGCAGCCAGCGTCTACGCAATCGCTCGCTGTAACGGACTCGGACGATCCCGGGCAGAAGTTGCGTCCAGTGCCCGCTGTGAGCAGAGTAGACTTACCACTGCCTACGACGCGATGAACGTCGAACTCGAGTTACCGACACAGCCGACTTCGGCAGCAGATCGCATTCCGAAACTTGCGACGGACCTCGAGGTCCCAGATCAGGTTCGTCGACGAGCGTTCGAACTCGCACAGAGAGCGAGGGAAACTGGGCTCACGATCGGCTGCCGGCCGAGTGGTGTCGCAGCGGGGTGTCTCTATCTCGCTGCCCAGCGGGTCGGGTTGTGTCTTTCTCAAAGCGGATCGCCGACATTGCAGGAACATCGCCGAATACGCTTCGAAGCCGTCGGGATGAGTTACTCGAGATTAGAGGCTAAGAATGGTATACTCGGGCCAGGCGATTGTGATATGTCGATGCTGATGGGATTGGTGGGAGGACTCCCTACATTTCACGAGAGGCAGCAAAAGACAGTGATACTCAGACAACTCTCTTACCCCCACCCCCCCCACTTTTCATGAGAGTTTGTCTAAGGCTTAGATTGAGGAAATAAACACAGGCATAGCTACAAAGTCCATATAATCGGGATGTACTAGCTATAATGCAGTACGGTTCCATTTTCTACCATAGGCTCTTATAATTTTCTCTCAGAATAATTCTCATCGAGTTCTCCGACTACTCAGAGTGAGAACACTCGTGAAAAGTGGGGGTGGGAGTACAGGCTAATCCGACTACTCATGAAACAGATGAACTCGTGAACCAGTGGTTTTATGATGATTCTACAACCAGATGCTATTGATGGGACTTGAGCCGTTCACACCTGATTCAACAATCTTTCAGGATGAAAACGTCCTCCGAGATGGCTACCAGCCAGATACGTTGATCGAGCGAGATGAGGAACTCAAGGCATATCAATCAGCACTGCGTCCCGTTGTCAACGGCGCACAACCGAAAAATCTCTTTCTCTATGGACAAACGGGCGTGGGAAAAACATTAGCGACTCGCATGGTTCTCGAACGGCTCAAATCAGACCTCAAGCCGATGTCCAACGTTGAGCTTGAAACAATTTTCTTGAACTGTAAGTCACTCACGTCAAGTTATCAAGTATCCGCTCATCTGGTCAACAAATTTCGGTCTCCAGACGACCAGATCAAGACGACCGGATATCCATCAGGGATGATCAATCAGATGTTGTGGTCGGCAATCACTGAACTCGATACAACACACTGCTTGATCGTCCTTGATGAAGTGGATTCAATCGGGAACGACGACGATATTCTCTACCAGGTTCCTCGATCGAACGATAACGGTCACGTCGAGGAAACACAGGTCGGTGTCATTGGCATTTCAAACGATTTTACCTTCCGAGATAATCTTTCTGCGCGGGTCAAAGATTCACTCTGCGACGAGGAAATACTGTTTTCACCCTACAACGCGAATGAGCTACGACGAATTCTCGAGCAACGTGCAGATAGTGCATTTCGTGATGGTGTCCTCGATGACGGCGTCATTGAATTAACTGCAGCGTTTGCTGGCCAGAGTAGTGGCTCTGCACGACAGGCACTCCGTCGGTTATACAAAGCAGGTGATCTTGCTCGAGACGAAGAATCTGGTACTGTCACAGAAGACCATATTCGTGCCGCTGACGAGGCGGTCGAGCGTGACAAGGTTCACGAAGAACTGGTCAGTGTACCTGCACAGTCAAAACTCACTCTCTTTGCGTTATTGATACTTGAGGCGGAAGACGAGTTGCCGGCAAAACGGTCTGCGATATACGGACGGTATCAGATGGCCGCTCGGAAGATCGGTGCCGATGTGCGAACCGATCGAACGGTTCACGATCGGCTCTCGCAATTGACGCTCAAGGGCTTCTTGGACGTTGAAGAAAAGAACAAGGGGCCAAAGGGCGGCTCATACTACCAATATGAGTTCAGTATCAGGCCCGACCTCGTAGAAGAGGCATTACGTGAGGATTCGCGTATGAATGGATTATTTGAATAGCTTAAGCGGACTACGGACGCTTAGTCATAGTCCTAGAAAGAGTGATTCGAAATCATCGTGTAGTGCTTATCCCTTCACTGAAAATCAGGCGTGTCTCGAAAGATATTGTCACTAAAATCGAGAGGTGCTTATCGGACAGTATCAGAACCTTAGAACTGACTCAAATCCAGCTACAAGTCTAAATGTTGGGCGTTTGAAAATCGGAATAGAGAACAGATGCAGCGAGTACAGCGGGATCCACTCGAGCGTCGATTCGAGTTCGTTTTTTCTCCCCCTAAGGGGTGAGGGGCGTTCCGGAATGGTGCGTCCGTCATCAAGAACAATGACTACGAACGACTGTTCGCCGGTGTCCTTCGATGATTCGGACACCAGACGTGAGGAGATGCACAGTACGATGGAAGCCTGGGTCGAAGACCCCGTCGACGAGGTTGATGACGCAGTCTCAAGTGAGCAGTTCCAAGAGTGGCTCGATGTCCAGAGTTGCTTTCACGATTACTCCTACCGAAATACGCTGCTGATTACTCGCCAGTGTCCGAACGCGACTCGTGTCGCCGGTTATCGGACGTGGCAAACCGAATTCGACCGCCATGTGAAGGAGGGCGAAAACGCGATCTGGATCTGGGCACCGATCATCGCAAAGCAGTGCCCCGAGTGTGAAAACTCGCCGTCGTACCACGATCAAAGCGACTGCGAATACGACGAGACAGCACCCGAAGAGTGGTCGAAAGGACTCGTGGGCTTCCGGCCAGCGCCCGTCTTCGATATTTCCCAAACTGAGGGAGAGCCACTCCCCGAACTCGAGACCGATGCGAGTGGAGATGCCGACGAACTGCTCCCAGTGCTTCTCGAGGTGGCCTCATCACTCGACGTAGATGTAGAGGTCGTCTCCCCAACGGAGTGGACTCACGGCGACGCCAAAGGCATCTGTCAGTATCGCTCTCCTGCAGAACGATCACTGGTCGAGGTCCGAAATCGTGAGAACAGCGCAGCTCTCGCTGTGACACTCGTCCACGAATACGCCCACGCGCGCTTGCACGATGACGTCACCGACGAGATTAACCGCTCGAAACACGAACTCGAGGCCGAGAGAGTCGGTTATATCGTCGGGCGGTACTTCGGGCTGGATACGAGCGGGTCGGCGTTCTATCTGGCCGCGTGGGAGGGCGACGAACCAGCGGCAATCTTCGACCGACTCGAACGGATCAGTTCGACAGCGGCAGAGATCATCACTGTCGTCGACGAGGAGATGGTGAATGAGTGAGCGAAATCTCCTCCTCGAGATCGTCACTGCACTCGAAGAGCGGGGGCTCGGTCATGACGAGTACCAATTGCAACGGGTGATCGACATCGAAGCGCTCAAGCAACTCGTCGACTCAGCAGGTGCCGATCTCGAGGTCAGATTCTCGGTTGGTGAGTTTCGTCTCTGCGTGACGCAGTCCAATGTGCAGGTCCTTGAGGGTCCGGAGTAGGAGAACCAGCTAGGGTATCCTCGACTCATTTGTTCACTCCCTAAATTTCATCCCATAGTGGGAAGAATATGCTAGTAGGTACGTATGCATATTGATTGCTCGTCAGAATACCCCAGCTTGATACTTGAGGATCCTGACTGTGAACTCTAATAGTGGTTTTTCATCGCTTGCAAGGTTATTGTCAGAATCGCTCCACCTTCGAGATCGAACGTAGCGTTCGGAAGAGAAACATCATACTCTTCCGCAAATACGACCACTGGTTGAAGGTTCCGATCAGATAGACGTCGATCGAGGGATGGTAAAGTACTAAGTCAGCTGGGAGGCCGAGGAGTGTGATAATTATAACAATGAGCATGTTTATCTGTCGAGACCAGGTTTATAGCATTAAGATACAATATCTATCATGCTATGAATGACCAAACCCAACGCACTGGCAAGCCCACGTTCGGGTTTAATCGTCCTACTGCCCTCTTTGTCGTCTGGCTGGGAATCAGTGGTGCCATAATTGGGCTTGCTCTGATAGATGTGGTAAACGAGGGATTCGAAGAGGCTTGGCTTTTCTTGCTCAGTGGCCTTCTCGTTCTCTGGTTTATCCTCCGTGACTGGTTCGTCCATGATGGTGGGGAGTTCGTCAGTCGGGCGGATGACCTGACATTTCTCGGCCTTACGGGGTTCGTCCTGATTGTGACGCTCTGGGTCCTCATGGTACAGTTCGTCCTGTAACTGATACGGGGGCGATTCCGGCGCCCGCCGGTTGATTCCCCGGAATGATCCTGGACCTACATGGCAACCGGTATGCTTTGGTGTCGAGCAATTGATGGATAGAACCGTGCCAGCTACCACTGGAAACGCTAGGGCGTGTATCTCGCGGCCGTAGATAGCGTCGAGTAACCATTTTACGTCGCCCTCGGAGACCCGGTTATAGTTATCTCAATCCCGAACGTCGGACGCCAACGATGCTGACAACCAGCGATTGTTAATAGCATGCACACTTGAAGTAGCGTACGCGGTGATAAAGCATGGCTCAGAACAACCCTTACGGGATCGAGACTACTCAAGAGAACGGTCTCTAATCATGTCTGTGGATGGGAGTCGGATCCGGAACGTCAGGATCGTTCATCCGTCGATAGACGATGCAGTCGATGGGCTCGCCGGGCACGTGGCAGTTGCGTTCGGTGCCATTGTCGGATGGCTTGTGCTTCAAATCGCCCTGACGACGGTGTATATCGCAGTATTCAGAGGAGGATCACCAGACGTGTCGGACGGTGTTGCGTTTCTCATAGTTGGAGCCACACTGATCGTCGTGATGGCGATCCTGTGGTGGTGGCTCGACCCTCGAGAGTGGACGGCTGCGTTCCCGTTTCGGTCCCCAAGCGCGACCGAAGTCGGGTGGGCACTCGCGTTCGTCCCCCTCGGATTCGTCACGGTCCAGTTCGTGACGGCGGCAATGGCCCCACTCGGATTCAATTTTACAGGGCCGAACTACGACCTGACAGACCCGGTGATTGCAGCGGGCGTGCTCGTCGGCCCGCTGCTCCTTGCACCCATCTTCGAAGAAGCGCTCGTCCGGGGATTGCTCCTCGGATCGCTGCTCGACAGGGGGCTGTCGCCCACCGCCGCTGGCCTCGTGACAATCCTCGTGTTCGCAATTCCACATATCTGGCTCGGTGTTGCAGGAGTGGTCGGATTGGCCGCGTGGGCAGTCTTCCCGACGATCCTCCGTTTCCGGTTCAACAACCTCACTGGCGCGGCCCTCCTTCACTTCCTCAACAACGTCATTGCATACGTCGTTCTGGTCACGTTCTCCTTCTGAAAACCAGTCTCAATCCATCATACTGGCCGCAGGGATATGATAGTTCAGAATCAGCCTGGATCAGGTGCGGCGGACCCGTTGTCGCAACTGTTTGCCGAACCGGTAGAGCGGGGTGAAGACGAGGGTATCCGTTGTGAGGCTGGAAAGCAGCAGAAATTGGTTGCGGCGTTCTTTTCCACCCCAGCTTCGCCTCTCTCATCAGAGATCCCACTTCTCGATATTACAGACTTCAAAGATAAGCAGATCAAACTCGGCTACGGCGTCGGAACCGTTGGTCTGAGTCTCAGCCCCGTGGCATTCGGCCGCCACTACACTAGTAGTGATATTGACCCCATATTTCTGATTTGGTTTCTGGGAACGGTTGCATTTTTCACAGTTCTTTCCGAAGGGCAGTGTCTAGTTAGGCCAGTTTGGGGAACGAGCAGGTCGTGGAGTTAGTTTGGAATGATGCTCGCAGACCTGCTCAGCGAGTGCTACGCGGCGGAATTTGATGAAGCTTGGGAGCGTGAGCGGACGGCGACGCCCGTCAGGGTGTTCGCCGTCCGACTCCACGCGACCGGTTGTTCTCTCCGAGAGACACAAGCAATTCTTCGCTTGATTGGCGTAGAACGCACTCATCAAGCAATCTGGTACTGGGTGCATCGGCTGGCTGACAGCGTCCCAGACCCGCCGTCGGCTTCGCCGTCGCGGGTCGCTATTGATGAAACCGCTGTCAAGATTAACGGCGACTGGTATTGGGTGTACGCTGCAATCGACCTAGACTCACGGCTTATTCTTGATGTTGCAGTGTTTGGACGGCGGGGAACCGATCCAGCCGCTGCGTTCCTGCATAAATTGACCGAGAAACACGATCTCTCCAACACTGTGTTTCTCGTCGATGGCTACGGCTATCTGACTGCCCTCTCTCGATTGGGGTTGAGCGGTCAGCTCGACTATGTCGATCGAAACCTGATCGAAAAGTGGTTTCATACCTTAAAGATGAGAATTGACCGCTTCCACAACTCATGGGTGGGCAGTCGAGCGAGCGTCAGAGACTGGCTTGAACAGTTCGCACACTATTACAATACACAACGACCGCACCAATCACTCAACGGACAGACGCCAGCGGAGGTACTAAACTAGACAGTGCCTTCCGAAGTAAGATGTCAAACAGTGTCTAACACAGGGAACTAATTTCGAAAAACAGTGGCGTCGAACGCAGGTTTCTGCCGCTATGGGAGACTCAGTTCCTGTATCGGTGTGAACCAAGAGTTTGAGACTATGTATTATATATCAGTACTGCCCAAAATGGGTGTATGGATCGGGAAATCCTCTATCATTTGTCGATGGGAATTATCGGGACTGTCTTTGCTATAACCGGTCTGTGGAATATTTCATCAATGGGAGTTAGCCGTAGTGCCTTCCTTATGGTAATAGGAGGGGTCGTCTTGGTTGTATCGACCGCTCTCCAATGGACGAGCCCCTCGGAATTCGATCCGGGACGATCCGCTTGGATCAGTGGGATTGGCGCGTTGTTAGTCCTTACTGGGTCACTGATGTCTTTCCTTCTATGATGGGGCCGTGCACTGCTACGGAGACACGGCTGGTTCCCTTCACGGCAGACAGGGTTCAGGGGTGGTGAAAACGCTATTTCTGTAAATAGAACGGTAACCCCGTATAGTCGGAACGTCCGTAGTCGGTGTACTCTAAGAGCAACTGGGGAACGAGGACACCATTGACCTCCTCCACGCCCTTCAGGGCGTGGAATCCGACCATCTGATTTCCGCCAGGTGTGGCGTTCGAGGTTCCAGCCCGCACTCAAGGGGAACCGGCAGCATACCGGGGGAACTCTCGTTTCCTCCCCTGTATAGGGCTGTGGCCCGGTCAAACAGGCCCCGTCGAATACCATGTCATCGCCGTGCGAACCACCGCTGGTTCGCCATCCTTTGTGGTTCAGGAACGGCATCTCACGGTATTCGTCGCACTCTATGCTACGACGCACCACACTAAAACAGTTTTGATGGAAATCCGTTCCGGCCATCTACGATAGTTGGTCGGATAGGCCTACCGCTCGACCCGCGCCTGAAGACGCGGGTATGCGCTATCGTTCTGTATCAACCCCGCCGATCCGGGAGCATGTCCACTTGCTTCCAGCAGATACTGCTCCTCATCGGCCTGGTTCCCGGTGACTGGTACAATGGTTTGTACCGGAGCGGGGGCTGATCACGTTTTATTGGCGGGTCTGGACAGGTCGGTGAGTGCGTCAGCGGTGACTCCGTCAAGATCAGCGGTTGTTACTGGCCTGAGTACGACAGTGGTGTGGATATCTCACTGTGTTGATCGACGGACTGCCGCAGTGATCTCTGTTGCCGGTCGAAGCTGAATCGACGGAATGAACGTGAGCGGTCCATCAGCGGTTACATCAAGGGTGACGCGGCCGACCATTGTTGCCAGGGCCAGCGTCAGCTCCTGGCGAGCGAAGTCGTTACCGATACAGCTCCGGGGACCGCCGCTGAACGGGAAGTACGCATATTCTGGGCGGTCAGTAGTGGTGGTCCATCGGTCAGGATCAAATGTTTCGGGATCGTCCCAGAATCGTTCATCCCGATGGGGGATCCACTGCGGGATGAGAAACTGGGCACCCTCGGGTAACTCGTAGCCATCCAGCGTCACGCGTTCGACGGCCTGCCGGTTGATACCCGTTGTCGGCGGGTACAATCGAAGGGTCTCTGCGACAACGTGTTGTGTGTACTCGAGATCAGCGTACTCATCGATCGACGACCGGTCACCGGTGACGACCCGGTCGGACTCCTCACGGAGTGATTCATACACGTCGGGATGGTCGTCCAGAAGATACCAGATCCGGGTGAGTGCACCAGACGGTGACTCGTGGCCCGCCAGCAGGAACGCAACGAGGTTGTGACGGACCTCTGCCAATGACAGTTCCCCGTCCTCAGAGGCGTTGAGCAACAGTGCACATACATCCTCGCTGGCATCTGTCTCCTCCGCTTGCCGTTCGGCAATGAGGTCGTCGACGAACGTGTCGAGGCGCTGGACCGTGCGACGAAACGACGCTCCGTCGGTGTCGGTATCCAGTCCGGGAGCAGCTGGCCGGGTCTGCGGAAGTTTGTTCGGTCAACGAAGGCGTCTGCAGCGTCAATGACCACGTCCTCCTGTCCGCGAATATCCTGGTTGAGAAGTGTCTCGCCTAAGATCTGAACTGTGAGACGGCGCATCTCTGGGTGGAGAGCGAATTCCGCACCGTCGTCCCACTCGTCGACAAACCGGGCTGTCACAGCCGCCATGCGGTCGCCGTAATTCGTGATACTCTCACGGGTGAACGCCGGATGGGCCGCCCGCCGGAGGCGTTTCCACCGGGCGCCCGTTGCGGTTGTCATGGCATTGTCTTCGACGCCCTCGAAGGTGTCCTGCTGTTCCGGGCCGATCGTGAACTTGTGCTGATCCTTGACAAGGATTTGCTTGATGAGTTCCGGGTGGGTGACCATATACATGGGCTCTCCCAGAAACTGAAGGCGAACGAGGTCACCGTGGGCTGCCCAGGATTCCATCGCACTGACTGGGTCTTGGGAAAAGGACAGGCCGTTACCGAGGAGCGGGATACCCTTCGGCGACGGTGGGACCTCCGTCTCACTCATAGTCGTCTCTTCCCGGTGTACCGTCTTAATTCTCATCCGCCGTGTCCGAAGTAGATTTCCTGGAGATGAGTCCAACAGAACTAGCTGATTCTGTGCTGGTCATTCAAGCGGCTGAAAAAGCTGGTTCCCACACAGGGGATACCTGTATGATCACCGCTCTAGTTCCCAGTCCTGCGTATCGGCATCATCCTCCTCCGACGCATCGGTGGCTGCTTCCCTCTGGGAAGCGGGATCACTGAGATCACAATCGGTACGCTCAGCGGTCAATGACTGAAACCGTGAACTCTGCAATCAAGCGCTCGCACGGCGTAGCCGAGCGAGCGCGTACCTGGTATCGAGAGTTCCACGAAATCGCCCTGATGTGTGTCGTCTATAACATCAAGCGGGCCGTCAAACAGTGAAATCCAACGCCGTATGGCGATTCAACACAGCCGTTTGGTGAGTATCCCCGGCCATGCCTTCGCTGTTCAGTTCGCAGATCTACTGAGTGGATAGTTCACCTGTTTCGGCGTGAAACAAATGATGCATCCTCTATATCTCGCACGCCGTTTCTGTCAGATAATGACCCTCTCCCCAGTCTTGTAGAATACTGAATCCATCAATCGACGGTTGAAGCACCACTAGGAACGTGAACGGCGAGAACCTCTCGCTGCTTCAAAGTGGTTGTCAGACCAGAGGCACCGACTTGTGGCGTTGTTTCTCTCTTCAAGGGGTGAGAGGATTCTACGATGTCAGAGCATAACCCTACTAACGAGCCGCTGACGCCGCAACAGCGTCTCGAACCACCGAATCCCCGTCTCATTGATGCGGGAATCGTGACGATCAACGACATAGAGACACTTCGGGCGTGTGTCGCGTATGAAAACCAGCACCAGCAGCGCCTTCCGATCCTCAAACAGCTAGCCCAACGAGCAGAAGAGCTTCGCGACGAGTCATGATTGGTCGGCGCTCGAACGCCACCGTGGCCGTCTCGTTATCGACTGTTTCGTTGTCCGAACCGGAGTGCAAATGCAAGAGATCGAAAACAGAATCGGGGATTACTTACTATATCTTGATAATGTCCTTATAGGTAAACACAGTTATGCCAATAAGAGTGTACAACCATTATGGTCCTTCCGGTAATTATTGCTAGTGTGGCAAATAATAATATTCAACACAGACCTGAGTGGTATCGTCGGGGGTTCATGAGGGCGGCCGGAGCAGCCACGATACTTGGGGGGCAAACCGGTATTGCTGGGGCACAGGAAAGCGAAAATAGGGCAGTCCAAGAGTCACCAGACGCCACAGAGCGTATCACCGGCGCTGAGCGGCTTTCGGTACGGGATTTTCACGAAGAGAACTATGAAATCGTCCACGCTCATCGCCGCAAGGAGGCGGTCGAAACCCTTCTGAAGGATCCGGAGGTCAACAACGTTGCACGGGAGTGGATCGCACATTTTGTTGGGTACGAACCACTCTCTAATCATCTCGACGCGATCAGCATTCAGGGCCCGACAGATTACGCCGTTGAAGGTGGGGTCGACCAGGGAATGTGGGAGGTCACGGCGAGGAATCGACAGGCGATATTCGGCCTCGTTGATCGTCGTCGCAACGAACTCGTCGCACTCCAAGTCACCGACCCGACCGATGTGTCATGGCAGGAGGAATATTCGCAAGAGGAGCTCCAGCGGGTGCGGGTTATGCTCGAGAACCCGGATGTGCAAGACTTCGCGCAGGACAGAGACACATGGCCGTTATTCAAGGTCGCCGAGGATATTTTGCTTGGAAGGACAGACCCCATGGTGAGGTTTCATCGCTTATCTTCTATGGGGTTGGTGGAGATGGGGTTTCGGTAGCGGTTGGCTATGTCGACGTGACCGATTCGGCAAACCCCGAGTTGGTTGATCTACATTTCGTCGAGGACTTCGTGCGATATCCGGTCCAGAAGATGGCCCGACAGATCTCGCCTGATGATCAAACAGCCCTCGGGGAGGTGTCATCTGTTCCCACAGAGAAGCGACCGCTCAAGACGGCCCAGAACGGATACCATCGATTCGAGTTGGTGCCCGAGGAATCATTCGAGCAGGACAACTGGCAGATTGAATGGGAGCCCCCCGAAACGATGGGGGTAACGTTCTACGGTGACTACAACGGAAAGCCGGTCTTTCGGACCATGAACGCCATGGCTACCCCAACGGGCTATAACTTACCGCCCCGAGAGGGTCGAAATACGGTCGACTGGTTCTTCCCAGACCATGAACCCGTGTTCACCGGTCACCACCTGTACTGGGACGTCCATAGCATCCCGTTTGGGGGCCCAGGTCAGCTCGGAAAGATCGACTATCCCGAACGTAGAGGTCACCCGTCGGGGTTCCAGTTCCGGACCCACTACCATACTGGTGCTCAGGGACGGGGGAGCGTCGACTTCCACTCGGGGGCACAGTTCGGACCGTACAACTACAACATCTCCTACGAATTTTCAGCGATGGACGCATCATACCGATCTGGCGTCGGCACGGGCCAGGGCATGAGGTTGAGGCGCTCAGGAACTACGCGGTACCGGATGACTGGGAGGGGGAGGAAAATGTCGTTATGCAGTACCTCCACTTCACGGCACTCGAGGTTACCCCTGGGACGACCGAGGGAGTCCAGACCCAAGTCTTCGATGGTGACCAGTGGCTCACCCCTGAAGAGGAGTTCTACCTTGAGGGTGAACCTGGACAGAAGGTCCGGTTCTCAAACCCGAACGGAAGCGAAAAAATCGACGTCCCGATGAATCGTGATCTGGAACTCGTCGTGGTCCAACCCAACTCTAACGAGATCGGACCAATGGGCTCTCAAAAGACGCGGTCCGAGGACTTAGAGGCTGAACTCCAGTTCTACCATCCGGCGCAGTACGTCGATGGTGATTCCATCCAGAATCACCAGGTGATCGCCTGGCTCATCATGGAAGGTTCGGTGGGTGAGATGCCCCATCCTGCCGGTGCAACTGGATATGTAGCCCAGGCGGAGTTACAGGTCAAGGACTACGATAACTGAGCCTACTATCAACTCACCTCTTCGACGTTCTCTCATCTTCGCGGCTAGGCCCCCTCATTCGAGAGTTCGATTCCTCACCTCGGATCGTGGGCTACCCGAATTCACTGTACCAATATCAAGGCCGTCACTCTGCCTCGGGGGAGGCGGTGAGGCAGAGCCGGACTCGAGAGAGCAACAGATTGCCCTGTTGAATGGGTTTTTTACATCCCATCAACGAGAGAGAATTGTAGCGTAGGCCGGTTTGTTTAGCAGCCATGGATAGCGTACTTATCTGGCTTGGTGGCGAGAATGAAGAGTGATTTCTGAGATGTTGTCCTTCGACCTCTCGTTCGTGGCTGTAGCACACCTACCCCGACGCCGCACCCCTATCCAACAGAGAAAACTCAACGACAATCGACTCCTGATTGCTGTCTGTCACTGTCATCTCTGATCCCTCTACCTCGCGCGAGGATGCCGTGACGGCGACTCGGATCACGCTTGAGTCACCCAGACTGTCGGACAGAACTACGTGAAGATTGGTCGCTCCGCTGCGGCCGTCGCCCGTGGAGATGGCCGCGAATTCGCGATCAACTTCGTATTGACTTCTGTCGGACAGTATCAGCCAGCGCATTGAGCCGGGTCAGGCAGAGAACCTCGCAGCGCAACTTCCCAGAGAAGTTGGGATATTTCTCACAGATGTAGACACTGTCGAGAGATTCGAATGGGATGAGTTCATCGACCGGATTGTCGAGAAAGGAAATTACAGCCCTGAGGATGAGCAAGCAGATGCTGTTCACCATGCGCGGGTCGTGATGGATGTCGTGGACGACGCGATCATCGACAACGCGATCGAGAACCTTCGTGATCAGATCTCCTCCGCTGACGACTGGAACAAGCTCTTTGTACTGGTCGATCAAGAGGAGAAGACCATCACCGAAGAACAACGTTCAGAGTGATCAACACCGGACACACTCGCATACTGAAAGTGTGGCAGTTAGTAGTTGCAACTGATCCCTCCTCTACATTTAAAATAGGTCTTTTGTCACCATCAGCCGTAACGCAGCTATGTCTACGACTGACGAAGCGGTTGCTGACTTGGAAAAATTGGGCTTGACGGAATACGAAGCGCGCTGCTTCGTTGCACTCACTCAGCTTTCGAAGGGGACTGCGAAGGAGGTCAGCCAAGTTGCGGAGATCCCGCGTTCACGAGTCTACGATACCATTGAACGCCTCAATAAACGGGGGTTCGTCGTGGCCCAGGAATCCGAGCCGCGTGAATACAAAGCCGTCCCGATAGAGATGGCGATGCGACGAATCAAGGAAGATTACGACTCTCGTATCAACGCAGCTGAGAATTCCTTACATCAGGTCGAAGAACCGGAGTCCAAGGACGATGAAGGGATGTGGGCGATTACGCAACCGGACCGCGTCACCGATCGTATTTGCACGTTTCTCGACGAGGCCGAGGAGCAAATACGGTTTCTCATCGCCACAGAGGACGTTATCGATCAACGAATTCTCACATCTCTCCAACAGGCCACTGACCGTGGTGTGCGTGTAATCATCGAAGTGGCAAACGAAGACATCCACGATCGCCTCCACGAGGCCGTACCGGACGCCGAAGTTACTATTGCCGCTGATCTCGCGGACACGAATTCGGTCTACGCCGAATGGCCGGGCCAACTTCTCATGGTGGATAAGCAATCAATCGTCGCAGGTAGTATCGAAGAGAGCGATCTGCCTGACGTGACCCAAGAGGTCGCAGTATGGACGTATGGGCACGATCACGGGTTCGCTGCATGGATGCGGGAACTGCTCGATAATCGACTCGCTAATCTAGATATTGAAGCATGAGCATGCTTATTGATTGTTAGGGAGATGTAACCTTCAACGAAAATTGTCAAATCAAAATTCAATAATTGTGTGTGAGAAATGAGACCATCTCTTTATTACCAAGCAGAAGTATTCGCTGGTAATGGATTCGCAGGACGAAGAACTCATTCGACTACTTACAGATGCCACTAATCGGGCGGTTTTGACCGTTCTCACTGATGCTTCCTACGGACTTTCTGTGACCGAGATTGCTGAACAACTCGTTTCAGAGGACGAAGGGAATAGTGAGCAGATGGTTATCTCGCTCCATCACAACTATCTGCCTCGACTTGACGAAGCTGGGCTGATCAAGTATGACCGAGATGAAAACATCGTCACCAGCGAGAACTACTTAACAAGTGATGCTGAGTGGATGGATATAGACGTACTCGACGACCTGCTCTCTCGGTTCAGACCAGGTCACAGAACGGACGAAAGCACCGTTAGACGACTTGAGGGGTGCGAAGAGGTGTACGACTACTGCCGGGAGTTGGCTGATAGAGCCGATGACGAACTGTTTCTGATTTACACCTCCGACGAACTACTTGACGAGAGTTGTCTCCCCCATGCGGAGAGCGCTATTAAGCGGGGAGTTGAACTCTATGCCGGGATGAAAGGCCGAGAGGCTCGGGAGTTCTTCCGAGATCATCTTCCAGAAGCGACGATATGGGACCCCCAGATGGACTGGATGTATGAACAGTCGAGTTATCCCAAGGTAAGTCGGCTGATTGTCGCTGATCGGACAAAGGTCGTCGTTGGTCTGTGGGACGAAGATACTGATGGGACGAAAACGGAGATTGCAATGATTGGTGAAGGAACGACCAATCCCTTGGTTGTCCTGACCCGTGAACTGCTCGGTCCTCGATTAGATCATCTCGATTACCAGAGTGACGAACTCCTTGAAATCTTCCGTTTGAAAGCTGACCACCAATATTCGCTGTGAGGAATGAGTTCGATAATTGCTTGACCTGTACTTACCGCGAGTATCTTGGAATGAAGGAATCGTGCTACATCTCCTAATAACGTCGCAACCGTGATGTCATATTTATCACCCCTGACAAGGGTGCGGGGCAGTTGAACTGTCCTGAGAGAGCGTATGAATTCTGAGCGACAGCACCCACGAGACCGTGGTATTGATCGAACACCAACTCATCGACAGACCTCTTTCCCACCCTGGTGTGACCTCAAGTCGCGAGTCCCGAACGACCGAAGTCGGGAGTCACTCATCTCATTCATCGAGTGTGTTCTTGTCGAACTCACACATGCAGATGTCGGTGCCGAGTATCGGTCGTCGAACGTCTGGGGAATTAAACTGACGCGGTACATCGCCGCCGAGACGACCGGACAGCTATTCAGGAAGTGCCATTATGACGAACGGCTCGGCTGGCACGAGCAGACGATGTCTCGGCAGGACGTGCGTGATGAACTGATCAACCGGCTCGCACGACCCGCGTCACTGACGACGAGTCGGAGCCATGCTGCTCCCGTTGAGAATCCCGACACGTTCAGAGTAAAGCCAACGTGGCAACTGTGAACAGGTCAACGGATCGGCGAAAAGTAATCAGCAGTCGTCAGTACTCCAGCCTGTTGTTGAATATAGATCTCTGACTCCAGTACGCATCACGCAGTGTCTTCGACTTGACTGTGCTCCCACCAGCGAGTTTATTGGCGCCGTGAGGCACGAGGCGCGCTCAACAGTGAGCCGTCATGTGATAGCTGTGGAGTAGGCTGTCGGAGAAGAGCTCAGGAAACGGTGGTGTGGGAGAGGTGGGTATCCGTTCACCACTCACTCCTCTCTGTCCGCTGCCGTCCCTTTCTCCGCAAGATCTTTCCTCCGATCGCGGACTGTGCCTTCCGAATCCGCTTTAACACCTCTTTCTTGTCCGCCACATCCTGATCGGACGCCGACTCTACTCGCTCCACGAACGGCAGACTCGAGGTGCGTGGCAACGTCCCGCAGCTTCGCCATAATGTCCTTATCCGTCGTCAAACCGTTCACCATGCCTCACTGTCGCCGGAATCGTCACTATACTGTCCCAGTCCAATCTCCTCCACGATCTCATCCAGCGTCGTATACTAATGAATTTTGATCTATTGTTCAAGCTGAAGCAGCCGAGAAAGAGCTCTTCTTTGTGAAATCGTCTGCGTTCACAGACTCCACCAACCAGTCGTGACAGCAGAGGCAACGGGATGGGCTCCATAGCGGAGCCCATCCCTGTGAGCCGTATCCGATCTTTGCTGCCAGTCAAGCAGGCCGCCCATCGCGGCCTGCTCAACGAGTCGGTCGAAGACTTCGTCAACGATGTGTTCAAAGCCGGTGAGGAACCGATCGACCGCGTCTCTGGACGGCAGTCGATCGAACCCACAGCCGAGCCAGATGAACGTGTTCCGAAACTCCTGTTCGACGGGACAAATGCTGGAGATGCTGTGGCAGTAGCAATGGAGAAAGCCACGCATTATCTCAGGTGGCTCGTGGTCTCATTTCGCCCCGTCTTGCGGCGTACGCGAGGACCGCAGCACCGCCAGCGAAGGCGACGTGCGGACCCAAAACGACGCCAAACCCAATCAGCGCCGTAAACGGATGGATCGTCCCCACACGGGACGGACCTATACTTCCTGCGACTGTAACGCTTCTCGAAGAATTTCGGTACTTGGGTCTAGCTGATTACATGCAGAGCGCTTTTGTAGGACTATCTCGATAGAGATAACTAGGATCGCATCATGTCGATGACTGAGTTCATGGATTCCACTGCTGCGAAAATCGTCTTGGCAGCACAGCGTGGGGATTCCATCAATCGAATTGCGGAGAAGGTCGATATTTCGTACTCGTGGATATATGACTGGATCGAGCGGTTGACCGATGCAGGAATTATCGCAAATACTGATGATGGAATTCACATCGTCGACTACGAGATGCGCCGCCACTATGATGAAATGATGGGTGCATTGTACCGTCGCGACTGCATCTCGCAGGAGGACGCCTATATCATTCCTCACTTTGCGGGGATGGAGTTCGCGTACACGGAGATTGATGCGGCCTACGTCTGGACACACGGCGGCTATCAGATCGCGCGCAGCCACGACGACTATCCCGTGTTCATCGACGTTCACGACCAAGACGTCGACCGCTGGATCGCATTCTTCGAACAATACGGGATCGACACCGCGATCGACGAACGCCCCGATGCCAGCAACGTCGAGGGAGATATCTACTATGTCTTGTTCCCCACAGCAGGTGGTATTGACACAGAGTGGATCGACGGTAATCCGGTTATCCCATTGGATGAGACGGTCGAGCAGATGATGGACAATCGACCAGCCTACGAACCAGCGTTGGAGATCATTACCGAGGAGTACGACATGGATATCGACGCGAGCCACCACGACCGGATGACTGCGGACTGAAAAACGATTCAATCATGAGTCTTCCCGAACGCCAAACAGAACTGATTGATACACATCGTGCAATACAGGATGCCGGCCTGCCATACGTGCTCGTCGGCGGCTGGGCAGTATCTGCCTTCCAAGCGCGGTTCACCACCGATGTCGATATGGTTCTCCCAGAGACATCGCTCGATGAATACGACGCTCTTCTCACCAACGCCGGCTACACCAAGGAGTTCGATAATGAGGTGGCGAACATCTACGAGGGGCGGATTGTCCGGTACGAGAAACCAGTCGGTGAGAACACCGTTGAGTTCGATGCACTGGTTGGTGCGTTGCGCTGCCGACAGACTGACGCCGAGTGGTCGTACCGCTACCTCGAAGAGCACAGTCTCGTCGAATCACTCGACGTGGCGGAAGATCTAGCTGCGAGGATTCCGGAGCCTGCCCTCCTGTTCGCTCTCAAGCTCCATAGCGGACGGCTAGCAGATGCACGCGACCTCGTGGTAGTGGGTTCGAATGCGGAATTCGACCGAATTAACCGACACATCCACAGAGGGAGTTCGGATGCCCTCGCTACACAGATCGAGGGTGTTCTGGGACAGCTTGAGAATGAGGGGTTCGCAGACTCGTTCAAGGGTGTGTTCCAACAGGGAAAGGTGCCGGTCGATGACGTGGATTCGCTGATCGACTTTCTGCAGACACAACGTACTGAACTCGAGCGAGGTAATGGCTAGTCTCGTAGGACGTAGCGTGCGCTAGTCTTGGAACGTCGCGACTGTTCGGCCTGTCTCCTCGGCCTCCTTACTCCGCGACATCCCGTACGTTGCGAGAGCTTCTTCAACCGCTTTGTCCAGACTCATGGGCTACTCAAACTTGGGCTCTATCGACGTAAACTCTCACGCGCTCGTCGACGACTGAGAGGCCGTCGCGAGACCAACGGCGACATCGACACCTACATCGATCGCCACGGCGTCGCCGGCCTCGCGACGGCGCTCACCTACGCGGTCGCCCGCGAACGGGGCGAGGTGACCCACCGGCTGATGGCCGAAGACCTCGATATCTCGCCGCTGGCCGCCGAGATCGTCCTCCAAGCGCTCCGGCCCGTCGTCCACGAGCACTACGACATCGAGGCGTCGGGAGCGTCGCTTGACGAGTTGGACATCGACGGCGACGCAGCTGACGACGCGTGAGCGCGCTCCACATCGCCGACACCGGCCTGTTCGTCGATTCGCCTGCCGGAACGACGTGACCTTCGTCCTGCCGGAGCAGGTGTACGAGGAGTTGACCGTCGACGACCCCGACGTCGAGGCACCGCCCGTCGACGCCGCGATCGACGAGGGATGGGTGACAGTCGCGGCACCGCTCGAGTTTTCGGAGCCCATCGTCTCGCGGGCGATGGGCGGCATCCAGCGGTACATCGCGAACGTCGACGACCGGCCCGCTGACGAGGTCGAGCGGGCGGACGCCGCGCTTGCAGCGTTAGCTGCCCAGCATCTCAGTGCGGGGACGGCGACTGAAGTATACATCTACTCGACCGATATCGCGGCCGGCGAAGGGGCTGAAACGGTACTCGCCAGTGAGGGCTACGGTGACTCGGTGACGTTCGTGAACGGGTTCCGGTTCATCAAGGATCTTCGCTCGAGCGATCGCTAACAGATTTGTTCCTTGAGGAAGGGGACTCCGCGCTACAGCTTCAGTTGAAAGCCCTCGGCCGCTCGGCATCCTGCGACCACCACTGCGCTCCTCACACTACCCGATAGGATGCTCACGACGGTGCGAGCACGGGCAAGTAGAGAGTGCTGTTATGGCTCCTGCACCATTTGTCGCCCAAAGATCAAGACTGATACCACCGCCGTCGCAACGGTGAACAAATGCCCTCCATGACACGCCGTGCGGCCCTCGGCGCAGTCGCCGGCTTCGTTGGCAGCGTCGCGGGTTGCGCTGGTCTCCTCGATAGAGAATCATTCCCCATCCAACGGTCATGGCAGACGGGTTACCGTGATCCGTCGTCTGTCGCCATGACCGCAGCCGGGCAGCTCTTGGCTGGCTCGCACAGCCCATTCCGCGATCGGCCGATCGTCGCCGGTCTAGACGCCCAGACCGGTGAGAGCACCTGGACCGTGACGGTCGCGAAGGGCGAGAAGTCGCCTCTCGGCGTCGGTGATGGGCGAGCCTACGCTATCTCGAAGGCCGAAACGATGGTCGCTGTCGACGCAGCCACGGGTGAGCCCGTCTGGCAGCGCCAACTCGCACCGATCGACGCGGCCGACCCTGGGGTCGTCGAATTCGCCCCCATCCCGCTCGGTGATCGCATCGTGGTCCCAATCTCAGGCACCGAAGATGACGTGCCCGACCGACTGGTCGGTGTCGCCCGGGCGGACGGTGAGACGCTGTTCACCCATTCCCTGTCCGCATCGCTGTCAGGCGCTCCTGGCGCGACGTCCGATGGTGTGGTTGCGCCCCTGGTCGACGGTCGTGTGCTTTACCTCGACCGGACCGGCGCAGTCGGATGGACGCGGGATATTGGCGCTCCGCTGTCGGCCGTTGGGGCTACTGACGGGACCGCATACCTCGGCGCCGCCACCGAGGAGCTGCTGGCGCTGGAGACCGCGACCGGCACAGTCGCCTGGCGCGGCTCGCTGGCCAACACCGTATTCACACGGCCGTTGGTGACCGACGATCGGGTGTACGTCGGCGGCGCGGACTACACCCTCCGGGCGTTCGACCCGGCCTCGAGCCAGCAGTTGTGGAGCGATGACCTCGGGAACGCCGTGACTCACGGGCCGATGCAGGTCGGCGACCGCTTGGTGACGCTGGTCGGCGGGACGCACCGCATCCGTGGCTCGAGCGGCACCATCCCGTTCAGCCCGACTGTACTCTATGTTCACGAGCGGGACGGCACACGCATCCGTGAAGTCCGATTCGATGGCAAGTCGTTCGAGGGCAGCAGCATCGAATGGGCACAGGCGGCCGGTGAGACGGTCTATCTGGGACAAACGGACGGTCTGACACGGGTCGCTCCGGAGGCGATCACCGATGCGTGATCCCGACACCGCTGCCGACAAGCACGATCCGCCGCGGCACGCGACCGAGCGACAGGACAGCCGGAACTGGTCGCGCCGCCAGGCGCTCGCCTCGCTCGCGTCGGCGGGCACGCTCGCGCTAGCAGGGTGCAGCCTGCGGTCGGTGCTGTCCGACGTCCAACCCCTTTGGGAGCGTGACTTCTCGACCGCAACAGCGGCAGGTCCACCGTCCGCGACCGACGAACACGTCGTCGTCGGTGGACAGGACAAACGCCTCCACGGGTTCACGGCCGACGGGGAACGGATCCTCACCGTCGAAACCGGTGGTCCCATCGAGACACGACCGGCTGTCCCGTCATCGGGCGGCCCAGTCCACGTCCACAGCACCGATGGTGAGCTCTACACGGTCGGGCTGTCGGGGGAGCGACTATGGCACGTGGAGGGACAAGCCCGGAACGGGTGGCTCGGTCGACACGGCTCACTGCTGGTCGGCATCAATCCGGTCGGCGGTGTGGTCACCGGCTACGATGCGCGCGACGGCACACGCCGCTTCCAGCGGTCCGGTCGAGAGTATCCGTTCCCTACACTCAGTGACTCGGCCTGTATCTTCCCCGTCACGAACTCGGATGACGACACGAAGCTGGTTACGCTTGCTCCGGCGACCGGCGAGGTGCTGTGGGAGTCGCCACCTCGTAATGGCTACCCCTACGTCGTGGCTGCTGGCGACCGGATCGTGACGGTCCGCAATTCTACCGTGCGGATGCGCCGGGTCCGCGATGGGCACGTCCTGTGGCGGACCGCGGTGGACGGCGACGTGACTAGCCACTTTGATCCGCCAATCTGGCTCGGCGAGCACGTCTACGTGCGTGTCCGCCGTGATGATCGCTCGGACGAGCTGGTTGCCATCGAGCGCGATGGGGGAACCATACGGTGGCGCCGGGCCGTCGGGTACGAACTCGAGACGGTGACGGCGACCTCACAAGGTGTGTTCGTTGCGAGTTCGGTCGACGACCCCGACGGTGGCATTCTAATCCGGCTAGACGCCTTCACCCTCGATGGGACCCGGCGATGGGAGACGACAACAGACATCTCGATCGGCGGGATAGTCGAGGCACTAGGCCGTTCCGGTGAGATCCTCTTTGCGGCCAGCGACAACGATCTCGCCGCCTACGACCCTGCTACCGGGAGGCGCCGGTGGCGGTACGATGCGGAGTCTCGGATCGGTGTGACGACGACTGATGGCGCGCTGTACATTTCTTACCGCGACCGCGGTGGCGTGGCGCGGCTTCCGACGAGCTGACCTGGAGCTACTGTGTGCCTATCTTTGAGCAGCGAGAGAATCCCCGCCCTTCAGGGCGGGCGTGAATCGCGTCACTTGACTCCGCAAGCCACGTTCTGACGGTAGTACGGATATGTAAGCGGGTGAATTCCGTCGTGTGACAGACACCGAGGCGGTATGACCGCCCACCTAATCGGGCAATATCGGGACGCCGGGAACCAGCAAGTTCGAGACACCCATCTCGAACCGCTGTGGTGTCTCGGAGGGATAGCTCCGAGTCCCATACCGGGATAGGAGTAACGGCAGTGGGGCCCCGCCAGTAGCCCGTCATGCCGACTGGGTTGCAAACCAGCAAATATCCCACCCTGCGGCACGGGAAGCCCCGGCGTTTACGCCCGTGAGGAGGTCACCGATGGCCATCATTCCGCTGTCGTTCAAACTGATAAGAGTATATTACCCGTTCCAATTGTGGCTTGGATCGCTGAGACACAAAAACTCTAATTAAAATCTTACGGGAATGAGTATTTGCTGTGCCACAACGATTCGCGCCTTTCTTTTTTCCAATCACTGAGAGGTAGATGTGGTAGCACATGACAAAGAAGAATGAATCGACTAACAGCGTGGCGCGGCGATCGGTACTAGCGGCCGGCGGCGCTACGACGCTCGGGGCGCTCGTGGGACGCGTCGGGGTGAGATCGAACGGATCGGCTGCGGTCGACCAACACGAGGATGACGACGGCGGTGGAGGCGCCGATTCGGGCCACGACGTCACGGTACGACAGGAGCCAGGCAACGCCTTCTACTGGGTGCTCCCGGGTGAACGGCGGCTGAGCCCCCAGGTGTTCGGAACGCCCAAGAATCCGCGGCGTGGGAGCGACCTGCTCAAGTCGCGGATCGAACAGGCAAAGGGGATGCCCGAGCCACTCGACGAGACCATTCCGCAACTTCTCCAGGACCTGCCGCCGCTCGTGGCCGCACCGGAGGCGGCCCGCGAACCGATCGAAGACGAAGAGTCGGACGGGATTGCTCAGGAGAGATTCACCGAACCGACGCTGTACAGCGACAACGCCGAAGTGACCAGCGGCTCATTCGAGATCACTTACCAGGATCGTCAGCCATACGATCTTCCCGGAGAGCCGGGTGATACGACTGATTCGGTCGATCTCGACGCGCAGTTCACCGACCCGGCGGGAAACGAGTACGAACTCGAGCACGACCACGTCGTGCAATCGCCGATTCCCGGCTACGAGACAGGCGGTGGCGTATTGTCGGGCGGCTGGCTCCACGGGATCACGGGGACCGGATCACCGCTGTTTCCCCGAGTGTACACCTACGGCGCGTCGTGGGGCGTCGGTAACGTCCATGTCAACGGTGAGTTGGCCACCGAGGACGGGTTCCGCGTCATCCACTTCATGACGACGCAGACGGTGCGCGACGAGCGATACCGAATCCCCCTCGACGAGGAACTGCCGCTCGCGCCCGACGAGACGATCGCGGGGCGGATCCATCACACCCACGGTGTTGTCCTGCCGATCAGGCCGACCCCCGAGAGGCCCGTCTACGACCCCGTTCCGACCGCGATGGAATTACCGAACGGCGAGGCCCAACCGTTCATCCATGCGATGTGGGAACAGGAGGAGCTCGTCGAGGGACCGTTCGACGAGTGGGAGTTCCCCGGCCAGGAGGACGAGGAGGCTTCGGACGCCGAGGAATCGTCGGATGGAGACGCTGACTTCCAACTGTTGGGCGAAGCGTCGGCCTGGCAGGGCGCGGCTCCCGACGCCATCGCGGGCGAGGAGAATCCGACCATGCAACTCGAGGCGGGCACCGAGTACGTACTCGTCTGGGAGAACGCCGACGGACTCCAGCACAACTTCGCGATCGAAGACGAGAACGGGGAGGATCTTCAGGCGTCCGAACTCGTCGGCGAAGAAGGGGCCACACAGACGGTCACGTTCACGGCTACCGAAGAAATGGCCGAGTACTACTGTCAGGTCCACCCCCAGAGTATGCGCGGAGAGATCGAGATCGGCTGACGATAGACCCGTATCGAGGTCGGACATCGGTGGCCTCCGTCTTCACGGAGGCGATTTGGCTCTCGAGCACCGATCAGTTATCCCTCCGCGGGAAGCGCGACTGGATCGCCGAGCCGAATCCCCACCGTGCTGGGCTAGGCATCTCGTGGCCACGGATATCGCCGAGGGAGTTCTCACCGTCGGTCGTCAGCGTCAGCTGACCGCCTGGCTCCGGCCTTCGAGCACCAGCGGCTCGAAGTCGGTCTGAGCAGCGTAGACGGTCGCTGAGAGGCCGTCGACGCCGGAGCCAACGGTCACTCCGTCGCGACCGGTCGTGGTTGTGTTAGGTTCTCCGTTCATTCGGTGTATCCCTCGATCAGACTGCGGAGTCGGTCCGCCGGCAGCACGCCGGTGTGCTGTTCGACCTGCTCACCGTCTGCGAAGAGGACGAGCGTCGGGACGCTACGAACCCCGTAGGCACCCGCGAGCTGCTGGTGTTCGTCGACGTCGACCTTCGCGATTACGGCCTCGGTTTCGTCGGCCAGTCCCTCGAGAACGGGCTCGAGCATCTGACAGGGGCCACACCAGTCGGCATGGAAGTCGACGAGGACGACCCCGTGATCGTCAACGACGTCTTCGAGGTGGTTTTCGCTCTCGATGTGGAGCGGTTCGTCGATCGACTGTCCGGAAGCGCCGCCGTGTGCATCAGTTGCCATTACGTCTACATAGCGACTGACGCCGTTTAAAGATTTTGTGTGTGTTGCACAATACCAGAACAGCATACTACAGCGGATCCGAAGGGTCGGCGATCTGTGCAAGGAAGGTATATCGGATTTAGCACCCAATCGTCGATAATACTTCGATTTATTATTCAGATGGTCCCGTCATCAACGTGAATTGTGTGCCAGTTCCGTGACCGGTTATGTGTGGTCTATCGATTACTGGGGTCGCTTCCGGTCGGCACTACAGTAACCACAGACAGTCACTGCACACCTATTCGCATGACAGCTGTGCGATTAGCGTGTCGCTCGTTTCAGTGGCTACGATAGTCTCCCATCGGTTGTATACCGAACCGGGCGAAATAGCCGACCCGCGTTCCCCCATGGTCCTCGAACTCGAGGCCTTGTCGCTCGGCGCGTCGTTTGAGCGTCTCAAGCGTGACGAAATGTGGGTCGGGAAGCGATTCTCCGACGACGAGTCGGCCGCCGGGTTTCAGTATCCGTTCGAGTTCACCGAGTGCCCGCTCCTGATCCGGAATTTCGCCGAGAACGAGGACCAGATACGCGGCGTCGAAACTGTCGTCCGGGTACGGCAGCTGCTGTCCATCGCCGCGTATCGGTTCGACGTTCCGATGGCCCTGCTGTCGTGTCCGTACGTGCAGGTGCTCGACCATCGCCTGCTGGACATCGGCGGCGTGGACTGTCCCGTTCGGCTCGACTGCCTGTGCGATCGTCCCCGTATAATAGCCGGTTCCTGGCCCGAGCTCAAGGATCCGTTCTCCGGGTCGTGGATCGAGAAGAGTGCGCAGCTTGGAGTGAGTGATACCTGGTCGAGGAAGATCGATCCAGACACGCTGCGAATACGGACAGGGTGACGGGTTCGATCGCCACCGGAGTGCATATCTAATCCCGGCGAGCAAAACGAGTCCGAGCAGGGAGACAGCCACCCGTGATGTACGACGAGAGACCATCGGGAACGTGTTCACCTCGGACGTGCTAAATTCTTCCTCCGAAGAAACAGGGCAGACAAACACCGTCAACTTGCCGTTGCTGCCCCAATCACGATTTCCCTCCGGATCTATGGACGAGGGTTTGGCGTTTTCTGTGACAGCGACGTCCAGAAAGCGCTCAAGAAGGAACTCGACGAGGACTTCCGACAGTACAGGATCCTGGGTACGTACAATCCGCAGTTGGCACATCGAAGTCTCGAGGAAGACATCGAGTTCGGGACATTGCTCCCGCGTACCGTCGTCGTGTACGACGGTGATGACAGCGATGTCATCGTCAGCGCTGTCGACACCCAGCACCTGATCGGCGTCGTTGACAACGATGAGCTCGATCCCATCGGGGATGACGCTGATCCGTACTTCTCATCACGGTTCTATAATACCACTTGAAACGGTTCACACGCCGATCGCCGTCCAGTCCCGCGATCGGGTGTGCACTAACTTTCAAGTGGTTATGGGCCTAGCACTTCGTGGAGAGTTCAACAGTGCCAGCGAAGCGGTTCAGCGACGGACGAGGACGTATTACTCGAGCAGGCCGAGATCCTCGAGACGGCTGACGATCACATCAACAGCCTGTTTGGCGTCGTCCACCTTCTTCCCGCCAGTGATAACCAGTTTTCCGGAGCCAAAGAGGAGGGCAACGACTTCAGGCTCATCGAGTCGGTACACGAGTCCGGGGAACTGCTCCGGTTCGTATTCGATATTCTCGAGGCCGAGACCGATCGCGATTGCGTTCAGGTTAAGGTTGCGGCCGAGATCAGCGCTGCTGACGATGTTCTGGACGATAATCTCTGGATCCTCCTCGACCTGAATATGGAGGTCACGGAGCTCATCGAAGACGATTTCCAGACTCTCGTGGACGGCTTCGGTGCTTTTCGCGCCAGTACAGACGATCTTCCCCGATCGGAAGATCAGTGCGGCGGACTTGGGATTCTGCGTGCGGTAGACGAGACCGGGGAACTGTTCGGGGTCGTAGTCGGCCCCCTCAAGATCCATTGCGACGCTTTGGAGATCGAGCTCCTGTCCAATACCAGTCGATGCCACCACGTTTTCGATACTGATGGATTCCTTCGGGTCAGCCATAAGTCGTTAAAAGAGACGTATTTAAGGTATATAAACCTCCGTACTATGATCCGATCCATCTTGTCCTTCTATACCACAGAGGGACTACTGTACTGGCTCGGATCAATGACGATTGCCTCGTCGATACGCCGAGCAACGTCCGCTGGATTAGGGATAATAATGTATAATATACACATTTCTATGATATAGAAGTTATTAAATTCGCTGGAAAGGCGTACAGTAATTGATGCGGAAACCAACGATCATATCCACGACAGCTGTTATTTCATCCGCGGGACGACTATCGCTGTAACCGGATTCAATACGCGGATTCGAGATTTCGACGATGCTGGAGTTATTCTGCCATCGAATTAACCATTGGACTGTCACTAAGTAGGAACCGCGCCAGTATACGGATTGTGTGAATATTGTGCACTACAATGGATCAAGACCCGTGCACTGTACTTCTTCCTCGGCTGGGTACTTTCCATCGCGCTCGCGGGCTCGCTGCTCGTCGCACGCCCCCTCGAATAGTCTCCCGGAACAGCCCGTAGTGACGGCGGCGACAACCGCATCGACGGACTCGTTCCCGTAAAGCGTCTCCCGTCGGTCGCCGGACCGTGGTCCGTCCCGCCTGGAATCTCGCAGTGTTCGCCGTTGGGATCGGCTTCTTCTTTGACCTCCTCCCACGCCTAAAGTCGCAGGAATCCCACCATGGGATTTCAGGCCGAGTGATTCGCCCCTTCGGTTTCAAGACGCATACGTTCCACGCGTCAATTGCTGGGATTCAGCATCGGCTTGGCTGTCTTGTGGACCGGTCAAACGGCCCCCTTCCTCAGCCGAGTCATCGCCACCCGTGTGTTCTCTTGAATAGCTCTCTCCGCTGAGGTAGCGGTCTGCAATGTTGAGCGCGGTCGTCAGACTACGTCTGACGGGCAGCAAACTTGTGCAACAAGTTTGCGGCGGCGTTGATGTCCGCGTGGTACTCCGAAACCCAACACTCCGAATTCGAACACGTGAACGTCGCTTGCTCGGGCCGGTAGCCCTGTTCTCCGCAACAGTGGCACGTCTTCGAGGTGTACGCGGGATTCACCGTCTCCACACGAATCCCTTTCTCAGCCGCCTTGTAGCGGAGTTGGGCGTGCATCTTTGCGAAGCCCCATCCGTGAAGCCGACGGTTCATGAACGCGCCGTAGTCCATGTTCTCCCGGATGTGCGTCAGGTCTTCCAGAACCAACACAGGATTCTCGAATTGGTCGGCGTAGACGATAACCTCCAACGTGACTGTGTGGAAATGTCGTCAATCTGTCGCCAGAGCGAATCGCCGTAGGATTCCGCGATACGTTCGCTTCCGCGTTTCTGAAGGCGGCGAGTCGCCGTGAAGTATGTTTCACGGAGTTGTCGAACTCGCTTGCCTTCGTCGTTCCAGAGGTTGGATGTAGCCGGGGAGCCGCGCTCGTCACGGTGACACACCGTTACCAAGAGGCTTCCCCGATGTCTACCCCAATCGGCGTTTCGTCCGCCGAACTGGTTCGTTCCTCCACGTTTCGCGTTGCGACGACGTGCAAGTACCACTCACCGTTTCGGTCGAACAGGCGATACTCACCCATCGTCGCGTCCCCCGCGTGCAATGCTTCGAGCCACTCATGCTGTTCGGGATTCGGTTGCGCGGGGAGCTACAGGTTGTAGCCGTCGTGGCGTGGAATTTTGACGTACCACTCGATGGCGTTCTGTGGGTTGTGGTCGAGTTTCGGACCTTCATTCGTGAATCGGACAGGGTGGTCGTCGTGAAGCTCTTTCGCGTCGTAGCTTCCGCCACAGAGTTGTGGGACGTACTTCTTGAGTGCGTTCTTCGCGTAGCCGCTCAGGTCGTAGTTAACCACTACGTCGTTCGCTTCGGTCTGGGTGGTGCAATTCGCGTTGAACGCCGCTTTGAGGGCGTCTTGGTACGCCTGTTTCGTCTCACAGAGTTTGTGGTGCTTGTGGGTGTTCGGTTCCACAAGCTTGAGTTCCAGCGTCCCGGTGAGTTCGGTCACGTATCTCTCTCCTCGTGGCGCTAGATGTAGTCTTGAACTGTTTCACTGGAAACATGGCCCGCTGTGCCCGCGTAGTAGCCGCGTGTCCACTTGATTTTCTCGCCGTCGTGGTCCGCGTGGCGGTGGTTGTACTTCCGCGAGGAAATACCCTTGAACCAGTTGGCGAAGAGGGCCGGGGCGTGTTTCGGTGGGCTACTCACGAACAGGTGAACGTGGTCGGCTTGGAGGGTGAGGTCGATAATTTCCAAGCCTTTCTCGTCTGCGATTTCGTGGAGGATTCGACACACACGGTCGGCAACCTCGTTCACCAGTACCGAGTTGCGGTACTTCGGCAACCACTCGATGTGGTAGTTGAGGTTGTATGTCGTGTGGTCTTCATCCGTACTACACACTATAGCCAGGACGAACCTTAAAATCATATCAAAGTACGAGAAATACAGCCGTTCGTAGCAACGCAGAATAGACACACTATGCCTACCGCTCGACCCGCGCCTAAAGACGCGGGTATGCGCTCGCACTATGTATCATCGAACAGCGATAGGCGATGTGCACACGCACGTCGTCAACCTGAGCGCGATTTCCGAACCCGGTCGATCTCGTTGACTCAATAGCGTCGAACGCCATGACCGCTACTACCGAGGAGCTGATCGACCTCTCGCTCGAGAGCGGCATCGACCTGCAGGCGTGCCAGATGACGATCAAGTTGCTGGACTACGACGAAGATGACCTTCTACGACGGCGTCCCACCGGCGTCGGCGCAGCGACGGCGCTGCACCACATGGCCAAATCTGACATCCAGCTCTTGGGATAGCATGAACGAAACTGAGTCACGCTCTTAACGCCGAACCTGCGCGTCCTTGAGCGACCGGTACCCGCCTTCAGTGAGACGTGAGGCCAACGCCATCGGCCAGCAATTCGTGAGACCGAAGCGCGTCGTCGTGATCAGCAACGACGTGCTGGATCATCACCTCATCGACGCCGACGCGCTCGGAGAGTTGCTCCAACAGGTTTGCGAGGGTTTCCGGACTCCCAGAGATCGCACGCGGCCACTCGTCCGGCTCGAGCGTTGCAGGCGTCGGCTGTGGAACACCACCGAGTTCGTCGATGGCTTCCTCGACGGACGGTGACGTGCCAACCTCCCCGCGTTGCATCCGCTTGAATGACGCCTCAGCCACCGCTCGTAGCCGTGCCGCCGCTTCATCGGTCTCAGCACAGACCGCGTTCACTGCAATCATCCCCTCCGGGTCGTCGAGACCGTCGCCTAACCGTGATGACTGGAAATGCTCGCGATACTCCTCGAATGCGCGCGTGGCGAACTGCGGCCGAATGAACGCCGCGAAACAGTATCGCAGTCCGAGTTCGCCCGCGATAGCCGCGCTGGAGGGACTCGAACCGAGCACCCACGGCACGGGTTCGTCTTCACCCGAGCGTGGAATGTTGAGGTCGCTGTAGGCGTGCCCGTCGGGATAGTCGTCATAGAGGTGATCGATGACGGCCTCGATTTTCTCGGCGTGATCGTCGTCGGGATTCTGAACGCGTCGGTCCGTCCCGAGGGCGCGGTCGGCGGCTGGCGATCCGTTCGCCCGCCCGAGACCCGCGTCGATGCGGCCCGGAGCGAGCGAATTCAGTGCGCCGAACTGTTCGGCGACCTTGAACGGGCTGTAGTGATTGAGCAACACTGCTCCCGAGCCGAGGCGGATCGAGTCGGTTTCGGCGGCGAGGTGCCCGAGCAATACTTCAGGTGCGATGCCTGCGATGGTACTCGCCATTCCGTGGTGTTCGGCCACCCAGAACCGCGAGTATCCGAGCCGTTCGGCCTGTTGTGCGGCCTCGACGGTGTTCGCGTAGGCATCGGCCGCGGTGCCGTCGTCGGGAACTGGAGAGAGGTCAACGGCAGAGAGTTCCATATCCGGACTCGGAGATTACGAGGGATAACGGTTCGGTTCACAGAAGGTCCGCATTCTCACCAGAATCCGCCACTCCGCAATACTCTTTCAGAACCGACTCATTCCCTGCCCATTTCTCGCGCTATGGTTCCCTTGCCCGTTCGACCGGCCTCGTCTGGGAACGTCTCGATCACAGCTGGAGAAAATAGTAACCGCTGCTGGCCGATTTCCCGACAGTAACAGTTGTATTCACCGGTAACAGCATCTGCTACGATCTGCTACATGGAGAAAGTATATCTGTCGCAATCCCTTCTGATCCGGTACTGAATCGAGTTCTATGAGTAATAATACAGACGTTGACGACTCTCCCGAAGACGCCTCGGACGCTGCTCCCGATGGGGACGAACCCACCGAGCAGCCTGAGCGTCAGGGAGATCAGTCGTCGCTCGAGGAGGACGGTGACCGTCGCAACGATGTCGACGATCCGATCGATGACTTCGAGCCGTCGTCCGACGAGGCGGAGGAGGACGACATCGAGACGGTCAACGATCTCGGCAGTACAGTCGAGGTCGATCCCGGCGTCGAAATCGACGAAGAGATCGCCGAAGACGATCTGCTGGGCGGTCTGAAGATCGATTCGACGGAAGAAATCGAAGTCCCGGACCGACTCGTCGATCAGGTCATCGGCCAGGACGAAGCGCGAGATATCATCATCAAGGCAGCCAAGCAACGCCGGCACGTCATGATGATCGGCTCGCCGGGGACTGGCAAGTCGATGCTAGCGAAGGCGATGAGTCAGTTGCTTCCCAAGGAAGAACTTCAGGATGTCTTAGTCTACCACAATCCAGACGACGACAACGAGCCGAAAGTACGGACCGTTCCCGCCGGGAAGGGCGACCAGATCGTCGACGCGCACAAGCAGGAAGCCGATAAGCGCAACCGACGGCGCTCGATCCTGATGTGGATCATCATTGCAGCCGTCATCGGATACGCCATCATCGCGGGCCCCCTCCTGCTCGGCATCCTCGCGGCCGGGATCATCTGGCTGATCTTTCGGAACATTGGTCAGGGAGCGGACGCGATGGTTCCCAACCTGCTCGTCAACAACGGCGAACAACGTGTCGCGCCCTTCGAGGACGCGACCGGTGCCCATGCAGGTGCACTGCTGGGCGACGTCCGCCACGACCCCTTCCAGTCCGGCGGCATGGGGACCCCGAGCCACGAGCGGGTCGAACCTGGTTCCATCCATCAGTCTAACAAGGGCGTGTTGTTCCTCGACGAAATCAACACGCTTGATATCCAGACCCAGCAGAAGCTGATGACAGCCATTCAGGAGGGCGAGTTCTCCATCACGGGCCAGTCCGAGCGTTCCTCGGGTGCGATGGTCCAGACCGAACCCGTCCCCTGTGACTTCATCATGGTCGCTGCCGGGAACCTCGACGCCATGGAGAACATGCACCCCGCGCTCCGTAACCGGATCAAAGGGTACGGGTACGAGGTCTACATGGACGACACCATCGAGGACACCCCTGAGATGCGGCGCAAGTACGCCCGCTTCGTCGCCCAGGAGGTCGAACGTGACGGCCGCCTACCCCACTTCACCGACGACGCCGTCGAGGAACTCCTCCTCGAGGCAAAGCGTCGGTCGGGTCGGAAGAACCACCTCACGCTGCACTTCCGGACCCTCGGTGGTCTGATCCGGGTCGCAGGCGACATCGCCCGCGCCGAGGAACGTGAGCACACCACTCGAGACGACGTTCTACGGGCCAAAGACCGCTCGCGCTCGATCGAGCAACAGCTCGCCGACGACTACATCGAGCGCCGCAAGGACTACGAACTGCAGGTCAACGAAGGCGGCGTCGAAGGCCGCGTCAACGGCCTCGCCGTCATGGGCGAGGACTCCGGGATCATGCTCCCCGTCATGGCTGAAATCGCCCCCACACAGGGTGGTGGGCGAGTGATCGCCACCGGGAAGCTTCAGGAGATGGCCGAGGAGTCGGTCCAGAACGTCTCCGCGATTATCAAGAAGTTCTCCGATGTCGACCTTTCGGAGAAGGACATCCACATCCAGTTCGTTCAGGCCGGCGAAGGTGGTGTCGACGGCGACTCCGCCTCCATCACGGTGGCGACCGCCGTCATCAGCGCACTGGAAAATATCCCAATCGACCAGTCAATCGCGATGACCGGGTCGCTGTCGGTCCGCGGTGACGTGCTTCCGGTCGGCGGGGTCACCCACAAGATCGAAGCCGCCGCGAAGGCCGGCTGTACGAAGGTCATCATCCCCGAAGCGAACGAACAGGACGTGATGATCGAAGACGAGTACGAAGAGATGATCGAGATCATCCCCTGCTCGAACATCAGCGAGGTCCTGGACGTCGCCCTGATAGGCGAACCCAAGAAGGACTCGCTGATCGATCGGCTCAGGTCGATCACAGGAACGACGTTCGACCAGAACACTGTCGGCTCCGCCGGCAGCTCGAACCCGAGTCTCCAGTAACTGACTCGGCGAGCGACGTTCGGTCCGCTACTCAATTATCCGCTGGACGAATCGAGACGACCGAGCGACCGGACCGAGCGATGGGAAACGCCATCCGAGATTCGATCGAGAGAGCAAGTCAACGAGGCCGCCATCGCCAGTCGAAATTCCAACGATCCGACCGGTATGAAAGCTCACGATACCGATAAATATGCGGCGCGGAAAAGCGAGCAATCTGTCTCGTTCTCGGGGAAGAGTAGATCTAACGGTAGCGGCCGCTGTGCGATCGATCCGCTCGAGGTTCGCCGGGGGCTCCGTTAATCGCGGAAACGAAAGCGAGGGAAAGTTCATATGGACTGATGATAATAGGATACCTGTACGGAGATTACGGCCGAGTCCACAGAAACGGTCACCGGGACGAACGACCACGAAGTACCCGCTACCGAAATATCTGTATAAAATGACACGCGAATCAGTTACGGCGGAGATAACGGCGATAGCAACGGAACTCGAGGCCGACGATTCGATCGGGCAGTACGCAGCGATAATCGCCGAAGAGGTGCAGCACCGAGATGTCCAGGTTACAACATCGGAACGGACTGCCGCTGCGTGTTTGCTCGCCGCGTGTCGGCTTCGCGAGGAGCCGGTACGAGTGACCGTCATAGCCGATCAGACAGCCGTTTCGAAGGAGCAGATCCTCGGTGAAATGCAGCGTCTCTCGCGAGAACTCGAGATTGGAGTTCCACTTGCCGATCCAGAGAGACTCATCGAGAAAAGCTGTGACGAACTCGCGTTGCCGGAACCCGTTCGGGACCGGGCCGTACGTCTCGCCCGAATCGGTGATGACGTTAGCGTGACGAGCGGCGTTTCTCCATACACCTATACCGCCGCAGTGCTCTACGTCGTCTGCTCGCCGACCGACGTGGACCTCTCACAGGCCGATATCGCAGCTCACTTTGACGTTTCGACTGCCACCCTTCGTGAACGACGAGACGACCTCCTCGAGGCGACGGGAAGCAAATTGTTCGAGATCCAGTTTCCCGATGCGTCTCCCGAGGCAGTGTCGCTGGTCGATGACCTTCTCACGGAGGCGCGGACGACCGAGTGGGCACGGAACAAGCGGAGTTTGGGAATTCTCGGCGGTGCATGGTTGTACGTTGCAAACGCCGCCGAGATATACACGAGTGCGACGGAATTGGCGACCATCATCGGAGTCAGTGACTCCACGATTCGGGCTCGCTACGAGCAATTCGTCGAATACGTCGATAGTGCGAACCGAGCCCCCGTTATCGCTTCCCTCGAGCAGAGATGAGTTCCCTTGAACGGGACGACCGTTCCGTCTGCGAAACGGAAACGGATCCGGTTTAGCTGAAAGTAGGCGCTAAGCCCCCTTCCTCAGCGAGTGCCGACCGAAAGGGAAGGCGCGAGCAGGGAGGAGATACAGCGTCCCCAGAGCGCTCCGCGTTCCGGTGTGCGAACGAGACGTGAGATGTCTCGTCAACGCCGCACGGTTCTCATACACGATTCGGTGGCTGCCTCACAGGCCCACGCAGTCGCAATGTCTTTGCAGTAGGGTACTATAATATTGAACGAACCCAATGGTGTATGATCTCGACTCGGGAGCGCACTCAACGTATTCCTTGCACTACCACCTGATACTCACCACAAAATATCGGCGCGGAGTGCTAACTGAGGAGCGAACCCAATTCATCTACGAGGTCATCAGCGGGTTCACGGACAACTACGGTGCCGAACTGACGAACCTCGACGGAGAGGACGACCACGTACACATCCTGTTCCGAGCGAAACCAACCACTGACCTCGTGACGTTCATCAATACGGTCAAGGGTGCAACCACCCGCCGTATCCGCAACGAGTACGCGGACGAACTGAAGACTGAGCTATGGGGCGACTCGTTCTGGAATGACTCGTACTGCCTCATCTCGACGGGACAGGTGTCGCTGGATGTACTGAAACAGTACGTTGAGAACCAACGCGAGTAGCGCCATGTACTACGCCTACAAGTACCGCCTCAAGCCGTCCGACTCCCACCGCGAGGAGTTGGACCGCCACCGCGATATTTGCAGGCAACTGTACAACCACACGCTCTACCGCCTCAACGAGTACCAAGAGAACCACGGCGAACTACCGTCCATGACCACGCTTCGGTCGGAACTACCCGATCTCAAGCAGTGGTGGGACGACCTCTCGGACGTGTACTCGAAGGTTCTCCAAACCGTCGTCGAACGTCTGTTCGACAACCTCAAAGGACTCTCCAAACTCAAGGAGAACGGCTACGGAGTTGGCCAACTCAAGTGGAAACCGCCACGGAAGTTTCGCAGTTTCACGTACAGCCAGTCTGGCTTCAAGCTCGACAAGAAGGGCGGTCAGACTATCCTGTCACTCTCGAAACTCGCGGACATACCGATTCGGCTCCACCGCTCCATCCCCGACGACGCGACACTCAAGCAGGTTACGGTCAAGAAGGAACCGACGGATGAGTGGTTCGCCACGTTCGGCGTCGAAATGGACCGTGAACCGCCCGAACCGCCTGAGAACCCTGAGAAGTGCGTTGGCATCGACGTGGGGATTCTCACGTACGCCCACGACACCGACGGCACGGCGGTCGGGTCACTCGACCTTTCCGACGAACGTGAACGCTTGGAACGCGAGCAACAGAAACTCTCGCGGAAGGAACACGGCTCTGCCAACTACGAGAAGCAACGGCGGCGGGTCGCGGAGTGTCACGCCGACCTCAAGCGAAAGCGCCGCGACTTCTTACACAAGCTCTCAAACTACTATGCGGAAGAGTACGACCTTGTGGCGGTTGAAGACTTGAGCGTGAAGGGGATGATGGAATCGCCGTCGAACAGCCGCAACACGGCGTCGGCGGCGTGGCGAACGTTCCTCTGTCTACTTGAGTACAAGTGCGAACGCGAGGGGACGTACTTCGTGGCGGTCAACCCGAGGGGAACGACTAAAGAGTGCGCGGCGTGCGGCGTTTCGACTGAGAAGCCATTATGGGTCCGTGAACACTCCTGTCCTGCCTGCGGGTTTGAGGCGGACAGGGACGCGAACGCGGCGTGGAACATCCTTTCTCGCGGCCTCGAAGATGTAGGAGTGGGACACTCCGAACAAACGCCTGTGGAGACTGCGCTCCCTGTGGATACCTCGGTATCTGCAAAGCGCGTCGTGGAAGCAGGAAGCCCTACCCTCACGGAGCGAACGGCGTCAGCCGTGAGCGAGTAGGGTAGGATAGTTCACACTGTACCGACGCTCACTTGGGTTTGCGAGACGCACAGCGATTTTCCAAATGCGGCTCTCGAGTCAGTAGACCGTCCGACACAACATGTTTACACATATATGTTTGTAATCATGCCGAGTACCGCCGCTAATTGTGTACTTATTCAGCACGCGTATAAAGCTTACTAACTGATTAGTTATAATCGGTTGTGCGAGGACAGTTGTCTTTCGCTGTCAACCCACGGAGATAGCCAGAGAGGCCGCGCCACGCGGAGACAGCCGCCGGCTATCAGTGGATGCCACGGACAGCCGCTCTAGATGAGCCACTCAACATCGTTGTGGATGACTGTACTGGGCCACCGTGATCAGCCGACTACGCTATCTGCTGGACGCTCCGAGACGGTCTCCGCAACGAACGTTCGGATGGAGTCTCCGTCAACAGCGGACGAGAGCTGTCGGAGTGCGCGGTCAGTTTCCTGCAGGCGCTGTTTCGTATGCTGGCGGAGTCGTCGTGTAGCGGGTGCTGAACCGGGCTGGACGGAAGGGCCGTCGGAAGCGAGGATGTCTCGTATCCGACAGACTGTGCCGAATCCGCGCCCCAGCGTTGCAAAGTGGTCTCTGTCCGGTTCATCGACATCCGCCAGCGTCGCACCGATAACGGCTGCCCCCCGACCGAGTGCGCCCGCCGTATCATCGATAAACGAACAGTACTCGGTCGATGAGGGGGTTGACTGACTATCGGTGCGTCCCAGTGCCTCGATAATCGAGTCTGAGACGGTCGTGAGTACCTCGAAGCACTCCCCTATTCGATTATCGTCAAGGCCTCCGAGCGTCGAGTACGCTGTCGTATAGAGGAAATCGGAGGCCAACAATGGAGACGTCACCTCCCACTGCAACGAGTCGGCGGCCGTATCACCGGGTTGGACTATCAATCGCTCGCGAAGCCGGACGTATCCGCGGAGCAGTTCGATCGCTGTCGCTGCGGGAACCACGACCGGACTGTCCGATGTCTCCGCCACAGCGTTGTGGGAAAGGGCTAACAGTTGCCCGAACCACCTGTTATCACGCTCCAGAATTGCCGTCCAAGCGGGAGCTAACTGTCCATCCGCAGCGTCGAGTACCATCTCGAGTCGGCTGTCGATTTCGGTCCGTCGTTCGGTGAGTGCGAGCTCGTGAGACATCGTCGTTAGTCGTCCGTCGTTGGGGACTCGACACCGGTATCATCGATGCCGACGGCTGATTCGGTCAGATCTCCCGTTCGCCACGTCCCACGCTGATACCACGCGTAGGCGATCGCCGCGCCAGCGACGTTCGAGACGGCAAACGAGAGCCAGATGCCCGATTCGCCGATCGAACTGGCGGAAACCCATGCGATCGGGAAGCGGATGACCCCGAGCATCAGCACGGAAATCACCGCTGCAGTAAGCGTCTTCCCGGCACCGCGGAAACTTCCCGTATACGCGCGCATGATTCCGATGAACCCGAACGTCAGTGCGACGTACCGCAGGAACTCCGCGGAGATATTGACGACTTCGGGATCAGTCGTAAACAGGTCGGCGATCGGGGCCGCGGCGAACCAGACGAGAACTCCCGCACCTGTGAGGACGCCGAAGAGTACCTTCGCCGCGAGCGCTGCCGCCTGCTCGGCTCGATCGGGCTTGGTCGCGCCGATATTCTGCCCGGTCATCGTCTCGACGCCGCGGGCAACCGCGATCGCGGGCAGGAAGACGACCGAGAATATGCGCGTTCCGATCCCGTACGCGGCGACGACCGTATCCGGGAAGAACGCGACGATGAACAACAGCAGGTTCATCGACACCGCTCGTCCCGTCCCCTCGATAGAGGCGGGGACGCCGATCCCAGCGAGGCGGCGGAGATAGCTGAGATCGGGTACCATGTCTCGGAGGTTGATCTGGACGCCGCGCTCGCCACGAAACATGATCGCGAGGCCGACGACCAGCGCCAGTGCCCGCGAAAACACGGTCGCGATCGCGGCTCCTTCGATTCCGAGTTCGGGGAAGGTGATCGTGCCTACGAGCGGTGCGTTCTCGACGAGCGTCCACCCAAAGATCAGGAACGGATCGATGATGATATTGAGAACCACCGAGCCGAACATGACCAGCATCGGTGTGATCGTGTCGCCGTAGCCGCGCATAAGCGCGACGAACACGGCGAATCCGAACATGAACAGGAGGCCCAGTGAGATGACCTCCATGTAACTCGAGGCCATCGGCAGTACGTCCGAAGAAGCGCCCATAATCCCGAGGAATTTCTCGACGAAGACGTAGCCGACGACGCCGAGAACAACTGACGCGATGCTGGCGAAGGTTACCGTCTGTGAAGCGGCGTACTCGGCCTTCCCTTCCTCTCCGGCACCCGTATACTGGGCGACAAGAACGCTTCCGGCGACTGAAATCCCCATTCCGAGCGAGATCAGCAAGAACACCATCGGGAACGCGAAACTAATCGCCGCGAGCGCATCCGTGCTGTACTGGCCCAACCAGAACGTGTCTGCAAGGTTGTACGCTGTCTGAAAGAGGTTCGTGACGACGATTGGCATCGACAGGAAGAAGAGCGGTTTCCCGATGTTACCCGACGTGAGATCGAACTCCTCACGCCCCTTGAAGAGTGAACTGATGCGACGACGAATATCTGTCACTGCATACCCTCCGCTACCGTTCCGGTCAGCAGATGCGTCTCGACGTACGTCGTGATGGTTTCGTAGAGACGATCCGGAGAGTGGTCGGCCGCGACTTGTTGTGTATGTGATCCCTTAATCATGGTCGTCAGTACCTCGGCAACGCGTTCCGAATCCACGCGGTCGTCGAATTCACCGGCGGTGACTCCGGCCGCAATTATCTCTCGTATTCGTTCGAAGAGATACGCATCGAATTCGACGAGACGGTCCCGGATTTTGTCGTTGTACGGTGCCTGTGCCTTCACCTCAAGCATCGCAGTGTGGAACTCCGTCCCGGGAGTATCTCCATCATCGGTAAGCAACACCTCGAGCAGTGAGCGGAGATGTTCCCGCGGAGAGTCACTATCGGTTGCGTCTATCTGGGTCGTATATCGGTCGTAGAGAAAGTCGAGAAACGCAACAAACAGCTCGTTCTTGCTATCGTAGTAGTAGTGAATGGATGCTTACTCATCTCGGATTCGGCAGCGATATCCTGCAATGTGAGTTCAGCGTATCCGTGCTTGCAGAGGGCCTGATACGTTGCGTTCAGGATCTCAGTAGTTGGCTCGTCGTTCATGTCGGTTGATACGGGTACTTACTAACTAGTCAGTCAAAAACCTTTGGGAAATGAAGATGGTGATTTCGATGCCTCTCGGACTGCGTTTCACCACTATTCAACTAACCGATCGATAATGATCTTCGAAAGACACCGAGTGGGTCAAAACTATTATCACGTGGACAATACACGTACTACGTAATGGCTGATTCACCGGAATCGTCTCCTTCGGATCCGAATGAGCAGATCATGCGTGCTACCTACCAGGCACTTCGCGAGCACGGATACGCTGATCTCACGATGAAACAGATCGCCGAGGCGTATGGCAAGTCAACCGCTGCGATCCATTACCACTATGATACGAAAGACGATCTTCTCGCAGCGTTTCTGGACTATCTCCTCGATCAATTTCAGGAAACGGTACACGAGGTAGAAACGACCGATCCGGAGCACCGACTGGAGCTGCTACTCGACAAGTTGCTTGTCGAACCGGAAGACCACCAGGACCTGTTAATCGCGATGCTGGAAATGCGGAGCCAGGCTCCGTACAATGACACGTTCAGCGAGCGGTTCCAGCAGAACGACGAGTATATTCGATACATGCTCACGACGGTGATCGATCACGGCATTACGGACGGCGTGTTTACCGATGTCGATGCCGAACACGTCTCACTGGCACTCATGACTATCGTCGATGGTGCCCGAACTCGAGAGGTCGTACTAGACGATACGAACGCACTCGCCACGGCGAGACGGACTGCCGACGAATACGTGACTGCAGTACTGCTAGATGGCGAGTGAACGTCTGACACTAAGTTCGAACTGACCTCGAGGAGCCAGCGTTCTGTCGATAAGGATCGACGCCGACGCAAAACAACGCCATCGTGAGCGTCCTCATGCTTCCCGTTGATCACGATCGGTTCCGTCAACCGATCTCGTACACCAGTGACAGAACTCGAGGTCCGGATCGAGTTCGTTTCCGCAGTGGGGACACGAGACCAGATCTCCATCGGATGGCTCGGACGAACGAGCGTTTGCGTTCTGGATATGTGCGAGGAGATACGCGTCGACGATGCTACATCCGACAACGATGAACATCGGTGCGATCGCCAACAACACATCGAAGTTCCAGCTCCCGGTTAGAAACTCGTCGACCGCCGCTGGATCGGTAAACAGGGCGGTCACGCCGAGTGAGACGGCAAGCCATCCGAGTGCGCGACGCCATCGCCGGAGGTACAGGTGCCCGAGGCCAGTGGCGAATGTTGCGAGTAGCGCTGCGAGCCACGGTCGCTTCTTCGATATCGACTGGGGCATATGCTGACTAACCGGTTAGTCAGCTATAAGTCTTCTCCCAGTCTTTTCTTAAACAGGGTTCTCCAAAAGAAAGTGACCAGTAGGGATCTTCCAAGTCGGGATAGAACGGTCTCAAGTACCAATTGACGATGGAATCACTGTATAGGAACCGGCCGTTTCTATGCGGGATCGAAACTATCAGCTGATGACTAACCGATCAGTTACTAACGCAGTATGTGTTGACCTCCTTCCGCGCCTGAAGACGCGGAATCTCGCCACGAGATTTCAGGCCGAGTGCAACGACCCTATGGTTTCAAGACGCATACGTTCCAAGCGTCTTCTGCTGGGTTTCAGCATCGGCTTGGCTGTCTTGTGGCGCGGTCAAACGCGCCCCATCCTCAGCCGAGTCATCGTCGTCCGTGTGTTCTCTGAAACGACTCTCTCCGCTGAGGTAGCGGTCTGCGATGTTTATCGCGCCGTTCACGTCCGCTTGGTACTCGCCCATCCAACAGCCGTCGTTCGTGCATTTGAACGTCGCCTGCTTTGGACGATACCCCACTTCACCGCACGAATGGCACTCCTTCGATGTGTTGCGCGGGTTCACCGTCTTGACGGGGATACCCTTCTCGACAGCTTTGTAGCGTATCTGCGCGTGGAGTTTGGCGAATCCCCATCCGTGGAGACGCCGATTCATGAAGTCGCCGTAGTCCATCGACTCCCGTATGTACGTCAGGTCTTCTAGAACAAGAACAGGATTCTCGACGGATTCGGCGTACTCCACAACTCCGCGGGTGACGGTGTGGAATATATCGTCTATCAGGTTCCACACGTCGTCCCTGAAGGACTCCGCGATACGCTCACTCCCGCGCGTCTGGAGTCGGCGAGTGGCAGTGAAGTAGGTCTTACGGAGCCGACGGACGGTCTTGCCCTCGTCGGCCCACAGTTCGGGCGCGGTCGGAGAACCGTGGTCGTCGCGGTGACACACCGTGACGAGTGACGCTTCTCCGATGTCTACTCCGATAGGCGTCCGTTCTTCGGCAGATTCCTCGGAGCGTTCCTCCACGTTTCGGGTGGCGGTGACGTGGAGATACCACATCCCGTCCCGCTCGAATAGGCGACTCTCGCCCATCTTGGCGTCTCCCGCGTTCAACGCTTCCAGCCAACCTCGCTGTTCGGGATTCGGTTGTGCTGGTATCCAGAGGTGATAGTCTTCGTGATGGGGAATTTTGACGTACCACTCGATAGCGTTCTCGGGCTTGTGGTCGAGTCGCAGTCCTTCGTTGGTGAAGCGAACGGGGTGGTTGTCGTGAAGTTCGCCCGCGTTGTAGGTCGTCGTGAGTTGCGGGACGTACTTCTTGAGTGCGTTCTTCGCGTACCCGCTCAAGTCGTAGTCAACCACCACGTCGTTCGCTTCGGTCTGGGTGGTACAACCAGCGTCGAACGCATCCGCGAGGGCTTGCTGGTAGGCGTCCCGTGTCTCACAGAGTTTCCTCTGCTTATGGGCGTTCGGGTCGACTAGTTTCAGTTCCAACGTCTTGGTAAGTTCCGTCATGTGTCACCCTCCTCGTGACGTCCCGAGAAACACGCCGCGTTTCTCGTGGGCCAAACAGAATTCATGAGTTTTGTTGACGCTGGATGTAGTCCTGAACCGTTTCGCTGGAGACGTTCCCCGCCGTCCCTGCGTAGTAGCCTCGCGCCCATCGAATCTTCTCACTCTCGTTATCGGCGTAGCAGTGGTTGTATTTCCGCGAGGAAATTCCCTTGAACCAGTTGGCGAGAAGCGAGGGAGCGTGTTTCGGCGGGCTACTGACGAACAGATGGATGTGGTCGGGTTGGACGGTTATGTCGAGTATCTCTACTCCCTTCTCGTCGGCGATTTCGTGGAGGATGTTTCGCACACGGTCAGCGACCTCGTTGCCGAAGTACCGACTGGCGGTACTTCGGCAACCACACGATGTGGTAGTTGAGGTTGTAGGTCGCGTGCCGTGTAGTCTTCATCCGTGTTGCATACTATAGTTCATACCGCCTTCATACCATCGATGAAGAGTAGGAAATCAAGCAGTAGCGGAGACTCGTGAATTAACATACTATGCCTATTGCTTGACCTCCGCCTAAAGACGGAGGTATGCGCTATCGCTCTGTATCATCGCCCTTCAGGCGGGGAGGATGCCAAGTGATGTCTACACGTAAGATGGTATTTGATGCTGATTTCTAGCGAAGCCACGTAGGGATGTTCTCGAGGCGTGGATTGTTAAAAGAGGGCCGTAACGGTGTTCGGGGGGACATGCTTGCTTCTCTTCCCACATGAAGCGGGAGTCGCTCAGCACCGGGCAACTCCACGCTCGGCAGCCTCTCTCGTCAGCTGTCCTCTACGTCGAATTTTCGTCTGAGTAACTGAAGGAGATTCCAATTCGACGTCTCAGCGCCGTAGACTCTGACGGAATCGACGCCAGCGTAGCCGTGGTCACCGGAGTCAGCGCGTTCCCAGTAGAGCCATCCGGCTTCCTCCTCGCCATCGAATCCCGTTTCGCTAACCGGGAAATCCAAGACGAGCACTTGATGACTGTCGCCATGCCCGCCTTCAACTTGGGTAACTTCTCCGTCGTCAGTTGGGCGTGCACCCTCGCCATCTTGCAGTGCGTACCGTGACCCGAACCGATAGCGTACGGGTTCGTCAGTAGGGTCGAAAGTCTCACGTTCGTCATCACCATTGAGGAACTCGGAGGGGTGAACGACGACTGATACCGACTCGTGTTCCGCTAGATCAATGAAATTCTCTGCATTCTCGGGTTGAATGTCGATATCAAGTTCGAGTGGGAAGTGCGCCGCTGCAACGCCGCTCAGAGCGGGAATAGCAGCAACTGTTGCCGCAGCACCGAGCGTTCCCTTGAAGAATCGTCGCCGCGTCGGAGTGGCAGATTCCGACCCGTCGTCAGCCAGTTTTGATTGCGTCTGTCTCATGCAACAGAATGTGTGACGAAGCGTGGTAGTATGGCGATTCTGGTCCGGTTGTCGAATGTCTATCACGATGAGTCGATGAGCAGATGCCCCGTCTGTCTCCATCCGATTCACCTTATACGTACTCGCCACGCTCGCCGGTCGGTGCTCGTCGAGCGATCGTGATTCGATCGGGCCGATCCCCTCGGTGTGCTGTCCCGTCTGTTCGGCCGTGTCGCCGGACTCTCCACCAACCAGTCTTCAACGGGAACTGCCCGATCTCGTTCCGTCTCCCGAGCAGGGGCGAATGACACCCTACCCGCGTACGGGATCATCGTGTTCGTCAACCGCTGAATGACACTATTATTGAAGTTACAAGGCTAAACCCCGCCCTTTAGGGCGGGATACAACCGACAGCTCTTACGCAATCCACCGTCGATGGTAAGGCCGGATATTCCACGTCAACCAACACTATTAAGAAAACGACGTTCATAACTAGTTATGAAGCCAGAAATGATCCGAACCGTCCGAACATTCGAGGCGACGATTACGAACCAGCGACAGGTTCGTGACGACCTCGACCAACTCGGATGGGCCGCCTCAAAACTCTGGAACGTCGGTCGCTACTACGCACAAGAACAGTGGGACGAAACGGGCGAGATTCCCGATGACGGGGAACTCAAAGCTGAACTCAAAAGCCACGAACGCTACACGGACTTACATTCTCAATCCAGTCAGCGCGTTCTCGAAGAACTCGCTGAGGCGTTCAACAGCTGGTTCGGCAAGCGTCGGAACGGCGACGACCGTGCCCGACCGCCCGGCTACCGTAAACACGGAGATTCCCACCCACGTTCAACCGTGTCATTCAAAGCGGCTGGCTTCAAGCACGACGCACAGTTCACCCGTGTCCGCCTCTCGAAAGGCCGCAACCTCAAAGAACACCGTTCAGACTTCATCCTGTGTGAGTATCAAACTCGACCAGATGTTGACCTGACCGAGTGGGACATTCAACAGGTTCGTGCCGTCTACAAGTACGACGAGTGGCGGTTGCAATTCCTCTGTCGCACCACTATCGATCCGGAACCGCCGGGCGATGAAGTGGCTGGTGTTGACCTCGGGATTTGCAACTTCGCCACCGTCTCGTTTGGCGGAGAATCTGTGTTGTATCCGGGTGGCGCACTCAAAGAGGACGAATACTACTTCACGAAGAAGAAGGCGAAGTGCGATGATTCTTCGTCTCGTGAGGCTACTCGTCTTGACCGCAAGCGGACGGGTCGCCGGACACACTTCTTGCACGCCCTCTCAAAATCGATTGTTGAGGAGTGTGTCGAACGAGGTGTCGGAACGCTTGTCGTTGGCGACCTCGGCGGCATCCGTGAAGACGATGAGAACGGCGAGTCCCGCAACTGGGGCGACCACGGCAATATCGACTTGCACGGGTGGGCGTTCGACCGCTTCACGACGCTGCTCGACTACAAGGCGGAAGCCGAAGGTATCGACGTGGAGTTAGTGTCAGAACGTGATACGTCGAAGTCGTGTTCGGTGTGCGGTCACACGGACGACAGCCAGCGTGTTGAACGCGGGTTGTACGTGTGTGAGAAATGCGATACGGTTGCGAACGCGGACGTGAATGGTGCGGAGAACATTCGGCAAAAGGTACTCCCGAGTCTCGCCACGGATGGCGGTGATAGGGATAACGGCTGGTTGGCACAGCCATCGGTTCACCTGTTCGACCGTAGTGAGGGCTGTTTCGCCCCACGAGAACAGGTCGTGAACTGCGAACCGTAATATCCCAACGCGGTCGGGAATCCTCGCCCTTTAGGGCGGGGAGGATGTCAACGGGCAACTGTAATTCCTCAGCGTCCCCGGTGTGGAAATCGATTGAACGATCCGCGCGCTGTGCCTTCGCTCGAGCGCGCTCGAGCATGTGAGGCGACAGATCAATGCCTGTGACGTCGTGTCCCAATGCCGCCAACAGCAGCGATATCGTGCCCGTCCCACACCCGAGATCGAGAACGCGTCGCGATGGGTCACCGGTCCACGTTCGGAGAACCGACAGCCACGCCTCGCGCTGCTCGGCGGCGTGGACGCCCGAAATTCCGTCATCGTCGTATGACTCGGCACGGCCACTCCAGTACCGTTGTACGACTTCCTTAACATCTTCGGCGGACCGCTCCGGGTGCGTCACGAGCGATCACCTTTGACCAAGGTTCGCTTCGACAACGGAAACCGGGGACGGTGTGCTCTTTGCCACGACATAGCCAAGAACTGGCGGGCGAAAGATATCAAAACTTCGAGTTACCCGATCGAGACGTGCGATCGGTATCCGCGAGTGTGACTGAAGTAACCGCCTCGTGGCTGGCCACTCGCCCGCAGCGCTCTTCCCCACCCCCACACACCGGCGGAAGCTATTGTGAGCGTCGCGAATCGGCGGATCGGTTTGCGGATTGGACCGCCGCAAACTCGAGTGGTCGCTACTGAATCCGATCGAGAAACGACACGAGCGCGTCAACCGCGGTCGCGAACACTCGTTCGCCCTGTTCCGGGGACGCATCTGTCGCGTCGCCGACCGCGCCGTTCTCGCTGAATTCATCGGTGAATTCGTGGAGAACACCGCCGTCGACCGTATTTGCCCAGGTAGTCGCGTCGCCCGTGACCGGCTCCCCGACGTCCTCGGGACACAGGTGGAGGAGGACCGAAGTCTCGAGTTCACCTGCGTGTCCAACGTGCTCGTCGACGGCGCGCATCCACTCCCAGCGATACACGTCGAGATCGATCGATGTCGACGTAGACAACTTTCGAGCGAGATGGGACAGCGTCTCACCGTTTCCGCCGTGTCCGTTGACGAGTACGACCGTCTCGATACCCGAACTCGAGTTCGAGAGGGATTCCACGATGTCGCGGACGTACCTCCGGAGCGTCTCCGGTGAAACCGACAGCGTTCCGGAGAACCGACCGTGATACGGTGCGATACCGACCGGTACCGGCGGAAGCACGACCGAATCACCTGCCCACTCTCGATCGGCGTCAGCAGCGATTGCCCGGGCGATGATCGTATCGGTTCCGACCGGCGCATGGGGGCCGTGCTGTTCCGTGCTTCCGACCGGGACGAGCGCCGCCGTCGGTGCCACTTCTTCTATCTCAGTCCACGAATTCGTCTCGAGTTGCATGTTCGATTTCTAGTAGTGATTGGGTTAAAGAGTGCGGATTATGGTTTCTCTGTGACATCTTTCCGTGGCACGTCGCCAACCGGAATAGACTGCTCGTAGTTCAGTATGAACGGAAATCTCGATTCGAGATGAGATTTGTGCAATATTGCAGCAGACAACTGAAATGGACCGGCTAGGTGATCACCCGGATCACCAATCACGTTTCGACGGCTGCTCTATCGATGCCACCAAAATCATATCAAAATTATACTTATACTCTCCTCTCGTTTGAGATAGGTTATTGTAACGGACTTATATATACGTTTTCGATTGTATCTTTATTAACTATAAATAGAGAGTTTTATATTACATATCTCAGTAACTCTTTTGGGAGACACCAGTACGTGCAGTTGTAGTGTTGAAAACAGTAATAAATACGATATCCTGTTCGTTTCAGGAGTAATCTCGGCATTCAGAATTCCACTGACCGTCTCTCTGAATCACGGTTTCGTCGGGCGAAATGCGATTCGACGAGCCCCCTCAGTCGGTTGTAGGTTGCACTTGCACACAATGTAGGCTGGTTTTCGAGAGTGTTTGGGTCCCTTTTCTCAATTTCTCGAGTGTCATTCAAAACCGATAGGATATCTCGAGACAGTCGGAACGAATGTTATCAGTTGGCTCGGTTAGGGTAACGAAAGAAGAGAGGCGAACCACTCACGCTCCCCACCGCTACGCAGGAATGATGTGGGCCTATACTCGGTCACAGTGATGGTCCCCTTCGCGAACTGGCGTTACTAGTCAACGAACTATGGCTTCTCCACAGCCAAGTTTACAGGCATATGCGAGTAATTAATAGGAGAGTTCCGATTCGAGTGAGTCAATCTCGTCTATAAGTAGCTGTGCGATCTCCTGGGTCGACGATTCGTCGACAGCCATGCGATACGCCGGCCCGCCAATAGAGAATGCGCCGATGACGTCATCGCTGGGACCCGTTACCGCTGCACCGATGGATCGATAGCCGTCGATCAGTTCCTCGTTATTCGTCGCGTACCCCTGTTGCCGTATCGTCTCGAGTTCGTCGAACAATACTGACTCGTCGGTTATTGTGTGGGCGGTTGTGGCCGGTAGCCCCCAGCGATCGAGTATCTCCCGAACGCGTGCGTCGGACAGCAACGCCAGCATGGCCTTGCCCGAGGCACAGTTGTGCATGTGAAAGCGGTTTCCTGCACGGAACGGACTCGATTCCGAGAGACCACGGGAGGTCGATTCGCCGATCGCGTACTCGAGTGTGTACGCGCGGCCGTTCTCTTCGACGATGAAATCGGCTTCATTGCCCGTCTCTTTGGCTAAAGCGTAGACTTGCTGGCGGGCCGTCGAGTACAACGGATTCCGGTTTCGTGCGTGTTCGCTGAACGGGAGAAACTGGAGTCCGACATGGTAGGTGTCGCCGTCGCGAACGAGAAACCCTTCGTCGACCAGCGTATGCAGGTGATTGTGTACGGTACTCTTCGCCAGATCGAGATGGTCGGCTAATTCGCTCAGCGTCGCCCCGTCGCTGTCACGAACCGTACGAACGAGTGCGAGTGACGTTTTCGTCGTCTTGACCGAGCGGGGACCATCGTCCGTCATGGTTCGAACTGTGGCGCTATCGGTGTATAAGCGTTCGGAATGTGTGAACAGTCTCGATGATTGGATATCGAAATTAACGCACGCATAGTACATTCCAGTACATATATTGTGTAATATTCACATATGCTTTGGTGTATACGGTAGTTCATATGTTACCTAGCCACATTCCCTTCCGCTTGTCGCTGACGGTTGCTCGACGGGCCGTTCGATCGCATGGCGTTCGAATCACGTGAACGGCCAGTAGCACACCGCTTGTTTCGATCGGATACGGGATGTACCATGGGAACAGATCATTCTTGGAATTAGACCGTTCGCGCGTTCGGAACGGCACCATGATCGCTATCGCGGCCGACCGATCGAATCGACACTAATCGGCGCCACAGCGAGCCGTCCATCCGCAATGGTGGCACCACTCGTCCGAGGCGACGGCCGACCGGCCGCAGAGTGGACAGATCGTCTCAGTCATCCTCGGTCGTAATATCGGCGGAGAGTCCCTGTGCCATCTCGATATCTTTCGAGTTGTTCAGCGTCCAGGCAGTGCGTTCGGTGACGGCCTCGATCACTTCGCGACCGCTGGGGTAGCCGTTCCCGGACTTGTCGACCCCGCCAAACGGCAGGTGGACTTCCGCCCCGATACACGGCAGGTTCCCGTACGCGAGTCCGACCTCAGCGTTGTCGCGGTAGTAGTTGATCTCGCGGTAGTTCTCCGAGATGATCGCCCCTGCGAGCCCGTAGTCGGTATCGTTGTGGATCTCGACACCGTCCTCGATGTCACCCGAATACTTCATGAGCCCAATGTGGGGACCGAAGACCTCCTCTTGCGTACAGCGGAGATCCGCGTCCGGATCGGCCTCGTAGACGAACGGGCCGATCCAGTGACCGTCATCATGGCCGTCCGGAATCTCCTCGTCGTCCAGTTCGTCGCGGTCGACGAGTACGTTCACCCCCTCGTTCCGCGCGAGTTCGTTGTACTCGAGGACCTTTTCCCTGTGCTCTTCTTCGACAAGCGGTCCCATGAAGGTGTCTTCCGCCAGCGGGTCACCGACTGCGATGTTTTCGGCGATCTCGATGAAGCGCTCCGTGAACTCATCGTAGACATCCTCGTGGATGATCAGGCGCTCGGAGGAGACACACCGCTGGCCGGTCGTCTTGAACGAACTCATGACGGCCGAGTGGACGGCTGTATCGAGGTCGGCTTCGTCGCTGATGACGACGCCGTTCTTGCCACCCATCTCACAGGCCGCGAGTTTGCCGGGTTGTTCGGCGACGGTCTGTGCGACTTGCTGGCCGACCTCGGCCGAGCCGGTAAAGAGAACGGAGTCGACGCGCGGATCGTCGACGATGGCGGCTCCGGCGTCGCCGAAGCCTTGGACCATGTTGAAGACACCGTCGGGAATCCCGCTCGCCTCAAACATTTCGGCGACGATCTCGGCACACCACGGCGTCTGTTCGGCGGGTTTCCAGACGACGGTGTTGCCCTCGACCAGCGCGACGGCCATGTGCCAGAACGGGATCGCAACGGGGAAGTTCCACGGCGTGATACAGCCGACGACGCCACGGGGCTTGCGCCGCATGTACGCGTCCTTGCTCGCAATTTCGGATGGGACGACATCTCCATGCGGGTGGCGGGCGTTCCCCGCGGCCCACTCGACCATATGTGCGGCCTCAACGACGTCGGCCTTCCCTTCCGAAATCTCCTTGCCACACTCCTTCGTGACGATCTCGCCGAGTTCGCCCGTCCGCTCGCGGAGATCGTGGTAGATGTCCCAGAGATACTCCGCGCGGTCGATGTACGATAGGGCACGCCACTCCTCCTGGACGCTGTCCGCGGCCTCGAGGGCATCGTCGACGTCGGCCTCGGTCCCGCGGTGGAAGGTCCGAAGCGTCTCACCGGTCGCCGGATTCTCGCTTTCGAACGTCTCCACACTCTCTCCCTCGGTCCACTCGCCGTTAATGTAGTGTCGGTTTGGCTGATCTGTCGCCTGTTGACTCATACGGTATCGGTCACGGATCATCACCGAATAACCACGGCCTCCCATGGTCGGGCACCAATCACACTGCCAGCGTGACTAACGACTGGCCCCGCCACAGGTCCGGCTTCCGTCCCGGTTCGAGACGGCAGTGACGCGAGCGCTGACGGGATGACATGCGATGTCGATATTCAGTATGCTTATGGTGCCCACAGGAGAACGACCGAGCAGAGCCCACGTATGAGCAGCACGAGTTCGACGACGACCACGACAGGGACAGCGGACGGCACACGACTCACCCTCGAGATCTGGCATCCGGACTGCTGGGGCTTGCAGGCGACCGAGGCAGTCGACGCTGGGCTTCTCGTCCACACCGTCCATCGAACCGTCGATGAAACCGTCAAAGGGCACTTTACCGTCTATGCCGATACGACGGCGCAACTCGACGAATGTATCGCCTTCACAGATGACTCACCACTGACACACTCGACGGTCGAACTCGGACAGCGATCGACCAGTACGGCACCAAGTCCAGGGAATGCGACCCGCGAACTGTTCGTCGAGTACGAGCCCGAACACAGTATCAGCGACACGCTCGTCTCACACGGATTCATCCACGACGCGTCAGTGCGCGTCGAAGCCGGGGCCGAACACTGGCCGGTTTTCGTCGCTGACGGTCGCGCTGAAGTCCGTGACCGACTCGAGTCCGTTCGGGCTGAGACCGATGCGGAGATTTCGATCAGCAGGGTCGCCCCGGCTGACGGCGACTCATCGGAAAGTATCGATCGGACCGACCGTCTCACGCCGCGTCAGCGGGAAGCATTCGATCTCGCGTGCGAACGGAACTACTACGCGTGGCCCCGCGAGATCAGCACGCGCGAGCTCGCGGACGAACTTGGCGTCTCGAAGACGACGCTGCTCGAGCACCTCCGGACCGCTGAAGCGAAACTGCTCAATCCCGACGAGTTCTCGGATTAATCCGCCCTGACATGGACTGAATCTTGTGGTCGGGTATCGACTTACGGGGGTTCCGTGCGAGTGATCCGGTATGATCCCCCCGATCGCTAGCCGATTTGTCGCCGGGACATCCGCATCCGGTGCGCTGGATCATGTCTCGGAGTGTAACGAAACGGACATGGGCGGTATCCTGAACCTTCTCGGTGAACACTACCATGACCCCGAACCCGCGGCCGAAGACGCCGAGGAATACTGCCACCTCGTCTCTCAACTAGCCACTCGAGACCTGAACGGGTGCGTCTCGGTCAAGCCATCCCAGATCGGAATCAATGTTGGCTCCGATGTCTTTACGAAGAACTTCGAGCAAATCGTCGAAATCGCGGCGGCCGAAGACGTGTTCGTCTGGTGTGATATGGAAGACCACACGACGACTGACACGACCCTTGATGCTGTTGAAGCGACGGCACGCGACCATCCCAACGGCGTCGGCGTCGCCATTCAGGCGAACCTTACACGGACACACGATGATCTATCCCGGCTCGCCGATATCCCAGCCGCAGTTCGACTGGTAAAAGGTGCGTACGACGAACCGTCGTCGGTCGCCCACGATTCGAAAGCAGCCATCGATGAGGCCTACCAAACGCATCTCGAGTTTCTGTTCCGTGAGTTTGATCAGGGCGTCGCGGTCGGGAGCCACGACCCAGCGATGCTCGAGACCGCAGTCGACCTCCACAAGGAGTACGGAACGCCGTTCGAGATTCAGATGCTCATGGGAGTTCGCGAGGACGCCCAGCGCGAACTCGCTGCGAAGGGCTACGAGGTCAATCAGTACATCCCCTACGGCGACAAGTGGATGCAGTACTTTTACCGACGGGTCCGCGAGCGAAAGGAGAACGCGCTGTTCGCGCTTCGCGCCGTCGTCGGCGTGTGAGCGATCCGCTGAACCGGCCGCGATGTGATACTGTCCGCTGAACAGAGTTACAGAGTTGGTTTCGCTCGGTAGAGATACCGTACAGACGACATCTGCTAGTTACCTTGCCAACGTAGCGATCGCTGTCGTCTCTCGTTCTTGTCACCGATACGATTCGATACCAGAGTAGACGTCGAATTCCGATATATTTATGTGTGGATGGTAATCACATGGCAGTATGCCAGAGAGTGGATCGATTGAATTGGTCTGGTTATTCGGACCGTTCGTCGTGTATCTCGTGATGCTCGGCGTATACTACGTGTGGGAAGGGAAACGGGAAGAAAAGATACGCAACCGCTACCAGGAGGCAGAGCATGGTCAATGAGGGGCTCGCCGGTTCGGCCGGAATCTGGGTTCTCGGGACGTTTGCGGTCTATCTCCTCGTCCTCCTCGGTATCGGGCTGTACTCCTCCCAACTCATGGACTCCGTCGACGACTACGTCATCGGCGGGCGCAGTATCGGCCCGGTCGTCACAGGCTTTTCCGAACGCGCCTCCGAGATGAGCGGTTGGCTCACGCTCGGTGTCCCGAGCGATGCCTTCGGAACCGGTGTGATGGCCTTCTACAACGGGCTTGGAATGATCCCCGCCGACCTGTTTGCGTGGGCCGGGATCGCAAAGCGCCTCCGGAAGTACACGGAGATCGTGAAGGCGGTTACACTGCCGACCTTCTTCGAGACGCGTCTGCAAGACGATACCGGGTACGTCAAAGGCGTCTCCGCGATCGTCCTAATGATTTTCGAGGGCGGATACGTGGGCGCACAGATCGTCGCCGCCGGGACGCTGCTGGAGGTGCTCACTGGCGTCTCGTCGCTGATTGGGATCCTCGTGGGCGGCGTCATCGTCGTCGGTTACACCATGCTCGGCGGCTACTTCGCCGTCGCGTGGTCCGACTACGTACAAGGCGCGATCATCCTGATCGCGTTTATCATCCTCCCGATCATCGCGTTCACCAACTACGGGCTCCCGTTCGGTGAACTCGAGTCCATCGGAAGTTCGTACACGAGCGTCACGGCCGGGATGTCCGGCTGGGCCGCCATCTTCGGGATCATCAGCTACGCCGCGATCGGGCTCGGCATCCCCGGGAACCCACACGTGATGGTCCGGTTCATGGGGATCGATGAAGTCAAGAACATCCGTCTCGCGGCGCTCGTCGCCCAGCTGTTCATGTTCGTCGCTTACATCGGTGCCGGTTTCGTCGGGCTGTACGCACTGGTCGTCTTCGGCCAGAGCGGCATCGAGGACCCGAACAACGTCATGCCGTTGCTCACGCTCGAGTTCTTCCCCGGTGCGATCGCGGGGATCATCCTGGCGGCCGCACTCGCTGCGATGATGTCCAGTGCCGACTCGCAACTGCTCGTCGCGACGAGTGCTATCGTCGAGGACGTCTACCACGGCTACATCAACCCGGACGCGAGTCAAGAGACGCTGGTCCGATACTCCCAGTACGTCACGCTCGGGCTCGGAGCAGCGAGCGTCGCCTTTGCGTACTTCGCACAGAACACGCCCATTTACACGCTCGTTCTCGACTATGCCTGGGGTGGCCTCGGCGCAGCCATCGGACCGACGCTCATCGCGTCGCTGTGGTGGAAACGGATCACTGCAACGGGATCAGTCGCGAGTATGATCGTTGGCACCCTGACGATGGTCCTGTGGATTCAGCTATCGACCCTTCTCGAGGTGCTCGGACTCATGGGTGCAGTCGAGGGCTCGGCATTCCTCACTGGACTGGTCGGTGTCTACGGCCTCTTCCCAGCGTTCATCCTCTCGACGACAACGCTCATCGTCGTCTCACTCCTGACGAAGCCGCCCGAGGGCGTCGACGATCATTTCCAATCTTTCGACAAACCACTCTCGGCCCTCTCGAGCAGTGACGATCCAACGGGAACGCCCGAGTACGTGACCGACGGGGGTCGTGATGTCGATCCCAAGGCAGTCACAGAAACTGACAACATTCGTGCACACGTTACGGCCAGCGACTACTGGGAGACGGGTGACGAATAAATGAGCGATACGCGTCGACAACAAGCCGAATCCGCGGAACTCACGAACAGGTCCCGTCAGCGGACGGACCTGACTATAATCGAACCGACAGTTACGCGCGAGGATATCGACTCGACCGGTCGCGTCGGCGCTGTCGCATATCCGTATCGCATCTACGACGCAGTTGTAACGATCGACCGACCGATAATCGCAAACCGCGATATCGAATACGTCGTCAGCGTTGACCGCTCCCGTCGGCTCGCTGTTCGTGCCGACGTGGTTCCAGAGACCGTCACGAAAACGCTTGACGACGTACTCGTCGTTCCGTCCGAACTCTCGGATGCACAGGTTCGTGAGAAGGCCGAAGACGCAGTGTTTACGTGGACGCTCCGGAAAACCGCCGTCGGCTCCACGCCGGACCTAACCTTCGAACAGTCGATCGACGCCCACAAACTGTTCTGGATCGCGTCCCGGCCTGACGGCGACGTCATCGTCGACAGCGTCCGCGGTACCGAGTCGCCGCTGGTGGAGTGAGGGTACTCGAGTTCACTGGCCACAGCAAGCTGCCACTCGCGACGATAGCCCCCGCGAGTTGAGTATGCACCCGAGAACCGGCCACTATCGAGGACAGGTACGACCAATCACCAATGGACTCCCTGCAGTAAGCGCCAATCGATTACGTCAATTTGGGCGGGTGTTCTCGAGTGGTTCCAGACAGATTCTGACTCGAGCGAGACGTTCGACAACTTGGACGAGCGAACGTTTCGACGGGACGAGCGAACTCACGAGAGAGGTCGCACCGGGGACAGTTCGGGCGTACTACGCACAGGTCAACACCGCCATCGGCTGGCGTGTTCGCGATGGGCTCCCCGAGGAAAACTATACCCGGACCGTGACGAAGAAATCGTTTCCCGAAAGCGACGGACGAGAGCCGGTATCCAAAGGCGTGGACCGATGGGAACCAGTACAGATCACGCGGTACATCGACGAACAAGCAAACGATACTGTCGATGAGAAGGAGTTTGACGCGATCCACGAGTTTCGCAATCGAGTACTCGTTTCTGTCCGCTCTATTTCGGTGTCCGTAGCAGCGAAATCGTCACAGATCAACGGACAACCGACGGAACGATCTCAGATGAACGATATTTCGCTCGAGGATAGGATGGGTGTTCCTATGAAGAGATGGATCGGCTGTGTTGAATCGCTAGATGGCGGCGGGATAGGTCGCTAAATCAAAGGTGATGAAGCGGGAGGCTGCGAGTGTCTATGACGCAAATCTCCCGCTTCATTGGGGAAGTTGTTCCGGTCGCTCAAAGCGTTACTGGTGATGGAGACGAATCCGCCGCCCCGGAAGGAGGCGGCGGATTCGCCGACTATGCACTTGTTTCCCTCCATTGTCTGCGGATTTACCTTGATACGTCCTACCGGATGACGATTGACTTGCTCAAGGAAATGCCACAAATAACCGGGGAGATCGGCCTCAGCGCGGCCGATCTCCCCTCGCCATCCACGTTATGTAAGGTGTTGGACCGGATCAGTATGCGCGTCTGTCGAGTGTTGCTGCGCCAGTCGGCGCAGCTACACGATCTATCCGAACACGCTGCTATCGACGCGACATTCTACGAACGAGATCGTGCGAGCCGCCACTACTGCCAACGAACGAATTACCGTGTTCAAACGCTCAAAGTCACAAAACTCGTCGATACAGCAACGCAAGCCGTTCTTGATCTCCACTGTTCGACGACGTTAGAAGGAAGCGACGCAGACCTCGCCGAGCAGATCGCCCGCCGGAACGCGGGCGATCTGCGGTCACTTGCTGCTGACAAAGGCTATGACAAGCAACAACTCCGAGAACGACTGCGTGAACTCGACATTCGCCCACTGATCAAACACCGGATCTTCGCTCCGTACGATCACGCACATAACGCCCGTATTGACGAAGATCGGTACGCTCAGCGGTCAATGACCGAAACTGTCAACTCAGCCGTTAAGCGCTCGCTCGGCTACGCCGTGCGAGCGCGTACCTGGTATCGAGAGTTCCGTGAAATCGCCTTAATGTGTGTCGTCTATAACATCAAGCAGGCCGTCAAACAGTGAAATCCACCGCCTTACAGCGATTCAACACAGCCGATGGATCAGTTTGATTGATCACTGACAACGGAAGCAATAAATATAATGTCGTGATACGAAACATTTGATCTATCAGGGGATGATTGGCCAGTGGTTCCAACGGTTCACCTCCCGACGATGTGCGAGGCGTTTCATACGGGACTGCAAAAAGAGCACGACCGATCAGCAGGCGAAATCGAGACGTCCGTCGGTGGACTCACTGGTCAACGACAGGTATTCAAAGCACTTCGAGAGTATAAGCTGGCCCCACCCTCGACCAAGATGGACAGCGCTCGCCAGGTCATGAGACGGCTCTGTGAGAAAGTACACTAGCCCCCGACGAGAAACACGTCCATCTAACACCGCACAGTGGACACCCGGGCCGGCGAAGTAATGGTACCGACGAGGATTTGCCGACGCCGCTCGCTTCTTGGATACTATCGAAGAAGCGGTCCGAAAGTTGTATTCACGAATCGAAGCGAAGAGTGGGTAGAGATTCTGGTGACGCGTTGCTGTACACGGTATGTGACTGACGCGAACTGTCTGAAAGTGATCGAAGGCCGGTACGTCCTTCCGTATTAGATTACGCCCATATATTTGTAAATCTGCGCATTTGCTAACTCGATGTCAGTTCCCAGTGAGCGATACCTGAATCGATTTCGTCGTGCTCAGTACCTGTCCCGTAACATCCTCCTCGAGATATCTTCCATTTAATCGATCGACAGGACCGGAGACGCCGAGGGCGGCGGCTCGACAGCCGCTCGTCGATGGGATCATGGCTGCAATACCGACGATCCCTTCGTGGTGTTCACCTCTGCAGAACGCGATACCATCGTCACGGATTCGCCGAATCTCCGCCACGAGCTCCTCGGGATCGGTGATCGTTGCATCTGTAAACGCTTCGCGATCATCACCTTCGAGGATTGACTCGAGTGTCTCGTCCGACAACGATGCCATGAGGCACTTCCCCGGAGCATTGACGTGAAGTGGTATCCGGTCACCGGCTCGAAATCGGGGAGTCCAGTCCATACCGCCCTCAGCGACATACACCGGTACAGCGTACTTTTCTTCCCTGATAAACAGTGACGTCGTCTCGCCGGTCGCCGCCGCCAGATTGTCGACCGCTTCTTTCGCGTTCCGGTAGATCGGCAGGTCGCTGCGGGTTCGTTCCCCGAGTGACAGCATTCCCAGTGACGGTTCGTACTGTCCTCCGTGCTTGACCACATATCCATGTGCACGGAGCGTTGAAAGGTGGTTGTGGGCGACGCTCTTCGCAACATCGGCCTGCTCGGAGAGCGCCGTGACGCCCATCGGTTCGGGTGCCTCGACGAGAGTCTCGAGTATAGCAAGTGACGTTCCCGTCGCATCGACCGCGTACTGCGGTGTCTCACTCATTCTAACTCTGCCTACACTGTCGGTGGATAAAACTCTGTTCACGACAGCAGAACGAATTCGGGGCCAGTCACAGTTTGACACCCCAAGAGTATGCAATGATCTTTTAGACAGATGCAAATATTAGATTCAAGTCTGTCGTAAACTTCCTGTTCATTTCTGCAGAACGGAAAGCTGTCCGAGATCGAGAACACTGAGTACGGACGAAAAGTACTGATGGAAGGTCGTCAGGAACGTCCTGGTCCAGTAACGAGCGGCTCAAACCCCTTTGATGCCGGAAACGCTGCTTTCAGAGTGCGACATTGATTGCTCTGTCCACTGGCAGGAGACCGATACGAATTCCGACTCAGTGGAGGGCCAGGCGGAAACCGTCTCATCCGGAGCATTGTCTCGATGCCTCGTCGACACTGATACCGCGATGAGAAGGGACCGTACGAAAGTACTGCCGTCAGTCTCGTCTAGGGGTCTGTGGACCCCTCGACGGCTCTCATCTCCTCTTTCGGTCCGGTACGAGGACAACCGCGTTTCGGGGGTAGTGGCAGCGGTTCGAATCGGTCATTCACTTCGAATCGGGAATGACGACGTGTTTCAGCCCGTCGCCGTTCTCCATACGGTCGAACGCTGTCGGCAGGTCTTCGAGACTAATTCGATCGGTAATGAGAGGGTCTGCCTCGATCCGCCCATTTTCGAGTAGTATGACCGCTCGCTCGAAATCCTCGGTCGTCAGCGAGTATGAACCCTGATAGCCTACCTCGTCGAAGAAGACATCGAAGGGGCTGATTTCCAGCGTATCGTCCTGGTCTGGAACGCCGAAAATGAGCGTCGACCCGCCCTTCGCGGTCACTGCGTTGGCCTGTTCAATTGTCGGGACGAGCCCGATGGCCTCAACGCCGACGTCGACGGGTCCGCCCGCGGCCGTCTGGATAGCTGTGACCGGGTCATCGGTGTCCTCGGGGTCGATAACAGCATCCGCACCGAGTTCCGATGCGATTTCACGCCGCGTTTCGTCGAGTTCCGAGACGATAACCGGTGCGGCACCGACGCTTCGAAATACCTGAAGCAAGAGCAGCCCGATCGGACCCGCGCCGATGATAGCGACGCTGTCACCCGGATCACAGTCGACCTGATCGAGTCCATGGAGACAGCAGGCCAACGGTTCGGCCAGTGCTGCTCGCTCGAACGACATATCACCGATCGCTTCGACGTTTGTCTGCGGGACTCGAACGTACTCGGCGAATGCACCGTCGATGACGCTGTCGGCAGCCCCACCGATGCTCGTGTTGTTCTCACAGAGGTGAGTCTCGCCGCGCTTGCAGTACGTACAGGCGTTACACGGAATAGTCGGGTTGATCGCGACCCGATCACCAGTCTCGTACCCGGTAACGTCTTCACCGACCTCAGCGACTGTCCCGGCGCTTTCATGGCCTAACACGAGTGGCGTCTCCGCGGCAAACGAGCCATGATACATGTGATAGTCAGTCATACAGACGCCGCAAGCGCCGACCTGAACCAGTAACTCGTTGTCGGCCGGAACCGGCCGGTCACGCTCCCGTACCTCGACCGACCCAACGTCTGTCAGTGTGCTTGTGTTCATTGTTATCAATATCCTCTCCAATAGCCAGTCATCGATGCGATTCGACTCACGTACCGCGTGCAGTATCTCATTCTCATGGTTTGTGACTTCTGTCGGTGTCGACACCGTCGATATCGTTCGGACAGTGCCAACACGAGGACGTATGCCGAGCGCGGCCGCACACCGTTCTCGTGCAACTTCCTCTGGGCAGATATTCTCGGACCCTCTATTAAAACTTGTCACGCCTTCGTGGCCGTATTCTGCGCCATATGGGTCGGAGAGACGATGATATGTCCATTTCACCTGTTTCTCCAGCCGATATATAATACAATTGATCGATAAATACCTTTATTATTGAGGGGTAATTCGGTAAGCCACGAGGTCGGCAAATATGGCTAGCAAACGCAGCGGACGGAACAGGCGTAACTTTATCAAAGCAACAGGTGTCGGACTGCTCGGCGGTCTCGCGGGTTGTACGCGAGGCGGTAGTGATAGCGAGGCCAGTCTCGAGGATGTCGACCTCCCCGTCGACGACTACGAGGAAGCCGACATCGATTGGCAGCAGTTCGAGGGCTCGACGATCGACATCGGGGCCGTCCAGCATCCATGGGTCGCCGCCATCGAACCCGCGATCCCCGTCTTTGAGGAACTGACCGGAATCGATGTCCGGTGGAACATCCTGCCCGAACAGGAGTTTCGAACCAAGCGACTCACCGACATCAGCACCGGTGCTGGCGAGTGGGATGTGTTCTTCGTCGACCAGGTCGTCAACCAATTCCGCGAGGCGGGGTGGCTCCAACCGCTCGACTCGTACTTCGACGACGACAGCATGTATGACGAGGACTGGTACGCGATGGACGACCTCTTCGAGGCTACACGCTGGCAGGCACACGGCGGTGGCTACAGCGATACGTGGACAGGTATCCCAATCACCGTGGAGGTTCTGACGCAGTTCTACCGAACGGACCTCTACGAGGAATACGGATTGGAGGTCGCCGAAACACTCGACGAGTTCGTCTCGAACGCCCAGACGATCCACGAAAACGAGTCTGATGTCGTCGGGACTGCCGGTCGCGGTCAGAAGGGGTACGGGATGAATATTTACATCCTCAACTCGTTCATCCGTGAACACGGTGGCCAGCTGTGGGATAACTACCCCACCAACTCGGGACTGGACGCGGAGAGGGCGATCACAGCCGCGGAGTGGTACGCAAGCCTGCTCCAAGACTACGGTCCCGGAGGAGCCTCTAGCCAGACGTGGTCGGACGTGCTCTCAATGATGCAGTCCGGGAACGCCGGTCACATCGTCTCCGACGCGAACCTGTTCTGGCCCGACCTGACCGATCCGGAAGCGTCGGACGCGGCCGACAACATCGGGATTGCGAAGGCCCCGGCACCTGCCGACGGCGAGTTCGCACCGAACTCCTACGCGTGGCAGATTTCGACCTCGAAGAACGCCGATAACTCCGCGGAAGCGTTCCTGTTCATGCTGTGGGCGTCGTCAGAGCCAACCACCACCTGGATGCACCTGAATAACGGTGCGGCGTTCTCGGTGCGACAGTCCGTCTGGGAGAACGACGAGTTCCGTTCTCGAGTCGGTGAGGACTTCGCACAGGTCACACTGGAGTCGCTGCAGGCGACCGCACCGGACCCGTTCGACAGCCAGTACCCTGAGTGGGGACAGACCTATTCCGAGGAGATCCAGACCGCCATCGCCGGCAATCAGAGCGTCGAGGAAGCGATGACTAATAGCGCGACTGCAGCGGAAGATGTCGCCGGCGAGTAATTTCGGGGAAATCAAATGAGTACACAAACACAATCAACGAACTCCGAACCGTCGGCACTAGTGAGGCTACGTGATCTGTGGAACGCCTACCTACCGTACTGGTTCATGACGCCCATGGTGCTCGTGATGCTGTTGATCACCGTTTTTCCGGGCATCTACGACCTGTACTTGAGCCTCGTCAAGTACAAGCTCACCGATCCGACGGCGATAGGTCAGTTCAACGGGCTGGAGAACTTCCAGACTGCCTTCACCAGCGGTGGCGCGGTCAACTCGTTCACCATCACGATACTGTTCGTTGTCGGTGCACTTGCCTTCGAAACCGGCCTTGGGTTCTTGCTCGCGGCGCTCGTGACCGGCGTCAAATCCGACCGGATGAAGACGTTCTACCGCATCGCGTTCATCCTCCCGATGGCAGTCGCACCGGTCTCGCTCGCAACGATCAGTCGGATCATGTTGAACTCCGAGGTCGGCGTAATCCCGTACATGATAACCCAGTATACGCCGTTCGTGGCTCCGAACTTCCTCAGCGATCTGCCACTGTTGACGGTGATCCTCGTTGATACGTGGAACTGGACGCCGTTCATGTTCATCATCTTCTACGCCGGCATGTCGTCGGTTCCCGATACGCTGCTCGAGGCAGCGCGCGTCGACGGAGCGCCACTGTGGCGACGCTACGTCCACGTCATCATTCCGTACATGAAGCCGGTGTTGTTCGTCGCCATCCTCATCCGACTGATCGATCTGTTCAGAACCTTCGGACTGGTGTTTAGTCTGACGAGCGGTGGCCCCGGTACTGAGACGGAACTGGTGAGCATCAACATCTTCCAGACTGGGTTTACGTTCGTTGACCTCGGCGCAGCTAGCGCCATCGCGGTCGTGTACCTCATTGGGATCGTCGCCCTGTGTAACATCTTGATCATCAAGATCGGTTTCGAGGGGGTGTGGGAATAATGGCGACCACCGATAGTCCGAAGGAACCGGAACGCCGGATGTCGAAGACCAACCGAGAGCGTCTTGTTTCGGTGGGACGACACGCCGCATTGCTCGCGTGGTCCTTCGTCGTCCTCTTCCCGCTGTACTGGGTCGTCTCCATGTCGCTCAAGCCTCCGAGCGAAGCGATCTCGCTCCCGCCGGACTGGATCTTCCTGCCGACGGTGTACAACTACATGCAACTGCTCCAACAGTCGAGTTTCATCGCTGCGTTCGCCAACAGCGTCTTTATGGTCAGTACGTCAGTGATACTCGTCTTGTTGATCGGCGTCCCGGCTGCGTACGTTCTGTCGCGGTACGACATCCCGAAACAGCGGGACGTACTCGTCTGGATTCTCTCATCACGGATGCTCCCACCGGTCGCCGTCGTCATCCCCTTCTTCGTCATCTTCCGAGCGTTGAACCTCTATGACACTCGAATCGGGATGATCTTCATGTATATTACGATCAATATCTCGGTGGTGGTCTGGGTAATGAAGGCCTTCTTTGACGGCATTCCAGAGACGTTAGAAGAGGCCGCACGCGTCGACGGTGCGACGCAGTTCCAAGCCTTCCGGAAGGTAATTCTGCCGGCGGCCAAACCCGGTATCTTCTCGGTAGCGATAATCAGCTTCATCTTCGCTTGGATCGAATTGCTGTTCTCACTAGTACTGACGAACAACAATGCCACGACAGTGACGATGCAGGTCTATCAGTTCATCGGCGTGCGCCAGATCGAATGGGGGATGCTCGCAGCGGCGACGACCGCAACGATTCTTCCCGTCGTGGTGTTCGTCATTGCGGTGAATAAATACCTTGCTGCCGGACTCAGCTTCGGCGTGGTGGTCAAAGAATGAGGATTCGACGGACGCGATCGACCGTATCGATGCCAAATTACGCCCGCGTAGCGGGGCTAACCAGCTGCACTATCAAGACAGAATAATGTCACGAATCGACATCGACGACGTAACGAAATCGTACGGGGCCGGTGAGAATGATATCATTGCCGTCGACGACGTTTCGCTGCATATCGACGACGGCGAATTCGTGATCTTCGTCGGTCCGTCCGGGAGCGGCAAGTCGACACTCCTGCGGATCGTCGCCGGCCTGGAGGAACAGACAGAGGGTGACGTCGTTATCGGCGATACCATCGTCAACGAACTCAGCCCGCGGGCACGGAACATCGCGATGGTGTTCCAGAACTATGCGCTGTACCCGAACATGACGGTCGAAGAGAACATGTCGTTCGGTCTCAAGATGTCGACGGAACTGTCTTCCGACGAGATCGAGGACCGCGTCCATGAGACGGCCGAGACGATGGGGATCGACCAGTTGCTAGAAAACACGCCTGGAGAAATGTCCGGTGGTCAGCAACAGCGCGTGGCGTTGGGACGGGCTATCGTCCGCGACCCGGACATCTTCTTGATGGATGAACCGCTCAGCAACCTCGACGCGAAGCTCCGAACGGAGATGCGAACCGAGATCAATCGGCTCCAGAACGAGCTCGACGTGACGACGCTGTACGTGACCCACGATCAGACAGAGGCGATGACGATGGGCGATCGACTCGTCGTCCTCAATCACGGAGAGATCCAGCAGGTCGGCACGCCACTGGAGTGTTTCTACCGCCCAACCAACCAGTTCGTCGCCGGATTCCTCGGCTCTCCCTCGATGAACTTCTTCGACGGCCGCGTCGAGGGCAGCACGTTTCGGGCCGACGGCTTCGACTACGATCTGACAGAGCAAATGCAGTCAGCGATCGGCGATCGCGAGGAGCTCGTGCTGGGCATCAGGCCTGAGGATGTAACGCTCCACGAGAGAGGCGGCTCGAGTCACGAGTTCGAGGCCGTCGTCGACGTCGTTGAACCGATGGGGAGCATCTCATACGTCTACCTGCGCGCCCAAGACCAGACAAGCGACCAGACGTTTATCGTCGAAACGGATGATCAGTATCCGATCACCGAGGGGCAACACGTCTACGTAGAGGTCCCCCACCGGACAGTCCACTTGTTCAACGCAGGCGATGGTGAGACGATCCACCAGCGCCAACTCGACGAAGGGGCAGAAGTCGCACTTCGGGAGCGAAAGCAGACCGTCAACAACCTCGCAGAGTGACGAGGGGTCGATAGCTGGCACCGCTTCACTCTCCCCGAACGACAGATTGACAACCGACAACACACCTACCACGATACATGACAGACGAAGCCATTCCACATCACGAAACGCGTAGCGACATTTGCGAGTATGGCCGCGGGCTGCTCGAGGACGACTTGACGACCGGTACCGGCGGCAACCTCAGCGCCAGACTCGACGAGAACCATATCGCGATCAGTCCGTCAGGGATCCCCTACGAGGATATCGAACCAGCGGATGTCCCGGTCGTCAACACGGACGGCACGGTCGTCTCCGGCGATGTCGATCCCTCGACTGAACTCCCGATGCACTTGGCCGTCTACCGCGAGCGGCCCGAGGTCGGCGGCGTCGTCCACACCCACTCGCCGTACGCGACGACGTTCGCCTCGCTCGGTGAGCCGATACCGGCCTCCCACTACCTCATCTCGTTTACCGGGTCCGAGGTACCGGTCGCGGAGTACTGCACTCACGCGACCGCGGAACTGGGTGAGGCGGCGGTCGACGCGCTCGAAGAGTCGTTCAACGCGACGCTGCTTCGCAACCACGGCGTGTTGACCGCGGACGATTCGCTGGAGGACGCCTACACCGTCGCGCTGATGGTGGAGTACTGCGCCCGCATCCACTATCAGGCCCGCTCGATCGGCGACCCTGAGATCCTTCCGGACGACGAGATCGACCGACTGAGCGACAAACTCGATAGCTATGGGCAGTGAGTACCGACGGCTGATCCAATGAACCACGTCGCCATCGACCTCGGTGCCAGCGGCGGGACAGTGTTCCTCGGGAGCGTGACCTCGTCGTCGTTCACCGTCGAAGAGGTCTACCGGTTCGACAACCGTCCCATCGATCGCGACGGGAGATACGTCTGGGACCTCGACACGCTCGTCGATCACATCACGGCCGGACTCGATGCCGCTGCCGATCACACCGACGGCCTCGACACGGTCGGGATAGATACCTGGGGACTGGACTTCGGGCTCCTGGAAGACGGTGAGCTCCTTCGAGCCCCGACCTCGTACCGCGATCCCGAGGCGGCGGCAACCTGCGAGGAACTGTTCGACGTTGCGGGGAAACGACGGCTGTTCGAGGCCACTGGCATCGCGAACTGGAACACGCCGAACGCGCTGTGGCAACTCCATACGATCGCCGAGTACGACCCCGAACTCCTCGAGCGGGCCGACGAACTGCTCATGATACCACAGCTCCTCTCGCTCTTGGTGGGCGGTCGGCCGATCGGCGAGGTGACGGTTGCCTCGACCACGCAGATGGTCGACCCGGAGAGCCGTACCTGGGCGATTGACTTGCTCGAGGAACTGGGGCTTCCGACCGATCTCCTCCCCTCACTCGCTGAACCCGGCGAACGGCTGGGAACTGTCGATGAGCGCGTCGCACCGGACCCTGATGCACCGCCCGAACTCCTCGCGCCAGCAAGCCACGACACCGCGGCGGCCGTCGCCGGCCTTCCACTGACCGACGATGCAGCGTTTCTCAACACGGGCTCGTGGTTCATCCTTGGCGTCGAGCGCGACGAGCCGGTCCGGACGACCGCGGCCTTCGAGCACTCGCTCTCGAACGAACTCGGCGTGGACGATACCGTCCGGCTGTTGAAAAACGTCAACGGGTTCTTTCTGCTGGAGGAGTGCCGGTCGGCGTGGCGTGAGGCCCGCGAGCCGACCGACTACGAACACCTCTTGTCAGCGGCCCGGCGTGCACCACCGCGGGCGGCACTCGTCGACCCGGACGCCGACGCCTTTTCGATAGAGGGGTCGATGCCCGAGCAGGTACGATCGTACTGTCGTCGCACAGATCAACCGGTCCCGACCGGACAGGGCGGCGTCGTCCGCTGTCTGCTGGACAGTCTTGTGACGAAGACGGCGCTGGTGCTGGATCAGTTGGCCACGGCCGTCGACGAGACGCCGACGCGGATCGCGCTCGGAGGCGGCGGCGTCCGCAACGAGCTGTTCTGCCAACTCCTGGCCGATGCCACCGACCGAACGGTGACCGCCGGCCCAGTCGAAGCGACTGCCGTCGGAAACCTCCTGACTCAGGCGATTGCGGTCGGGACACTCTCCGATATCGAGGCGGGCCGTCGTCTGATCCGGGCGTCGTTCGAACCCACGACCTACGAGCCTGCCGGCGCGGGCGGCTGGGACAGGGAGAAAAACAAGATGCGGGACCTTCCGACGGACTGATTCTCCGGCAGGGCCGTTCCTTTCGTCGACTACCGCGACGTGTATCCGCCGTCCATCACGACCGTCGAGCCGGTCATGTACGACGAGGCGTCCGAAGCGAGGTAGACGACCAGTTCTCGCAGTTCCTCCGGCCGGCCGAGCCGACCCATCGGCGTATTCTCCATCCAGGTTGCCTCCATCTCCGGGTTCTCCTCGAGTACCGCGTCGACGAGTTCGGTCCGCATGTAGCCGGGTGCAATGGCGTTGACCTGGACGCCGCGGTCGGCCCACTCGACTGCCAGTGACTTCGTGAGCATCGAAACGCCGGCTTTGGTCGTATTATAGCTGGCCTGTTTCTGCGGAACGTTGACGTCGAAGCCGGACATCGACGAGACGTTAACGATCTTGCCCTCTCCCCGCTCTAACATCCGCTGACCAACGTGTTTGGCACAGAGGAAGACGCCGTCGAGGTTGACCGCGAGGACCTGCCGCCAGGAGTCAATCGACGTCTCTTCGGCCGGCGAGTTCTCGACAATGCCCGCGTTATTGACGAGCACATCGACCGAACCCAGTCGGTCCGTTACTGTCTCGACCATCGACTCGACCGAGGCCTCATCAGTCACGTCGACGTCGACAGCGATCACGTCCGTTTCGCCGTCGAGTTCCGTTGCGGTCTTCGTCGCTTTCGATGAGTTCATATCGGCAATAGCCACGTCGGCCCCCATTTCTGCGAGGGCGGTCGCCATCTCTCTGCCGAGTCCCTGTGCTGCACCGGTGACGATAGCCGTCTCTCCCTCGAGGGAGAAACTCTCCAGTACGCTCATGGTACACCCGTACTGTTGTGCCCGCTGAATTTAAACCCATGTGACATCGGAACACGACGGTGTGATCCCGGCCATTCAAGTGAACGGTCTCAGTTAACACGGCTATGCAAATCACGGACTACGAACTGTTCGCCGTTCCCCCGCGGTGGTTACTGCTGAAGATAGAGACCGACGACGGGGTCGTCGGATGGGGAGAGCCGATCATTCAGGGGCGGCTCGAGACGGTCCGGACGGCGGTCAGCGAACTGATAGAGCGGTACCTCCTCGGGGAAGACCCGCTCCGGACGGAGTACCACTGGCGGAAGCTCTATCAGGGCGGCTACTTCCGGGGCGGTCCGATACTGATGAGCGCGCTGGCGGGCATCGACCATGCCCTCTGGGATATCAAGGGGCGACATTACGACGCGCCGGTCCACGAACTGCTCGGCGGTCACGTCCGCGATCGGATGCTCGTCTACCAGTGGCTCGGTGGCGAGTGTCCGGAAGACATCGCGACGGCCGCTCGTGACGACTACGAGCAGGGGTACCGCGCGTTCAAACTCAACTTTGTTCAGGATTTCCGGCCGCTGGAGACGGCCGCCGCCGTCGACCTCGCCGTCGAACGGGTAGCGGCAGTCCGGGACGCCATCGGCGACGAGGCGTTTCTCGGTGTCGACTTCCACGGTCGCGTCTCGAAGCCGATGGCCGTCGAACTCGTCCAGCGGCTCGAACCGTACGACCTGATGTTCATCGACCAGCCGCTCCTCCCGGAACATACCGATTCGTTCGCCGCGATAAGCGACCGAACGACCGTTCCCATCGCCGTCGGCGAGCGGCTCTACTCTCGATACGAGTTCAAGCAACTGTTCGTCGACAACGCCGTCTCCGTCATCCAACCGGATGTCACTCACGTCGGTGGCATCAGCGAACTGCGGAAGATCGCCTCGTTGGCCGAGGCGTTCGACGTGGCCGTCGTCCCACACTGTCCGATCGGGCCAATCGCCTTTGCCGCCAGCCTTCAAGTCGGGTTCTGCTCGCAGAACGTCGTCATGCAGGAGCAGGACCTCGGCGTGGAAGCGCCCGAGTCGAGCCAACGCCTGGCACTGCTCGAGGATCCGGAGACGTTCAGGTTCCAGAATGGCTACATCGAGCGGCCGACGGGTCCCGGTCTCGGGATCGAGATAGACGAAAGCTACGTTCGTAAGCAAGCCCAGACCGAAGTCAACTGGTATAATCCAGTCTGGCACCACGAGGACGGCAGCATCGCCGAGTGGTGATCACCCACTTCGACGCGGACGGAATGCCCATCGCGAGGCCAGCGACCCGTACACTTTAGTAATCGATAGTCGAACCGTCACGCATGCGAACCGCTGTGTTAGTCGAACCGATGGAGTTTGAGCTGCAGGAACGTGACCGCCCAACACCCGGGCCAAACGACGTACTCGTCGCGATACGCGACGTCGGTATCTGTGGATCAGACGTTCACTACTACGAACACGGTCGTATCGGTGACTACGTCGTCGAGGAGCCGCTCGTCCTCGGCCACGAGAGCGCTGGCGAGATCGTTGAGGTCGGTGAGAACGTCACCGATCTCGAGCCCGGAGACCGCGTCGCTCTGGAACCCGGTGTCCCGTGTCGGCGCTGTGAGCACTGCAAGCACGGCGACTACCACCTCTGTGAGGACGTGGTGTTCATGGCGACCCCGCCACACGACGGCGCATTCGCTGAGTACGTGTCTTGGCCGGCCGACTTTGCCTACGAACTCCCCGAGAACGTCTCCACCGTCGAAGGGGCGCTGTGCGAACCGCTTTCGGTCGGTATTCACGCCTGTCGTCGCGGCGATGTCGGAACCGGCGACACCGTTCTCGTCACCGGTGCGGGACCGATCGGACTAATGGTCGCCGAAGCTGCTCGTGCCGCCGGAGCGACCGACGTGATCATAACCGATGTCGTCTCGGAGAAACTCGAGTTCGCCCGCGAACGCGGCGTCGACCTTACAATAAACGTCATGGAGACCGAGGTCGAAACGGCCGTCGATGAGTACACTGACGGTGTCGGTGCTGACGTCGTGGTCGAAGCCTCCGGCGCAAAGTCGTCGATCGAATCGACGTTAGATGGCATTCGGCGCGGTGGTACTATCGTGCTAGTCGGATTGGCCGACGAGGCGAACGTTCCGTTTGACTTCCTCGACGTGATCGACAACGAACTGGACGTCCACGGATCCTTCCGGTACAAGAACACCTACGCTGCGGCCGTTGACCTGCTGGCCGATGATGTCGTTGACGTCGGGGGGATCGTCGACTTCGAGTCCTCGCTGTCGGCGGTCGACGATGCGTTCACCCGGGCCACGGAACCGACCGTCGTCAAAGGGATGATCTCCGTCGACGATGCGTGAGCGTCCGTTGGCGGCGTCGCAGAAATCGATCTTCTGAACCACAGTCTCGATTGTAGCACTTGCGAGGCGGGCGAGAATCATGGTCGCAGTAATGAACTGCGGCTCTCACCGCTGGACGTGGAGTCCGAATCCAACACCAGATATTAAGTATGCGAGTGAAAAATACCTGTCATGGCTCACCCAACACGCGTCGCTGACACCCGAAATCACACCGGAGAGGGGCCACTGTGGCACCCGACCGAGGAACGACTCTACTGGGTCGATATCCCTGCCGGTCAACTATTCACGTTCGATCCCGCGACCGACGAGTACGAGCTAACCTACGAGACGAACGGCGATCCGATCGGAGGATACACGATCGAAGCCGACGGGTCACTCCTCCTCTTTACATACCGAACCGTCGAACGGCTGGTCCCTGGTGCCGACGAAACGAGCGTTGTAGCGGAGATCGACGCTGACACGCGATTTAATGACGTTATTGCTGACCCGGAAGGACGGGTCTTCTGTGGAACGATGCCGGGGACGGGGACCTCGGAGATCTGTATCGTCTCGACACTGATGGCACTTCGACTGTCGTCGTTGAAGACGTTGACATTCCGAACGGGATGGGGTTTTCCCGAGACCTGGAGACGTTCTTCTTTACTGAGTCCGAGGCACGTCGGATCTACACTTTCGATTACGACCGAGCGACGGGAGAACTATCTACCAAGCGAACATTTCGTGAGACAGCCGAAGACGGCAGCGTACCGGATGGGATGACCGTCGATGCGAACGACCACGTGTGGTCGGTACGCTGGAACGGGAACAGAGCCGTTCGACATGCCCCGGACGGAGAGACAGTGTCCGAGATCGAGTTCCCAGCACGGAAAGTGTCGTCCGTCACGTTCGGTGGGCCGGAGTACACTGACCTCTACGTGACTACTGCCCTCACTGATGGGGATAGATCGACGGAGGGTGACGGCGCGGGTGCGTTGTTCCGCGTTCCCGATGTGGATTCGAGTGGCGTCCCCGAGTTCCGGTCGCGAATCGTCTGAGAGCGTACCGATTTGTGCGAAACCGGAGTGGTTTCTGGAATTAGTAGACGGCCGCCGCTCTTGAATGAACCCATAGCTTTTACTCGCATCATTGTAATTCAATCGTATGGAAACGAGTATAGCTGAGGAACGGCGGGCAGGACTCCTCACGACGCTTAGGATTCAGTACCCTGATGCCCTGGCCGACCGCGGCTTCCGATTACTACACCCGATGACAGGCGAGCCGTACACCGACCACCGTCGACATCTCGTCGCGACTTGCCGATCGATAGCGAACTTTTCGGCGGGAGCCCTCGTTGATGGGCCGGATTGGTGCGTCGACGCAGCCCAACACGGTATCGAATTCCTCCGCGACGGGCACGGTGCCGACGACGGCAACGGATACCACCTCATCGTCGACGGCGAAGGCGAACCGCTCGACCGAACCCGCTCCGCATACGGGCATGCGTTCGTGCTCCTCGCATACGCCCGTGCGACGGCCGCCGGTATCGAGGGTGCTGCGGCCGACCTCGAGGCAACCCACGAACTCCTTGAGAGACGCTTCCGGGACGACGCCGGTATGCTCCGCAGCGACTGCGACGTCGACTGGACTGAACGAGAAGCCTACCGTGGACAGAACGCCAACATGCACGCTTGCGAGGCGTATCTGGCCGCCTATGAGGCAACCGATGATGAACGGTACCTTGAACGGACGCGCCATCTCGCCAATGTAATCACGGTTGAACTCGCGGCCGAAACTGACGGACTGCTCTGGGAACACTACACGGACGAGTGGGAGCATGACTTCGAGTACAACGCAGACGAACCCCGTCACCAGTTCCGCCCACCAGGCTACCAGCCCGGCCATCACGTCGAGTGGGCGAAGTTCCTCGCGCTGCTCGACCGCTACGACGAGGGAGACACGGAAACCGTACCCGACGAGGGATGGTTCGCTCGCGCGTTAGCGCTATTCGACACCGCAATCGAACTCGGATGGACTGAATCAGGATTCGCGTACACCGTCAACGCTGATGGAGACGCCATCGTTCCCGATCAGTACGGCTGGGCGCTCGCGGAAGCTATCGGCGCATCCGCTGTCCTCGCTGAACGAGCCGATGCGTACGGCCACGATGACGAGGTCGACCGCCTTCGTCGCTGGGAGCGGCGGCTAGTCGATCGTGTCGACGAATATTGCGGCCCTGACGGAGTCTGGTATGAAAAACGGCTTGCCCCTGAAGACGGTGGCAACCCCGTTGAGCCGGATCTTCCCGTCGTCGAACCCGACTACCATCCAGCGAGTGCGTACTACGAGGGTTGGCGCTCCGCACGAAGGGTGAGCGACCGTGAGTAACGACTCGTCCTCTACGACTGACTCCGTAATATCAATGAGGATGGACAGCGGTGACTCGGATGTAATGGACCCAACAGTCATGTTGCCCCCCAAACCGGACCGTCGCTGGACGATTGCGAAACAACTCGGCCTCAATACGGCCGTCGTCCGGTTCTGGGGTGTCGACAGGTGGTGGGAATACGAGACGCTGATGCGTACGAGAAACCGCTTTGCCGACCACGGTTTCTCGCTCGATGTCGTCGAGGATCGCCCACCGATGGAAAGGACCGTGCTCGGAAAAGAGGGGCGCGACGAGGAGATCGCGACCGTCAAAACACTGATTCGAAACATGGGGAGACTCGACATCGACACCTATTGCTGGGTGTGGACCGAGAATCCTCTCGGCGTAATCCGTACGTCAGATTCACTGCCCGGCCGAGGAGACTCCCAACGTATCGGCTACGACCACGAATGGATGGAGCGCGCTCCCGACCACGAGGCTGCGGACATCACCGAGGAGGAGTTATGGGACAACCTCCAGTACTTCCTCGATCGAATCGTCCCGGTCGCGGAGGAAGCTGGTGTGAACCTTGCGCTCCACCCGGATGATCCCCCGACTTCGCCGGTCCGAGGCGTTCCCCGCATCGTCACGTCCGTCGACGACTACCGACGTATCCTCGAGATGTACGATAGTCCGCGTCATGGCGTGACGTTCTGTCAGGGGAACTTCTCCGCGATGGAGGCAGACATTCCCGAGACGATTCGCGAATTCGGTGATCGGATTCATTTCGTCCACTTCCGTGACGTTGAGGGAGACGACCGGAACTTCGTCGAAACCTGGCACGACGAGGGACCGACCGACATGAAAGCCGCCATCGAGGCGTATCAAGAGGCGGGCTTCGACGGGCCGATCCGCCCCGACCACGTGCCTCGAATGGTCGGTGAGGAAGACCGTGAAGACGCGATGGCAGGCTACACCGATATGGGTCGATTGTTCGCCATCGGCTACATCAAGGGGCTCTTGGAGTAACAGAATCTGACCACAGTGGATACAAACAGACACAGATGACGCTCAACACAATCGCAGTAACTGGCGGTAACGGCAAGATCGGGTCAGCGGTCCTCGAGCACCTCGCTGACCGCGGCTACGAGACAGCGAATATTTCGCGTGGCAAGCGCAGCGAGGAGTTCTCGGATACCTACATTACGACCGACCTACTCGATGCCGGTGAGACGTATAGCGCCATCGCGAAAACCGATGCCGACGCCGTGATCCACATGGGTACCATCCCGGAACCGTACAACCATCCCGACTACCAAGTGTACGAGAGCAGCGTGATGTCGGCGAGTCACGTTCTCGAAGCGGCTGATTCTCTCGGGCTCGAATCCGTCTGTCTTCCGTCTAGTATCAACGCGATTGGGAGCGAACACCAAGAGCGAGACGCCGACGTTCGATATCTCCCTGTCGACGAGAATCATCCCCGTACACCGGATGATGCATACGGTATCGCCAAACACGCGATGGAAGTGACTGCCGACGGCATCGGTCGCCGACCCTCGACGGACCTGACCATCGCCTCGCTACGGTACCCGTGGGTAATGAACGAGGAAGAAATGCACGAGCACTTCATCGATACCGACCGTTCGCTCGCTGCACTCTCAGAGGTACACCCGGCAACCGGTCGTGACGTCCTGTTCTCGTATCTCCATATCGACGATGCAGTCGTCGTCGCACGCAAGGCCGTTGAAGCTGATTTCGACGGTCACGAGGCTTTCTGGGCCGTCGCGGGAGATACCGCGGCCGATGCTCCGACGAAGGACCTAGTCGCCGAGTATTTCCCTCACACTGAGCATCACAGTGAACTCGAGGGGTATGATGGATTGTTCGATCTCTCGAAGAGTACAACTCTTCTCAACTGGGAACCCCAGCGAAGCTGGCGGGATATAGAATAAAAGACACGAATAGTACATTGGTACTGACTAGTTTAGCACCTCTGCTAGCGTTTGTCCGCTAAAAGATGGATATAGCCGTTGTGTATTATAGTAATGTATAAAATGTTCAAGGCACACTCGGGCGCTTGACCGACTGCTGACTCATGAATTGTGGAAGCGATCAGTTGTATCTTGCGTGTGTGATGTTACTTTCCGATGCAACGATTCTCGAATAATAAAGGTGATCGCACAACTCTAACCGAGAGAGAACAGTGAGATAGCCGCAATTATCGACGAGAAATAACGGTTTCGGAAAGATCGGGGGTTCTCGGTCAATCGATACAGGAGCGAGGCAACTGGACCGGTACCTCGACATCCAAAGACTGCGAATCGAGAATCAGCTTCGACTCTCAATCTATTGTAGCGTACGCCCAAGACCAGTCGCCGTTGATCCTGACTGAAAGCACAACGTAGTTCGGAGTTGCGTCAACTGCTGGCTGTAGATCACACTTAAATCCAATCAGGGACTACGTTTTGACACCAAACATCTCTATTTCTCGAACTATATTTAAAAGATATAATAAAGCAAGATGGAGTCAAATACCAAGCTCCAGTAGCTGACGTGATGTCCACTCTCGCTCTACAAAATCTAATCAATCTGACCGATAGTAGAGCTGAGTGATAGTCTTCCAGACACGATACCAGTGCGTAGCTATTCCTCTCAGTAAGGCCCTGTCAGGAGAAGCCTACATGACCGAGGCGTCCTCCATGCGCTATATCCTTTCTTTCGTCTCTTCTCGGAATCCTTATCCGTCAATACACAGAAATGCCGATATGTACGATCTTACTGGCTTCCAGCGTGACCTGTTATACACGATCGCCGGGCAGGACGATCCACACGGACTCGCAATCAAAGACGAACTCGAAGAGTATTACGAGAAAGAGATTCACCACGGACGGCTCTATCCGAACCTCGATGAAATCGTCGACAAGGGCCTCGTCGAGAAAGGCGAACTCGACCAGCGAACGAATTACTACACAGTCACCGCTCGTGGCCGCCGTGAACTCGAGGCTCGACGGGGGTGGGAAGACCAGTACGTTGACGAGTTACCCTCAGAATCTGAGTGACGGAGCGAGTAGAATAATCGGCAGACTCGAGTGGTATGTCTGCCAGTCGTAAAGCCAATCATCTTTGATCGACGAAATACCGGTATCGTTGGCTCTTGTCCTATTCGAGTCCAATATGTGGGTAGAAAGGATAGCAGATACAGTTCTGATCCACTGAAGGAACGTAGAATGAGAAGCATTCGTTTCAATTTGCTCGAGTAGGCACCGAAGTTTGTTTGACCAGGTTGAACTGTCGCTTTCAGAGTAAGAGCGTAGTGTCTTCACCGACACTCACGAGAGATGCGTTACTCTATTGGCTAATTCGCGTAGCGACATAAAGGAACGAACAGTTGTGTACGCTTACACCACTTTACGAGTGAATAACAAAACCATGGTAGTTACAAAGACATGATATGGATGATCTCACGGGGTTTCAACGAGACCTCTTATACGTGATCGCTGGCGCTGATCGCCCATCTGGACAGGATGTCAAAGGCGAAATCGAGCAGTATTATAGTAGCGAGATCAATCACGGACGGCTGTATCCGAATCTCGATACTATTGTCAACAAAGAACTTGTCGAAAAGGGTCAACTCGATAGGAGAACCAACTATTACGCACTTACAGAAGATGGTGAGCGGGCTATCCAGGACCGAAAAGAGTGGAAAGCGCTGTATATCGACTAACTATCGGGAACAGTACTCGCTGCTGTCTTGAGTAGCAGTCAGAAAACACTGGCAAGCAGACGGAACAAAAACTGACTACTTAACGGTTTCAAGGACCGCTCGAGCCGCTTAAGTAGATTATAAAGGACGTCCATTCATAACTCCGAGTCCGCATGGCGCGGATAGGAGAACGGCTGTGTGGTGGTTCGAGAGAGCTTTGCTCTCTCGTCATCGCGAAAGGCGCAAAGCGCCTTTCGAACGACACAGCCATCGGTACACCTGTTCGACCGCGAAAGCGGGACGTTTCGCACGAGAGAACAGGTCGTATCGTAGACCGGCAAATATCCCACCTACGGTACGGGAAGCCTCGGCGTTTCCGCCGGGGAGAACGTCACCGAAGGATCAAGACGTGTTTGACTCGTCCTCTGTTGATGGTGGCCGCTGAGACAGGTCGTCAAATCGGCGTTGGGCCCGCTCCGATCGATCCACCGTCTCCTGTTCCTTGTATGTCACATCGATTACTTCCTCATCCTCAAGTTCGACGATCAATACTGCATTGACGTGACGTCCGTCTTCGGGGAGTCTCTCGCGATCGACGACTACTTCGCCAACCGTTTCGCCATCGTCCTCGAGCAATATCACTGCGAGACTGTCCTCAAACCGGTCTACGACTGCCGTGTATGTTCCATCAGTTGGCATTAGTATTCCTCCTGAAGTACGATCGTTCCGCTGTCGTCTCGGACGATAACGGTATCACCACTGTTGTTCCAGATCGCACGGCCAGAGCCCCAATAGAGATCAGTTGCTGAATCCGATCCGCTGCCAGTGTGAAGGGCGACCTGTGCGCCGGGGTCAAGCGTAAATCCACTCGGGAACGTGTACGTGTGATCTGCCGCATCAGCGACTGACCAACCACCGAGCTCGAGAGGTTGGTCGCCCGTATTTTCGAAGACAATGTACTCGTCGTTCAGATTGTCGTTCTCGTCCGCCGAAGCGTCCTCGTGGATCGTGGCGATAGACAGTGTGCCCACCTGATCTGTCGGCTCTGCTGATTCGTCCGTCGTTCCTCCATCAGTCATGGCAGTCGACCCATGTACCGGGATGACGGTCCGTTGCTGCAGATCAGCATCTATCCCAGGTTCAATGGGGTCCCCATCTCGAAGTTCGAGCGGCGCAGTTGGGGCGTCATGCTGGGTTGCAACCGTGATCGCAGATCCGTTGCTCGTCACCTGTATGTTCCCATGCGTTGCCGTCCAGTAGGTCTGAATGGATTGCTGGGAAAACCGCTGGAGAACCTCGTCGTGTGGGTGGCCGTACTGGGAGTCATATGCACTCGAGAGAACAGCGACGCGCGGGTCGGTGACGTCAAGGAACTCGTTTCCTGAACTGGATTGACTGCCGTGATGGCTAGCACTCAAGACAGTCGCATTGAGGACTGCCCCGTATTCGTCGACGAGAAACTGTTCGCTAGCTGTCTCTCCATCTCCGGGAAGCAAGAAACTCGATTGACCGAAGCCGAGGCGAACGACGATACTGTTCTCGTTTCGATCACCGGCCGCAAGATATCCCTCAGGTGGCGCAAGTACCTGAGTTTCAACTCCCTCGAACGGAATCTGGTCACCTGCTCGCGTCTCGTACAACGTCACGTCATGTTCCTCAACTGCATCCAGATATCTCTGATAGGTCTGGGACGTCGACGTGATCCCAGGGTCATACACTGCACCCACTCCTTCCCCTTCCGTCTCGAAGTAGTCGATGATGGCCTCGTGGCCGCCAATGTGATCCGCATCGGCGTGTGTCGTCACGAGGTAGTCAATTCGGTCGATGTCGTGCTTCTCGAGATAAGCCAGTACGTCTTCACCGTCGTCAGACCAGTCTCCCGAATCGATCAGCATCGTCTCGTTCGTCGGCCCGACAATCAACGTACTCGAGCCTTGGCCCACATTGATGAAATTGACCGACAGCGTTCCACTCGAGTTCGCTGTTAGTGTGTTCTGTGTTTCACCCGGGGACTCTGATGTCGGTTCAGTCGTTCCATTCGGCGTGGTGGCCTCATCAGTGATAGCACCGCCACACCCTGCAAGGGTGACGAGGGTGACCACAGCAAGGATACTGAAAAGATGTCTCCACGTCATGGGACTACTAACAGGATAGAGTTCCATAGATGTACTTGCTGTTCGACTCTCAGCTTGAGAATAGGGTCACTACCGAGACATCTCTCATCGAGTATCGGTTATCCGCTACATACTGGACGTGCAATCTTGACGAGCACCTTATTGCCGATCGACATCACAGTCAAGCGCAAACCTACGCGAGCCGATAGAGGCTCACATTGTACACACGAAAACGGCTAGTGCGTTGGCTCACATTGTACACATAATGAGTACCGATAAGAAACGGGTCCAGTTCCGGGCTCCGAATCGGCTCATCGACCGGACTGACGCGCTTGCCGAAGTCTTGGGAGAAGACCGGACAGACATCCTCGTGACCGCGCTCCGTGAGTATCTCCAAGATGCCGCTCACGACGACGCACTGACCCAAGAAATCGCCGCCGCCTATTATGACGGTGAGATCTCCTATGAGCAGCTCAAAGCGCTCGTTGGGGCAGAAGAAGCTGCCAACCTCCGTGTGATGAAGCAGCAGTTGGACGACGGCTTCGTCGACGAGATCGCCGGGCTATAGATGGCAGAATTAGTTGCAGACACCTCCGCACTGGTGAGTATTGGTATCGTTATGGGCTCTAATCCGAATCCACTTTCACTCTGTCTGGACGTCTACGATGTGTTAGTACCGGATGAGGTTGTCGAGGAACTCCAAGAGATCGCCTCGTACGATGACAACCATGGTCGGGCTGCAACTGCATTCCTTGATCGAACTAACGAGCTGGCGGTGCAGTCAGTTGATCTCGACGCCGAGTTCCCACTCGATGATGGTGAAAGCGCTGCCGTCACGCTCGCGAACGAGATCGACGCCGCACTCTTCCTCTGTGACGAATTCAATCGCCTTGGGCTCATTCATGCCTCACTGGCCGATACACGACTCGTGACGACGCCAACGCTGCTCTCGGTGTTCGTTCGAAATGATCAATTGACGTCCGATGAAGCACTGACACTCCTCAGTGACATCAACACCGCTCGAAGCTGGGATGCGAACAGCTACGTCCAGCGAGCACACTCGCTGCTTGATAAAGCCTGATTTGCATCTCTCCTCCGAACGGTACACTGTTGCGCAAGCACGGCTGAATTATGTAGTGCAGAAACTGTTCAAACCACTCGCGGACGCTCGACCGACTTCCCACCCATGAGTTATGGAAGCGGTCAACGCGCATTTTGAGTGTGTGAAACCACGTTTCCGTGAGGGTTCTCTCAGTATAGTTGATCCGACCGCTTACTCCTACTCGAGCGAGGGCAGTCCGATAGCCGAACTGATCAACAAGAAGCTCAGCATCCAAGAGATCGTGTTTCTCTGTGAGACAATGGAGAAACACAGCCGCCGGATCAGTGCCATGATGACCAAACGTTGTGACATCGAGAATAAATGTTGTCTCGGTGTCTATTGCAGCAGACACCCAAGATCACTCGCCGTTACTCGTGACAGCAGTCTCATCGACAGCGACTCGCGACGGCGACGCCGTTCTCAGAAATAAACGATTTCTGCTGGGCTGCACGAGAGCAGCGCTCTCGTGAACGTCGGCGGGTCGCATCCGCTATCAGCCAGCCGATGTACCCAAGTTCAGACTTCTCCATGCAAGCGTTCAACGACTAATTCCGCGAGAATCGTTGTTGTCTCTCGAAGCGAACAACCGGTTTCGTGGAGGCGGACGGCGAACGCTCTGACGGGCGTTGCCGTCCGCTCGTTCTCCCATGATTATTCTAAATTCGTGTCTAAGCTTCCGCTGAGGAGTTCTTCGAGCGACATGGACACTTGCGACAAGAACACCTCATCTTCTCAAACTGTCTCAACTAGATAGTGCCTATATTGCGGATTTGTACTTAGATTGAATCAAAGTAGTGTGACGGCACACTACCATTTTCAAGACGAGGCCCGTATTGGTAGCTATGAGTAGCGATCGGATCGATGCCGAAAGTAAAGTGTCGGGAAATCAAGCGAACATCCCCGCTCGAATTCGGCGTGAACTCGGGATTGGCGACGGCGATCAGCTTCGGTGGCAGGTCGAAGATGACGGTAGTGTGCGCGTTCAGGTCATCCAACAGCAAACAGGAACATTCGCTGAGTTCGAGGGTATGAGGGCGAGGAGACAACTGACGTAACTACCGAACATGATGCCTGGGGAATCGACATCGAGTAATGCCACGCGCACTCCTCGATACGACGGTTCTGTTTGCTGCGGCCTATCGACGAGATAGCGCCCACGACGATGCGCTCCTAATCCTGCAGGGAATCGACGATGGGTCGCTTCCGGAAACGGTCGTCCTTGACTACGTGCTCGCAGAAACCCTCAACGGCCTCACGACCCACGCCGGTCACGATGCAGCTGTCGACCTCCTCGATCGGATCGAGGAAAACGCTCGGTTCCACATCGACTCGCTCAACACGGACGCCCTCGCGACGGGGAAAGCACTGTTCAGACAGCACGAGCCACTATCCTTTGTCGATGCGTGCATTATCGCGTATATGCAAACTGAAGGACTAGGCTATCTGTATGCATTCGATGACGACTTCGATGCTGTCGACGACGTCTACCAACTCGACACAGCGACGGACCCGTCCGATCCGAGCTGACGTCATAGAGGGCCATAATTACGCAGTCGTGCGTTAGTTTCATTCAGTTCGTGACACTTCGTTGTCAGCTACTTGCTTCTAGAAATTCATCGACGCGACGCTGGCGAGAGTATGCATGAGATTCTCCTCATCAGACTCACGTCTGCTCGGCCTGATCGCGTATAAGTGCGCCAAGCTCACCCCTCGAGAGCGGTGCAACCGTCACCAATTCATCATCACCGGTGTAGAAGATACTCGCGGTGATCTTCCGATCCGGATACGCCTCCGATAACACGTGCCAGTAGACGCTCAACTGGGTTTGATACTCCGCTGTTGCATGCCGCTCCAGATCCGTCTTGTAATCGATGATCTCGATGGTGTCCTCTGTCACGTGAACCAGATCGACGATCCCATGGATGGACACTCGTTCCCCATCTATCTCGAGCGGTAGGAACGCGCTCTCTTCGACCCTGATTTCACCGCCCATTGAATCGAGCAGCGTCTGGATACGCTCTTCATCCTTGCTCTCTGGTTCGACAGCCTCACACAGTGCGTACCGTTCGGCGAACTCGTGAACGCGAGAGCCAAACTCGAGACCACGTCCCTCATCTCCCTCTTCGAAAACATCGCCGTCCATCAGCGAGTGGGGCGAATACCGAACTGGCCCCTCTGTTCCCGGGATCTCGATCTCGAGTTGTGCTTGCTCACCCTCTTCGACCGCCACCACCTCGGGATCTGGCACAACCGGCTCTATATCGACGGGAAGCTCCTCGAGGAATGTATTAGGGTCAGCCCCCGCAGTGAAGACGACGTGACTTTCGGCTCGCGTGATAGCGACGTACAGCAATCGGCGCTCCTCATCGTAATCACGAGGAAGGCATCGCTGAAGGACGTCTGGACGCCAATTGTCATAGACATGCGGTTTCTCATGCGCCGCTTCCGAGTATACCGTCCGCTGCCGGAGCCCAACTGGATCCTTGTAGGAGATTGTACTACTGCCACCACCGGATGGCGGGAAGCGACCGCTGTTCATATTCGCGAGAATGACGATCGGATACTCGAGTCCCTTCGCAGAGTGAATCGTCTGGACCGTCACCGAATTCGCACCCGCACTCGCGCTGACCTCATGGGTGCTACCTACGTCGATACTCCGCTCGATAAAGCGGATGAGATCGCCCCGCGTCATCGTTGTCGTGCTATGAATCGACTGGATCGTGTGAAGGATGACGTCGGCAGTCGCCCCATCGTACCCATACCGGGAGAACACGCGCCGTGCGACGCCACCGAGCGTCTCCATCCCAGCCAACTCATCGCAGAAGTCAATCATGGCCTCGGGATAGCCACCTCGATCGAGAATCCGATCGATCTCGTCGAGCATGTAGCCAGCTTCCTCGAGGACGACGGCCCACCCGCGATCGAGATCGTCCTCGAGGATCCTGAGCCACGCCAGCAGGAGTTTGGCCTGATCAGTCCGGAACAGTTCGATCCCGCCCTCATAGGCCGTTGGCACCGCATACTTGTCGGCCGCCTGTAAGAGTTCACGACCGAAATATCGCGTTCGGGTCAGTACTGCAATATCGCGATACTCCGGTACTCGGAGGTCCCCATTGTCGTCTTCCACTCGATACTCACTGTTGCCGACGATCTCCTGTATTTTGGCCAGTATCGACTCGTGTTCCGCCTCACTCTGTAGTGCTTCGATCGTCGTGTTCTCGTGATCACTATTGGACTCGAGAGAGATGATCCGGTTTCGCGTTTCCTCGACATCGACCTCGTCGCTGCCGGTCGCTGGAACGAGAAGCCCGTGTTCCGAGAAATCCAGGATCGACTGCGTCGATCGGTAGTTCTCGACGAACTCGATCGTAGTCACGTCGTTTGTATCGAAGCGAACGCGATTAGCATCCTGATTCAACTCCTCGGCGAACCCGTTCAACCGTGTTTCGAACTCGACGATATTGTCCACGTCGGCATACTGGAAGCCATAGATACTCTGCTTCCAGTCCCCGACGACGCAGACGTTTTCGGTCCCGGAGAGAAGCAACGCGAGTTTGAACTGGATCTCGCTCGAGTCCTGAAACTCGTCGACCATCACGTACTCGAAAGCGACCTTGTCACGCAGGTCGTGGTTCTCACAGAGCAGCACGAACGCGAACAACTGCAGGAATCCGAAGTTCAGGTAGTTGCGGCGGAGCGCGAACTGAATGTACTCGTAGTAAACGTCGTGAACGAACTGCTTCAACTCGCTTCGATCTTCCTCGAACACGTCACGGGCGACCTCATCCGGGATCTGCTTCCCGCTACCGCGTATCTCGGCTTTGTCGGGAGCTTCCGGAAGGTAGCACTTGTTCTTCCCGTAGCGGTACAGCTTCGAACGCAGCTGAGACTGTTTGCTCCCTCCGTTCCGGGGTTCATTGAGGTCATCGAACAGGCGTTTGAACGCGTCGAAATCGCCGTCGAGATAGCGCTCCCCATCGCGGTACCACCCGTCAGCAGTCGGAAAGACGCCCTTCGCAGCCAATTCCTCGACAAGGTCTAACAGTTCCACCGGATCGGAAATCGCTCGAAAACGATCGTCATACTCGGGATTATCGTCGCTGAAGCTGTTGATGAACTCCTGAAACAGTCCATCCTCAACGACGTCATCGCTGACGATCCGGGTCGAGCCAGTAATCGTGTCGTCGATATCGAGATATTCCGGGGCCGTATGCCCGTGTTCCTGGAGGAGATCGTGACACAGCGAATGGAACGTCTGGATCGGCGCGTCGGCGAGCTCGCGCATTCCGTAGTGGCACTGCCCGACGATTCGCTCTTTCATCTCGGTCGCGGCGTTGTTCGTGAAGGTAACGAGGAGGACGTCGTCCGGTTCGACGCCGGACTGCTCGACAATGTTCGCATAGCGTCGGGTAACTGCGAACGTCTTTCCGGTTCCGGCGCCGGCGTCGACGAGATAGGTGCCCTCAGTGCTCTCGATGAGTTCTCGCTGTTGCGTGTTAGGTTCAGTCATCGGTTTCCAAAATCAGATCACGGTTGTCCACGTAGCGGTAGTTCGGCTCGCCGGCGAGTCCCTCGACTGGGAATCGTTCCTCACCGTGACGCCGGCGATTCAACTCCTCGATTCGCTCGTCGACGAAGTCCTCGAATACATCGATATCCTCTCGGAAGTAGTTGCGACTCCGAATCCGCATCAGCTCACGCATTAGCTGTTTACACCCTGCTGAGACGTACTTGTAGTCGCCGACGCAGTCTTTCATCCGCTCTGTCAACACCTGACCGAACTCCGATTCGATGAGTTCGTCGCTGTCTCGAGTGTCCGGCATCGGTGTCACCTCGAAGATCGCTCTGTAGTCGTCGTACTCGACCTTCTCGAGCGTCTTCCGACAATTTCCAGCACCGTCGTCTCGGAGAGACTCGAACACTGCACGCGACTCAGCATGTCCTTCGAACGACATCGGATAGTATGTGACTGTGGTCAGCGTCTCCTCGAGATCCGCATCACCGGCGACGACATCGTCGAGCATCTCGAGGAAATGGAAAAGGTGAACTCCAACCGGTCCCCCGGCTGCTGTGTTCGCCAGTGAGTGAGGTACAGAAGCACCTGAAAGTTCGGTGACTCGCCCGGCGGATCAAGCGCCGAGTTTTTCACCACCTGCGAGGCTCGCTTTCGGCTGCCGCTCTTGTGATCGACGAGGCGGGTCGGACCATGGATCAGGTCGATCTTCCCTTTCAGTCCGAGTTCGTCGTTCTCGAACCATCGCTCGGTGATCGGCGTCTCGACCGGTCGATCATACTGCTCAGCGAAGAAGTTCGACCCCCACCCGCTCTCAGCTGTGAGAAACGATCCGTCGGTCGGTGCGTTCTCGTCCAGGAATTCACAGATCGTCTCGAGGCCAGCACGGTACTTCGTTCGTCGCGTCTTCTGGTCGACGCGCTTGACGAACGGCCGCGTCTCCTTGAGCATCGCATCGACGGCGTCCTCGATCACAGTTTCGTCGACCACGTCTCGATGTTCGACGTAGAACTCGGCGAAATCGTGGAACAGGTTCCCTTCTTTGAAGTAGTCCTTGTCGGGGGTATCGACGAGGCGACTGAAGAAATAGTCACGGGGGCAGTTAACGTACGTACTGAGACTGGACTGGCTAACCGCTTCCACCTCGGTTGTGGTAGCGTCGACGGGCTCTTTCTCGAACCCGTCTCCTCGTTCACGGGGCGCTTTTGCGTATGCTATCGACTCAAGGTCGCTGAAGCGCTCGAACTCTTCGTCGAGCAGTTCCTCGAAGTACAGACAGGGCGTGACTGGTGACCCACCAGTCGTGTCCTGAACGAGGTAGTATTGATCGACCCCACTTTGGAGGAGGAGCTGGAACTGTTGGATGTTTCTCGTATACTGGCGGTCGTGATCGACCCACGGACGGCGCGGTGCAGAGTGCGTCCAACCCTCGTCGAGGCCGAGGAAGAACACGACGGGGCGATCGACGTAGGCGGCCGACTTCGCGTCGGCCAGGAGAACACCCTCGTTTTCCCGGTTGATCGGCACCTCGTAGGTCTGCAGATAGAACTCGAGTCGATCTACAGCCACCTCACTGACGAATTCGTCCTTGAGACACAGTGCGGCCAGCTCATCGCTGAAGTCGTCCATCGAACACCCGGTTCGCTGCTCGAACGCGGTGATCGACTGATCGAAGGTTCGCTCTTCAATAGAGTCACAGAAATCTCGAATCCACTCGACCTCTGCCATGTCGAGGTCGTGGAGTCGTTTTCGTCGTGTTCGACGTCTAGGTCGATCCCGAGTTTGCTCAGAACCGGTTTGACATCACGGACCTCGGTATCTGTTCCGCGATGTGCGACACGGAGTAGCTGACAGAACGCGCGATGATCTGGGTTGTCAATGAAGCCAGGGCCACCGTAGAACGGGATCCCGGCCGATTCGAACGCAGATTCTACTACTGGAGAATACTCACTCGCTTGATCGAGAACGACCGCAACGTTCTCGGCGTTATCTACTGAGATGCTCTCTACGAGTGTATCGACGATAGCTGACGTCGACTCGAAGATTCTGAACGGTGGCTGGTCGAACGCATGGTCACTGAACGGACTGTAGGTGTCGTACTTTGCAGGGAGTATCGATCGCTCGAGCGTGGTCAGCTGGTCTTCCCCGACGACCGCGACATCTTGATCGCCGTCGATCTGGTACTCGGTCAGCCGTCCCGACGTCGTTCGGAGGTCATCGATATATGCCACGGCGTCTTTGGTCACTTCGTCAGCGTATGCGTCGTACTCGAGGATCGAGTCGCTTTGACCTTGGTGTTCCCAGCACTGGAGGATGTTCCCGATAGCGTAGGCGTTGCGTTTCCAATCAAGGTCTCTCTGTGAAATGAGCTCGAGGAACGCAGTTCGATCTTCTGCTGTCTCATGTCGGCCTGCAGCGAGACGGCGAGGTGGAATCGCGAATGGGCCGAAATGCGGTCGGTCTAGCCGTCGGTTGAGCGCGCTCGCAAGCGGTGCATCGGGAACAAGAACGAGATCGTAGTCCGAGACCTGCTCATAGAGATTGTCAAGAGATGTTGCCCGCGTGAGTGACACTCTTCGAATTCCCAATTTAGAATAAATAAGACTATCGGCATCTCGAGGACGTATTGGATAGGTTCGTATGAGCCAGCAGCAAGGAGTTCCGATAGAGAGGTGAAGCTTGTTATCAGATTTAGGCGAAGGATGTCGACGTCCTAGTCGGTTAGGCTAATCGAATAGGCCAACCAAATTAGCAGACAATCCGGACTATGACGGTAGTGTTCGACAGACCAGCCGCGAAACGATCTGTGAGGACTGTAGACACATCCTCGAAGACAATCAATTGGATTGAGGACCTAATTGGGGACGAAGGACGACGGAGCCACTCAGAAACGAACTGGCACACCACTGACGCCGACACGCCACGATCGGAGCCTGTCCACCGAATTGGCTACAAGACGGATGGAAACGGAAATATTCTCTCGAGCACGAAGCGACGACAACTGAGTCGGCTGCGTCGCGGATAGTCTCGTGTGCAGTGACAGTCGAAAGCAGAGCGGAACCTGACCTATGGGCTTAGTGTGAAGCCAACGGATTGTGGCTACTCGGTCTTGCAGCGAGTATTCGACTCACAGCGCGTCGTACTCCCTGCTCAGACCGCGGAGATTTTCAGGAGATGAATCTATGTGATTGTATCTCATAGATGAATAGGGTGAACCATCCTATGGCAGAAGCAACACCACCAGATGCAGGGAGAGAAATGGAGACCGTCACGGCAGCCGATGGGGTCGAAATTGCGTTCGAACGGACGGGAATGGTCCATCGCTTGTACTCGTATGCGGAAATGGAGACGTTCACCAATTCTGGGAGGAGGGTGACATCCGTTCTGCGTTCGCTGATCACTACACGGTCTACGCGGTTGAGCGTCGGGGTCGCGGCGAGAGCGGTGACGCCGCCGAGTACAAACTGGAACGGGAGGCTGAGGACGTGGTTGCAGTCGTTGAGGCAATCGACGAGCGAGTGACATTGCTCGGTCATTCCGGCGGGCCCTGTATTCTCTAGAGGCGGCGCTGCGAGCCGACAACCTCCGTACACTCATCTTGTACGAACCGCCGATTCAAATCGGTGACACTGAACTCACTATTGCCGAGGAAATTTCCGAGATGAAGACGCTAGTGGAGAGCGGGGAGAACGAACAGGCGCTCGTACTATTTGAGCGTGACATCGCTGGTCTCCCGCCCGATGAACTTGACGAGTTGCGTGCGACGCCAATGTGGCAGAAGATGGTAGACGCAGCCCATACGCTTCCCCGTGAGCTGCAGGCAATCAGCGAGTACGAGTTTGAACCCGCCCGATTTGCAGACATGACCCCGCCGACCTTGTTGTTGTCCGGCGGTGAGAGTCCCTCATTCTACAAAGACGCAACGGAAGCAGTTCACGAAGCACTCCCGAACAGCCGAATCGCTACCTTCGAAGGAGAACAACATATGGCAATGCACACCGCACCAGACCGATTCATCGACGAGGTGGTCACATTTATCCAAGAAACGAACTAACTGGCTGCCAATCGTCTGCTCCTTCAACTTCGGCGGTAGTCCGAGATGCGTGATTACAGCGCGGTTGGCTCAGAACAGCCCTTCTGAACAATATTCTCTGGAGGGATTGACCCCCGGTTAGCGAAATGTTTGGCTGAGAGTCTGGTTTCGTCGGACGACTGTTGAGAGAATCCTCATATAAGTAGGCCTATATAGTGAATAGGGATTTGCCACTGCTACGGATTCGATGACGAGCGAAGGACGGTTAGCCAAAAGAGTTCGAAGGAACGAATGAGTGAGACAAAGTCATCGGGATTAAGCGGCTTGGTGAGATAGGCATCGGGTTGGACTTCAGACGAAATGAGAAGGTCTTCTCCTGCAGTAGAGCCCGTTAACACGATTACAGGTACCTGGTCTAACTCGTGATTGTTCTTAATCGCACGAAGAACATCCTCACCCGTCGCTTGTGGCAGATGCCAATCAAGCAAAATAATATCGGGTCGTGGAGTGTCCGCGAACTCACCGCGCTTATTCAAGAAATCGAGTGCTTCTTCTTCAGTAGCAACCGCATGGAGCGTATTTGCGATTGACGCGTCTATGAACAGTTCTCTGACGAGCCGAACATCGCCGGGATTGTCTTCTACTAACAGGATCTCCGCCTCCTGACTGGAGACAGAGGATTTCCATTCCATTGTCTCTTCTATGTTAGTGCTGTCTTTAACTCTTACAGTCTAAGTCCCCGTCCTCAAAGAGCACCGAAGCGAGCGACAGTGAAGTGAGGAGCGCAGTAGGGCGGGGATACAGCCGTACGCCCAAGAAGTGAATTACAAACGTTCAAGTTGAAAGTTTGACTACCCGTATATAGTGGTCGAAGAAGCGTTCCGATACGCTGCCGAGCCCGAGGACGCACCCACTGCCGAGAGTGCGTGGAACCACATTCAGACCTGCCGCGAAGTCTATAACCACGCTCTCACTCAGGAGTACAAACCCGCTCCCGAGTATGACAAACCATCGTACCGAACGATGCAAAACAAACTGCCCCAGTGGAAGTGGAAATGGCCTGAGTGGACCACCGTGTACTCGAAATGCCTGCAAATGGCTGTCCGGCGCATCAAAAACAGTGAACGAATCCTCGACTCACTGAAGGAATGCGGCTTCGATGTAGGTGAACTCAAGTGGAAATCCCCACGAGAATACCACAGTATTACGTACAATCAGTCTGGCTTTGACGTGGATAGTAACACGGGCCGGACTGACCACGCGACGGTTGAACTCTCGAAATAGGTACGGTTCACTTGAATTTCCACCGACCACTCCCAACTGACGCCTCCATCAAGCAAGTCACGCTGAAAACAGAAAACGGGCGACTGAACTATTAGCATCATGGTTGAATACGATGCTGACTACCCAGCCAAACCTGCCGTGGAAGACATCGAGATGGAGGACACTGTCGGTATTAATCTCGGTATCACGAATTTCATCCACGACTCGGATGGTCGAGCGTTCTCCCCGGTAGACGAGGGGACTGACCATGAGCGTATCGAGAAAACTGACTTCAGTTTCATCGATGAGTGATTCGCCCATACTTACCGCCAAGCAATTTCAGGAACACTTCATCGAATTGGGGTTCACCACCCGCTTAGCCGTGAAGGTGTCTGTGATGACTCGAAAGGAAGGGGAACTAGCGTGTGAGACTGCAGGTTATTGACCTCCTCCACGCCCTGAAGGGCGTGGAATCCGACCATCTGATTTCCGCCAGGTGTGGCGTTTGAGGTTCCAGCCCGCACTCAAGGGGAACCGGCAGCATACCGGGGAACTCTCGTTTCCTCCCCTGTATAGGGCTGTGGCCCGGTCAAACAGGCCCCGTCGAATACCATGTCATCGCCGTGCGAACCACCGCTGGTTCGCCATCCTTTGTGGTTCAGGAACGGCATCTCACGGTATTCGTCGCACTCTATGCTACGACGCACCACACTAAAACAGTTTTGATGGAAATCCGTTCCGGCCATCTACGACAGTTGGTCGGATAGGCCTACCGCTCGACCCGCGCCTGAAGACGCGGGTATGCGCTATCGTTCTGTATCATTTGGTGAACCGCCTCGGGGTCAAGCCCCGAGGCACTCGGCCTGCTCCGCCTGTAGACGTGAGTGTCGTATCGTAGCCTTGATAGAATCCTTTATCCGGTGTACGATACTATTTTGTTGGGATGCCTACGTCTCCTCACGCGGATGCAGACGCAGAAACGCATATCCGGATCCGCCAGCAGGAGATCGTTGCGGAACTTGGTCAGCAAGCGCTCGAGACTGACGATCTTGACCAGTTAATGCAAGACGCTGCGGTCGCCGTTGCCGAGACACTGGATAACGAGTACGCGAAAGTTCTCGAGTTGCTTCCCGACGGTGACGAGGTCTTTCTTCGACAGGGAATTGGATGGCGGGAAGGGCTGGTTGGGAACGCAACAGTCCCGACAGATTTAGATTCCCAAGCGGGCTACACGCTACTATCCGAACAGCCGATCATTGTTGACGATCTTCGGACCGAAGAACGGTTCTCCGGGCCAGACCTGCTCATCAACCACGATGTTGTCAGCGGGATCAGCGTGATCATCGGTTCGGTCAAAGACCCGTGGGGCGTGCTGGGAACGCATACAACGGAGAAGAAGAATTTCACACAATACGACGCTAACTTCGTTAAGAGCGTCGCAAACGTCCTTGCAACGGCGATCGAGAACCGGCAGACTCAGCGGAAACTTGAGGAGATTTATGGCCGTATTTCGGACGCGTTCTTCGCCTTGGACGAAGACTGGAATTTTACCTATCTCAATGACCGCGCTCACGACTTGATCAACCTCAAGAACCAGGAGTTAGTTGGAAAGAACATTTGGGAGGCGTTTTCAGCTGCACTCAACCGGTCGTTTAAACCGAAATACGAGCAAGCGATGTACCAGCAGGAAACCGTTTCATTCGAGGAGTACTACCCCGAACCGCTCGGCAGCTGGTTTGAGGTACGAGCGTATCCCTCGGAAACTGGCCTCTCAGTCTACTTCCGGGACATTACTGAACGAAAGGAGCGCGAGCAAGAACTCGAGTTATTCCGGACACTGCTCGATAACACCACTGATAGCGTCTTGGTGATGAATCCCCAGACAGGCCAGTTCCTCGATGTTAACGAAACCGCCTGTCGTCGCCTCGGATATGACCGAAACGAACTGCTCGAGCTAGCAGCACCTGATATAGAACGGCGATTCACTGACATCGAAGACTGGCAATCGCATGTGGAGGATGTGAAGAATGAGGACGCAGTGACTATCGAAGGTGTACACGAGCGAAAAAGTGGGACGACCTATCCGGCGGAAGTCAACGTGACCTACGTCGAGTTGGAGCAAGATTATATGGTAGCCGTCTGCCGCGATATTACTGAGCGTCGGAAGCGCGAACGACGACTCAGGGAGTCTGAACAGCAATATCGAACGCTTGCTGAGAACTTCCCAAACGGCATCGTGACTCTGTTCGACGATGATCTCCGATACAAGCTCGCAACAGGCCAAGCATTCGACAAGCTTCCAGTGTCACCAACTGACATCGAAGGTGAATCAGTCCAAGACGTATGGCCCGACCATGTCTCTGGTTCGCTCGAATCTGCGTTTCAGGCTGCACTCAACGGGGAGCCACAGGAAGTCGAACTCGAGTATATCGAGCGAGAATGGGTCGTCCATGTTGTCCCCATCAACGACGCTGACGGAGATGTATTCGGTGGGATGACAATAGCTCAAGACATCACCGAGCGCAAAGAGCACCAGCACAAACTCGAGGAATCGAACGAGCGCCTCGAACAGTTCGCGTACGCGGCTTCACACGACCTCCAAGAGCCACTCCGGATGGTATCAAGTTATCTGCAACTCCTCGAGGAGCGATACGACGATGCGCTCGACGAAGACGGTGAGGAGTTCCTCGAGTTCGCTGTTGATGGGGCTGAGCGGATGCGTGAGATGATCGACGGCCTACTCAAGTATTCACGCGTCGATACACAGGGCGATCCGTTTGAACCAGTCGATCTAAATACTGTTCTCGAGGGCGTACTCGAGGATCTACGCCTTCAGATCGAGGAGGCGAACGCCGAGATCACAATCGATGAACTCCCCCATGTAGAGGGTGACGAGAGTCAGTTACGCCAGGTATTCCAAAATCACCTCAATAACGCGATCACGTACAGCGGAGACGAACCGCCACAGATCGATGTCGAAGCGGATCGACGAGGACAAAAATGGATGATCTCAGTTCACGACGAAGGGATTGGCATCGATTCTGACGACCAAGACCGTATCTTCGAGGTATTCCAGCGGCTCCATAACCACGAGGAATACTCTGGTACTGGAATCGGACTGGCGATCTGTCAACGGATCATAGAGCGCCACGGCGGGGAGATCTGGGTCGAGTCCGGACCTGACGAGGGAACGACATTCTCGTTTACGCTTCCTCCAGCAAAGGCCCCAGATGAGTGAACGTTCTGGCAGATCGTCAACCCATTCCTCTGTCCTACTCTCTATCAGACTGAAGGTCACTACTTTCCTGAGCCGTCAAATTCATGGTGTAGCGTATCCTGAAACAGGGAGTAGAGTGTGTTTCTCATGGCCATCTCACGCCACCCGTTCTGTTGCAGAAGATGATCGGGAATCAATCGCATCGTATAGCAATCGCCTGAAATGCCTGTGGCTGGGTTATGTGTGGAAATTCCTTTAAGAACTATTCTCTGAAACGCCCGTTCGCTGTACAGATGAATTAGGTGAGCTCCTGTGGCACGCGGTTGACATTCTCCTCCGCGTAAATGCGGAGGAATCCCGAGCGGTGGGAGTTTCAGGTTTGCAACCATGGATACCGCCACTTTGCGGGAACCCGTTTAACCCAGTCGTCGTGGTCGGTGGCTAACTGGCGTTCACGAGAGCGAAGCTCTCGTGCAGCCCATCAGAACGCCTTGCGTTCTGAGGCCGGTGCCAAACCGCCGTTACTCCTATCCTCGGCATCGGTGACTCCCAACTGTTGTTTTTGCCAGCAGGAGGTCATTGACGCTTCAGCGAATTCAGAGGTATCTTGGGCTTGCTCAACCGACGGGCCAAGACAAACGCTTCTAACGTTCGCGTTCACCACATCGGCGTTTTGGATACTGTCTCATTGGGTTGGCGGATAGACCGCCTTCGAAGGCCGTTCGGAATCCGCTCCGTTCCGACCTAACCTTCCTACGAGATACCAGTTCTTGTTATTTGAATGTATGGGTTAGAAACTCAACCCGTTCTATTGTCAGTGGATTGTGTCATCGAGTCACAATCAGGATTGGTGCCGAGCTGTTTCTCTCGAGTGCTAATCCCAATGCTATAAGTAACTAGGTGTCATTAATCAAGATGGAAGCCGCGCTCCACCTCGTCGCGGGGGCATGCGTTGAAATGCCCCGGGTGCTGGAGCACCCGAGACGTGGCTTCCAAACACGAGCGGTTTGCAAGCCATGTTTCGCTTACTTCTAACGGGATATAAACGTCCCGCACGAGAGTCGTATCGTACTCGAGTAACCATCAGTCCAGATAGTCGCCGCTCGAGGTGGCTATGAGCGAGAAGACACAGTCAGGAGAGGAGGAAGACTGGGCGCTGCCGCCGTGTCCGCACTGTGGGAAAGCAGTGATTCTAGTACACACACGCGGTCCGATGGAGCATGTCGCGGCGCCGTGTGGCTGTCGAGTCGCGTCGCCAGACCTCTGAGGAATACTCAATCGTCGACGCCGATTGAGACTATCGCTGCCACATATTTTGGATCGGCGTGATCGATGAAGGCGAGCAGTTTTCTACCGATCCAGCGGAGATCGGTGAAGGAACGATCACAGAAACCGATACTCGATTACGCTATAAAGCCAGTATTGCGTTTCGAACCACGTCCACGAGTGATAGTAGCCACTGACAGTCACTGCACACCCGATTGTACGACGGGAGCGCGGTTCTCGCTCACGTCGCTCGCTCCGAACCGCGGGCCATGCGATCGACGTGTAACTCGTTTCAGTTGGTACTATGGTCTTCCGGCGTCGTCACACGAAGTTCGCTATCGACCTCGTAGAAGTAGCCTCGCTCGATCAACCGGGTGAGTGCATGGGTCGCATCCTCGGGTTCGAGAGCCAATTCGTCGGTATTGCGGAGGACCTCAAGCGCTTGCTCTCGAGGGATCGACTGCACGTCTTCATGTTCGGCCGAATGAAGACTGTGAGTACAAAGGACATCGTACGTGTCCAATATCCACTGCGGAAGCGGTGGCCGTGGATCAGAGAGATCGTTCATCTCAACTTCGTATACCACTCTTTGCTATCGACTCGCTTAAGAATACCCCTCAGCGAGCATAGGGTTGACTCTGTGAGGTGACAAACGGCCTCAGAATGCCATTCGAATACACTGGGACTGACATCCCTACTCAGAACCATCGTTCCATAGTTCACCGGCCCGGACGCCCGCGGATTGGAATCACACCGAAGTACTCGTGGAATTCGAAGCAACCGATGACGGGAGCGTGCCGTCCCGATTCGGAATGGGCGCTCCTCGAGACATAGTTCGTCGACCAAGCCGTTGATCATTTGGCACTCGGCGGAACTTCCGTGACCCAATCGGGGGCAGTTTTCGCAGTGAGGACGGCTGATCGTTCATGTGTCGGTTTGCTCACCTCGAAATCGTTTCAATGGTTCTCGGCAATGCAGCAGTCACACACAGACGCGAAGAGGTTCCCACTCTCTTTTCATTACGACGGACGTGTCACCCCAGCGCATGCAGGAGTGCGATTTCTGGTGGTTGGCTCCGGATCAGGCCTGGACGTGGCGAACGTGGCCGCGCAGCGCGGTCAATCCGTCGTGGAGAAGGGACATCTCGGAGGTCCCCTGCCTCAATCGCGGCTGTATTCCCCTCGAAGATGCTGCCTACCGCGCAGAAGTCCTCGAGACGATGAGCGTGCCGACGAGTTCGGGATCGATGCGTCAGTCAATAGCGTCGCCTTCGCTGATATTGTTCGAGAAGTCAACGAAGAAGTGCACGAAGACTCCGATTCGATCCGTCGAGGACTGGAGTCATCCTCGGATCACGACCTCTATCAGGCGGTGCAAGGCGAAGCGGCCGTCTGCGACTACTGCGCCGGCGCGTTCGGCGCAGACGAGGCCGTCGAGGACGCTGGTCTCGTGTGCATCGACGAGAACGAGATCATTACGTTCTGACGGCCGGTTCTCGGGACGACGGTCTCGACTACGATCCGTTGTCACTCCCTGATAAACATGAATTATTTCTCGAGAGATATGACCGGATCACCGAGCCGAATCCCCATTGGTGCCGGCCCGGGTGTCTCGTTTCCTCGCATATAGCCGAGATAGAGGGCGCTGTTGACGATCCCGATGTGGCTGAACGCCTGCGGGTAGTTTCCGAGGTGCGCACCGGTTTCCGGATCGACTTCCTCTGCAACGAGTCCGAGCGGATTCAGGTAGGAAAGTAGCGACTTGAATCGGGACTGTGCCTCCTCGATGTGACCGGAGAGGGCGAGCGCGTCGATGAGCCAGCACGAACAGAGGATGAACGCCCCCTCGTCGCCCGGGAGCCCGTCGTCGCCGTCGTACCGCTGCACGAAGACATCATCGTCGACCAATTTTCCTCGATCGCGTCGATCGTTTTCTGAATACGATCGTCGTCGAAGGGGAGGAAGCCGATAATCGGGAGCAACAGCCCCGTCGCATCGAGCGCACCGGTTCCGTACGATTGCACAAACGCTTCGATGTCCTCGTCGTACCCGTTCTCAAGGACGTCCATCCGGATCGTCTCGCGGGTCTCTCGCCATGCCTCAAGCGAGGCATCGTGGTCTCCGTCGGTCACAATCGCGATACCTCGATCAAGGGCAACCCAACACATCACTTTCGAATAGACGAAGTGCTCGTTTCCGCCACGAACCTCCCAGATGCCTGCGTCAGGCTCGTCCCAGATTTCGCGAACGTAGTCGACGATATCACGGATCCGCTCCCACTCCTCGTCGGCCAGCTCCCGCCCATGTTGGCGCATCTCGTCGACAGCTATAGTAATCCCCAAAAGTATCTACTCACTCCCCTCATCAGATCCTCGAGAGACAACGAGATACGCCAATCTTCGGCGGGTGCCACTACAAAGACTTCCAAACTCTACTATAGCAGGAGTTCCCCGTAGATATCGAGCTGTCGCTGTTGTGCCGCTTCGTTTCCGATCCGGACCGGCCGCGAGCCGCGATACCCTTCGAAGGTATCGAGTTCGCGCTCCTCAAGATCGGACTCGCCGTGAAGGCTGTACAGCGGTTGGATTGCGTCTGGCTCGTCGGCTTGACAGAGATCCATGAACCAGTCGAAGTAGTCGTTCGCCTCGTCGGCGGTGCCGAGGTTCATCAGCGCCTGGACGGTGAACCCAGCGTCTCGAAGCCAGTTGAACCGATAGTCCCAGTTGCGGACGCCACCGATGTCCTCGGGCAACGACGTAGTCGGCGCAGCTGCGATCGCCCCCGATTCGGCGTGTGTGAGGAGCTTGAGAACGAGCTCTGAACGGACGACCAAGTCGTGCCACGGTCCCTCGAACGCGCAGTCGTCCTCGGGGCCACAGCTGTGTGCCCAGTCAGTCCAGTACTCGATCGTCTCGTCCAGCGCGGCGTCCGGATCCGTATTTGCGTCCTCGGCACCCGTACACCGAAGTAGAAACCACTCCGTTTCGCCAGCCTCGAGCGACAGTTCGCCGGTGATTCGCCCGGTATTGATCTCGAGGTCAATTGGGCTCTCGAGCAGCGTCCGTTCATCCTGACCCTCGGCGAGAATGCCTCGATCCGTGGATTCAATCGTCGTCCCTGCACGCCCGTAATCGAATTGCGGGTCGAGTTCGACCTCGAAATCAACGGTTCCGTCCGCACAGGAGAGCTTGCGGTAGAGGACTTTCTTCGGGTGGTTGGTTCGACCGGCCGGTGGGAGGAAGTCCGTCATCGTCGCGGTGCCGCCGTCGGTTCGAAAGATCGTCTCGAGGACGTTCGTGTTATTGACGTAGCGTCGATCCGTCTCAAAGGAATCAGCCGGTGTGATCCGGAACCGACCGCCGCGCTCGGCGTCGAGAATCGCGGCGAGGATGCTCGGCGACTCGAGGTGCGGGAAGGGGAACCAGTCGACCGATCCGTTCGGCGCGACGAGCGCACACGTCTCGAGGTTACCGACGATGCTGTAGGCTTCAATCGGGGAATATGTGCTATACTCAGACATCGACATTACCTACAGCGCGAACGGAAGCATCGAACACGGAGTATCCGAGGGGTGAGACGATGCACATGATGTCCCGTTCAAGAACCAGCAGGAAAAAAGCGGAGCACGCACTGACCCGCAATTGACATCCTCCCCGCCTGAAGACGCAGGACTCCCATGGTACCACATGCTGGATTAGGATATTAGAGAAACTCCACCAAGAGAGTATTACTTAGAATGCAGAAAGTCAGAACATATATATTATATTTGATTCATCTTCAGGGAAACGTATTTACCACTGTGTATAGAAAAATAGCCTGACTTCGCGGTCTCGTTTCCTTTGCTGCGCCGGTTTTGGCGCTATTCGCTGGCGGTGACCGACACGAATACGAATAGACCACATTTGAGAGTGGGCGTGTTGCGATTGGGCGCCATTTCAGGACGAGACCACATCAGCCAAAATATGACATCAGAATTCGATCTTCCCTGTTCAGCGTGTGGAGGTGAGCTCCGAAAAGCAGAGATCCAATGTGAGAACAAGACGACCGTTATTGTCGCTGAATGCCGAGTCTGTGGTGAACGGCACTACCCAGAGCAAGCGCTCACCGATCTCAGACAGGAAGGATTCCCATCATCGTAGCAGTGTAGTATCGACTACAAACAACCACCATACTGATTAACCAATATATGACACATTCCGAGACAGACGATCAGATCGTTTCCGACACCGCAATCAATTTCAAGGGGCTTCCGAAAACTGTTCCGAGTAGATCAACGCTTTGTATTGCGAAACCAAGTCCTCTTACTGGCTACGCACTTCCGCTTCATATTACGAGTCGATATGCGGATCCAGACGATTGCCGAATTGTCGTGACGACGGCTGGGGCTGAAGAAACGATCCATCAACAAAAACGATCTCGCCGATAGCAGACAGCTGTCTTGGAATCATCGATACAACGGCTGACAACCATCGTGATGCGCTCTATCAGCCAACCCCTATCGTTTACCGCACTCATCCAGGAGAACTAGCCCAAATTGCGCTTGCCCTCAGGGAACTAGACACTGCACTCACACCATCTTGTTCGAAAACACACTTCGTACTTCGATCGCTCACACCCATACTCGCTGCGAACGGCTGTGAACGTGTCATCAACGTACTTGACCAACTGATTAAACGGCAACAGTCTGACTCGGTCCTAACCGTGTTTAGCGTCCAATACACAGAACACAGCGAATCAACAATGACTGCGCTTACAGAACTCGCTGACGGAGTTATATGGGTAGAACGAGAATCGAACCGTACGCTCCAGTTGGATTATCAGCGAACGCGGAATTCGTGAGGACGGATTGCAGTACCGAGAAATCCGTTTCAGTGTCCTATTCTGGCGAATTATCGCATCTTCTTGAGACGGAACTGAAGTTAAAATTCTATTTCGTTGACTTCAGAGAGAGTGAAATAACGCTACACTACAGGTAACCAATCGTCGCTCCAGTCAAAGGAAATAATCGCTCTCAACATACGTTTCGATCAGTATCTCTCGTATCGAGAACTGGTAGTTCTTTTGATATCTATACTCGACCACCTGAAAGTTGACGATGGTTAGGAGGAGAACACTACCGGTTGTCTTCCCGTGGAGGACGAGGAAGCACAACGTCGATTACACCGGTTGCGAGCACCAAGCCCCAGACCACTATCACCACTCAGTGAGTGCATCGGGACCGTGGAACCACACCAGAATTACGAGGAACGATCCAACGCCGGTCAGTGCGAACGCACCACCGATATAGAACACCGACGCCATGCTGATTTCGTACATGAGCCAGCCACCAAGCAACGGTGCAATGACGCTTCCCGGTCGCCAGATGAGTTCGCGAATCCCGAAACTCGAGGCGACACCGCCATCATCTGTTCCCTCATCAGCAAATAGTGCCATACTTGCTGGTTCGCGGAAGCTATCCGCGATACCCAGCAGCCCTGAGAGCGTGACCAAGGGAATAAATGCTGGGGAAACACCACCGAACAGCATGATTCGGGCCGGTACTGCCTCGAGTGGCAGCCACGTGGGAAACGTCACGCCAGCCATGGCTGCCGGGATCCCCACTGAGAGTGCTGTGGGCAGTCCGAGCGTGATACCAATCGCTGTTGAAAAGGGGACCACCAGTGCAATCAAGCCATAGGCCGCTCCACCAGCGAAGACGAACATTGCCCGGCCATAGTTGTCCGAAAGCCGCCCTGTGAAGGGCTGGCAGCACATATTGGTGAACTTCTCGGCAACGACAGTGAGCGCGACCGCGAGACCACCATACGCGAGGCCACCCTGGGCGGCGGAGACACCGGCGAAAATCGGGACCCACGTTCGAACGAGCGTGACCGAAAAAGCGTACTGGAAGCGAAAACTCGAGAGGGTGAGGATTCGGCGATTGAGTGCAAGATCAGCAAACGGAAACCCATGGACACGTGTCTCGTCGGGATCGAGATAGAAGACCGTCCCAACCCATGCAACGAGCACAATACCGACGATAATCACGAAGATTGAGCCGAAGCCGAACGCCTCGTAGAGCACCCCGCACTGAGGCTCCCAACGATTGACGCGGCGAAGCTCGCTGCATTGGCCTTGCCGATGTAATTTGCCCGTGTACCGACCTCGGCAAGTTGCCCGACGAGCGAGAGTGTCATTAATCCAGTTCCCGTAACAACAATCCCTTGCAGCCCTCGAATTGCGATAAACGAGATGCTTGAGTCGACTATCGGAAACAGTCCGTAGACGAGAATCCCAATCCCGAGAATGACAAGTAACACGGTCCGTTTGTCGAATCGGTCACCAGCCCACGCGACTGGGATGACAGCGAGCGTCTGGGCGAAAGTAAACCCTGTCGTATAGAGACCAACGATGAGCCCGGCACTAATCGTTAGCCCGAGGACCGTCATGTCGGTCGGCTCGAGCGCGTTGATGTAGTACGGCAACAGCGTGATCAACGTGACAAAACCGAACCCCTCCGCAAATCGGGCAAGATAGAGTGACCAGAACTGCAGGCGATCTTCGTTCACGGCACAAATTTCGGACCCGCCAAAAAAGCAGTTTCGAACGAAGAAATTCGGTGGGAGCGGAACGTTCAACTCTTACTTCCGGCTGAGTCTTAGGAACTATAGTAATCCTCAGAAGTTTCTACTCACATTCCTGTTGTGACCTCGAAAGCCGTCGGAAAGAGCCTGTCTCTACCAATCGGCCTGTAAAGACTTCCAGATTCTACTATAGACGACGAACCGACACGCGTTGAATCTACAGTCATGCAAGGAAATATCGGAAATCAAGAGGGTGACAGCGTTGTGAACACGGTAGGGATTAGTTCGTAAATAGAGAGTGTCGTTGTCGGTTCGCTACGACGAAATGCAAACAGACCATTGACCTCCTCCACGCCCTTCAGGGCGTGGAATCCGACCATCTGATTTCCGCCGGGTGTGGCGTTCGAGGTTCCAGCCCGCACTCAAGGGGAACCGGCGACACACCGGGGGAACTCTCGTTTCCTCCCCTGTATAGGGCTGTGGCCCGGTCAAACAGGCCCCGTCGAATACCATGTCATCGCCGTGCGAACCACCGCTGGTTCGCCATCCTTTGTGGTTCAGGAACGGCATCTCACGGTATTCGTCGCACTCTATGCTACGACGCACCACACTAAACCAGTTTTGATGGAAATCCGTTCCGGCCATCTACGACAGTTGGTCGGATAGGCCTACCGCTCGACCCGCGCCTGAAGACGCGGGTATGCGCTATCGTTCTGTATCAAGTAGAAAACCTTTGCAATGGGATAACCGTTATATCCAAAAGTCAGAATACAATTCGCTCGACGGCTCGACGGAGTGGACCGGGTCCACCCCATTTTGGCTCGACTTGGATCGCCGTACAATCAACGTTATCAATGATTCTATCTGCCGGCCGCCCGAAGAGATTCCCACGTATCCGACCCCCATCCGTTCCAATGACAAGTATATCGGAAGTGTTACTCACTGAGATGAAATCTTGTTCAGGTTCGTCAGTCTTGATAACCGATCGATTCACAGGGACCGTACATAACGACTCTAATTCTGCGAGATATTCGTCTATTGTCTCATACTGAGTCTCAGTTGCCGTACTATCAAGAGGATACAACAATTCGATACTCCCTCCTGCCTCACTCGCCACTGCATTCGCAACAGTGATCTTCTGCGGATCAAAGGGGCCGCGATTGGTGATGACTGTGACAGAGTCAATCTGGTCCAAATCGCGGTCCTCAATAAGTAAGACATCACATGGAGCATTGCGGGAGATCCATTCAACAGTAGTACCGAATATTGGTGCGTACAATGGGTCGTCACTTCGTTCGAGCAGAAGGAAGTCTGCACCCTCGTGTTCGGCAAAGTTAGCGATTGCTCGCTTTGTATCGTGGCTGACAATCTCGCCATAGTGAACGGGGACATCAAACTTCTCAGTAAGAGGTTCAGTCTGTTCCTCAAACTCAATGTCTGCTGGCGACTGCGTCTCTGACGCCTGTTGGAGCGATACCTGATCAGCCACCTCGTCGAACTGAACAACGGTAACAGCCCCGTCATTCTCGCGGGCGATGTCAGCGGCGATTCGAATCAGCGTACGCTCTCGTTGCTCACTCGTTTCCTCGGTGATAGCAACGAGCACCTCATATCCGTCGATCACTTCGAACGTCGACTTTGTCCGTTCAACGGCTTTGTTCCCGACAGTCCGCCGCACGACATCCGTGGCAGCACCCTCGCGCTGGACGCGATCTCGTGCGTAATAAGCATACCATAGCACCGATCCGACTATGATGATAACAGCACCGACAAGCGGAATCGTTCCCATGTACCCGATAAGAAGGAATCCGCCGGCGATCCCGAAGATCTGAGTCCATGGATATAGTGGCGACTCGAAGCTGGGATCGTACTCCCCAACGTCCCCCTCACGAAACGCGATAACCGCGCCATTGACTAATGCAAATACGATGATCTGGAAGGCACTCGCCAGCTTCGCAATCTGGAGAATCGGGACAAATGCAATGAGCAACAACATCACAGCACCAGTAAGAGTTATCGCCCGCACGGGCGTTCCCCACTTCTCGTGGATTTCCGTCAGAGATGGCGGTGCAAGCTTGTCTCGAGCCATCGCAAATGGATACCGAGACGATGACAGAATACCAGCATTGGCTGTACTGATCAGTGCGAGTACAGCCGCAATGATGACGGCAACTACGCCTGGCCAGGCAAGCGTTGCTTCGGCCGCATGAATCATCGGTACTCCGGAGTCACTCAACAGGTCAGGCGGCGTTACGCCTACCATCACTACGACGATGAGTACGTATAGGAGCGTTGTGAAGGAAAGCGATCCGAGGATCCCCAGAGGGATGTTTCGATCTGGGTTCTCCACCTCCTCAGCCACACTCGCAATCTTGGTCACGCCCGCGTACGAGACGAATACAAGACCGGTGGCAGCAAGGAGACCGTCGGAACCCTTACTGAAGAAATCGCCGTAGTAGGTGCTGGTTGTTGATGGGAGCCCACCGACGACGAACCACACCATCGCCGCGAGCATCACTGTAACGATAACGACCTGCAAGCGCCCAGTCTGTTTTGCGCCAATGAGGTTGACGAGTACGAGAACGGCCGCCAACACGAGTGCAACCGGCTTCACCGGCAAGTCAATAGGTATAATAGATAGGGGACGCCTCCGACCAGCGCCAATGCGCCCTTGAACGACAGAGAAAACCATGTGCCGACGCCAGCGATTGTTCCGAGTAGCGGACCCATGCCCCGCTCAATGTAGATGTATGTGCCACCAGCCTCCGGCATCGCTGTCGCCATCTCTGCCTTACTTAGGGCGGCCGGGAGGACAAGCACCCCTGCAAGTAGGTACGCGAGAATAACAGCCGGTCCTGCTGTCTTCAGTGCTAAGCCAGGGAGTATGAAGATCCCGCTTCCAATCATTGCACCGATACTAATAGCGACTACTGCGAACAGTCCGAGGTCTCGTTCAAGTTCTTTTGCCATTAATTTAGATTGTTAGTTGTTCGGCTACCTCTTCACCTAGTCGCGAGGTCCAGAGACGGTATCAACGTCAATATAGTCAACATATTCACGTTGCGCGGGTCGGTAAGGAGCCACTCGTGATTAGTTCTGTATAGGTTATTTGACCCGGATCAGCATAAACACAGTGTTTCATTCGCGGATCAGCAAAATACACCTCGGGATTCTGCGGTACTGTCCTGTAGAATACAATATAGATAATATCGAGTATTCTCGGCGTTCGTCGATATCACGGACTCTCCTAACTAATCACGAAAAGGAGATACTTCGGAAATTACTACACGTTTTCGACGTTGAACCCGTGGAAAGCGCGCTCATACTCGTTTCGTATTAAGTCCTCATCAACGACTTCAAGGCCGAGCTCGTCAAGGTCTCTACCGATCCGGCTGAGGTCGTCACTATCTGATCCAATCGCTTCAACGTGAACATTCTCAGTGCCAGTCATAATTTCTCTGACTGCGACAACGCCTGGCACCTCTAAAGCTTTCCGCGCAAGGACCTCTCGATCAGGGATGGGTGCAGTACAGACAATAAGTGTTTGTAGCTGGTAACTAGCAGCCTCGTAGTTTACTTCAGGACGATATCCGGTGAGGATGCCTGACTTTTCCAAGTTTCGTATCCGGTTCCGAACTGTACTAGCCGAGACGCCTGCCTGTTCTGCGATTTCACTTGCAGATGTCTTGCGAGCGTTCTGCTGAAGGCTATATACAATACGTCTATCGAGATCATCAAGAGGTTCGTCGCTCATACGCACGAGTAATCGCGCTGCAAAAAGTAACTTTTCCTGCGATATCAGTACTCTATCTCAAAGCCTCCATCTGGAAAGCCGAAATGAAAATGACACTTTCGATCGAATCTAGTGATTGTTTCTGCAGTCGGCACGACTCTCATAATCAAATATGGTGGTCATGTATTTCCACTGTGTTATGGAGATTATATAACAATATACGTTACCCATGGGCGTCGTCTATATCTATTTAGACATTGACACTCTTAGCCCGATGAAGCCGAACGGCTGAGGGCAACTTGGCAGAACCTCAGTTTCAATGTCCAGGAGATCTTGGCCATATCACCTTCATGATTTGGAGGGCATATGGAGTTTATGAGGTTCTTCCTGCTGTTTCGTCTCTCTGATAAGGAGTATTATTAGCGGTCGCTGTGTGAATGTGAGTATGAATGGTGGCGGCGAAACGAATTTCCCAGAGGCTCGCGCACTCCAGTACTCACCGTAACGCTGGCGAGCTTATCTTCCGTGTTCGGGATGGGTACGGGAGGTACCTCGCCGCTGTGGCCGCCCTAATGCCGATCAACGGGATCGAACCGTTGTCATGCCAATATCGGTGGCGTGTCTAACCGTGTGTACGTGTAGTCCAGTTTACGTCCGGACCCGTTCTCGCGTCACGGATCCAATGCGATGTAATGTATGAATGTGTGGCTTGATCGATTAGTGCTCGCGGGCTCAACACCTCGTTGCCTTGGTGCGTACACCCCGAGTCTATCGAACTCGTCTTCTACGAGTGATCTCAATGGTATCTCTTTTCCAGGTGGGTTTCGAGCTTAGATGCGTTCAGCTCTTACCCCGTGGTGCGTCGCTGCCCAGCACGTGCCCTTCCGGACAGCTGGTACACGAGTGGCACCCATTCGTAGTTCCTCTCGTACTATACGAACGTTCCCGTCAGATACCGTAACACCCCCAATAGATAGCAGCCGACCTGTCTCACGACGGTCTAAACCCAGCTCACGACCTCCTTTAATAGGCGAACAACCTCACCCTTGCCCGCTTCTGCACGGGCAGGATGGAGGGAACCGACATCGAGGTAGCAAGCCACCCGGTCGATATGTGCTCTTGCGGGTGACGACTCTGTTATCCCTAAGGTAGCTTTTCTGTCAGCAATTGGCCGCATCAAGCAGCCTAATTGGTTCGCTAGACCACGCTTTCGCGTCAGCGTCGATCGTTGTGTTCGACACTGTCAGACTTCCTTTTGCTCTTGCGCTCTTCCCCGAGTCTCCGACTCGGGTGAGGAAATCTTGGGGCGCGCCCGATATCTTTTCAGGCGCGTACCGCCCCAGTCAAACTGCCCGGCTACCAGTGTCCTCCGCCAGGAGTGAGAGTCGCAGTCACCATCGGGTAGTATTTCAATGCTGCCTCGGTGGCCCGCTAGCGCGGGTACCTGTGTAACGGCTCCTACCTATGCTGCACAATGGCGACCACGTCTCAGTGACAGCCTGCAGTAAAGCTCTATAGGGTCTTCGCTTCCCCTTGGGGGTCTCCAGACTCCGCACTGGAACGTACAGTTCACCGGGCCCAACGTTGGGACAGTGGCGCTCTCGTTGATCCATTCATGCAAGCCGCTACTGAAGCGGCAAGGTACTACGCTACCTTAAGAGGGTCATAGTTACCCCCGCCGTTAACAGGTCCTTCGTCCCCTTGTACGGGGTGTTCAGATACCTGCACTGGGCAGGATTCAGTGACCGTACGAGTCCTTGCGGATTTGCGGTCACCTATGTTGTTACTAGACAGTCGGAGCGCCCGAGTCACTGCGACCTGCCTCTTCGCGAGGCAGGCATCCCTTATTGCGAACGTACGGGACTAACTTGCCGAATTCCCTAACGTCGGTTGATCCCGACAGACCTTGGCTTTCGCTGCCATGAGTACCTGTGTCGGATCTCGGTACGAACAGTGTGCTCGCCTTTTCACGGGCTCTAGGTTGGCCTGACTTGCGCTATCTTGCCATTCGTTCGCTTCGTGCCATTACGGCTTCCACGAATTTCGACAATTAGACTGGGCGAAGGCCCAGCTCAGGCGGCCCCAAAGCGTCGGCTTTGAGTGCACACTGGCATAGGAATATTAACCTATTTCCCTGTTGTCTGCTTCGACTTACGGGCAGACTTAGGACCGGCTAACCCTCAGCTGATAAGCATTGCTGAGGAACCCTTACTCGTTCGGCCGTCGGGGTTCTAACCCGACTAACGCTGCTACTATGACCAGGATTTTCGTTACTGAACGGTCCACACGAGTTCTCACCCGTGCTTCCACCCGAACAGAACGCCAACCTACAAGATTGCGGTTTGATCCGCACTGCTAGGTCTCGGTGGTAGACTTGAGCCCCGATCATTTTGGGCGCCTCAAACCTCGGCCGGTAAGCTGTTACGCTTTTCTTGGAGGGTAGCTGCTTCTAAGCTCACCTCCCGGCTGTCTAGGGCTTGAGACCACCTTCGATCGCACTTAGTCTACACTTGGGGACCTTAACCCAGCTCTGGGTTGTCTCCCTCACGGTACACAGGCTTACCCCGTGCACCGGACTCCCTGCGTCAAACGACGTTTGTAGGTTCGGAGTTGGACAGGGGGGCGCACTCCTCTCGGAGTGCGATCCCCCAATCCGTCGCTCTACCCCACAAACTATCTCGGCAGAGGTCATGCTTCGACATGTTTCGGTTGGAACCAGCTGTTTCCGGACTCGATGGGCCTTTCACCCCTAGACGTAAGTCACGAGAGGGTATTGTAGGACACCAACTCTAACAGACTTCCACGTGCCTTTCGGCACGCTTCATCTTGCTCACGCCTAGATCGTCCGGTTTCGGGTCGTGCCCGTTTGACTCCCCGCGCTTGAACACGGTGGCCCTGGTGCAAAGCACTGCGGCCATATCGGTTTCCCTACGCCTTCCTCGATAAGCGAGTTAGACTCGTCAAACAGGCACACTCCCTGGTTCGTTTTTCAAAACGTACGACAGAACACCGGCTTCCCAAACTTCCTACTAGCAGTTCGCACTGCGATCGTTTGTCCGGGACCTTGTATGCCCTGTCGCTCCATCGCCAACTGATTTCACGCCCTATTGCACCTCCCTTCGTGGGGTGCTTTTCAGCGTTCGCTCACGCTACTTGTTCGCTATCGGTCTTGAGGAGTGTTTAGTCTTCGCGGTCGATGCCCGCGATATTCACGAGGGATATCCAACCCCCGATACTCTGGAACTGACTCGTCTCTTACTTATCGACAATACGGGACTGTCACCCTGTTTCGTGCTCTATTCCAAGAGACTTCGTGTCGACTTTCGGAGAGTGATCGTCAGCCCGAACACCACATTGCCCGTGAAGGCTTCGGTTTGGACTGTGTCGCGTTTATTCGCCATTACTAACGACATCGCGTTTGCTTTCTTTTCCTGTCGATACTAAGATGTTTCAATTCTCGACGTTCCCCATTGCGCGAAGCAATTGCGGTGGGGATTCCCATTCGGAAATCCTGAGTTCTTCGCCTCCGTGCGGCTCCCTCAGGCTTATCGCAGCTTGGCACGTCCTTCATCAGCTCTCAAGCCGAGCGATCCACCAGCTGGCACAGTAGCCACGTTCATCGGATCGGCGGTTGCAAAGCAACCACGTAGTGACCCGGGAACGGGTCCAGTGGACGCCTGGACTACACGTACACACGGTCTCATCTGCACGCCGTAGACGCGGCATGCATTAACCCTTCCCACCCGCGTTTACACGGGATGGTGCATCGGTTCTATCGTACTCAATCATCGAGCCGTCTCCCACTTAAGGGGCACGATTCGATGACCAGTACGAGCCATGGACCCACAGGGATTCGAACCCTGGGCATCCTCCTTGCAAAGGAGGCACTCTACCACTGAGCTATGGGCCCACGTCCGCCCACGAAGGGCGGACAGAGCGTATCATGTTAGCCTCGGTAGTTCAAAGGTGCCCGATCGGCCATACGGTGGTCGATCGAACGTGGAACCGCAATCCGCTAAGGTGGGTCGGGGCGACGCCCCGATCCCGATCTGTGGAGGTGATCCAGCCGCAGATTCCCCTACGGCTACCTTGTTACGACTTAAGCCCCCTTGCGGAGCCCAGATTCGACCAGCGTTGCGCTGGCCTCATCCGGACCCCACTCGGGTGCTTTGACGGGCGGTGTGTGCAAGGAGCAGGGACGTATTCACCGCGCCCTTCTGAGGCGCGATTACTACCGAATCCAGCTTCATGAGGGCGAGTTTCAGCCCTCAATCCGAACTACGACCGAGTTTCGGAGATTAGCGTCCCCTTTCGGGGTTGCATCCCACTGTCTCGGCCATTGTAGCCCGCGTGTCGCCCAGCACATTCGGGCATACTGACCTACCGTTGCCCGTTCCTTCCTCCAGTTTGGCACTGGCAGTCCTCTTAATGTACCCAGCCACCACAAGGGTGCTGCTGGCAATTAAGGGTGCGGGTCTCGCTCGTTGCCTGACTTAACAGGACGCCTCACGGTACGAGCTGACGGCGGCCATGCACCTCCTCTCAATGGCTCCAGTAAGATCATCAATCTGACCTTCACTGCACATTGTCGATGCTGGTGAGATGTCCGGCGTTGAGTCCAATTAAACCGCAGGCTCCTCCGGTTGTAGTGCTCCCCCGCCAATTCCTTTAAGTTTCATCCTTGCGGACGTACTTCCCAGGCGGTCTGCTTCACGGCTTCCCTACGACACAGCACAGGCTCGTAGCCTGTGCCACATCTAGCAGACATCGTTTACAGCTCGGACTACCCGGGTATCTAATCCGGTTCGTGACCCGAGCTTTCGTCCCTCACCGTCGGATCCGTCTTCCAGAGGCGCTTTCGCCACCGGTGGTCCGTCCAGGATTACAGGATTTCACTCCTACCCCGGACGTACCCCTCTGGTCTTCCGGTCCCAAGCCACGCAGTTTCCACCGGACGCCTGCGCGTTAAGCGCGCAGATTTCCCGATAGACTTGCGTGGCCAGCTACGGACGCTTTAGGCCCAATAATAGCGGTCATCACTCGTGCTGCCGGTATTACCGCGGCGGCTGGCACCGGTCTTGCCCAGCACTTATTCTACTACCACCTTACGGTAGTGAAAAGCGAGGACTATATGCCCTCGCACTCGGAGTCCCCTTATCGCACTCGCGTGCAGTGTAAAGGTTTCGCGCCTGCTGCGCCCCGTAGGGCCCGGTATCTTGTCTCAGATACCGTCTCCGGGCTCTTGCTCTCACAACCCGTACCGATTATGGGCACGGTGGGCCGTTACCCCACCGTCTACCTAATCGGCCGCAGCCACATCCTATGGCGCCGTAGCGTTTCAAGTTCACACCACTCCAGGTGGTGAACTCTATTCCGAATTAGCCTCAGTTTCCCGAGGTTATTCGGATCCATAGGGTAGTTTGGCCACGTGTTACTGAGCTATCTGCTACGAGTCTGAACTCGTGCAACTAGCATGGCTAAATCGGACTCCAATAGCAATGACCTCCGGCAGGATCAACCGGAATGCTATATATGTACTCCCCATAGTGGGGAGGGTCTGTTGGCGGTGAATGTTGCAAACACACTCACACATAAATGGTCCACGTTCGATGACACTGGTCGGATGACCAAACGGGCGTCACCGAACTACCAAGGCTAACATCAGATCCCATCTGTACGGCGGACCGCAGGGGTAGGATCCTCATCTCCTTCGGATGTATTCGTACTCCCTCCGGGGTACATAACCCCTTTGGATTCGAACCATCCGAAGTGGCGGAGTGAATCACACACGCCGCCTCCTTCTTCGTATATATACAGAATCGCCGATCACTACTTAAGGCCTACGAACTATAACTACGAAGGTAGGTAATACCATACGCGCTACAAGGTAATATCCTTCGCCCCGTGAACGACACTACCTTCAGCAAGGAATGTGGGTTCCAACGGCTGTGTTGAATCGCTGTAAGGCGGTGGATTTCACTGTTTGACGGCCTGCTTGATGTTATAGACGACACACATTAAGGCGATTTCACGGAACTCTCGATACCAGGTACGCGCTCGCACGGCGTAGCCGAGCGAGCGCTTAACGGCTGAGTTGACAGTTTCGGTCATTGACCGCTGAGCGTACCGATCTTCGTCAATACGGGCGTTATGTGCGTGATCGTACGGAGCGAAGATCCGGTGTTTGATCAGTGGGCGAATGTCGAGTTCACGCAGTCGTTCTCGGAGTTGTTGCTTGTCATAGCCTTTGTCAGCAGCAAGTGACCGCAGATCGCCCGCGTTCCGGCGGGCGATCTGCTCGGCGAGGTCTGCGTCGCTTCCTTCTAACGTCGTCGAACAGTGGAGATCAAGAACGGCTTGCGTTGCTGTATCGACGAGTTTTGTGACTTTGAGCGTTTGAACGCGGTAATTCGTTCGTTGGCAGTAGTGACGGCTCGCTCGATCTCGTTCGTAGAATGTCGCGTCGATAGCAGCGTGTTCAGATGGATCGTGTAGCTGCGCCGACTGGCGCAGCAACACTCGACAGACGCGCATACTGATCCGGTCGAATACCTTACATAACGTGGATGGCGAGGGGAGATCGGCCGCTCTGAGGCCGATCTCCCCGGTTATTTGTGGCATTTCCTTGAGCAAGTCAATCGTCATCCGGTAGGACGTATCGAGGTAAATCCGCAGACAATGGAGGGAAACAAGTGCATAGTCGGCGAATCCGCCGCCTCCTTCCGGGGCGGCGGATTCGTCTCCATCACCAGTAACGCTTTGAGCGACCGGAACAACTTCCCCAATGAAGCGGGAGATTTGCGTCATAGACACTCGCAGCCTCCCGCTTCATCACCTTTGATTTAGCGACCTATCCCGCCGCCATCTAGCGATTCAACACAGCCGTTCCAACCCAACCTCTCCAAGCGTCACTTGCTATGGGTAGCTCTGCTCGGTGAGGATCATGGTGCTGTTCAACACAGAATACAGATCTTACTCACTATTATTTTCAGAGTGAAGAAGAACTCTGGCAGAAGGACACTAGTGGCCGCGTCCAGCAGGTCAAAGGGATCTGCGTCGAAGTTGTTTTCCGCGCCTGACGGATGAGGCGCTCCTCGAGGAACCACAGCTGACCCAGCTATACGCGTACTCTCGCGTGGGGATAATGCAACTGTTCAGGTGATAGTAGACGCACTTGATCTCGCGCAGGGGACGGCGTACACCGACGTCAATCGACTCATCGACGCCGACATCGTCGAGGTCACCCGCGACAAGCAGCCCGGACGTATACCGCCGCGAGAGAATCGTCCCGTTCGGTGCAGCCGATTCGAGGCGCTGTCGGTGGAGATGGTGTACAAGTTCGGACGCGAACTCGTGAAGTTGCTCGAAGTCCCCATTGAAGTGGTATCGTCCGTCATCTGTGCCAACGATCCCATGGTCTCAGAGACGCTTGAGGATTCGGTTGACGGTGGTGCGGTAGTTGTCGCTCTGTTCGATTACCTCGGCGACTGTTCGTGGCTAGTCAAATATTCACACCCGTCCTCGAAAAGCGGAGTTTTTCGGTTGCAGCGAGAGCTTTGCTCTCGCTATGCCCCTAAGGGCGAGGCTTTCTCCTCGACTTCCCGTAATAAAGCTCCTCGAGGGCCTTGCCAGTCAACAACTCGGAAAAGTCGATGTGGGAGTGCTGGCGGACGAGATCGTGATAGGCCTCAACGGCACGGGAGAACTATAGTAGCTACTGAAGCGATTTACAGCTGATCGCACAGCCGTCATGCGATCAGGTGTGTATTGACTTTCAGCGACTATTATAAGTCATGTTGCCAGCTACGCCGAGGAACTCAAGCGACAACTGGACATCGAGACCGAGGCCGACGCTGACGAGTAGCTTTCATTTGGCGCACCAAAAGCCCATGTGGCCCCCGTCTCTCTATTCGGATATGTCTGGAATAAACCCTGAAACACCGTGGATACCCGCCGGTGCCGGCCAAGAATTTGATCCACTCGAGCATGCTAAGGTACATCCCTCTGCAGATCGACCGATTGTCATCACGCCACGAGGTGGTGATCGCGAAGTCGGACGGAGTTGCTACCAAATCGACACAGAGTATGGTACCTATCTCGTCGATTGTGGACTCAATCAAGGTGATGAGGGGGATTATCCCGACTTCCGCGGTCTCGGCCCAGAATCAGTCGACGCTGTCTTTCTGACCCACGCTCATATCGATCACTGCGGCGGGTTGCCCGTACTCGAGGCACAGGGGTACCTGAACGATGATGCATCGATCATCGCGACGCGACCGACGATCGACCTCGCGAAGACACTGCTTGAGGACTCGTTGAAGATCCATCGCCGGGAGACGAATCGCGGCGGTGGGGCACAGCAGTTCACTAAACAAGATGTACAGGCAGTGTTTGATCGCTTCGAACCCGTTGACTACGGCGGCGGTCGTGTCGAGGCCGTTGCCGACGAGGTCGACCGAGATCCGCTGATGTATCAGTACGGAAACGCTGCCCACCTGCTCGGTTCGGCGTGGCTCATGCTCCAGACCGAGGGCTATCGTGTCGTTTTCTCCGGCGATCTCGGTGGCCGCGCGAGCCATCTTCCAGATATCACGCCCCCACCGCAGGCTGATGTCTTGTTCCTCGAGTCCACTTACGGAGATACACACAGCCATACGGCATTCAGCGACGCCCAGACGACGATCTACAACGCCGTCGAACGGGCGTTGAACAACCGCGAGCCCGTCTTGATCCCGACCTTCGCTGTCGGGCGGGCACAGACGCTCCAATTGCTCTTTTCCGATCGACTTCATACGCTGCCCGGCGATCTTAGTGACCGGGTTCGACTTGTCGTCGACGGGATGGCAGAGGAGGCGACGGACCTCTACCACGAGTACGTCACCGATACGGACTATATGGACGAGGCGATCACGAATCGTGCGAAAGAGAGTGGTGATGACACGCCGTTTTCTCCACCGCAGGTCGAGTTCCCCCAGACCGACGCCGACCGGCGAGCGATTCTCGAGGACGCCGACCCATCCTCGGGCGGGAAGGTGCCGATCATCATCGCTCCCTCGGGGATGCTGACCGGTGGAAACTCCCCGCGATATCTCGTTGAACTCGCATCTCGGTTCCACGCTGCGACCGTTCTGCTCACGGGATATCAGGCTCTGCAGACGACCGGTCGGACGATCCAGAACCAAGTCGACGCTGAGACAGAGGAGGTACAGTTCACCACCAACGCCGAACCCTTTAGGACCGACTGGCCGGCTGCCGATAACGTGACCTGGATCACTGCTGAGGATTCGAACGAACCCGTGACTCGAGCGACAATCCCGACCGGGTGGGTATCGATAGTCGGCGGGTTGAGCGGACACGCTTCCCAGCAAGGGCTACTCGATTTCGCACGGACAGTCGATCCGGAGACGATCGCGTTGATCCACGGGCCAGACTATGCCCAGGAGCACCTCGGGAACCACCTCGCGAAGAACGTCGACAGCGTCGAGACGGTCACCCGAAGCCGGCGGTTGACGCCGATTGCCGTTGAACGCGAGGCCGATCCCGATACGGCGGCGCTGTCCGCGAAGATGTTCGAGAGCGAGCACAAGAACGCCTACGATCAGCTTGAGGATGTCTTTGAACTCATGTCCGCGCTGAACGAGGAGGTCGCCGCTGCACGGAACGATACTGGTCGGAGCGAAGCCGAGATCCGGGCGATCGTCCGAGACGAGATCGAGAAGGCTGGGCTGCTTGAGGACGAATAAGGTGGTCTCCAATACGTTTTGATCGGTGAATGAGACTGTTTGCATATGAGTAATTGACTTGCATATACGGCAGTCCTTTGAGATAACGCTTACAGCACTCCTCCCCCGAATGAACTTGATAAATATGCTGTTGAGAGACTGCCCCCAATCACTAGACTAGAGAGTGTAATCAGTCCATCTGATGGAACGTTAGCATGTATCCGTCAGGATCACGGACGGTAAACTGCCGGCCGAAGTTGCCTGGCTCAGGACCAGAAACGATCTTGGCATCAGATTCCACAACACGATTGTAAACGGAATCGAGATCTGAAACATCGAATCAAAGCGAACACCCTACTCCAGGGTTGTCGGGGAGAGAATTGAACGGTTCGCGAATTGCGAATATTGCGCCAGATTCGGTCTCGAAGACTCGAGCGACGGGTGGACTGTCGTCCTCGTTTACCGAGAACATCTGTTTGACATCCTCCCCGCCCTGAAGGGCGAGGATTCCCGACCGCGTTGGGATATTACGGTTCGCGGTTAGCAACCTGCTCTCGTGGGGCGAAACAGCCCTCACTACGGTCGAACAGGTGAACCGCTGGCTGTGCCAACCAGCCGTTATCCCTATCACCGCCATCCGTGACGAGACTCGGGAGTACCTTCTGCCGAATGTTCTCCGCACCATTCACGTCCGCATTCGCAACCGTATCGCACTCCTCACACACGTACAACCCGCGTTCAACGCGCTGGTTATCGTCTATGTGGCCGCACGCCGAACACGACTTAGACGTATCGCGTTCCGACACCAACTCTACGTCGATGCCCTCGGATTCTGCCTTGTAGTCGAGAAGCGTCGTGAAGCTGTCGAATGCCCACCCGTGCAAGTCGAGATTGCCGTGGTCGCCCCAATTCCGAGGCTCGCCGTTCTCGTCGTCTTCTCGGATGCCACCGAGGTCACCAACGACAAGCGTACCAACACTTCGTTCAACGCACTCTTCGACAATAGATTTCGAGAGTGCGTGCATGAAGTGTGTTCGACGACCCGTTCGCGTCCGGTCGAGACGAGTCGCCTCACGGGACGAGGAATCGTCGCACTTGGCTTTCTTCTTGGTGAAATAGTATTCGTCCTCTTTGAGTGCGCCACCCGGATACAACACCGACTCACCGCCGAATGAGACGGCGGCGAAGTTGCAAATACCGAGGTCAACACCAGCCACCTCGTCTCCCGGTGGTTCCGGGTCGATGGTGGTTCGACAGACGAATTGAAGTCGCCACTCGTCACGTTTGTAGACGGCGCGAACCTGTTGAATGTCCCACTCGGTCAGGTCAACATCTGGGCGAGTCTGATACTCGCACAAGATGAAGTCTGAACGGTGTTCTTTGAGGTTGCGTCCTTTTGAGAGGCGAACGCGGGTGAACTGTGCGTCGTGCTTGAAGCCAGCCGCTTTGAACGACACGGTTGAACGTGGGTGGGAGTCTCCGTTTTTGCGGTAGCCGGGCGGTCGGGCACGGTCGTCGCCGTTCCGACGCTTGCCGAACCAGCCGTTGAACGCTTCAGCGAGTTCTTCGAGAACGCGCTGACTGGATTGAGAATGTAAGTCCGTGTAGCGTTCGTGGCTTTTGAATTCGGCTTTGAGTTCCCCGTCATCGGGAATCTCGCCCGTTTCGTCCCACTGTTCTTGTGCGTAGTAGCGACCGACGTTCCAGAGTTTTGAGGCGGCCCATCCGAGTTGGTTGAGGTCGTCACGAACCTGTTGCTGGTTCAGTATCGTGGCCTCGAAGGTTCGGATGGTTCGACTCATTTTCTGGCTTCATAACTGGTTATGAACGCTGTTTTCTTAATAGTGTCGATTGACGTGGAATATCCGGCCTTGCTATCGACGGTGGATTGTGGAAGAGTTGTCGGCTGTATCCCCGCCCTGAACAGTAGTTGCCGATTCGACGCGACGGCCGAGCGAAGTCGTAGTTGATGAAGCGATTTGGATTGTGAAGCAGCGATGTTCTGGGCGATACAGAGATGGAAGGAGCGAAGAAACGCCGCTGCTGGCGGCGTTTCTGAGCGTTTCCACTCAGTTATGGCGTGCTGACCGATAAGCTCGGTCAGATCAATCAACCGCTATCCGTAGTCAGTCACAACGACGAATTCCTGGAAGAGACGCGTCGAGATCGGCGGTCTCTCTGGTATGGCACCAGCTGAGACGAGCACATTTGTGAGGATCCACAGATTGTACATCGCAACTGCGAACAGGAAGTAGAACAGCCGCACCGAGAACGTCGGCGCCGACGTTCTCGGGAGAAAATCACCGATCTGCCGATAGGATGTTTCAATTCCCTAGCGGCGGCGGAACGCCGCCGCGTACGCTCTCGCCGACTCTGTCTTGAGCTCAAGATTCGTCACGAACCAGACGTGCTCGTCTTCGGTTGATCGATGTGGAACGGCAAACACAGTTGCTGGAACTGAAGCAGTTGGTTTCCGCTTTCGTTGTATGAGATACTCATCGACGACCGTCTCAGCGCCGGCGCTGAGACGGTATTTCATCCCTTTACTCGGGCGTGCACGGACGATGTAGTTGATGTCAAGCTGTTCGAGTTCCGCAATGACGTGAACCTGATAGAAGCCTCTATCGAGGAGACGTGTCTGATCGAGACGTACTTGTGTGCCGTTTCGAGCAGCAAGCGAACGGCTTCGCGCTTGGCGCGAAAGCCGTTCGCCTCCAATGCCAGTACATCGAGTGTAAACCGCGTTCCTGGTGCAACGATACAGATCGTCGCAAAACAGTAGGTTCGAGTTGTTCCCTGATCGGGATAGGTGATCAGAACGTGGTCAGTGTCTGCATCACCGTAAAACCGCCACTGATGGAGGTCTATCGCAACATCGACACAGTCCGGCACTAGCCGTTGTTTCCTGAGAATCTCGAAGAGATCATCGCGGACGCCATCGAACTGGTCGTCGATGGCGTCCGCCTCCAGGTTCCGGAGATGGTAGAGAAGTGATTTTGCGAGTCCATTGCGAGCCGTCGACGTGACGTCGACGGGCTCGCCGTTGTTGAGTTGGCACGTTTTTCCAGCTGTATTGGCGAACTCTTGTTCGAAGGCGACACGAGAGAGAGAGCTTCGAGAAGCTCCTCTCTCGTGTAGCTCCCACACGGTTTGATGCTAAAGTCGAGTGCTGGATAAACGACGGTTGAGGCGGCACGACAGACCTGTTTTGCCTTATCAATCTCGACCATAGCGACCCTACCAGCAACGGTGCAAATTAGATTCGGCGTCTACTGTGAAGGGCGGGGTTTTAGCCTTGTAACTTCCATAAAACGATTCAGCGGCGTCGAGATCGCTTACTTGAACGGATGCGAAGTCAAGGGTATTGGTCATGGTTGTTGGCCGATTGGCCAAAAATGATATGTAAGCATAAGCGTTTCGCTGATCCGTGAAGTATTCCCGGAATAGAACGTAATTGCGAATATGAACGACGCTGACGAGACATACAAAGCCCTAATGGAGGCGACCCGCCAGACGCTTGCCTCGAAAGGGTATGAGGGACTGACGATGCGAGCGGTTGCCGGTCAGGCTGATAAAAGTCGTGGATTACTTCATTATCACTTCGAAAACAAAGACGACCTCGTCTACTCGCTACTTGATCACCTTCTTGAAAGGATGACAGCATCGATCCGCGATCCAAATGTTGGAAACCCAGTCCAAGAGCTACAACACATCCTCAAATGGAACGCGTATGGTCCAGATCGAGAGCCGTCGGGCGGTGATAACTACTTTCTTGCTATCTTTGCACTCCGTGCTCGAGCACCGTTTGACGACGAGATACGGCATCGACTCACCCGAAACTACCAACAAGTAGTCAACGAGTGCGCAGCTGTCATTGCTGGTGGTATCGAAGACGGCACTTTTCGGCCAGTGGGCCCCGAGGAGACCGCCGTGTTTCTCGTGACCGCAGTGGATGGAGCACGGAATACCGACCTCACTCTTGAGAGAACAGACACCCGACAGGTCGTTTTTGAGGCAATCGACCAGTACATAATCCCAGCGCTCACTATTAAGTATAACTTCGATTGAATTGGCCACTCGGCCAACTCCGTAATATTCGGAACTCTAAAAGATAGCTGGGGACTCGGTAACGGGTCGAGCGAGTTCGTTTCACTTTGCGACTTTGGCCGACTCTCAAGCATGCCATGTACCGAACACCGACTTCGGGAAGTCGTTGCAGACCTCTATATCCTGGTGGGACAGGCTATCGACTGGATCCCCGAGATGTCCGTCAGTGACCTCGTAGTACCGGCTTCGCGTCCGTCCGTTACCGCCCTCGGTCGACTCGACGATGACCACTCGACCAATGTGGGAGCTTCCGGTCCGAAGCGGCGACTCCACCGAAGTCGTTGTCACCTGGCTGTCGTCGAGCACTACCGCTGCTCCCTGCTGTTGACCCCTGATCGTCTCCAGATTCTCGCCGGTACCAACGCCCAACACCGCTGCCGAGTCTCCCCTCCGCCTCAAGCCGGTCGAGGGCTCGGAAGCACGGGTCAACGATAGAACGATCAGTTCTGTCTCTACATATCACGTTGGAGTGGAATTTGTATCCTCTCCGAAATACACCCATGTTCGAGTGTCTTGAGTCCGGATACGGCGGCTTGTGACGCGAAACCATAGTGGGTTCCAATCGTCACCCACCAGGACCGATCGCCCACTCCCAAATTGAGACGATTCCACCGTAGGGATTCGTACCGTCGACTGCATTACGACTGCGGATTCGACCGTCTCCCGGGGATCTGAAGAGCACGACCAGGGCATCGACGGCACAGACAACCAGCATCCCTACTGCCTCTGGCGAGTCCGGCACTGCATAGATCAACACCACGTTGATACCGATAATTGCTGTCAGCAGAGTCAAAATTGCCCATCTCTCGACTCTAGCTCCGAACCCAGACGTAACCGAGATCCAGTTTATTCGGCTAGCTTGAACGACCTACGAGGGCTCAGTCCCAGAGATCATGATCTCAACAGTCTCTCCTGCGTCGACATCGGCCTGTTCCATGAGTTTTAGAAACTGTTCACCGTCACCATCGGTAAACACACGTGCTTGAACGGTCTCTTCTTCGGGACAATCGAGTTTCGCTTTGAGAGTCTTGAGCCGCTCGAGAAGTTCCGCCTCAACAAACTCATCTCCGGCGTATTGTTGGGAGCCGTTCGTCTCAGTATCGGCGTCTGTCTCGTCGTCGGGAGCCGATGTGACATAGGGATTCGTTGACGCTCGAGCAAAGACGGTCTCGAGTGTCTCGAGATCGATCCCCTCCGCGTCCAGATCAACTGAGTCCCACCCAGTGGACGAGAGTGTTACAGTACCATCGAACGGCCGCTTTTGCGCTTCCTCCCATTGGCGTGTCTGAATCTTTGTTGCAGTCGTCTCCGTAATCCATTCAGGAGTCAGCCACTCGCCGTCCTCATAGAGCCGATGGATATCTTCGTCGTTCGTCCCCCAGGTGAAACAGTGATCGAAGCGGCGTTGGAACCGGTTGAGCGTGTCGCCCGTCGCGTGTTTGATGACGACTTGCGTCGGCGCAAGGGCATGAACGACATCGTCGATCGTCTCGATAGGTGGGTGGTTGCGAAGTTCGACGGCCCGTGTCGTACAGCGCACGTTCGAGACCGATGTAGTATCGCCTGTTGCGAGCTGGACAAAGACACCAGTGGGGTCGTCCGCAATTGCATCCAGGAGTCGAGACGTGCTTCCTTTCCGTGGCGTATCAGGTCCAGCGATCGTCACCCGTCCCTGTTCGAGTACCTTGGCAGTCTGCTCGAACACTTCCTGTGTATCAATCCCGGGAACGTCCAACTCGAGTGTATTGTACACTTTGGCAGCCTGGCCGACGAGCGTGACCGGGAGTTCTCGATCGAGTGCTGCGGTGATGTGGCCCACTAGCGTCGCATAGTGAATTCCAGTCAGTGAACTTGTCGCGACGACGACCTGCGAACCGGCGTACGCTCGTTCGAGAACCGTTTGCAACGATGCATTGAGCGCAGTCGTATAGGAGTCATCAGTCGAGGCGTTCAGAAGCACAGCATCGATTTCGAACGGGTAAGTGGTCTCCAGTCCTGAATAGCCTGCACAGGGGCGAGTCGTGAAATCACCAGTTGCCAAAAGGTGGTGCTCACCGGTCAAGCGGTCGTCGGCTGCGTTCTCATCCCGAAACCGGATCACGAAGCCAACTGCACCGGGTGTATGCCCTGCAGGGACCGGCCGAACCTCGAGGTCGTGGAGAATTGACGTCCAGTCCTCGATTGGCTCGAGTGCGTCGACGGCAGCGGAAATATCCCCGAGATCGTTATCCTTCTGTGCCTCCGGGAGTACGCGCTTGAGGATCGCTGTTGTCGCCGGCGAGGTGTAAATCGGTGCGTTGTGTCGAACGCTTCTCGCAAGTGTCCGATAGTGATCGATGTGAGCGTGTGTAAGAAGTATCGCGTTCAAATACTCGTCATCTGCGAGTAGCGAATCTAGATCGACATCGTCTCCAGAGTCGATGAGAACGCATGCGCGTGTTCCGTCATCGGTCATAAATCGGAGGAGTGTCGACTCGTTGCCGCTGTGAACGTTCGCATGTTGATAGGAAACGCGCATACTCTCAACCTTACTTGTGTTCGAGATTGCTTGAATTTCATGATATGGTTGTCCGAAAATGTGTCGCGGGAGACAGCTGCAAAACCCCTTCCTCAGCGAGCGCCGACGGCGCAAGCAGGGAGAGGATACAGCGTCGTTCGAGTTTCTTGCACTGTTCTGTTTCAGACCCACAGGCCCACGTTCCGCAATGTTTAAATACACGATATGTGAAACCTCTCCGACGGCGAAATCGAACATCGGCGTGAGCGCGGTCAGCAGCACCTTCTCGAACGCATCGACGATGACCTAATTCTCCAAGCGGCACATGAAATTGAAACCGAAAACGGGGGTAAGTAATTGACATCCTCCTCGCGCTGAAGAACAAGGACTCCCGACCGGATTTGGGATATTGAAGATTTGTAGCTATCTACGGTAGATTGGACAGAAGTTGTCGGATTCATCCCGTCGCTTTAGGGCTCTCTCCGTGAATATCCGGAATGTCGTAGAGTGTCCGCAGTGTCTGGGACATCACAATGAGGTTGAACGCTCGAGATGCGATCTCGAGGCCGGTGGCTAACCTGCCCTGTTCTCTGCGGTCTGCCTGTTCTCCGCGGTTGCACCGAAGCAGTCGATAGACTAAGCGGTTGTTGGATAGACTATTCGGTTAGACTAATGAGTTTTTCCACCGAGTGTCTACGACTACTGGGCCAACACGTGTCGAATCGGAGTCTGGCTGGCGGATCTCAGTCTCGCAATTCGTTTAGCACACAAATCGCAGACTCGATTCCCGATTCACCTGTATTCGACCTCAGACATCTACTCTATCCCACTCCAAGAATTTCCAAGAATTGGTAGAGCGTTCGATGGGGATGATCCTCGCCATCAGATATCACAGTACACCGAGGAACGTGCCAACTGTCGTGGGCGTGAAAGGCGACTCGCAGAGCGAGATGATAATTGGCACCAAGAGCAATCGAGACCGTCCTACCGATCGAAAAGCAACCGTGACTGTCCTATCGACGTACCCTCAACGACAACAGTCACAATCGAAGTGAGCGGGAGACGAAGATACCAAACCGATGCAGACACCCCTCTATCGATGTGTTTCTGCAAAGGAGTCACATTTGTCTCGAGCTGATCAGGTCGGCACTGCTCAAGAGAGACTACCGATGAGAGGGTTGAGTTCAGAACGATGAAAATGTGTTCACTTACTACGGGCTCAGTTATTGACCACTACTGACCAGGAACCGCATCAAGAGACGCCTCTATCGATATGTTCTGTATTGTGAGACCGCTTCCAGAAGATGTGATGAGAAAGAATAGAGGAGACAGACACCCCTCTATCGATGTGTTTTGGGCTACGGTCAAAGAGGGAAGGAGGCCATTCAGGAGAGAAAAGGGACCCGTCTTGCGAGAATATAGTTATAGATCGGAGTATAGACAGAGTATAGGGATGATTCTGTCCTCGAGGAGTTGTCCAGCGGACCGCGTTTGCAGGATGACAGAATACGATCAAGCCGAAACACATCGAACACATCGATAGAGGGGTGTGGGGGTATCTAGTCTAGATCTAGTCTAGTAGTATAGTAGAATAGAAAAGAGAACCCTGTTTTCTGGTCCGCTACACCCCAATTCCCAAAATCCAACGGAGCGATGTTCTATTACCGGTCACGCCTCAGCGACGCTCGTCAATTACCCCCTCTCTCTCGAAGTCTCAAACACATCGATAGAGGGGTGTCTGTCTCTAGGATCGATCAGTCAAGTCACTGTGCGTTCGGAACACTTCGTCGTTCGTCAGAACCTAATTCACTCATGTCCTTTTCTCTCTCCGTATATTACCGGTATATCAACCGTTCAATCGGGGATATACACATCGATAGGGGTGGGGAACACTTTTAGTCCTACCCTGTATGGATCATCGTATGGACGACGTTGAGGATCGTCGAGACGGGGCGGGGACATCGGAAAACGAGACGACAGAGCAGGCAGTTCCCTCATCTGATTCCACTACGCCCGAGACATCTCCCACCTCGACCGAGCCGTCGACGACAGATGAATCACAGTCGATCGAGGATATGCTACTCGAATTCGATCAACAGGAAGGGCTCATTCGAGATCGATCGCTCCTCGATCCAAATCATATCGTCGAGGAAGATCGAATCGTCGGTCGCGACAGGCAACTCCAAGAAGTTACCAAGATGCTTCGTGTCGCTCTCGGCGACAATCGCCCCCCAAATCTCTTTCTCTACGGTCCCTCCGGAACTGGCAAATCACTCATCACGAAAGCCGTCTGCAAGAACATCAGTAACATCTGTGAGACGCGAGATATTCGGTTCGGAACGATCGAGGTTAACTGCCAGGATCTCGATACTCTCGGCGTCGCCGTCTATGAACTAGCGAGTCGCGCTGCGGACAAAGCCGACGTTGCGGTCGAAGTCCCGAAACACGGCGTCGCGACGAAAGAAAAGTGGGACGAACTCTATCGTATCGTCAACGAGAACTTCGATTCGGCGGTATTCGTCCTCGATGAACTCGATATGCTCGTCGGGCGGCGAGATAAACAGGAGCCGGCGTTCTCTCGACTGCTCTATCAACTCTCTCGAGCCGGTGCAACGAACGATCTCACTGCGCATGTCTCTGTCGTCGCAATCTCTAACGATACGAAAATGATGGAGTCGGTTGGTAGTCGAGCCCTGAGTTCGTTCACGCCCGAGGACGTCCATTTCGACGACTACGATGCGAACCAGCTTCAGTCGATCCTCCGTCGCCGCCAGGACGCGTTCTATGAGGACGTCCTCGACGAGGACGTCATCCCGCTGGCGGCAGCCTTTGCGGCTCAGACCCACGGCGATGCTCGCAAGGCGATCGATCTGATGCGCGTTGCTGGCGAGCTCGCAGAACGTGAAGGTGATGGAAGCGTCCGTGAAGAACACGTTCGCGAAGCCCAAGACAAGGTCGAGAAGAACCGGGTCCTCGAAGTCGTCCGTGGTATCAGTACACAGAAGAAATTGTGCCTCTACGCAACGGCAGCCGTGGCTTCTGAGACAAACGACGAATCCGCTCGCAGTACAACTGGGTACAGAGTGTACCAGTTCCTCACGGACGCGATCGATGCCGAACAGTATCACCAGGAAACCTACGTCAACAAGATGAAGGAGATGACGACGTACTCGCTCGTCGACTTCGAACGTCGGAGCCACGGACCGAGTTCGGGGATGTTCCTCGAGTTCCAGTTCGGCGAACGTCCCGAGACGATCCTCGAAACGCTTCGCGAAGATTCGCGTCTCGACATGGTCTCTCCGGACGAAGTGACGAGTGTCGTCAACGCACAGGTTCGAAACGAGACGTGACACCGCTCGGTTCGATAGGCACCTCTATCGATATGTTTCTCCATCCACCACACACCTCTATCGATGTGTGATGTCGACCAACGGTAGCTGAGAGCTGGAAACGTAGCAATTTGTTATATACAGTATGGGACCAGCAGGTCTATGCAGTATAGTGATGGTATGTCTATTTATCCTCGATCTGTGATTATCTCGTCTCTTGGTGGCTTTTCAATTCCTGAGAACCCGGACACACCTCTATCGAAGTGTTTTCCTTTCGTTTCCAAAACCGTCGAGAGCTTCAATTGACCTCCTCCCGCGCCTGAAGACGCGGGAATCTCGCCACGAGATTTCAGGCCGAGTGCAACGACCCTATGGTTTCAAGACGCATACGTTCCAAGCGTCTTCTGCTGGGTTTCAGCATCGGCTTGGCTGTCTTGTGGCGCGGTCAAACGCGCCCCATCCTCAGCCGAGTCATCGTCGTCCGTGTGTTCTCTGAAACGACTCTCTCCGCTGAGGTAGCGGTCTGCGATGTTTATCGCGCCGTTCACATCCGCTTGGTACTCGCCCATCCAACAGCCGTCGTTCGTGCATTTGAACGTCGCCTGCTTTGGACGATACCCCACTTCACCGCACGAATGGCACTCCTTCGATGTGTTGCGCGGGTTCACCGTCTTGACGGGGATACCCTTCTCGACAGCTTTGTAGCGTATCTGCGCGTGGAGTTTGGCGAATCCCCATCCGTGGAGACGCCGATTCATGAAGTCGCCGTAGTCCATCGACTCCCGTATGTACGTCAGGTCTTCTAGAACAAGAACAGGATTCTCGACGGATTCGGCGTACTCCACAACTCCGCGGGTGACGGTGTGGAATATATCGTCTATCAGGTTCCACACGTCGTCCCTGAAGGACTCCGCGATACGCTCACTCCCGCGCGTCTGGAGTCGGCGAGTGGCAGTGAAGTAGGTCTTACGGAGCCGACGGACGGTCTTGCCCTCGTCAGCCCACAGTTCGGGCGCGGTCGGAGAACCGTGGTCGTCGCGGTGACACACCGTGACGAGTGACGCTTCTCCGATGTCTACTCCAATGGGTGTCTGTTCGTCGGTAGACACCACGGAATAGTCCTCCACGTTTCGGGTGGCGGTGACGTGGAGATACCACATCCCGTCCCGCTCGAATAGGCGACTCTCGCCCATCTTGGCGTCTCCCGCGTTCAACGCTTCCAGCCAGTCCCGCTGATCGGGATTCGGTTGTGCTGGTATCCAGAGGTGATAGTCTTCGTGATGGGGGATTTTGACGTACCACTCGATAGCGTTCTCGGGCTTGTGGTCAAGTCGCAGTCCTTCATTGGTGAAGCGAACGGGGTGGTCGTCGTGAAGTTCGCCCGCGTTGTAGGTCGTCGTAAGTTGCGGGACGTACTTCTTGAGTGCGTTCTTCGCGTACCCTGACAGGTCGTAGTTGACCACCACGTCATTCGCTTCGGTCTGGGTGGTACAACCAGCGTCGAACGCATCCGCGAGGGCTTGCTGGTAGGCGTCCCGCGTCTCACGGAGTTTCCTCTGCTTGTGGGCGTTTGGGTCGACCAGTTTCAGTTCCAGCGTCTTGGTGAGTTCCGTCATGTGTCACCCTCCTCGTGACGTCCCGAGAAACACGCCGCGTTTCTCGTGAGCCAAACAGAATTCATGAGTTCTGTTGACGCTGGATGTAGTCCTGAACCGTTTCGCTGGAGACGTTCCCCGCCGTCCCTGCGTAGTAGCCTCGCGCCCAGCGAATCTTCTCACTCTCGTTATCGGCGTAGCGGTGGTTGTATTTCCGCGAGGAAATTCCCTTGAACCAGTTAGCGAGAAGCGAGGGAGCGTGTTTCGGCGGGCTACTGACGAACAGATGGATGTGGTCGGGTTGGACGGTTATGTCGAGTATCTCTACTCCCTTCTCGTCGGCGATTTCGTGGAGGATGTTTCGCACACGGTCAGCGACCTCGTTGACGAATACCGACTGGCGGTACTTCGGCGACCACACGATGTGGTAGTTGAGGTTGTAGGTCGCGTGCCGTGTAGTCTTCATCCGTGTTGCATACTATAGTTCATACCGCCTTAATACCATCGATGAAGAGTAGGAAATCAATCAGTAGCGGAGACTCGTGAATTAACACAATGCCTATTGCTTGACCTCCGCCTAAAGACGGAGGTATGCGCTATCGCTCTGTATCAGGGTGCGACTGAGCAGTGCATAGTCATTAGTTCGTTATCTCAGAAGAATAGATTAGTTCTGTTCCGGGTGTTCCCTCTCAGGGTCTCACTCCCTCCCTTCCAGATGTAGCGTCTCGAGCGTTGACACCGAGGCGATTCACGAAAGACGGTATTCTCCTACTCAGAAGAGAGATTCGAACTGCGCTGTTGTGAATTAGAGAACCGTGGACTAGTATTGGAATACTGGAAGAAGAACAGCGGACATAGTGGTGTTAACTCTATTGGCAGCTTGGATATTCAGTGGTTGTAATCGAAGATAAAAGTCTTCACATTGGTATCTTTCACCGGTACGTCATACCAATATCCATCACCCATATTTAGTTATTTTATTTACAATACAAAGGTGCTGTTTTATAATCTATACTATCTACCTCTTGATAGTGTATATGTTGGGTATTGGCCCTGAAGAACGAAGTTACTCCGGACATGGTGGTGTGAAATAGGAATAGAAACCACAGAGTACCGAACCACAACGATTCCTATTTGATAATATCTGAGAAGTTAATAAAATTCAGCTAATGATGTGTTCTCATTGGTCGAATCGGCGTCAATTAAATGATCTTGAATTGAATCATGGATACCAACATCGTCAAGGATCTCATCGAGTGCCGAAACGATGAGTTCGACATCCATATCGAGTGTGTACTCGCGGTATGTGCCCCCACGTCGGCCCTCATTACGCTCAGTGACCGAAACGAGTCCGAGCATGGCGAGTTCCGACAGATGATCGCGCATTCGACGCGGAACGAGCGGGTCTCGTCCGGCCCGCTGCGCAAAGTTGGTGTAGCGAGGGCGGACATCTCGAGACCGAATCGGGGTTTCGTCCTGGAGGTGGAGTGTGAGCAACGAGTACAACACCAAGTGACCGTGTTGCGTAAGCCCGCTAATACCCTCTTCAATACGCCCGCGTTCCAGGTCATGACGACCCGCTTCTACATGGCTTTCAGTAACGATCGTTGCCTCGTCCTCTTCTCGAGCGAGATCCCCGGCTTTCATGAGAAGGTCGATCGATTGACGGGCATCACCGGCGTCTTTTGCGCCGTACGCTGCACACAATGGAATCACCGCGTCATCAAGGACATCATCGTGAAATGCGACTTCCGCACGCTGTTCGAGGATTTTCTGGAGGTCGCCTGCGTCGTAGGCAGGGAAGTGAATCTCCTGTTCACAGAGCGAGCTTTTCACTTTCGGGGAGAGGTCGTCACGGAACGAGAAATCGTTCGAGATGCCGATGATTCCGATCTTCGCCGCGGAGAGATTGTTGTTCGCTCGAGCTCGAGGAAGCTGATAGAGGATCGAATCGTCTTCGACGTGGTCGACTTCGTCGAGGACGATCAGATTGGTTCCGCCGATCTCGTCGAGGTCGTCCCACAGCATTTCGTAGACTGTCGCCCGCGGATACCCAGTGGTACTAATCTGGTTCGTCTCGTCTCGAAGTTCGTTAACCAGCCGCGTCGCGATTTGGTACGATGAGGTGAGACCGTCACAGTTGAGAAAAGTGAGATGGAGATCGATGTCGTCGTACTGTTCGGCGTCTTCCTCGAGGTGAGAGAGGAGATATCTAGTTGCTGCAGTCTTCCCGACGCCGGTTTTCCCGTAGAGAAAGACGTTATTTGGCTGTTCACCATTGATCACAGGCTGTAACGCAGCCTGATACATTTGTATTTCTTCGTCACGACCGACGAGTTGTTTCGGTTGATAATCCTCTCGTAACGCATCGCGATTTTTGTAGATTTCAGTGTCGCGTTCGAATAGACTCATTCGAGTTGTCTGTGCGTCCCTCTAGCAGCATGGTTTATAAAACCACCCTGTCCGGAGTGTCCGCTGTTCTCTTGATTTATATCAGATCGCAGGACACACCCACCCCACCATGTCCGCAGTAATCTCCACAACTAGGACTACCAGTAGAAGAGTCCTCTAGAAAGAGGAATATTTAAACGGTGTAATGAGAGCTAGTCCAAATGGCAACTTCGGGAACAAATTCCACAGGTGTTATGGTTGAAATATTCTTCGGCTCATCAACTTGTTTGAACTTCGGAGGAGAACAGCGGACATGGTGGGGTGGGTGTGTCCTCTTTTGCTGACCATCGAGCGATATCATAATTCCACTTTGTCCACTCTGGTTCTCTCATTGGTTCATATCACAGCCTCCCAGATAGAGCAATAGCCGCCCATCCACTATCTCACACCACTCTGTCCGCTGTTCTCTTCGTGAGTCTATGACTCACCTCACGAGTCTCTTCGTGTCTAGTGTGGCTGTCTAGTGGGAACTACGCTATTCACTGGTATATACTGGGCGGAACCCTATCACTCGGAAACACAGGCGGGCGTCATAGAACAGCAGGCAGGTTTCAGCGAGTGTTGTTACATTTTAACGAGTCTTGTCTCTCTCATTGGATTGGTACTGGGACACCATCGTGTCCGCTGTTCTATGCACCGCGGCAACACTCGCTGAAATCTGAGCGGCAACATTCATTATTTATGTATATATAGTAGACAGATAGCAGAATTTATATTCCGGTGGAATAACTCGTCACACGGCGCTAACAGATGCAGTAAGATACCAGACTATGAGTTGGCAACTGCTCTGGCCCCGAAATCAGTTGGGGTGACCTGCGCCACTTGTCGTAGCTCTCCGAAAAGCTAGTTCCGTGCTGTCCCGTAGCAAGCGGATCCACTAGCCTTTTCGGCTCTCATCGATAGACGCTCTCTCATCGATAGACGCCGTTATGCATCCGTGTCGCCCGAGTATACAGACAGCTATTGAACTCTGTTCAGAAGAGATGGCGTCCAAGATATCGGCCCAGTATTGCAGACGCAGTTGCTGTACGCTCATGCAGCCGCTGTACCGTTCACGCAGTTGCTGTACCGTCACGCAGCCGCTGTATCGCTCAATGAATTCAATGAGCGGCTGGACCGAGACAACCCCCAGTCAGTCAAGTCCAAATCCGTCCGTTACGATCGACAACCTCGAGACTGTCTCGACGGTGCGGCCCTCTCGTGTTTCGACGGCCAATCACTCCTGGAGTCGATATTCGGTACTGTCACGGTCGACTCCGAAGTGAAGATGCGCTGATCGCCAACGACTACCCGACCACCACAGCGATCACCGTGTTTCCCCATCCGTCCTCATCGAGTGGCTTTCGGCGTTCTTCTTTCGACATTTGTCGTACACATCTTTATTAGATGTTGTATCAATTGGAGGTACACAATGCGTTGCAACAGCTGTGACTGTACGTTGGTTGCGCCATACGAATATCCGCAGTTCATGTGTGAAGAATGTGGGTACGTCCCGCCACAGGGAGCTGACTAGAATATGCGTGACCATCGCGTACTGGTAGTACCGTACTCTTCGAGTAGCACGTCGCGATCTCGTATTACTCCTCGCAAACCGGCGGGTTTGCCAGTTAGACGTCAAGTCTGATATCCGCCTCCTCGGCAACGGGAACCGGGAACTACGTCCTCGACGATCGGCCGTAGTTCTCCAGAGCGTTTCCTCGCCGTATTCTCGTTCGGCGTCATCAGTCGGCGTGATGGCGTCCGACTCTTCTTTCTCGGAAGCAGTCGAAAAATTCCTCGCCGCCCTCCTCCCACCTTGCGGTTTGATCCCATCGTTCGAACTATTGTGCACGCCTGTTCAGCAGTATTTTCTTTCCGCAGTGGTATCCCCCTTCCGCAGCAATATCCTCTCTCCCTATACATCGATCCCTTTCCAGAGAGGAAATGGGGTATCGTTCGCCAGAGACGGACTACTTTTCGGGGCTTGTTATACCGTTCTCATCTGATCTTACTCGAGGAGAACAGTCGTACAGTTATTCTACTCATAGCTCTTTGTCGGCATCCCCCTTAGGCAGATCACAGCCCCTGGCACCGGACCGACTGTTGTCGATTGTCACTTAGCGGCTCGATCCAGTTACGCTGAGCGTTCCTTCACTGCGAGTCCCTGCCGTCATTGGATGGTTCCGCTTCTCCCTCAAAGTCCGTCGTATCGAACATCGTCGAAACCAGTTCGTCCCGTACTCGATACCTCATTCGTCGATTCCCGGCAGCTCCGTCTCGACCTTGAGGTGCTCTCCTCCTAAGCGTCCAGTATCACCGCTCTCCATCATCTTGATCTCGTTCAGGGTGTCTCTTCTCCCGATGAATTGGAGTGCTCTCGATGACAGTTCTCGAGGAATGGTATAGTCGACACCGATGAACGATGTTATCATCGATCCCGATATGACTACCACTGCCAGTCATCGAAGCAGGCCGTCGTGTATCACTGCTAGACCGCAACGTCATAGTAGATCTCGTCTGTGGGAGAGACCACTATGGTTCAACTATCGACCTCTCGCGGGCGTGCCGTTAATGTTCCGCAATCGGGAACACAGATTGGTGGCTCGCGAAGAACGAACTGCTACTGTGACGAAAGTGGAAGGGACTCGGTCGACGACCAGTCAGATATCTGCAATCATCCCGTGGTCCTCTTCAATTGCCTGTGCGTCCTCGTCTAGCAGTGCGACGACGAGGTAGGGGACGTAAGATTCGAAGTAGTCGACGAGGTCGGCGATTCGCTCCGAGTCAATCGCTTCAAGCGAATCGAGTAGCATGAACGGGACCGTTTCGTAGACGTCGTGGACGAGATACCCGGCCAGCGCGAACACGAAGCCGGTCACCTCCCGTTCGCTCTCGCTCAGGTGGTCGATCGAGTCCTCGTAGGCCACACCATCATCGGTACTTCGCACGATCTTGAGATCGAACGACGACTTCGTGACGGTTCGTCGGCCTTCGCGGACCTCACGACTGGTTCGGTCGATCCAGATGCGATCTAAATTGGCGTATCCAAGCGTTTCGAGTAGGTTTTCCATGTGCTCATTGAACGCTTCGACCGCGTTCGTTTCGATCTGGCCGATCCGTGTGCGGAGGTTCGTTAATTCCTCGGTGATGTCTTCGCGACGTACGTTGAGATCCTCGCGTCCGTCGAGTCGCTCCTCGATTGTTGCGATTTCCGCCTCGAGTTCGTCGCGCTCGCGTTCCTTTCGCTCGAGTTCGAACTCGAGTTGGTTGACCTCCTTGTGCTGGTCGAGGATGTCGCCGTAATCGTCCGTCTCCAGTTCGTCAATCTCGCGTTCGAGTTCGTCGATCGCATTGGTTAGGTCCTCGCGCTCGGCCGTCAGTTCCTCGAGACGGTCGCTCCGCCGGTTGATTTCGTCATCGATCGACTCGAGGCGGCGACGCGTCTCGTCGTATTCTGTCCGGTTTTCCTTGATGTCGGAGACCGTCTGCCGCCGATCATCGAGTTCAGCGCTGATTTCGGAGCGCTCCTCGAGACGGTCCTGCCGAGCAGTCCGGAGCTGGTCGATAGTCGTCTCGATCTGGTCTCGAGCGACTGACGAGCCACAGGTCCAGCACGTCACTGTCTCTGCATCGGGAAGCAACTGGTCCGTCACGGGACCGTCGTCAGGGCGGCTCGCGTTCGGCTGGAACGAATTCGGGTCTTCGAGGAGTTGTTCGTTGAATTGGATCGTGCTCTGGAGCTGTGAGATCTCCTCCGAGAGGTCGTCTTTCTCGTCCTGAAGCGTCTCAATTTCCGCCCGAAGCCGGCTGATTTCCGATTCGTCGCCCGTGGACAGTGAATCGAGTCGTTCCTGTACCTCCGTTTGTTCGGTCTCGAGTGCGTCGATACTCTCGCGTTCGGTGTCGATCCGGTCGCGGACCCGTTCGAGTTCGGATCGGGTGTCGCGCAGCTCTGATAGCTTCGTTTCGAGCTCGGACTTCTCTTCCCGGCGTTCCTCGACGTCGACGTTCGTTTCCTCGAGTTGCGCTTGTGCCGTCTGCAGATCATCTCTGAGCCCGTCGATCTCGTCGGTTAGCCGCGTTCGCTTTGCCTCGAGATCGGGAAGACGCTGTTCGAGTTGGTCAAGTTCCGCCAGTTGCTCGTCGAGTTCGTCTTTCCGCCGCTCACAGCGGTCGATCTCGGCTTGGATCGCGTCGGTATCGACCGGTCGCATAATCAGTTCCTGGAGGTCATCGCCTCGTTCGACGGCCCGCCGCGCTTCGTTCGATTCGAGCAGGAAGGCGAACAGGTCGGCGAGTTCCGGGTTCTCGAGATAGGGCTCGCCGTCAGTGGTGATCGTTCCGTTTTGACGCTGAAGCGTCCGCCGATAAATCTCGTCGCCGAACTCGAGTGTTGCACGGCCCTCGTCGGCATCGGCTTTGAGACTCACCTGATCGCTTCCGAGCGCGGCCATGATCGCCTGTAACAGTGATGTCCGGTTGGTCGCGTTTCGACCGGAAAGGATCGTTACCCCGCGGCGAAAGCTGACCTCGGTGTCGTCGATCCCGCCGATGTTACTGACAGAAAGTATCGCTTCCTCCGGAACTGCTTCTTTCCCCGGATCCAAACTAGTTCCCATATTCTTGGATTTCACCTCCGCACAGATAGGTATTACCACTGCATAGCGTTTTTATACCGTCATATTGATATATCGGTGTCGGTAGGTGTCATAATATGTCGGTGCTGATACGTTTCAGAGGTGATGTCAGGAGAATAACATTAATATTGGTCGGCGTCAGTGATGGTCTGAATGTGACTCATGGCACTGGCAAGACCCCTGTTCGAGAAGTTCCCTGACGGTATACTCCTGTAAGCAATCCTCACAGGTCACCGTTACGGAGACGACCACGTTGAAGTCCCCGATTGTGAGGATATCGTTTCGCTCGAGTTGTTCGACCGTACTCGTCGTCACCGCTGCCGTTCGGTTCTGGAGTGCACCGAGTTTCTCCGCTCCTCGGTCGAGACGCTCCTCGTCACTCGGTTCCTCGAGGGACGTTTCGAGGCAGTCGGTCAGATGATTGTAGACCGTCTGGTGGGAGACGAAATTCGATTCTACCTGCTCGATCGGGACGCCGTCACGCTGGAGTTCGTTTCGAGTCTGTACACGCGTCCCGCTACTGACGTCGTCGTCAGTGAGCAACCGATACGTGTTCTCGACCTCTCCGTCCTTGACCGGGACATCTGCTGCTTCGAGAGCAGCCTCGAGTACTTGCCTGTTCACGTACGTTGCGAGTTCCCGCGTGCTATATTGGTCGTCTGCCTCACCGGTCCAGTACTCGATGAGTGCAGTGTCGAGTCCTGAAAACTCGTATTGGGTCGAAATCCGGCCGATTTTACATCCACACGACGCATTTGGCTCTGTCGAACGATTTTGATCAGTCACTACCCGAATGTAGGGACTCTCGTGTATTCAATGTTCTGTCTCACCACTCCCTAATGGCCCCGATCCGTCACGGGTCCGAAGTATATGATGGCGCGTTCGAATTGTACAATAGTACATCTGTAAACCCAGAGCCGACGGTTCATCATCAAACGAATCAGGTATTTGACGGCATTGATACTGTTCCTCTAACGGCGACGGCTTATTCGCTAACTGTGCTTCTTCCGAACGACAGTGCAGTATCGGTGTACTTCTCTCCGGACGACAGTGCAGTGTCGGTTCTCTCTGCCCGAACAATTACAATAGTAGGGATGTAATCTATTTGGGCGAATCCGGTTCTCTCGTGTGTTTCTGGTCTCGGAATCGAGCTTTCCCTCCTGCATATCCGAATTGATAGTCGTTGTACTCCGAACTATCGGCGCACAGAGGCACTGGATGGGGGTATTCCCGAGAGGGGAACTTCTAACGCTGACTGGGTCCAGTTTGCGTCAATTGATAGTGGTAGTAATTCAGAGCGATTCGTTCGGAGCAGCGAACGACTATGGTAATGAGCCACCGTGTCTAAGCGGATATGGTCTCCCTCTGGGTATCGAACGGTTCTCTGTCTTTATTCCATAACTGACCGGAGTCGACACGGCGCGAGCGGCCTCGAGGCAGAATCATCAGCCTGAGTCGTGGTCGTGCGTTTTGCATCGAATATCGTTCCCAGTAGGGGAATGGAACGGCCATTGAATAGTGGCTGCGATATCATGTTCTCCGATGGCACAGGCAAGCGGATGCGTATCTATCTTCGCTAGGTCGAGCACGCTAGGTCGATGTTCGGCTCTTCTCGAGGACCGGATATGACTGATCGAACAGCGGACACACCGGCGAAAACAGCGGATGAGCCAACGAAAACAGTGGACGAACCGACGACATAGCTCCTCGTGTCCGGGTTGCTATAGTAACAACTGCAATTATTCACACGCCGATCGCACGATTGCTGTGCGATCGGGTGTGCATTGACTTTCAGTGGCTACTATATCCGATCTGTCGCTCGGCCCGCGAACCGGTTATTCGATGAGGGATTCGATGTCGTCCTCGAGTTGGCTGTAGAGCGCCTCGGCCTTCCGCTCTTCTTCGGGTGCGAGGGGCCGAATCGGTTCCCGAACGTTGCCGCCATTGAGTCCAGCGAGCTCGAGCCCCTTTTTCACTGCTGAGACGCTAATAGCGCCCTGAATATCGTTTTCCTGTCCGGTCTCGTCTCGGAAGTTCTGGTAGGGAAGGCAGATGTTCCGAAGTTGACAGGCGCGCTCCCAGTCTCCGTCGGAGAGTGCGTCGAATAGTTCGAGGCCGATCTCGGGTCGGAAATTACTGACGCCCGCCGAAAAGCCCTCTGCACCCTCGGCCCAGAAGGAGACGGCGAACGGTTCCGCGAGACCGTCGACCCAGACGACATCGTCGGCACCGGCAGCTACGCCTGCACCGAGTTTAACCGGATCCTTCAGTGCGTACTTGATCCCGACGACGCCCTCGACATGAGTGAGACTGGCCAGGTAGTCGATGGATGGATCGAACCCGCGGACGTAGGGGACGAGTGGTGTCTCCGTTACCGAGGAGAGGTTTTGATAGTAGTCCAGCAGCCCCTGTTCGTGGAGATACGTATGGTCGGGCGGCATAATCATCATCGCATCGACGTCGATCTGATCGTATGCGCGAATCAGCGCTTGGGCTTCCGGTGTACTTCCTCCGACGCCGGCGAGTACGCAGGCGTCCGACGGAAGCGCGTCCACGCTCGTCTCGGCGACGTCGATGCGCTCGTTCCGGGAGAGGGAGTGGTACTCGCTGATGTTCGCAGTCGCCAGAAACGTCCGAATGCCCTCGTCGTATAGCTCTCGGGCGTTTTCTGCGATCTTTTCGTGTTCAATCTCGCGCTCGTCGTTGAATGGCGTCAATAAACCGACAGCAACGCCACGGAGGTGGCTCCGCACCTGCTCAGCTGACGATGACATAGCAACTCGATGTCTCGCATAGAACATAAATCCATCGCCCAAATCAGCCTATTTGCGACGAGATCGAGACCGTTCACCCTTAATATTCTCCCCGTTCGAACCCGTCTTCGCCCAACCTATCAAACACCTACCAGAAGGATAATAGCGATTCCAGTGAAACAGAAGCATATGCAGACGTTCTCCGGATACAGGCGTGACGATGGGCGGATCGGTGTCCGCAATCGGGTCGCTGTCTTACCGACGTCCGTCGCAGCGAGTTCAGTCTCCGAGCAAATCGCGGCCGATGCCGGGTCGAGCGTCACGGCGACGCCACATCAGATGGGAACCGATCAGCCGGACCCGGCTCGCAAACGGACCGAACGAGTGCTCGCCGGTATCGGCCGCAATCCGAACGTCGGCGGCGCGCTCGTGGTCGAACTGGGAACCGAGGCTGCCGACGCGTCGGCGATCGCCGACGAGATCGCGAACGGCGACACGCCGGTCGAGACGCTATCGATTCGCGACGCTGGCGGCACGCGCGGGGCCGTCGAACGCGGCCGCGAGGCCGTCGACGCGCTCCTCGAGGAGACGGCGCGCGCTCGCCTCGAGACAGCGGACGCGAGCGAACTCGTCTTCGGCGTCGAGTGCGGCGGCAGCGACGCCACCAGCGGGATCGCGGCTAACCCCGCGGTGGGGAACGCCTGCGACCGGCTCGTCGAGGCCGGTGGAACGAGTTGCTTCAGCGAGACGCCGGAGTTCATCGGCGCTGAACATATCCTCGCGGAGCGCTGCGTCGACGAGTCGGTCCGCGAGCAACTTCTGGAGTGCGTCGACAGGCGCGAGGCCGTTGCCGACCTGATGGGCGTCGATCTCAGGGGGACCCAACCGACGCCGGGCAACCAAGAGGGCGGGCTGACGACCATCGAGGAAAAGAGTCTGGGTGCCATCGCGAAGGGCGGTACGACGCCGATCCGCGACGTCGTCGACTACGCCGACCCGCTTCCGGTCGGCGGCGGGCTGGTCGTGATGGACACGCCCGGCTACGACGTCGAGAGCGTCGTCGGCAAGGTTGCCGGCGGCGCGCAGGTGATCGCCTTCACCACCGGCCGCGGCAGCACGACCGGGAACCCGATCGCGCCGGTGATCAAGGTCACCGGCAACCCCCAGACGGCGGATCGCATGGCGAACAACATGGACGTCGACGCCAGCACGGTCTTGGACGGTGAGTCGGTCGAGGCTGTCGGCGAACGCGTCTACGAGACGCTGCTGTCCGTCGCCGACGGCACCCAAACCGAGGCGGAGCGTCGCGGGATGGCGGAGTTCGCGATCAACGAACTCCAGCCGCGGGAGCTGGCATCGCTGGGTGATCCGACGTGAAGGGCGTCGTACTCGACGACGCGGCGGTCCTGCTGGCAGACGGTGACACGGTGGCGACGGCGATCGCCGATCTCGAGGCCGGGCGATCGATCGCGGCCGACGACCTCCCGGGCGAGCAATCGGCCCTCGAGGTCGCCGAACCGATCGCGTTCGGCCACAAGCTCGCCGTGACGGTGATCGACGCCGGCGAGCCGGTCCGCAAGTACGGCGAGGTCATCGGGACGGCCACCGAGCGGATCGAGCCGGGCGAGTGGGTCCACACCCACAATTGTGAGAGCAACCGGGGCCGCGGCGATCTAGCGGAGGGATCGGCATGACTCGAGACACCGGCTCAGAAGCGGAGGCGGAGCCGGAAGCGGAGGCGATGACCGGGAACACCGCGGAGATCGATCACGACGCTGGAACCGGATTCACGGCCTACGATCGGGACCGCGACGGTATCGGCGTTCGGAACCGCGTGCTGGTGGTGCCGTCGGTCATCTGCTCGCACACGGTCGCCGATCGAATCGCCAGCGAGGTTCCCGGTGCCGTGAGCACGCCCCACGACCACGGCTGTGGCCAACTTGGCGACGACAGCGAGCGAACCGAGCGGACGCTGGTCGGCGTGGCGGCGAACCCGAACGTCGCCGGCGCACTCGCGGTCGGACTCGGTTGTGAGACGGTCCAGAGCGACCGGCTCGCCGGCGAAATCGCCGACCGCGGGGTTCCGGTCGAGGAGGTCGCGATCCAGCAGGCGGGCGGCACCGACGCGTGTCGTGAGACGGGAATCGACCGCGCGACGAATCTCCTCGAGCGGACCGAGGCGGAGCGCTCGCGGGTCGGTCTCGAGGCGGCGACGATCGGCGTCGTCAGCAGTGATTGCCAGCCCTCGTCGCTGGAGACGGCGGATCCGCTCGTGGGAGGCGTCGTCGAGCGGATCGTCGACGCCGGCGGCCGCGCCCTGATCGCGGGCAACGAGCGGGTCCATGCCCACGCCGACGCCGTTCGCGAGCGCGTCACCACCGCCGACGCACAGGAGCGCCTGGACGGCGTGACGGACCGCGCGTACGACTCGCCGGCAGCCGTAACCGCGACACGAAAGCGCGCCGCGGATGCGACCTCGGATCAGGTACGCCGACTCTGGGGTGACCGCCCCGTTCGGGACGTTCTCGAGTACGGACAGTGGGCCACACACGACGCCGGCGTCGCGCTGGTCGATACGCCGTCGGCGTTCGACGAAGCGGCCACGGCGTTGGCGGCTGCCGGCGCACAGGTCGTGATCCACGTCACCGCCGACGGGATTCCCGCAGGCCACCCGATCGTTCCGGTGCTCAAGGTCACCGGCGACCGCACTACGTACGCCGCGCTGCGCGACGACCTCGACGCGTTCGCTGGAACGACGACGCCCGACGAACTGCTGACGACGTTGCGGGCGGTCCTGAACGGTGAGCCAACGAGTTCGGAGCGCCACGGCGTCACCTCGTTCGCGATCACGCGCGTCGGACCGTCGATCTGACGGGCCGCTGGTACCGACTGCTGATTCTCGTCACGAACCACACAAAACAGGTCGTCGATCGGACAGTGTGACCGGCTACTACGAAGACGCAAAAACGGTTCGTCGACGGTCAGTCGTTCGTCTGCTCGAGCAGTTCGCCGTCGTCCGTAATCGACTCGCTGTTCCAGTACTCGTGGTTGCCTTCGACGCGGAAACACGCGGCCTCGTGTAACGCGTCGTCGGGGACGTCATACGACGCCGGATCCTGACTCCGACAGACCTCTCGTGCCTTGGCACAGCGCGTGTGGTAGCGACAGCCACTCGGCGGGTTCGTCGGGTCGGGAATGTCGATCTCGCGGATCGGCGACTCCTCGTCGTTGTCGGCACCGAGTTCCGGCGTCGCCCAGCACAGCGCTTGCGTGTAGGGATGTTGCGGGTTGTGGATGATCTGCTCCGGTGGCCCGATCTCGACCAGCCGACCGAGATAGACGACGCCGATCCGGCCGCCAGTCTTCTCGGCGATGTAGCGGGCGTTCGAGAGGTCGTGGGAGACGAACAGGTACGACGTGTCGAACGTATCCTGAAGCTGGATCATGAGATCCATCATCTCGACGCGCAGCGAGACGTCGAGCGCGCTGACCGGCTCATCGGCCATGATCACGTCGGGGTTCATCAGCATCGCTCGGATGAGCGCGACGCGCTGTTGTTCGCCGCCCGAGAGCTGGTGCGGATAGCGCTCGATGTAGTCCTCCGGCGGCGTCATCCCGACGTGCTCGAGCAGGCTTAGGATGCGCTGTTTCCGGTCGTTGCCGTCGAGTTCGCCGTTCCAGCGCTTGAGCGGGGCCTCGAGGCTCGCCTTGACGCGACGATGGGGTTCAGGGCGCTGCCCGGATCCTGGTGGACGATCTGGAGCGACCGGCGGATCTCGTCCCACGAGAGCTCGCCGTCGCCGTTGCCCGCCTTGACGTCCCAGATATCGTGGCCCCGGTAGTTGACGCTCCCGCCGGTCGGTTCCTGGAGTCCGACCGCCGTCTTGCCCAGCGTGGTCTTCCCACAGCCGGATTCGCCGACGAGGACGACCACGTCCTTCTCGTAGATATCCATCGAGACGCCGTCGACGGCCTCGACGACGTCGGGCTCGTCGAACATATCGAGGAACCCCTTCTCCTTCTCGAAGTGGACCTCGACATCATCGAGCGAGACGACCGGTTGGGCCGACGCGGTCCGCGAGGCCGTGTCTCCCTTGCCGATCTTCGCCGTCTCGGATCCGGTATCGATCGACTCGAGGTCGTACGTCATCGGGATCTCTTCGCGCGCCTCTTCCCAGTGGTGACAGTGGGAAACGTGGTTCGAACTGGCGTCGTACGGTCCGGGATCGACGTCGCGACACTCCTCGGTGGCGAGCGGACATCGCCTGTGGAACGAACAGCCCGACGGGACGTTCACCGGGTCCGGCGCCGATCCCTCGACCGGCTGCATCGTCTCGATCGGCGCCTCAAGATTCGGCGTCGACTTCAACAGTAACCGCGTGTACGGGTGCGCGGCGTTCTCGAGGATCTCGTCGGTCGGACCGAGTTCGACGAACTCGAAGGCGTAGAGGACCCCGATCCGATCCGCGATGTCCGCGACTAGCGGCAGGTCGTGCGTAATGAAGACGATCGTGAGATCGTACTCCTCCTTGATCTCTTGGATCAGCGAGATGATCGACCGCTGCATCAGGAGGTCCAGTGCGGCCGTCGGCTCGTCCATTACCAGCACTTCGGGTTCGAGCACCAGACTCAGGGCGATGAGCGCGCGCTGTTCATCCCTCCCGAGAGTTCGTGGGGGTAGGAGTCGAGGACACGATCGGGATCGAGATACAGGTCCTCGAGGATGCCCCGCGTTCGCTCCATGCCTTCGTCGATGTCGTAGTCGTGGGCGTCGAGCGTCTCGACGAAGTGCGTTCGGATCTTGCGGACGGGGTTGAAGGAACTCATCGCGCCCTGGAACACCATCGAAATCTCCTCCCAGCGGAGTTCCTTGAGTCCCTGCTTATCGAGATCGAGGATATTGATCGGGCTGCCGTCCGGGGGATGGTACGTAATGTCCCCGGAGAGGACGCCCGGGTCGACGATCGCGTCGAGCAGCGCCGACGCGAGCATGGATTCCCGCTGCCGCTCTCACCGACGACGCCGAGGATTTCGTTTCGCTCGATATCCAGATCGACGTCGTCGAGGACACGCGATTCGCCGCGGTCCATGTCGAACGAGACGGACGCGTTCCGTATTTCGAGGATCGAATCGCCTTGTGCCGGTTCGGGTTGGTAGTCGGTTTCGGAAACAGTCATGTTAGACACCCATCGAATCTTGCGTCTGCGTTTCGCCGTCGCCTTCGGCCTCGACATTAGCGGTCGTCTTCTCGTGTCGGGCCCGGACTCGCGGGTTGAACACCCGGTCGAGGGACTGCCCCAGCAGGGTCAGTCCGACCGAGATGAACACGATCGAGAACATGGGGACTAGGAACCAATGAAGTGCGTCAGGGCGGGCATGCGCGTTCGCCCCGTAGGCTTGGTTCAGGATGCTCCCCCAGTTCAAGTTCTCGAAGGGTAAGATTCCGAGGTAGTACAGGGCGACCGCCTCGAAGATGACCTTCCGGCCGGCGTTCGTGAGGTTGATCACCACGAACGGCATCAGGTGCGGGACGATTTCCTTGAAGACGATCGTCGGCGTCCCGATACCCATCGCCTGCGAGGCCTCGACGAACGATTCTTCCCGGAGCGTGAGCATCTGCGATCTGATCGCCCGCGCGAGTCCGCCCCACGACGCGATGCTCAGCAACACACCGATTGCGATCGGGTTACCGAGAATTTGGTCGTCGAACATGAGTCCCAGCACCATCACGAGTGGGAAGCCGGGGATGTTGATGAATACGTCGGTGATCGAACTCAGGACCGTGTCGGTCATGCCGCCCTTGTAGCCGGCGATGGAGCCGATGATCGTGCCGATCCCGACGGTAAACACCGCACCCGCGAGGACCATCTTGAGGATCGTCGACGTCGAGTGGACCGTCTGCGAGAGCAGGTCTCGCCCCTGATTGTCCGTCCCAAGGGGTACTCCATGTTCTCAAACGGCGCGACGAGCGCCGTCCCTTCGGTCACGGTCGTCGGTTCGACGAACATCGTTCCGACGGTCCCCATCAGCAGGTACATCGCGACGATCGTGAAGCCGATTCGAGCGCGCCAGTCGCGCCAGATGATGGAGATCGGCGTGTAGATGTACGCGTCGTACAGCTTGCGGTAGCGATCACGTCGCGTCTCCTCGTACTCGGAGACGACCTCGAAGGGCGTGCCGACGCCGCCGTCGGTTTCGATCCGCTCGTCGGCGTCCGCCTCGGCATCGGTGTCGTCGACGATTGCGCTCTCGAGGTCCATCCGTTCATCGTCGTCCGTTGGCGTCTCTGGATTTCGCGTCATTGTGACCTCCGTGCTCGCGGGTCGACGTATCCGTAGGTCAGGTCGGCCAGCAGCAGAGAGATGACCATCGCCACTGTGATGACCATGAATCCGCCCATCATGAGCGGATAGTCACGCTGGTGGGTGGCGGACAGCATGTACCAGCCGACCCCGCGGTACTGGAACACCTGCTCTAAGACGATCGACCCGCCGAACATCTCGCCGATACTGATCAGCAGCGTCGTGTACATCGGCAGGACGGCGTTGCGGGCGACGTACTGAGTAGAGATCGTAATGTCCGAGAGACCGCGAAGACGGGCGACGCGGAGGTAGTCCTCACCGAGGACGCGGATACTGTTTCCGCGCATTCCCAGCGAGGCGACGCCGGAGGCGACGAGCATCGAGATAACGGGTAGTGTAGCGTGGCGGACGATCCCGCTGATGTACACCAGATTGAATCCCGGATCGGCACTGATCGGCTGACGACCGCCGGTGGGGAACCAACCCAGTCGGTACGACATGAATATCAACAGGAGGATCGCGAGCACGTAGAACGGAATCGACCCCATCAGGACGGCGTACGACGTCAGCCCGACGTCCAGCTTTCCGCCCTCCCAGTAGGCCATCAGCGCACCGATGGAGATGCCGATAAAGAAGCTGATGAACACCGCCCAGCTCAGCACGAACAGCGTCCACGGAACGGCCTCCGCGAGGACATCCACGACTGGCCGACTGTAGTAGACGGATTGCCCTAGGTTCCCCTGCAGCGTGTCCGTGACGTAGGAGACGTACGCAGGCAGGAGCGGTGCATCGGGGTCGATCGTCATCCGATATTCGACGAGTTCACGGGCCCGTGCCGGATTAATACCCTTCCGGGCCAGTCGGGTAACCATCGCACCCATCATGTTCCCGGGCATCAACCGTACCAACGCAAACGAGAGTGTGATCACGGCCCACACCGTGAACACCGCTTGCCCGAGTCTCCTAATACGCCAGTCTATTGTTACCATAGTGGATGGGTATTTATTCAGAATGGTTCATTATCAATGTTCCCATGCCCCTCGAGAGCTGATAGCTGTCGACAATATCGACAGTACGAAAAAACAATTGTCAAACCGAGCGAAGATTCTCCCCAACTCGACAGCTATCGAACTTCCGACAGAGCCCGGACGGACGCCAGTCGCACCCGACTAGAACGGATCCCAGCCGGTATAGATGATCGCAACGCTCGCGACCAGCGAGAGGACGACGGGAATGAGCGTGAGTACTGCCATGACGTACGGACCCGTCCCCGGCTCGATGAAGATGAACGAGAACCCAAGCAGTACCAAGAACAGAAAATTAACACCGAGAACGACCTGCGAAACGGCTTGGAGGAATCCCATGCGGACTAGTTCTCGGAGACGCTCTTAAATCTTGATCTGCACGAACAGTATGGTACCTATCGGAGCCGGTGATGGGACATCCGTTAGCCGATGTACTCCATGCTCGCTTCGTCCGTCTTGGGGATGAGGTACAGCGCGTCCTCGGTCCCGTCGATGATACCGTCCGGTGCGTCGAGTTGCCAGTTATCGGCGTTGTACGCGCCGGCGTCGGGTTGGAACATCACTTCCATCTCCGGGAGGGTCTGGTTCCACCACCACATCAGTTCCTTGTGGTACTGATCGTCGTCGGTGACCTGCCACTGCCGGATGTGTTCCTCGACGTTGATCGTCTTCGTGCCTTCGGATCCCTCGGGGTCGCCGATGGGCATCGGAATCTCCGCTTCGGGATTGAAGTGCGAGATCGACTGGATCCAGTTTGGCACGAGATCCAGCGCCCAGATCGCCCGGACACCGTTGGCAGACGAGCCGTCGGGCATCATGTCGTACTCGCCGGCCTGGCGGCGTTCGTCGAACGTCGCGTCGTCGACCTGCTCCTGGTTCGGCTTGATGCCGAACTCTCTCAGATTGTCCTTGAGAACGCCCAAGTCCTTCCGCTCGGAGCCGTTCATGATGTTGATCTCGAAGCGCTCGCCGTCCGGCGTATACCACTTACCGTCTTCGAGCGTGTATCCTTCCTTTTCGAGGAGTTCGGTGGCACGCCCGGTGTCGTTCTGGCCGTACTTGGTGAAGTCCTGGACCCACTCCGCGGCGTCGTGGGTGCCGTTTTCCAGGACGTTCCCCGGGACGCGACACGGTGCCCAGTCGAACATCCGATTGACGCCCTCGAGGACCTGGGTGACCCGCTGGCGGTCGAAGACGTGGCAGACCGCCTTGCGGACGTTCGCGTTCGACATGGGCGTATCGTACTCAACATCGTACCCGCAGTTGAATGTGAACAGCTTGTTAGTCGAGAAGCTCTCCTTGATTAGCGTGTGCCCATTGGGGAGTTGGCTTTTGACATCGTCCTCGACGGGGAACTGGGTGTGTGTGGCGTCGACCTCGCCGTTGGCGTACGGCTGGGTCGGGTTGTTGTTCTCGTAGAGGTGGAACGAGTACTCGCTGAAGTTGATGTTGTCGGCGTTCGGATGGTCCTCGTACTTCTCGAAGACCATGACGTTGTCTCCGATATCGGCGACCTGGAACGGACCGTTCCCGACCGCGTCCTCGAGCATCGGATACCCCTCGGACGTGATCTCCTCGAGGATGGTCTCCATCTCGGAGTCGCTTGCCTCTTGGAGCCGCTGGTGCCACTCGCTCCACTGGTCGTCGGAGGAATTGGTGAAGATTCCGCGGCTCTCGTCGCCCACGAGGTCGGCGGTGACGTTCTGGACTGCGACCGTCTCCGAGAGCGAGTCGTGGAGGTTGATCCGCGCCGTATACTCGTCGGGCGCCTCGGCGGACTCGAGGAACTGGTGAGGACGTGACCCGTCATCTGCCTGGTACTCCAGAATCGCGAGCGACATCTGCAACTGCATGACCCAGTCCTCGGCAGTGAGCTGATCACCGTTGTGCCAGGTCCACTCGTCGCTGAACGTCATCTCCAGCGTAGTGTCGTCGGTCATCTCCCAGTCGGTCGCGATCAGGGGATAGGCCGAGTCCTCCGCCGGACTGTACATCACGGGTCGGTCGAAGATGAGCGCCCCCGGGTGCCACGTCCCGCGCTGGGTCGGGTTGTACGGGTTGCAGTGACGCTGGGACGGAAGCGTCCCGCTCGTCTCCGCGTCGAATACTCTGAATCGATCTGTGCTACTACTCCCACCCAGACATCCGGCAACAAGTGCTGTCCCACCGACAGCGCTGTATTTGAGGACATCTCGACGGCTAGGACTGCTGGTCCGCCAGTTGTTACCCTCTGGCATACACCCTAGTCGTGGAAGGGGATATATATTTAACTATTGGACGGTTATCAGTGATGGATGAAACAGTTCGTCACATATTCGCTCAGTACAGTCCGTCAGCGGTGCTGATTCGTTCAGAAACGGGACCGAACTGCTGGCCAGTGAATCCGAATGGATCCGCAGTTCCGGGGGACCGATTCGGAACTGATGTCGACCCGTCGACCGTGACGGTCCGACGACAGTTTCGCTCGAGACGACGAAACCAAATATCAGCCCGTATACGTCATCGTCGCTTCGTCCGTCTTGGTGACGAGGTACAGCGCGTCGTCGACCCCGTGGAGGATACCGTCCGGCCCGTCGATCGTCCAGTTGTCGCCGTTGTAGGCACCGGCGTCGGGCTGGAACATCGCCTCCATCTGCGGGACGGTCTGGTTCCACCACCACAGCAGCTCGCGGTGGTACTGGTCGTCGTCGGTGATCTGCCAGTCCCGGATGTGTTCCTCGATGTTGAACGTCTTCGTCCCGCTCGAGCCCTCGGGATCGCCGACGGGCAGCGGAATTTCCGCCTGGGGGTCGAAGTGCGTGATCGACTGGATCCAGGTCGGCACGAGGTCCAGTTCCCACATCGCTCGGACGCCGTTGGCGGACGACGTGTCGGGCATCATGTCATACTCGCCGGCGTGGCGGCGCTCGTCGAACGTCGCATCGTCGACCTGCTCCTGATTCGTCTCGATGCCGAACCCCTTCAGATTCTCCTTGAGGACGCCGATATGCTTCTGCTTGGAGCCGTTCATGATATCGATCTCGAAGACTTCACCGTCTGGCGTGTACCACTGCCCGTCTTCGAGCGTGTACCCCTCTCCCTCGAGGAGTTCGGCGGCGCGCTCGGTGTCGTTCTGGCCGTACTTGGTGAAATCCCCGACCCACTCTGCGGCGTCGTGGGAACCGCTCTCCAGAGTGGTCCCCGGGACGCGACACGGCGGCCAGTCGAATATCTGATTGACGCCCTCGAGGACCCCGGTGACCTGCTGGCGGTCGAAGACGTGACAGACCGCCTTGCGGACGTTCGCGCTCTCGAACGGCGTGTCGTAGGAGACGCTGTGGCCGCAATTGAACGTGAGCAGCTTGTTGGTCGACAGGTTTTCCCTGACGAGCGTGTGCCCGTCGGGGAGTTGGCTCGTAACGTCGTCCTTCACGGGGAACTCGTTATGTGCACCGTCGACCTCGCCGTTGACGTACGGCTGAGTTGGGATGTCGGTCTGGTAGAGGTGGATCGAGAACTCGCTGAAGTTGAGGTTGTCGGCGTTCGGATGATCCTCGTACTTCTCGAAGACCATGACGTTATCTCCGATGTCGGCGACTTGGAACGGACCGTTGCCGACCGCGTCCTCGACTAGCGGATACGACTCCGACGTGAGCTCACCGACGAGAGCCTCCATCTCGGAGTCGTCAGCCTCCTGGAGTTGCTGGTGCCAGTCGCTCCACTGGTCGTCGTCGTGTTTGGTGAAGATGCCGCGACCCTCGTCGCCGAGGATGTCGGCGGTGGCGTTCTGGACCGCGACCGTCTCCGGGATCGGATCGTAGAGGCTGATCCGCGCCGTCTGCTCGTCGGGTGCCTCGGCGGACTCGATGAACTGGTGGGGTCGCTCGCCGTCCTCGGCCTGGAACTCCAGAATCGCGAGCGTCATCTGCAGTTGCATGACCCAGTCGTCGGCGACGAGCTGATCGCCGTTGTGCCAGGTCCACTCATCGCTGAACGTCATCTCCAGCGTGGTGTCGTCGGTCATCTCCCAGTCGGTCGCGATCAGGGGATAGGCCTCGACCTCCGCTGGACTGTACATCACGGGGCGGTCGCAGATGAGTGCTCCCGGATGCCACGTTCCGCGCTGGGTCGGGTTGAATGGGTTACAGTGGCGCTGGGACGGAAGCGTCCCACTCGTTTCCGGGTCGAAGACGCGGAATCGGTCCGTGCTACTGCTCCCGCCGAGGCATCCGGCAACGAGGGCCGTGCCACCCGCAGCGCCGTATTTGAGGACGTCTCGTCGGCTATGATCGCCACTCCGATGGTTGTTACCATCTGGCATGCTCTCTAGTCATAGAAGGGGGTATATATAGTTACGGATGGGTGTCAGTGACGGACAAACCGGTCTCGAAGCAGTCACTGTTCGGCGTCTTCCACCCACTGCTATCGCACTCACCGCCCCATTCGAGGATGTCTCGTCGGTTCGGCCGACTTCCTCGAGAGTCGGTATCTCGCATCACGAGAAACAGTTACACGAAGTGGTATTTATAGGTTAGTGAGTGGACTGAACGCGTCGCTAGCAGTTCGGACGGCGATTCGCGAGGGTCGACGCCGTCGTGATATCGACGGCGAATCGGCCGAATCGGAGCGACGACCGATAGGCGCCGGATTACGGACAGTGTGGCAAACGTTTTACCGGCGTTCCGAGACGAGTACGATAGCGCATGGACGACAGCACTGTCATCGTCACCGGCTCGAGCAAGGGAATCGGCAAGGAACTCGCGGAACACTTCGCCGCGGAGGGCGCGAACGTCGTCACGAACTCCCGGGACGGCGCTCGCGCCGAGGCCGTCGCCGAGGAGATCGTCGCCGACGGCGGGATGGCCGTCGGGATCGGAGCGGACGTCAGTGATCGCGACGAGGTTCAGGCGCTCGTCGACGCCGCCGTCAACGAGTTCGGCTCGCTCGACGTCATGGTGAACAACGCCGGGAACACCGTCATCGGCCCCGCTCTCGAGATGGATCCCGACGACTGGCGGAACGTGATCGAGGTGAACCTGACCGGCGTCTTCTTCGGGATGCAGGCGGCGGGCCGGCAGATGGTCGAGCAGGGGACCGGCGGGCAGATCGTCAACATCAGCAGCATGATCGGCCAGCAGGGGTTCGCACAGCGGGCTCCCTACTGCGCCTCGAAGGCCGGCGTGGACAATCTGACCAGGGTGTTCGCGACCGAACTGGCGGAACACGACGTGCACGTGAACGCGCTGGCGCCGGGGTTCATCCGCACGGACATCACCGAACAGACCCAGGACGCGGCCGGCTACACCGACGAGGACGTACACCGGCGGGCGCCGCTCGGTCGGTTCGGAACGATGGAAGAGGTCGCGAACTGCGTCCGCTTCCTCGCCGGCGGCGACCACTACATCACCGGGGAGGTCCTCCGCGCCGACGGCGGCTGGATGGCCAACGCCTGGGGCCCGACGAGTAACTGACTGCGTATTGAAATTATCGGCTAACTCGATCGACTCCGTTGCTGAGAGACGGGTCCGTTCGATGGATCGCGGCGGAGAGGCTCACACGGCGAGACGATCGGAGTGATCGAGACTCGACCGGCCGGAGCAGGCCGGTCACCGATTGTCCGGTACGATGTGGGTAGCCAGCCCGAGATTCAGTTCTTCGATCCCGTCAAGTACCAGTTCGGCCATCCGGCGAGCCCCGTACTCGCTGAAGTGCGTGTCGTCGGATTTGCCGTCGGGATAGTTGGGGTGTTCGCCCGGCGACAGATGGAGGTAGAGGGATTTCGATTCTTCCGGCCCCAGTTCGCGCAGGAGCGACCGACTCCGCTCGTCCGCGTTGATGAGCGGCACGTCACGGGCCCGTGCTACGGTTCGTGTCAACTCCGAATAGACCCGATGGGTGTCTTTCGGGGTGCCATTCTCGTCGAAGTGACGGCGCGCGATGGGCGTGAGTAGCACCGGCTCTGCCCCGTGTTCGCGCGTCTCGGCGACGAACTTCTCGAGGTTGACTTCGAACTCCTCCTCGGGCGTGTACTGTTCTTTCGAGGGCACCTCGTCGTTGTGACCGAATTGGACGAACACGTAGTGGGTCTCGGCCAAGTCACGTACGACGGGCTGCCAGCGCCCTTCCTCTAAGAAGGTGCGGGTGCTGCGCCCGTTGCGGGCGTGGTTTTTCACCGTCACCGAGTCATCGAAGCGGTCGGTGAACGGTGTTCCCCAGCCCGTTTCGGGGCGATCGCTCGCCGCCTTGTCGGCCATGGTGGAATCCCCGATCAGGTGGACAGTGATCAGCTCGGACGACATTCAGGTAGCGGTAGTCGGACTGAAATACATAAGCGTTGGCACTGGCCGGTCTGTCTCGCTAAATCCACGGCGGGCGTCGGAATCACTCCGTGACGGTGGCGGTCAGCAACCGTTCACGACACTCCCGGTACCGGGAATTCGGTGCCTACGACGCCCGCGTCGGACGGGCAGCGGGCGGCGGGCAGGGATGGCTCGAGACGTCCGGATCGAACGCGGTCGACTAGTTGAACGCGGGAATGACTTCCTCGCCGAACAGGCGGATCTGTTCCTCGACGAGGTCGTTGGGCATGCCGGAGTGGTGGAAGCGCAGGGTGAGTTCGTTCAGGGGGAACCGCTCTTGGATGGCTTCGATCTGCTCGACGATCTGCTCGGGGGTCCCGTAGATGAAGCGGTCGTCCGCGAGTTCCTCGAAGTCCTCGACGCTGTCGGCGTTCATCAGCGGGTGGGAGAACTCGCCGCCATACTCGTCAAGGTAGGTCGTGTGGAGGTATTTCTTGCGCTCCATGACCTCCTCTTCGGTCTCGGCGATGACGGCCTCGCGCATCAGTGGGTGGGACATCTCCTCCCAGTTCTGGTCGGTCTCTGCGACGCGTTCTTGCTGGAGTTCCTTGCGGTCCTCAACGGTAGCGAGGTCGGCGACGACGCCGGGCACCCACGCGTCGGAGAACTTCACGGAGCGACCGATCTGCTTGTCGCCCCAACCACCGATCCAGACCTCAGGTCGGGGCTGCTGGACCGTGTCGGGGAGCGGCTGCCAGTCCTCGACTGAGAAGAACGGGCAGTCGTAGGAGATGGGACCGTCGGACTCGAAGAACTCCTTGATGAACTGGATGCCCTCGATCATCCGACCCGCGCGTTCGTCCATCGGAACGTCGAAGGCATCGAACTCCTTCTCGACGTAGCCGAGACCGACGCCCAGCGTCAGCCGACCGTCAGAGATGTTATCGAGCATCGCCGCACGCTGGGCGACCTCGACGGGCTTGTACAACGGAAGGATCAGCACGCTCGTCACGAGCTCGAGGTCCTCGGTTCCCTGCGCGATGCTGGTCAGGCGCGTCAGCGGCGCGGGCCAGTAGTTGTCGCCCTCCGTCGCCTGGTGATCGTTGACCCAGCAGGTCTCGAACCCGACCTCCTCGGCTACTTGGCACTGCTCGACGACACCCGTCCATCGACTGCCGCCCTCAATGGGGAAAATACCGAATTTCATACGTTACGATAACACAGTGCGGTCAGCTACTATATACATTTTCTGTTGCTCACTATCCGTGTCGATCGCCCAATTTTCCAGACGCCGTTCGGACGACTGTTTCCCGTCTCGAGTGAGGGGAATGGTTAGTCCGTGATCGGTTCTGGGAACGTCGGCGGCAGCGGTTTAGGGCGGTCGATGTCCGTTCCGATGGAAACGTGCGTCCCCTCGTCCGATGCATCGCGTATCCCGTCGAGGACCTCGAGGACGTGCCCGGCGAGAGCGCCGCTCGTCCGGTGGGTCCAGTCGCCGCGGACAGCGGCCGTGAGATCCGCGACGCCGGCTCCCCGCCCGTCGGTGTACTCGTGGGTCGGCTCGACCGCCTCCGTCGTGCCGTCCGCCGAACGGAGCCGAACGGGACCCTCGAAACGGTTCGGGTCCGAGAGCCGGAGCGTTCCATCGGTCCCGTAGATCTCGAACGCGGGGGACACGAACGTCGATCGCCCGGGCGCATCGAAGCTCGTCAGGATATTCGCGACCGCCCCGTCGGCGAAGTCGATGACCCCGGACTCGTGGGTGGGAACCTCGACGTCGATGGTCTCTCCGCGGCGAGGGTCGCTCGTGATCGTCCGTTGTTCGACGGTGCGGGCGGTCGACCCGGTAACCCGACTGGCGGGGCCGAGCAGTGAGACGAGCGCGGTCACGTAGTACGGTCCCATGTCGAAGAGCGGTCCGCCGCCGCGCTGGTAGTAGAGGTCGGGTGACGGGTGCCAGCTCTCGTGTCCGCCCGACGTCCAGACAGCTGTCGCGCCTACCGGTTCGCCGATCCGTCCGTCGTCGATGACCGAGCGAGCGGTCTGTAATCCCGCACCCAAGACGGTATCGGGGGCCGACCCGACCAGTAATCCCTCCGCCGCTGCGGTGTCGAGGATCGCCTCGGCGTCTCCGAAGCTAGCGGCCAGTGGCTTCTCGACGTAGACGTGCTTGCCCGCCGTCAGGATGTCGCGGCACGTCTCGCGGTGGACCGACGGCGTCGTCAGATTGACGACCAGTTCGATCTCGTCGGCGGCGAGCAGTCCGTCGGGATCGGTCGCTCGTATGTCGTACTCGTCGGCTGTTTCCTCCGCCCGCTCCGCATCGATGTCTGCGCAGGCGACGATGTCGTACCCGTCGAAGCGATCGTCCGCATCGAGGTACGCGTCACTGATCGTTCCACAGCCGAGAACGCCAGTCCGAACTGAATCCATACGTCTCGTCCCGACGAGACGGGCGAAAAAGCTTCGGTCAAGATCGGACGGCCGCTGAATGACATAGAAATAAGTGTTCACGACTGATCCCTGCGGATATGCCAACCGAGAAACAGGCGCTGATCATGGGCGGTAACAGGTTCCCCTTCCACCGGTTCGAGCGAATGGGACCGCTGATCAAGGACGCGCTCGCACCAGCCGGCGTCGAGGCCGATCTGACGACCGACCGGGATTTGTTGGTCGACCTCGACGGCTACGACGTGCTCGTCGATTACACGACCGACAGTACGCTCACTGACGAGCAGCGCGAGGGCCTCCTGTCGTTCCTGGAGGCGGGCAACGGCTACGCGGGCGTTCACTGCGCGTCGGACCTGACGACCGTCGACGGGGAGAATCGGGACGGGCCCGCGCCCGAACTCCGGGAGCTTATCGGCGGCCACTTCGTTACCCATCCGTCGCAGGGGACGTTCGACGTGAACATCGTCTACAGCCACCACCCCGTCTCGGCCGACCTCGAGGACTTCCGCGTGTGGGACGAGCCGTACGTCCTCGAGTGCGACGACGACCTGACGGTGCTCGCGAGGATGGACCACCCCGAGACCGGGGACATGCCGGTCTCGTGGGTGAAAGAGTACGGTGACGGACGCGTGTTTTACTGTTCGCTCGGGCACGATCGGCCTGCGATCACCGCCGGCGGAACGCGGGCGCTCCTGCGAAACGGCGTGCGCTGGGCGGCCGATGGCTCGGCCGCCGAATAGCGGCCTGCAGCCGAGTATCGGCCGAAAATCGAGACGGGGTGGCGTCTCTTGCCCTCAGATCGTCGGAACGTTCAAGAGCGAACCAGTCACATTCCGCACTGATGCACGTTACAGACTACGAGCTCTACGCGGTGCCGCCGCGCTGGCAGTTCCTCAAACTCGAGACGAGCGACGGACGCGTCGGCTGGGGTGAGGTGTACACCAAGTGGCACTTCGCGGGCGACAGCGAGCCGTCGAGCGCGCACGCGAGGTCGTCGGCGCGGTCCGCGACGCCGTCGGACCCGAGGTCGATGTCGCACTGGACTTCCACGGTCGCACCTCGAAGGCAATGGCCCGCCGACTCGCGACGGCACTCGAGGCGTTCGAGCCGATGTTCATCGAGGAACCGGTCACCCCCGAACACGACCACGCACTGCCCCGGATCGCCGAGGGGACGACGATTCCGATTGCAACCGGCGAGCGACTCTACTCTCGGAGCGAGTTCCGGCCAATCCTCGAGGCAGATGCGGTCGACGTCGTCCAGCCGGACGTCTCGAGCGCCGGCGGAATCACCGAGACAAAGAAGATCGCCGATATGGCCGAGACGTATGATGCCTCGATCGCGCCTCACTGCCCGATTGGCCCGCTGGCACTGGCCGCCTCGCTGCAGATCGATGCGGTCGCGCCGAACGCGCTGATTCAGGAGCAGGTGATCGTCGACGACGAGGAAGCGATGCGGTACGTCGAGAACGACGGGATCTTCGAGCCGACCGACGGCTTCCTCGAACTGCCCGACGGACCGGGCCTCGGGATCGATATCGACGAGGACCGCGTCCGCGAACTCGCGGGAACGGACCTCGGATTCGATCGCTCGCCGGGCCACCGCGCCGACGGAAGCGTCGGCGAGCGCTGACCGGCGCGGCGATCCGGGTGCCGTTGCCGAAGGTGTCCTCGACGACGGCGATTCGATCGCTGACTAATTGCCCGCTTCGACGACTCGCGCCCACTCCTCGAGCCACGCGCGCAGCCCCGAGTCAGGAACGTCGAGCGTGTGCGTGGTGCCGCCGTGATCGGGGTAGCCGCCGGCCTCCTCCGCGCTGTCGGGGATGTCGGAGAACCCGGCGTTGTCTTCGTTCGGATCGACGTCCAGCGAGCCCCACCGTTCGGTGATCTGGTCGACGATCTTCTCCTCCTGATCGATCCGGTCGGCCGGTCGCGCCCCGGCGAAGGTCTTGTTGTGACTCTCGACGTCTCCGGCGGGCAGCGCCTCGAGGCCGCTCGGCCACAGTGGCGGCGAGTCGAGTTCGGTTCCGACGTCGGCGAACGGCCGCCCGTCGAGTGGCGGGTCCGCGACGTAATTGTCGTCCATGTGGACGCTCCCGTCACCGAAGACGAGCGGATCTCTGAAACTGAACCGGTGGATGTACGCGTTGCCCACGACCGACGCCTCAGCGCCGTCGTCGATCCAGATGGCCTTGTCATGGTAGTAGTTGAGTCCGTTGACGACGACGGTCCGCGAGCCTTCTTTCAATCGCGGGTTGCGATCGTTGTTCTTCGCGTAGACTGTCCCCAGGATAGCGACGTTGTCCGCGCCGTTGCCGACCAGCGTCCCATTGGAGTTCTCCTCGGGATCCTCGAGTCCCTCCGCGATCATGCAGTTGGCAATCGTCGTATCGGTCGAGTCGTAGCCAACCGACATGTTCTCGTCGCGTCCCCAAAACACCGAACAGTGGTTGAAGATGACGTTGTTGGCCCCGTCGCGGCTGTTCATCGGATCCGTTCCCTCTCCGCCGGACCTGTCGCCGCGGAGGACGCGGATGTGTTCGACGACGGTGTTATCCTGCTCGACCTGGACCATGCCGTTGATGAACGTAATTCCCGGCGAGGGTGCGGTCTGACCCGCCACCCAGCAGTCGCCGTACGTGATCGAAAGGTCGGCACCCTCCAGATCGACCACGCCGCTCTCCTCGAAGACGATCAGGCGCGGCCCCTCGGTCGTGAACGCCTCCTGGATCGGCTCGAGGGCCGCTTCCTCGATTTTGATGACCTGGACGTCGTCATCAAACCAGTCTACGTTCGCGAAGCCGTCCTCGAGACCGAAGTGCGAGCCGCCATCTTCGGTGCCCGTCGTCGTCGAGAACGTCGCCGTCGAGCCCGTGGCGGTGTCGCCGTCATCGGCGTCGACGACCGCCCGGAACTCGTAGTCCGTCTCTGGCGACAGTCCGTAGATCGTGGTTTCGAACTCGCCGGGCTCGGAGAGCGTCTGACCGCCCGACTCCTGCCACGTCTCCTGGCCGGTTTCGCGGTACTCGAACGAGACCAGCGCCGTCTCTGCTTGTCCGCCGACGGCCTCGAGCGTGCTCGATAGCGTCGCCGATGATGAGTCGGTGTCGACCACCGTGCCGGTGGTAACGGTCGGATCCGTATCCGTCTGGGGAGTCGCGAACGAGCTGACCGTCCCGTCGTCGGACTCGCCGTCGCTCGCCGCGGCGACGGCGCGGTACTCGTAGTCGGTCTCGGGCGAGAGTCCGGTCAGGCCGACATCGACCGCACCCGGTTCGGTGACGGTCTCCGTCGCCGATATCGCCCACGACCTGCCCTCTTCACGGTACTCGATGGCGATGTCGGCCGACGAGGCCCCGCCAAGCGAGTAGACCGTACTCGAGACCGTCGCTGACGACGAGGTGATGTTCGTGGCCGAGCCCGTCACGATCAGCGGTTCGGTATCGCCGGAACTGCTTCCGGATGCGCTCCCGGCGACGTCGACATCGCCGACGTCCCGGCTCTCTACGGGCGCGACGCCGCCGAGATTCGAGAACATCGCTTCACAGAGCGTCCCGGCGTTGTGGCTGGTGACCGCGAGTCCCAAGAAGGCGCTCTCGCCGAACGACAGCGAGAGCTCAGCCATGAGCGTCCAGTTCGTCCCATCCGCCGAGGCGTACGCCCGGATCGTGTCGCCGTTCCGGACGAGTCGCTGCCAGGCGGCGTCAATCGTCCCGCCGTCGATCTCGCTCTCGTCCTCGCCAGCGTCAGACGTGAGACTCGTCGAGTCGCCACCAGCCGTCGGTCGCCACTGGAGGGTCGTGTGATCCGGCGTCGTCCGGGTCATCACGTTCTTTGCGTCCGCGTCGAGCGACTCCCTGAGCATCAACCCCGCTTTGGCATACTCGTCGGTGTCCTCGACGGTATCGACCCTGACGGTCGCGTCGAAGTTCGCCCCGACGTCCGTGAAGTAGTAGTGGAACTCGTCCGCGTCGTTCCAGATATCCGAACCGCCGCCCTCGACTGTAATTTCGCTCGTTTGGCCGACGGCGGTGCTGCTCACGACGGCGGTACCGATACTCCCTGCTCCGAGTGCGCGTATGAACGTCCGTCTATTGTGGGTCATCTATTGACACCGCTATCACAATACAGCTAATATAACAAAAGTTTTTCCTAGATATATACTAGATTAATTTAGATATAATTAGAACAAATAAATATCGGTACGTCTCCTCGTGTCTTAGCGGTACTCGTCGTGATACCGCTATTATCGACAGCATATCGCTTGGCGTTCCAGGCGACCCTTTCGATGATCACCCGGGCCGCCGTTCGTCGGCGCGTTCCGACGCCGTCGTCTCGTCGCCCTTAGACCGAGTCGAACGTCCAGCGCTGGTTGGCACCGCCGTTGTCGGACCACTGGAGAACGTTCGCACCGTCGCTGGTCGACGCCCCTTCGACGTCGGCAACCTTGCCGCTGTGGACCGCCTCGAGCGTGTATTCACCGTTGCCCTCGTCATTGATGTGCCACCGCTGGCAGTCGCACCCGGAATCCGAGTACTGCTGGACGTTCGCGCCGTCTTCAGTAGACGAATCGGCGACCTCGAGCAGGAGGCCGCTGTTCTCGTTCTGGATGAGATACTCGCCGTTCCCGGTATCCTCGACGTGCCACTGCTGGGTAGCGTGATCGGTCGCGGACCACTGCTGGACGTTGACACCGTCGCTCGTGTCGGCGTTTGCCACCTCGAGCAACTGCCCGCTGTTGACGTTGGCGATTTCGTAGGTTCCCGTCGAGATCGGACCGCTTTGCCCCTCGTTACTGCCGTTACCGTTTCCCGAATCAGGAGGCGAACTGCCCGCCTCGACAGCCTGCGCCCAGCCCTCGAGCCAGTCGCGAACGCCGCTGTCGGGGACGTCGAGCGAGCGGGTATTGACCGGCAGCTCCGGATAGCCGCCGACCTCGTCCTGATGGCCGACCCAGTAGTCGTACGGCGAGTCGAGTCGATCGTTACCGGCCCGGTTGGCGATCTCCTGGACGATCCGCTCGTCGTTGCCCGTTCGATCGGCCGGCCGCGCCCCGGCGTTGGCGAGGTTGTGGCTCTCGACGTCGCTGGACGGCATCTCGCTGAGGCCGCTGGGCCACAGCGGCGGCGAACTCTCGCTGTCCATGCTGGCGAAGTCGGTATCGTCCAGCGGCGGATCGACGGTGTAGTTGTCCGTGTAGTAGGCCGTCCCGTCGCCCTCGATGATCTGGTCCTGATTGTCAGTGAGTCCCGTGTACCCGTTGCCGACGAAGGATGTCACTGCCGAACTGTCGATGTTGGCAGACTCATCGAAGAAGTATGCGAGGTTGTTGACGATGACCGTCTCGGTGTCACTCTTGAGTCGCGGAACGCGCCCGCGCGTCTTTGCCCAGACGTTGCCCGCGAACGTGACGTTCGAGGCACCGTTGCCGATCAGTGTCGCGTAGTTGTGATCCGCCTCGTCGCCATAGGGGTCGTACAGCCCCTCGTAGATGAGGCAGTTGGTGACCGTCGTATCCTGCGTGTCGTAGCCGACGGAGAGACACTCGTCGACGCCCCACGACGCCGTCACGTGGTCGAGGACGTTGTTTTGCGTGTCGTCTTGCGTGTTGATCGCGTCGTTGCCCTGGATCGAGCCGTCGCCGGGACCGATTCGCGAGCGGATGTGCTGGACGACGCAGTTGTTCGCGTCGACTTTCAACATCCCCCTAACGAAGGTTATGCCGGGCGAGGGCGCGGTCTGGCCCGCCACCCAACAGTTGTCTTCCGTGATCGCAAGCGACTCGTTACCGAGATCGATCGTCCCACTAGTCTCGAAGACGACCACACGCGGACCGCTCGCGTGGAACGCCTCTTCGACGGCCGCACGGGTAGGTTCAGTGATGGTATAGATGTCGACGTCGTCATTGAGCCAGGATGTGTCCGCGAAGCCGGCGTTGACGCCGAACTGCGAACTGCCCGCGGACTGGGCCGCCGCCGACCCGCCGAGGCCACCGAGCGCTCCCGCACCGATCAGTGCCGATACTGCCGTTCCTTTCAGGTAGGTTCGTCTGGTTTGCTTCATGGTACCGCGACTCGTCCAACCACGAATAGGTATAAATAATTTTTCCTGACTATATCTGATAGATTCAACCCCGATGGGCTCGAGCGGATGTCGCTACACCGAGCGGTATCAGTCCTCGGTACGTCGCGAAAACTCGGTCGTCACGCTCTCGAGTCGCGGTTAGTCGTCCAGCGGTTCGCTCGGTTCTACTTCACCCCAGACAGCGTCTGCCCCGTCCGTCGGGGCCGCCCAGGAGACGGCATTATCGAGAACCGTCCGGATCTCATCCTGGAAGAAGATCGGGTACTCCTCGTGGCCGGGGCGGAACGCGAAGATGCGTCCGCGACCGCGGCGGTAACAGACGCCCGACCGGAACACCTCGCCGCCCTCGAACCACGAAATGAACACGGTCCGGTCGGGCTCCGGAATATCGTAGGGCTCGCCGTACATCTCCGTCGAGGGGACTTCGAACGACTCCTCGAGCCCGTCGGCGATCGGATGTCCGGGGTCGGCAGCCCAGATCCGCTCGGTCTCGCCGCCGTGTCGGTACTTGATGTTACAGGTGGTGCCCATCAGGCGTTTGAACGGCTTCGAATTCTTTCCGGAGTGAACCGGGACGAAGCCCATTCCCTCGTGGACGCGATCGACGACTCGGTCGGCAACCTCGTCGGTTACCTCGTCGTTCGCGCAGTGGGACCACCAGATCAGGACGTCGGTGTCCTCGAGGACGTCCTCGGTCAGGCCGTGTTCCGGTTCCTGCAGCGTCGCCGTTCGGACCGTTCGTCCGTCGCCGTCGACCGCGTCCGCGATCGCCCCGTGAATCCCGTCGGGGTACCGTTTGGCGACTGCCGGCTCTTCTCGCTCGTGGACGTTCTCGTTCCAGACCGTGACCTGTAACGCCATGCCTGATTCGTTTCCGGCGATCCGGGATAAGTCCTCTGTCCTCGAGAGTGGCAGTTGCTGTCCCTCTATACGACGCGCGGGTTCCAGCCGTTGAGGACGTTCTCTCTCGTGTACTCTGTGGCCTCCGTCTCGCTGAGCTGGTGGCTCCACTCCGCGCGCTGATCGGGCGTGTACCCCGGTCCGCTATTGTCGTACTCGGCGAAGAAGGCCGTCTTCGTCTTGTCACCGTGCTCCGGTTCGTCCCACGGCTCCCAGCCCTGTGGTCGGATATGGTCGCCGAGATCGCAGTCGATGTAGACGGTTCGGCCGTACGGCTCCCACGGTCGGCCGAGGTAGACGGACTCGCTCGGTGCGTTGCCAACCACATCACAGTCCTTGAACACGAATCCGTTCTCCACCTCTTCCGGCTGCGCGGGCGCTGCGATGAACCCTTCGTCCTTACAGACGATCTTGCAGTCCTCGAAGAACACCGTCGCGCGACCGAAGATAAAGTCCACGTCGCCTTCGATGTAGCAGTCTCTGAAGTACTGACGCGTCCTGCGGCCGAAATTATAGAGGGTGTCCTGATTACCGATGAAGCGGCAGTTATCGAAGGCGACTCGGTCGGCGTCGATGCGAATCGCGACGGCCTGTGCGACGGGGTCGGCGGCGTTCTCGAAGGTGACGTTCTTCGCAGTGAAGTCGTCCCCCCAGACGAAGAAACTCGACGACCCGCTCGTCCCGATTTCGTCGCCGTTTTCGTCGAGTTTGTCGGCGTGATCGTCGTACGTAAGCACCGTGTTCTCGGCGCTTTCACCGATGAACGTCACGTCGGTTCGGTCTGCGGGAAGTTCCAGTTTCTCCTTGTAGCGACCCTCCTTGATGTACACCCGTGTCTCGTCGGATGTCTCCGGCTGAACCGCGTCAATAGCGGCCTGAACCGTCTCATAGTCGCCGCTGCCGTCCTGTGCGACGACGATGTCGGAGTCGCCATCCTCGAGACAGTCGGACTCCGCACTGTCTTCCTCGTCATCTCCGTCCCCGGTGGCCGATTCCGACGTGTTCGGTGACCCATTCGTCGTTGGCCTCGCCTCGACATCGCCACTGTAGCCGGCTATCGCGCCGAGCAGTCCTGTCCCTGCAAGGGCGACCATTCGTCTGCGCAATATCGACCGTTCACTCTCTCGAGCATTGTTGTCGACCATGAAATTTCACACCACCCGATGGTTGTTAAATTTTACCATGGTAAAAAGCAACGTCGAGACCGGTCTCCCCGTCCGCTGACGGAACGGATACTGACGCTCGCCTATCAGTGAGTACGGAGAGCGCAGCGTATCGAGGCGTCACGTCGCCGGCTCAGAAACCGACCGACCGTCTTTCGTGGAGCCGTCTGAATTCGTCGGGCCGTCGACGTGACTGATACGAAACGGCGAAGCGGCGGTTACAGCCGGTCGAGGTCGTCGAGAATCCGCCGGAGGTCCTCGCGCTCCTCGTGGTCGATCTGCTCCTGTGGCGGGAGGACGGTGTCGTGCTCGAAGACCCCCTGCATCTGGAGAGCGGCCTTCGTTCGAGCACGGTAGCGTCCTTCGGGTTCGCCGAAAACGTGGTTCGTCAGCGGCAGTAGTTTTTTCCGGATCTCCCGGGCACGCTCCATGTCGTCGTTGTGAACGGCGCGGATCTTCTCGACGTGGAGATCAGGGACGAGGTTCGCGTACCCGATGAGCCCGGTCTCGGCACCGAGCTGGTAGGCGTGCATGAGGAACGTATCGTTGCCGGTCATCATCGTACAATCGTCCCGGAGGTGATCAACCGCGCGGATCGTCCGATCGTAGCGGATGGGATCGAAGGAGGCCTCTTTGAATCCGATGACGTGTGGCAATTTGCAGATCTCGACGTGTGCGCTGATCGGCAGCCCGGAACTCCCCCACGTTGGGAACTGGAAGTTGATCAGCGGAATATCGACGGTCTCGCCGACGTATTTGAAGTGGTTGATCGCTTCCTGCGGGATCTGGTGGGAGTAGACATCGAGCGGCAGCAGCATGACGCCGTCCGCCCCGGCCGCTTTTGCAGTCTCGGCCAGCTTGGCTGCCTCGATGGAGCTCTCACCATAAACGCCTGCGAACACGGGGGTGTCGCCCGCCGCTTCGACGTGGGTCTCGATGACCTCACGGTAGGTTTCGTCGTCCTGCATCTTCGTCTCGCCGGTATGGGCGTTGGCGACGACCGCCTTGATGCCGTCGACGGAAACCAGGTCGTCGACGTGTCGTCGGAGATCGTCTTTGACCAGGTCGTACTCAGGCGTCCACGGGTTCGCCGTCGCAGGAATGATCCCATCCGAAATCTGTTCTTTCAGGTCTCGAAACTCGTCTTTCAGCATGTTCCATCGAAAAGACACAATCATCCAATAAAAGCGTTCGGTTCGTCACGGTGACGCTACAGTGCAGTGCGGACATCGTCGCCCGCAGATCAGCGTCCCGCTGTTCCCGCTTCCCGAACCTTACAACTATATACATGTAAATAGATATTACAGGAGTACGAATGTAAACAGTCTACATATGAATGGATACCTCGGTGAAACGTACTGGCACGAAGACAGTGTTGACGACGAAAAGCGCTCTGAAAAGCGCTGAAACGCCCAGTATCGATGGATTCGCAATAGGGAAATATCGATTACGCCCGTTTCTCGCGAGCCGTGGGATGATTCCGGGCGTAGCGTCGCCGACAAAGATGGAGCGAGCCTGTGCCGCGGGTAACTCGACCGATACTCGTGGAGACGGCGACTGGAGAAGAGCGGTCGTCCGCATATCGTTCTCCCTTCGGGAACGATTCAGTGTCGGCACCGCTCTCGAGTCGGGCGATCTCACCGGCTCAACCGAACCGGCCGCGGCCAACTCGAGTGGTGTCCCTCTCGCCGGACGGTATCCTCGAAATCGGTTCGCGAGTTCCCGTCGGGGGAACGATATCCCATGTTCTGTCTTATCGACAACAGGTGTTCTGACGGTGACATCGCATTGTCTCGATCTGCTGTTTACAGTCCCGTTCGGCTATTGGGCGACAGTGCTCGAGCACCCGTAGTAGCCTGTCCGTCACTGTTCGATTACACCACGCTGGACCTGATTCGCTCGCGTACTGGAACGTGGAGTGATACCACATCACCGTCTGCAGCGCAGGGACTTCTGGCTCAATTACTCGGATGATTTATACGGCCGGGCGAAAATGAGCCGGGTATGGATATCGCCGATGTGAGAGGGTATGCTCTATCCTCGCCGATCGATCCAGTCCAGGACCGTCCGTTCTTCGGCGGAGTGCGACGACTCCGCAAGCGGGACGTCGTGCTCGTCGTCGTGGAAACTCGCGACGGCCACCAGGGATTCGCGACGGCGGGAGCCAGCAGCTCCGCGATGCGCGAGTACTTCGAGGGCGATTCGCAGGGGACGTTCGCCGATGTCGTTGAGGAGTCCGTCGCCGACGCGCTCGAGGGCGAATCGATCGATGAGATCACCGACGGCCATGAGCTGCTCGCCGAAACGAACCTGCCCGCTCACCTCCGAACAGAAGCGATCTCGGCCATCGACGTCGCGCTGTATGACATCCGCGGGAAGGAACTGGGCGCACCGATCTACGAACTGCTCGCCGACGAGTACGGCACTGAGCCGACGACCGAGCTGCCGCTGTACGCTAGCGCCGGGATGTACATGGAGCCGGAGGGGTACGTCGAGCAGGCCGAGGCGCTCGAGGAGCAGGGCTTTTTCGGGTACAAGTACCGACCCGGGATTGGCCCCAACGGCGACCGCAGGACGGTCGATCTGCTCACCGACGCGGCCGACGACATCGAAATCATGCTCGACGTCCATACGTGGTGGAAACTCCACGATTCCTACGGTCGCGATACTGTCCGGGAGCTGGTCGAACACGCTGCCGAGCGGGGCGCTTACTGGATCGAGGAACCGGTCGAACCTGACGATCACGTGGGCTACGTCGAACTGGCCGAGACCGGCGCGCCGCTGGCCGGCGGAGAGAGCGAGGAGTCCCCGGCCGGACTGGTCGAACTCGGTGAGACCGGTGCGGTCGACTTCCTGCAGGGCGACGTCCGCCACCACGAGGGCTTTACCGGCTGCCGGGACGCGATCGAGTACTGCGATGGCCGCGACGTCGAGTTCGTCCCACACAACTTCGGCACCTGGCTGGGCCTCCAGGCCAACGCCCATCTCGTCGCCGCAGCGCCCGACGTGCAACTGCTCGAGTACCCCGTTTTCGAGGACGATCCGGCACTCCCCGACGCGGCGGTCGATCCCGGGATGTATCCGTTTGACCTCGCCTACGATATCATTGAGGGCCAGCCGGCCATCGAGGACGGCCACCTGACCGTCCCGGACGGGCCCGGACTCGGCATCGACGTCGATCTCGACGTCCTCGAGGAGTACCCGTTCGTCGACGGGCCGTGGACGGAGTTCCACTACGACGGAGAGTAGGCCGCGGAAAATCGGTTTTCTCGAGCGGTTTTCTGCCGTCGTCCGTCAGCTATCGCTGACATCTCGTGGCGGCTATCGCTGTACCCCGAACTCAGGCCGCTTCCAGCAGCGGCATCGACTGCAGGGTTTCGTAGTACCCCTCGAGACGCGCCGCGTCGTCCGCAGAGAGATCGACCAGCGGGTCGCGGACCGGGCCACCCGCATATCCCGCGAGTTCCATTCCGTGCTTGATGACGGGAACGTTGTTCGCGGCCGAGAGCGCGTTGCCCTCACCGGGTTCCTCGCGGAGGTCCTCGATCGGACGGAGCAGCCGCTGGATCGACCTGGCCCGGTCCCAGTTCTCGTCTTTGACGGCGTCGAACAGCGCCAGCGTTGCCTCCGGCGCGAAGTTGCCGAGACCGGTGGTGTACCCCGTTGCACCCTCGATGGCAAAGGAGAGCGCGTACCGCTCGGCGATCCCGTTGACCCAGGTCACCTCGCCTGAGGCGTCCGCAACGGTCTGGGAGAACTCCTTGATATCGTTGACCGCAAACTTCACCGCGACGACGTTCTCGCGCTCGCTCAGATCGACGATCACGTCTCGCGGCACTTCGGGACCGCGCTTGTAGATGACGACGCCGAGGTCGGTCGCATCGCAGATCCGGTGGTAGTAGTTCGCCAGCCCGCGCTGGTGCATGTAGGTGTGGTCGGGGTGCATCATCATGATCGCGTCCGCTCCAGCGTCCTCGTAGGCGTCGGCGAGCCGTTCGACCTCCGGGATGCTGCCGGCGACACCGCCGGCGATCGTCGCCTCGTCGCCGGTTGCCTCGACGTGGGTTTCCACGATCTCGATCCGCTCTTCGTCGGTTAGCGAGTAGTACTCGCCGGTGTTGCCACAGGGGATAAACAGGCGTGCGCCGGCGTTGTACTGTGTCTCGAGGTTATTGGCGAGGTCGTCGAACAGCACGTCCGATCCGTCGTTGCTGAACGGCACAGCGGTGGTAAAGGCGACGTCCTGAAAACGCTCGCTAAGGGCAGCTCTAGCCATGTCGTGGTCGCTACTACGTGGAACTGACGTGATAAATGTATCCCCGACTCTCGGGTTTGTCCGGCGTGCCTACCACCGATCACTTGGACCAACGCAAGCTATATTGGACGCGAGTCTGTCGGGTTCGCTATGGAGATCACGGACATTCAGGCGATTCCGCTCGCACACTCGCTTCCCGACGGACAGGGGCTCGGCGACGCGCGAGGGTTCGGAACCGACCGCGGGACGACGTTGGTGCGTCTCGAGACCGACGACGGGACCGTCGGCTGGGGCGAGGCGTTCGCCCCGGGACCGATGGCGACGGCGACGATCGAAACAATGTTCGTTGACGACATCGTCGGCATGGACCCCTTTGAGGTCGAGTCACTCGCCGAAAAGTCCTACACCGATCCGTACCACTTCGGCGGTGACGTGGTCGTCCAGAGCGCTGTCAGCGCGATCGACGTCGCCTGCTGGGACATCATCGGGAAGAGCGTCGGCCGACCGGTCCACCGGCTGCTCGGCGGCACGCACTGCGAGGAACTGACTCCCTACGCCTCGACGATGTACTTCACCGAGGCGGATCAACCAATCGCGGAGCCGATCCGCGAGGCCGTCGAAGAGGGCTTTACCGCCGCGAAAATCAAGATTGGTGCCGACCCCGAGTCGGATGCCGAGCGCGTGCGCACGGCGCGGGAGATTCTGGGCGATGACGCCGACCTGATGGTCGATATGAACGGCAACTACCGGCCACATCAGGCCGTCAAGTCGGCCCGGGCCATCGCGGAGTACGACGTGACCTGGATCGAAGAGCCAGTCCCGCCGGAGAACGCGTCGGGCTACCGCGAACTGCGGCAGAAAATCGACGTCCCGATCGCCGCCGGTGAGGCCCACTACGGGCGGTTCGAGTTCAAAGACCTGATCGACGATCGGACGGTCGACATTGTCCAGCCGAACCTCGGCCGCTGTGGCGGCCTCTCGGAGGCGCGGCTGATCGCCGGCATGGCCTCGACTGAGAACGTCGCCGTCAGGCCCCACATCTGGAACAGCGCCGTCGGCATGGCCGCCGCGGTGCAGTTCGCCGCCAGTATCTCGAACTACCCCCACACGCGCAACGTCCCGGAGCCGATGCTGATCGAGTTCGACCGCAGCGAGAACCCGATGCGCAGCGAACTGCTCGAGACGCACTTCGATCCGTCCGGCGGCAGTATCGACGTCCCGCAGGAGCCGGGACTGGGCATCGAGATCAATCAGGACGCGCTGGAACGCTATCGCGCCGACTGAGCTAGTAGCGGCGGACCATCGCTGCCGCAGGCCACAGCGTCCGCTGTCGACTCTCGGAGTCGTATTCTCTCCGATACGACAATGCGGATGAAGGGGGCGAACGTTTCCGTTTCACGGTCCCTTATCGGTCCGGGAACTAGATCGTGAGGCCACGAACGCATGGATTCGTCAAACACACACGGTAGCTTCGAGGACATTCGGGACGAGGTCGACGGGAACCCGATGCTGAACGCCTTCCGGTACGCTGTTCCATACTGGGTGCCGCTGACCATCGGCGTCATCTCGACGATGATCAACCGAGCAGCGCGGCTGTTCCCAGCGCTGATGATCGCGGCCGCGATCGATCTGGTCGTCACGCAGTCGGGAACGGGAGACGGGATCCTCGCCGTCATCGGGCTCGTTCCGTCCGAACCGATTCCGTCGGAACAGGTCGACCAACGGCTGAACCTTCTGTACTACCTGGGCGGGCTCACGGTGATCGCCTATCTCGTGCAGGCGGTCAGTCACTACTGTTCCCGGTACTTCTTCCAGACGACCGCCCAGCGCCTGCAACATGACCTCCGACTGGACACCTACGACCACATGCAGCGGCTCTCGCTGGATTTCTTCAACAACCACCAGACCGGCGGAATGCTGTCGATCCTGAATAGCGATATCAATCGGCTGGAAGACTTCTTCAACGTCGAGATTCGCCAGATCACGGAGGCGATAATGATCTTCGCGCTCGTCGGCGGCTACATGTTGTACACGGCGCCGCGGCTCGCGGCCCTAGTGTTGCTCCCCGTTCCGATCATCGCGGTCGTGACGGCCAAGTTCATCATCTGGATCGAACCCAAGTACAAGCGCATTCGCGAACTCGTCGCGCGACTGAACACGCGGCTGGCGAACAACCTCGGCGGCGCGGCGATCGTGAAGTCGTTCGACCGCTACGAGGTCGAAAACCAACGGGTCGCCGAGCAGAGCCGCGGCTACCGCGACGAGAAGATCGGCGCGATCACGATCCGGAAGGCGTTTTTCGCGTCGCTGCGTCTGATCGTCGGCGCGATGTTCGTCACGATCCTCGTCGTCGGCGGCCGGGACGCGATTACCGCCGGCGGGCTGTCGACCGGCGCGTTCGTCGCCTTCTTCGTCTATCTCCAGCAACTCGACGGCCCGATGACGCGGATCGGCAAGACCGCGAACAACTACCAGAAGGCCAAATCGAGCGCCGAGCGCGTCTTCGGCGTGCTCGGCTACGAGGCCGACATCCAGTCACCGACCGATGGGACCGACCCCGTCTCACTTGACGGCGACATCGCCTTCGAGGACGTCACGTTCAGCTACTCGGACGGCGGCGAACGGATCCTCGAGGGGATCGACCTCGAGATCAAAGCCGGCGAGACGGTCGGCTTCGCGGGGACTAGCGGCTCCGGCAAGTCGACGCTCCTGAAACTCCCCATGCGGTTCTACGACGTTGATTCGGGATCGGTGATGATCGACGACAACGACGTCCGGACGTACTCTCTCCAGACGCTCCGCGATCGGATCGGCGTTGTCGAACAGGACCCGTACATGTTCTCCGGCACGATCCGCGAGAATATCGCGTACGGCGACGGCGAAGCGTTCAGGACTGTTCTCGAGGCCGACGCCGGCGAGGTTCCAGACGACGTCGAGACGCGAATCCGGAACGCGGCGATGGCCGCTGGTGCCCACCGATTCATCACGGAGCTCCCGGAGGGGTACGACACGATGGTCGGCGAACGCGGGGTCAAACTCTCCGGCGGCCAGCGCCAGCGCGTCTCGATCGCGCGGACAATCTGCAACGATCCGGACGTCATCGTCCTCGACGAGGCGACCAGCGACGTCGATACGGAGACCGAGACCCTCATCCAGCGGAACCTCGACGAGCTCACCGCGGATCGGACCGCGTTCGTCATCGCGCATCGTCTGTCGACGATCCGGAACGCGGATCGCATCGTCGTCATGGAAGACGGCGACGTGATCGAGACCGGCACCCATCAGGAACTGGTCGAGGACGGCGGCGTGTACGCCGATCTCTGGGCATCCCAGACCGATGACGGCGAGGAAGCGGAGGCGGCCGAGGCGGACGACTGAGAGCGAGGACGGTGTCGTCGATCGCATTCACTCCCCTCGGTTCGCCTCGGCTACTGGGTGGTGCTGTTCGGATGTGGTACCGTCTCCGGTGTGAACATCTTAGGTGAACGACCGTAGACGGCGTATCGCGGGTATCCGAGGTCTCAGTCAGAGGTAGCTTTATCAGACTGCCAGCCAAGATGAGTGGTATGCAACGTGCACTCGTCGTCATCGACGATACCGAGGCTCACAGACGACTCCTCGCCGAAGCCGGCGAGTTCGCCCAGAACGGGAACGCGGAACTAGTCGTCCTAGCGTGGACGACCCCCGAAGCAGCCGAGGACGGCAACGACGCGATCGAGTGGGTCGAGCGAATGGAGGGAACCAAGTTTGAGGAGACCGACGCGACGGCGATGACGCGGAAGTTCGCTGAGGAGTTCACTAAGGACGTCCTCAACGACATCGATGGCGACATCGACGTCCGGATCGAGCCGGTCATCACTGAGAAGGATGACCTCGACGACGAGATCTTGTCTGCAGCAGAACGGCTGGCCTGCGATCACACGTTCCTCATCGGCCAGAAGCGCTCGCCGACCGGGAAGGCAATTTTCGGTGACATCGCCCAGCGCGTCCTGCTGAACTTCGACGGGCCGGTGACCGTCCTGATGGAGTGACCGCGCTGACGGCTCGATCGACACCTCGAACTCGCGCTACTGGACCGATATTTTGATGGTGTCCCCGAAAGGGCTAGACGTATGGATGTACTAGTGACCGGTGCGTACGGCCGGTGTGGAACTGCGATCATCGATCACCTCCACGATGACGATCGATATGAGTTCACGTACTACAACCGATCGGACCGGACGGACGACGACCCCTACAGCGGATACGAGACCGTCGTCGGCGACATCGCGGACTACGAGACGCTCCGCGAGGCCTGCGAGGGACAGGACGCCATCGTCCACCTCGCCGCCTACCCATACACCGACGGCGACTGGACCGACATCTTCGAGCCCAACATCCTCGGCATGTACAACGTCCTCGAGGCGGCCCGCGAGGCCGAGGTCGAGTCCGTCGTCTTCGGCTCGACCAACCACGTGATGGGGATGTACGAACTCGAGAACGCCCCCGAAATCTATGGGCGTGACCACGACCTCGTCATCGATCACACCGATCCCGTGCGCCCCGACTCCTACTATGGTGCCTCCAAGAGCTTCGGCGAGGATCTCGGTCGATACTACATCGAGGGCTGTGAGTACCCGAAACAGTTCTACGCGCTTCGGATCTGCAGCGTCCGGAGCGAGGAGTACGATCACCCCTACGGCGACGCCGAGATCGGCGTCGAGGAGGGCGACTGGGAACGCGGCAGCGACGCGTACGCGGAGCAGGTCGCGCGGATGAAAGCAACCTGGCAGTCCCGTCGGGACTTCGCCCACCAGATCGACTGCTGCCTGGAGGACGACAGCGTCGAATTCGATGTCTTCAGCGGCGTCAGCGACAACCGTCGGCGCTGGTACGACCTCGAGCACGCTCGCGCGAAAATCGGCTACGATCCCCAAGATGACGGCGAGGAGTGGGACGCGTCGCCGACGTAACGACGCTCTCACTAAGTCTAGCGCCATCCTTCAGGACATCCCTGCAGAAAGGGAATTGCTCTCTGAAGCGAGACGGCGGTTCAGGTCTAGAATCCGCTTTCTCATCGTCTGCGTCGAAAGGTTTACGCACTCTCGAGCGGATCCGTTCTGCATGGACCGTGCTAGCGAGACCGACAGCGCGAAGTATCGGGTGACTCGATGACGATCAACAGCGACTGGGGCGAGTGGTGGATCCGCGAGGAGATCAACGGCGCCGACGTCGACGGCGTCTCGCTGTGGTTCCTCGGCGTGGCCGGGTGGGCGATCAGGACGCCCGAGACCGCCGTCTACATCGACCCCTACTTCAGCACCGAGCGGGACCGCGAGTACATCGCCCGGATACCGCCGGTGCCGATGGAACCCCAGTGGGCCGACTCTTGTGACGCCGTGTTCTGTACGCACGACCACCGCGACCACTTCTGGCCGCCCTCGTTCGGCCCCCTGCTGGACCACGGCGGCTCGGTCCACGCGCCGGCCGAGTGTTACGAGAACCACGACGTGAGCGAGATTGCGGACTATCAGCAGGCGGTCGTCGAACCCGGCGACAGCTACGAGGTCGGCGACCTGACGATCCACGTTCGGGACGGCCGCGACCCCGACGCCGACGGCAGCGTCACCTACGTGCTCGAGCACGAGGAGGGGACAATCTTCCACGGCGGCGACAACCGTCCCTGCGAGGCGTTCCACGAGATCGGTGCGGAGTTCGACATCGACATGGGCATGCTCTCCTACGGCACCAGCGGCCGCATCAGGATGGACGGCGAGGTCGAGCGTCGGAAACTGTACAACGATGCCCAGGACGTGATCGAGGCCGCCAACGCCCTCGAGATCGATCGGCTGGTTCCGGAACACTCGCGGCGCTGGCGATCGATCCAGGCAGACCCAGACGCGCTCTCGACGGCCGCAACAACGTTCGAGCACCCCCACCTGATCGAGACCGTCGAGGTCGGCGACCGCCTTCGACTCGGCCGGCCCGGGATCGTCCCGCCGACCCACCTTGGCAGCGAGTGAGCGGCCGTCGTTCGAGATGCCGGGCCCGCGTCCGCTCGTGAAGGTCGATATCGACCCGAGACCCGTTCTAGCGAAGACGAACTCCGTTCTTCACACATCGAAACCCGTTCTGGAGCGGCATATCGTCGCTACTGGTCGGGGGACGCGGCCGATCGAACGGGGGCTGTACAGTCAGTGTGTGAATTGTTCCGGAAGAGACGACGGAACCGACGTACCGAATCGGGACGCTCAAATCAAGTCGGTAAGCGATCGGCTATGAACGGGACCGGCGTCGAGCTGAACGCTGTTGAACTGAACGCCTGTCGGTCCGAACGGCAGATCCGTCCGCCGAACGGAATCGAAACAAAAACGGATCGCTCTGAGACGGGTCGACGGTGGTCGACTAGTAGTTCATGTAGACCGTCTTCGTCGACGTGAAGAAGTCGAGGCCGGCGTCGCCCTGTTCGCGGTAGGTGTCCGTCGAGGACTGTTTGTAGCCGCCGAAGGGACGTGCAGTTCGAGTCCGGTCGTTTTCTCGTTGACCTTCGCGACGCCCGACTCGACGTTCTCGGCGAACCGGTTGGCCTCGGTGAGGTCCTGCGTGATGATACTCGCCGAGAGTCCGTAGTCGATGTCGTTGGCGACCTCGAGGCCCTCCTCGAAGCTGCTGACCTTCAGCACTGCCAGTACCGGACCGAAGACCTCCTCCTGGGCGATGCGCATGTCGTTGGTCACGTCCGAGAAGACGGCCGGCTCGACGTAGTAGCCGTCGTCGTACTCGCCGCCAGTGAGCCGTTCGCCGCCGGTCTCGAGAGTCGCGCCGTCTTCCTCCGCGGCGATCTCGACGTACTCGAGGGTGCCCTCCAGTTCGCTGTTCGTGACGTGGGGGCCCATGTCGACGTCCTCGAGGCCGGAGCCGATCTCGATCGATTCGGCGTCGTCGGTGACGCCTGCGACGAACTCGTCGTAGACATCCTCGTGAACGATCGCCCGGGAGCAGGCGGTACAGGCCTGGCCGGTGACGCCGAACGCGCCGGCACTGACGATGTCGACCGCCTCGTCGACGTCGGCACTCGGCATCACGACCGTCGGGTTCTTTCCGCCCATCTCACACTGGACGCGTTTGAGATCGTCTGCAGCGGCCTGTGCGACGGCGGTCCCAACCGCCGTTGAGCCGGTAAAGGAGACAGCGTCGACACCTTCGTGATCGGTCAGCACGCTGCCGATTTCGCTCCCGGAGCCAGTGACGTGGTTCGCAACGCCGTCGGGAAGTCCCGCTTCGTCGAGTGCCTCGAGCAGTTTCACAGCGACGGTCGGTGCCGCCGAGGCGGGCTTGAGGACGGCCGTGTTGCCGGCCGCCAGCGCGGGTGCGAGCTTCCAGGCCGGGATCGCAATGGGGTAGTTCCACGGCGTGATCAGCGCGACTGTTCCCAGGGGTTCGCGCTTGGTAAAGAGGTCTTTGTCCGTGCCGCTGGGCGACTTGACGGTGCCGCCGAGATCGCTGGCCTTCTGTGCGTAGTAGTAGAAGATGTCGATCGCCCGTTGGACCTCACCGCCGGCTTCGCCGAGCGTCTTGCCCTCTTCGCGGGTCAGCGTCTCGGTCAGGTCGTCTTTTTGCTCTTCGAGGATCTGTGCCGTTTCCTGAAGGATCGCTCCCCGTTCCGGGCCAGGTGTTGACGCCCACTCGTCCTCGGCGGCGACTGCGGCCTCGATCGCCTCCTCGGCGTCCGCGGCCGAGGAGGACTGGAACTCCCCAACGACCTCGTTCGTGTTTGCAGGATTCAGTACCTCGAACGTATCGCCGGAACGCGATTCGACCCACTCTCCATCAACGTAGTTACGGTGCGCTGTCGACATTCAAACTAGCTATTCCATTCTTCTCCATACGAAGATTGGTCTTCCGGCAATATTACCAGCGCCAGTGACGACGGGCTTGACGGCGTCGGCTCGGTGTGACGAACCCTAACTAATTTATACGGGTGAAGCAAACCATCATGGTAATGGGTTCCACGCAGCGAGCAAGCGATCCGGAAACGACGTCCCAATTTCGAGAAACGGTTCTCGATCCGATCATCGACTCCCTCCTGTTGAAAATCGCGGCGGCGGGCGCCGTCATCGTCGCGCTGGGCACGATTTTGAACGGGGCAAGCATCGGAGGAGAGGGCGAACTGATGGGCATCTGGTCGGCGATCTTCGCCGTCTGGGGATCCGGGCTAATCCTCGTCGGACTGGGCCTCTACAGCTTTATCTGGTGGCGACGGCGCTGATGGGCGACTGTTGATGAAACCCTGAGCACGGACCATCCCCAACGGACAGGGCCTCGGTTTTCCAAGAGACACTCGACCTCTCTAGAAGACGTGGACGGTGACCTCTTCCAACGACCGTCAGAGGTGTCCACCGAGAACGGGTAGGTACCAACCGAAAGCGGGACCGAACGTGGCGCTGAATCCGACGAGCGATTCACGCCCTCAGATGACCCGATCGGGATCACCTCGGTGACTTCCGTGGTGGAGCCGCTCCGCTCCCCATCGACTACGATACGCTCGGAAACGGCACTTCAGAACGCCACCTCAGCGACAGGTGAGCTGTGACACGTTTCGCTCGCCGGGCCGTCGCTCCAGCGAGAGCCCGTCGATCTTCTGGATCGTTATCTCGCCGAGGACGTTGATCTCACAGCCCGATTCCAGATGACCACCGACGGTTCGGTCGCCGTCGAACGCGGTCACGTGGAGATGCGGTTCGCCGTCCGCGATGACACCGTTGATGTCGGTGACCTCCCAGGCTCCCTCGAGTTCGAGGTCGACGTTGCGGTCGGCCTGGTCGTCGGGGAGGTCCGTTCGATCGACATAGTGGATATTCAGCGTGCTGAACGTGCCGATACCGGTGACGACGGCACCGGTGTCGACATCGTGCTCTTCGCAGGCCTGTTCGATCGACTCGAGTGCCATGTCGCCGCGATCGAGACGGACGATTACGTGTCCGTCGTCGGATTCGAACGATTCCATGTGCACATCGTGGGACAGCCGTCGGAATAAACCTTGACGCCGCGGCAGGCGGTGGCGATACCAACGCGACGATCGACGTACTGGTACCAAATTTGAAGTACGGCCGAGCGGTCGATACGATATCTCATGGAGACTGTTAGATACGGGATCGTTGGAGCGACGGGGTACGGCAGCAACCACGCGGATGCGGTTGCGGCCATCGACGGCGCCGAGGTTGTCGCGGGCACGGCACGGAGCGAGGAGTCGATTGCGCCGTTCGAGACGGCCTACGACGCGACGGGATACACGGACTACGAGGAACTGTTCGCGGCGGAGTCCCTTGATGCGGTCAGTATCTGTACGCCCTCGGGGACCCACGCCGAAATCACGGTCGCTGCCGCTGACGCCGGGATTCACGTCCTCTCGGAGAAACCCCTTGACGTCTCTCTCGAGCGCGTCGACCGGATGATCGACGCCGCCGATCGCAACGACGTCCGTCTCGGCGGGATCTTCCAGCGGCGCTTCACGTCTGAGCGGTGGACCGCCCGACAGTGGGTCGAGGAGGGACGGTTTGGCGACCTGCTGTTGGCCGACACGGCGGTCAAGTGGCACCGCCCGCAGCGTTACTACGAGGACCACTGGCACGGTCGCCGCGACCTCGACGGCGGCGTCCTCATGCAGCAGGCGATCCACTTCGTCGACCTGCTCCAGTGGTTGACCGGCGGAATCGAGCGCGTGACCGCCGAGACAGCGACGCTGGCCCACGAGATGGAGTGCGAGGACGTTGCGGTCGTCAGCCTTCGATTCGAGAACGGCGCACGCGGCACAGTCGAGGCCACGACCGGCGTCCGCGGCGGGCACGAACGCGTCGAACTGAACGGCACCGACGGCTCGTACAACTCGGGAACGTTCGTCCTCGAGGACGAGGAAGTCGACCCCGAACTCGCGGAACCGCCCTGTGGGACAGGACTCGAGGGACAGATTCGGGACTTCGTCGCGGCAGTCCGCGAGGACCGCGAGCCGATCGTCAGCGGTCGGGACGCCCGCGACGCCGTGGAGGTCGTCCTCGCCGCCTATGCATCGGCTACTCTCGATCGCCCCGTACACGTCGACGAGGTGCGCGATCTGCAGGACCACACCTGACGAGCGGGACTCCGTCCGGCGAAGCTCGACGGACATCGTCCGAACAGTCGGTCACAGGGGACCGGAATCCGGCGTCACGCCGACTCGAGGAACTTCGCACAGACCGGTTTCGGCACCGGGAGTTCCGCGATCGGCTCGAGGCGTCCGGTCTCGTCGATCGCGAAGCCCACGACCGCGTTGCCGTGCTGATTGCTTGCGAGCAGCACCTCACCGTCAGGAGCGAGCGCGATATCACGGGGCGTCGCTCCACGCGTCGGTTCGTGAGCGACGGCCTCGAGGCGACCCGTCGTCGGGTCGACCGCGAAGACGGCGACGCTGTCGTGGCCCCGGTTGGAGACGTACACCCACCGGCCGGACGGATGGACGTGGACATCGGCGGGCTCGTTGTCTCCGTTGAACGCGGCCGGCAGGGTGCTCGACCGATCGATCGCCGCGAGCCCGCCAGTTTGGGGGTCGCGCTCGTACGCGCTCACCATTGAGTCGAGTTCGTCGACGACGTAACAGTAGGGATCAGTCGGATGGAAGGCGATATGACGCGGTCCCGCGCCTGCGCTAGCGGTCACCGGCCCGGCCTCGGCCGGCCGGAGCGCGCCGGACTCGTCAGGACGATAGATTGCGATGCGATCAGTGCCGAGATCCGGGACGTAACAGAACCGATTCTCCGGGCCGGGTGCGATTGCATGTGGATGCGCGGCCGCTTGCCGCTCCGGGTCGGAGCCAGAGCCCTCATGGCGGACGACGTCGGCGGCCTCGCCGAGTCGGCCATCGTCCGCAATTGGATACGCCGCCACGGTCGCGCCCTGATAGTTCGCGACAAACGCGTAGCGGCCAGTCGCGTCGACGCTGACGTAACAGGGACCGCCACCCTCGCTCGAGCGACCGTTGAGCCGTGTGAGTCGGCCGCTCTCGGCATCGATTCGGTAGGCCGACACGCGCCCGCCGTCGACGCGCTCGACCGCGTAGAGGGTCTCGCTGTCGGGACGAACCGCCAGAAACATCGGATTCGCCGCGGGTGTGCGTGCACGTTCGGTCAGCGTTCCGTCGGGTGTTACCTCCACGGTGACAATGCCGTCGCCGTTGCTCCCGGCCGAACAGACAAACGTCAGCTGCGAACGCCGTTGAGCCACGGTTAAACGGAACGAGCGGATATCCCTTGGTTGCACCGGAACCGACTCGCCCACCGGGTCGCTTACTCGTCGGGGGCGGGGTGTGACTGCCCGTCCGCGCCGGCGTCAGCGTCCCCGGACGCATCGTCGGACGCGTCGTTAGAGACGTATTCGAACACTTCATCCTCGGATCCCTCTCCGAGGTCGTCGGTCGCCTCGTCGACATCGACGTCGGCGTCCTGCAGTTCGTCAGCGACGATCCCGTCGTCCTCGATGTCGACCGCTGTGTCGAATCGGTCGAGGGTGTTGCTCAACTGCACGGCCTGTTGGGCCAGTTGGCTGGCGTTGTGCGAAACCTGGGTCAGCGCCGACGTCTGTTCCTCAGCGGACGCGGCGACAGATTCCGTCTCCTGGGACGTCTGCCTGCTGATCGTCGCGACGTCGTCGACCACGCCGGCCGTCTCGCTGACGGCGACGGCTTGATCGTCGGTGGCCGTGCTGATCTCCTGGATTCCTTCGTTGGTCCGCTCTGCGTAGGTGGCGATCTCCTCGAGCGCGTCGACGGCGTCCTCGACGGTGCCGACACTCTTGGTGACCTGCTCGCTCGTCCGCCCGACGACCGTGGCGGCATCGTCGGCCGCCGCCTGCAAGGTCGTCAACTGCTGTTCGATCTCGTTGGTCGCTTCTCTGGTCTCCTGTGACAGTTGCTTTACCTCTTTGGCAACGGCACCGAACCCATCGCCGTCCTCGTCGTGGGTTCTGGAGGCCTCGATATTGGCGTTGAGCGCGAGCATGTTGGTCTGCTCGGCGATTTCGTCGATAAACTCGATCAGCTCGTCGATCTGTTCAATCTCCCGCTGGAGGCGCTCGAACTGCTCGACGACGTCGTCGGTATCGTCGGCGACGACGGTCATCTCCTCGGCGGCCTGATTGGCCGCTTTTCGTCCACGGTTGCCGGCCGTGGCGGTCTGTTCGGCGATATCCGCCACCGCGTCGGAGGACGACGCGATCTCTTCGGTCGTCGACGAGAGCGTGTTCAGTTCGCTCGTCGCCTCCTCGACGTGTTCGTGCTGGCGCTCCGCGCCGTCGGAGATCCGTTGGACGGACTCAGAGACCTGCTCGCTTGCGTTTCTGACCTCTTCGGAACTGGCGGTCACTTCCTCGCTGGCGGCCGCAACCTCGGCTGCGAACTGCTTGACGTGCGCGGTCGTCTCCTCAATGGCACCGATCATCTCGTTGAATTCCCGGGCGATCGACTCCATCGCGTCGTTGTCGCTGTCGGGGTCCATCCGCTGTGTGAGATCACCTTGTGCGCACTCACGCATGATCTGACTGTACTCGTCGGCCTTGCGTTCCAGATGCACGTTGGTGCGTTGGGTCTCCTGTTTCGCCGCTTCGGCCGTCTGCCGGGCCGTTTCGGTCTCACGGATATGGTCGCGTAATGCGTCGCGCATCGATCCGAATCTGCCGTAGAGCTGTCCGATTTCATCGATTCGGGACGTCTGTAGGTCTACATCGAGCTTCCCCTCCTCCATCGTCTGGGCCTTGTCCCGTAGCCGCGTGAGCGGCACTGCGGTCTGTCGCCCGATGACGACGGTGATTCCGAGCACTGCGATCAGTCCGACGCCTACGACGCCGAGCATGGACTGACCGACGATGTTCGCGGTCTGGAACGCCACCGATTTCGGGACCGTCGTGACCAGCAGCCAGTCGGTACCGACGATCGCCATGACCGCGTGGACGTGTGAGTCGCTCTCGATTGTTTCGATCGACTCGATGCCCGGTTGCACATCGCCGTCGGTTACCTCAGTTGGGAGCGGCTCGTCCTCGGACCCGGCCACCATCGAGGCGTCGTCGTCGGTGACGAGCGCCGTCTGTTGCTCCTCGAACGGCTGGTGGAGTCCCAGCATTTGCTCTTTGACACCGCCGATGAGGACGACGACCCTGTCCTCATTGTCCAACACCGGCGTGGCAAAGTAGACGGCACGGCCGTCGGCGGCTTCGAAGGACGTTTCGCTCGTGTCCACCTGATATACCGTGTCGCTGATGTCCTGATACTGCGAGACGTCTGCCCACGGTTCGTCAATTTCCTCGAGCGTTTTGCCGCTCGCGCTCTTGGAATCGGAGGCGACGAGCGTCCCCTCCTCGCGGTCGATCACGTGGATTGCCCTGACCGTCTGCGACATACTGTTCGATCTGGCAAACAACTGTCCCTCGATGGCCGTGGCGTCATCATGTGTGAGTTCGTCGTCGGCGGCTATCGCGCTCGTCTGGCGTTTCATCTCCGACATCCAGTCCCCGACCGCGTCGCTCTGGAGCGACGCTGCCGACTGCATCTGTTGGTCGGCGTTGTCCGTAACGGATTGATTGGCACGGACGTAGCCGACGCTTCCCACGAGCGCCAATACAACGACGATGATGAGAAGCAATACACCTAGTTTGTACGCGAACCGCTGCCGAACGACGGACGGAGTGATCGTCCGAACGAGTCGTCCCCCAATCGAGCTCTCACTACTCACCCCTGACCGCCTCCACTGACCAGTCTTCGTTCATATCCCAACTCGAAATATTCTCCATAATAAATAAATCTTGCTAGGATACATGATGGTGGACAGTAATGGTCAGATAGCGTTGTGACATGCTGTGGAGTCGGTCAAACCCGTGGCCGTGCTCGCAGTATCGGCCTCGAGAATCGGTTGCGTCTCGACGCGACGTCCCGTCGACAAGAGTAATCGATTCAGTCGAGCAGTCCGTCGCCTACGAACGAGTACCGGTCTGCGAGGTCAATGCGCTCGTCAGCGCGGCCGGACTCGTAAGCGGCCATCGTGACGATCATCGTCCGGAACGCGTCTCGGACCGTGATCGGCGGTTCGGTTCCCTCGAGGACCGACTCAGTGAACGCCTCGGCCTTCGTCTGGCGACCGTGGTAGTTGAGGTGCTGATCGTGCTCGGTGCCCTCGGCGTCGATCGTGTAGCCGGTGCGCTCGTCCCACTCCCGGCCCTCGAGGTAGACGGCACCGTCGTCGTCCCAGATGTGAATGTGCTCGCGGGTACTGGCGACGATCCCAGTATCCGAGAAATTGGCGATCGCGCCGTTGTCGAACTCGATGGTGATCGAGGACTGCTTGTCGAAGATTTGCTCGTCGTCGTGGAACTCGACGTTGGCGTTGACGTGGGTCGGCGTGAGGCCGGTTACCCAGAGGATCGCGTCGATGACGTGCGAACCGACGTTCAGGAGGTGGCCGCCGCCGCTCAGGTCGGGGTCCATCCGCCAGTCGTCCATGTTCTCGTAGTACGACCGCCAGTCGTGGGTGATCTCACCGGTGATGAACGTCGGATCGTTGTCGCCCGCCGCCCACCGCTGGCGGGCGTTGATAAACGCCGGATTCAGGTGTCGCTGGTAGCCCAGCATCATCACCCGGTCGGTCTCCTGATCGCGCTGGTAGAGATCGCGGGCGTCCTCGACGCTGGTCGCCAGCGGTTTCTCACAGAGCACGTGGAGGTCGCGCTCGAGCGCGGCGACCGTCTGGTCGTAGTGGAGCCCGTTCGGCGTGGCGATCGCTGCCGCGTCGAGGGCCTCCTCGTCGAGCATCGTCTCGTAGTCGGTGTACTGGGTCGACGCCGCCACCTCGAGTTCACGGCCCGCTTCGACTAGATTCTCTTCGCTGACGTCGGCGAGCGCGACCAGTTCGGCGTCGGGTATGGAATTGAACTGTTGTCCGAGTCGGACGCCGAGGCTCCCGAGCCCGACGAGTCCAACGCGGAGATCGGCTGCAGATGAATCGACCATGTCGTAGTCACGCATACAGCCAAACTCCCTATAATTGTTTTGTTCGACGGCGCTTCCGCGGGAGTCCGTCGGCGGGCCGACCGAGAGCCGTACCCTCGAGACGACGGCGCTGCGATACCCGGTAGCGAACCGAACGGTGTTCTGTGCTACTCGGGACCGACCGTCTTCGCCGCGGAGAGTCGCTCGAACTGGTCGTCAGAGAGCGACACGTCCGCGGCGCCGAGGTTCTCCTCCAACTGGTCGACCGTGCTGGCGCCGACGATGGGGGCCGTGATGTCGGGATGACAGAGCTGCCACGCGAGGGCGACCTGCGCCGGGGTCGCGCCGACCTCATCCGCGACCTCAAGGAGGACGTCGAGCGCGTCGAAGTTCCGCTCCGTCAGGTACCGCTCTGCGAACCGACTATCTATCGCAGCGGTCGACTCCTCGTAACCCGTGTCGCCGCGCCGGTACTTGCCGGTCAGGAACCCCCACGCGAGCGGACTCCACGTCACGGCGCCGAGCCCGTAATCGCGACACATCGGGAGATAGTTCGCGTCGATCGCCCGGTCCACGAGGTTGTACCGCGGCTGTGTGACCGTGAACGGTTCGTACCCCTCTCGCCGGGCAATCTCGTTGGCCTTGACGATCTTCCACGCGTCGGGACGGCCCGAGGAGATGCCGAGATAGTTGACTTTCCCGGACTCGACGAGTCCGTTCAGGGTGCGCATGAACTCCTCGGCCGGGGTGTCGTCGTCCCACCGGTGGCAGTAGAGCAGATCGATGTAGTCCGTTCCCAGTCGCTCGAGACAGGTGTCGACCTGCTGGCGCAAGTGGCGACGGTTGAGCCCCTGTGCGTTGGGGTCGTTCTCCCGTCGCGGGCGGTGGATCTTCGTGGCGACGACGTAGTTGAGGCGGTCGCGGTCCTCGAGCCAGTTGCCGATCCACCGCTCGGCCCGTCCGTCGCCGTACTTGTCGGCGGTGTCGATGAAGTTCCCGCCCGCGTCGGCGTAGGCGTCGAGGAGTTCGGACGCGCGTTCCTCGTCCGTCTCGACCACCCCTTCCGCGTCGTAGCGCTCCTCGCCGTCCACGAGCCGCCGCCCGAAGCGCCACGTCCCCAGCGCGAGTTCGCTCACTTCGAGCCCGGTGCTGCCCAGTGACACGCGATCGATTGCCATGTTCTCCTCGAGACGGACCACCACAGTAAAGCTATGGTCGGACCGACCGCGCACATCCGTCCTCGCGGTCACGACGGCAGAAAGGGACCGCAATCGTCACCGACGTCCCGCGCTCCGTGCTCGAACGGTCGTCGGTCCCGGCCGCGCCTCGCCGCTCAGGAGTCGTCGACCGTCGCGTCGCTGTCGTCGGCGATCTCGACGTCGTCGGCCAGCGAGCCGTGGTTTCCGGCGAGGGAAATTTCGCGCGTTTCCGGCCCGCTCGCCTCGAGGAACGGTCCCTCCGATTGGGGCGCGCAGTCGCGGACGCGCGTCCGGTCGACGTTTTGCAGGGTGACGACGGGCGCGGCCTGATCGTCCGGGACGCGCAGGCCGTCGATCGTCACGTCCTCGGTCTCCTCGAAGCGCATCGCCGGGCTGCCGGGCGTCCGGATTCGAACGTTGTGAAACGAGATGTCGGCGATCGATTTGCAGAACAGGCCGTGGGTCTGCTCGTAGTCGTAGGCCATCGCGGGATCGAGGTCCGTCGCGTCGAGCGATCGGGTCGCGTCGATCTGGACGTCGCTAAACGAGATCCCTTCGAAGTACTGCTCGGGGAGGCCGGCGAAGAAGCCGGCGGTCTCGACCTCGCGGGCGGTAATGTTGGTAAAGGAGATGTTCCGTACCATCGGCGTTCCCTCGTCGACCGGTTCGGGATCGCTGTCGAGGGGGGTGAAGTAGTAGCCGTTGATGACAAACGGACAGGCGATTCGCCGCATGACGATGTTATCGAACCGGAGGTCTTCGACGACGCCCCCGCGGTCGCGCTGGGTCTTGATCCGCACGCCGCGGTCCGTATCGGTGAACGTGCAGTTAGTGACGGTGACGTCCCGAACGTCGCCGGACATCTCGCTCCCGATGACGACGCCGCCGTGGCCCGCCTCGACGGTACAGTTGGTGACGGTGATCTGGGACGCCGGCTCGCCGACTTCTCGAGCCTCGGCGTTCTTTCCGGACTTGATGCAGATCGCGTCGTCGCCCGCGTTGATGTACGTGTCGCTGATCCGGACGTACCGCGAGGAGTCGATGTCGATCCCGTCGCCGTTCGGTGCGTCCGCCGGGTTCTCGATGTTGACGTCGTGGATCGTGACGTTCTCGGAGTAGACGACGTGGGTGTTCCAGAACGGCGAGTTTCGCAGGGTCACGCCGGAGACGGAGACGTTCTCCGAGTCGAAGATCTGGAACAGCGGCGGTCGGTGCGTGAAGCTGCTGACGTCGTCCTGTTTCTCGTTTTTCGCCTCGAACTCGGCCAGCCGCTTCTGGAGGCCGTCTGGGATCTCGGAATCGGGTGCGTCGTAGAACTGCCACCAGTACTCGCCGCCGCCGTCGATCGTCCCGCGACCGGTGATCGAGACGTTCTCGGCGTCGTCGACGAGCAAACACGGGTGGAAGCCGTACTGGTTCCACCCCTCCCAGCGGCTCTTGACGGTCGGGAAGGCATCGTAGTCGCCGATGAACTGCAGCGTCGCCCCCGCGTCCACGTGCAGTGTCGTGTGATCGCCGACCCGAAGCGGGGCGGTCACGTACGTACCGGGCGGAACGTACACTGTCCCGCCCGACTCGGCACACTCGTCGAGCGCAGTCTGGATCGCGTCGGTATCAGGATCGTCCGAATCGTCGAGCGCGCCGTACTCGCGAATATCGAACAAATCCGTGTTAGGTACTGCCATCGTCTGAATATTTCGGAGTACAGGAATAAACGTTGCGCCAGTGGTGACCCGACGACCGACCGTCGACCTCGCCGGAAACGATGTCTCCCTTATGCCGCGAGGATATCGGCTTCCTCGAGATTCCACGTCTCGAGGTACTCGCGTTCGCGGTCGACGAGCTCGACGAACAGGTCCTCGGCAGCAGTTCGCTCGATCGTGACGAGCGGATCGTTCAGGAACGCTCGGAACGCCCGATCGAGGTCGCCCTCGACCCCGGCCTCGACGAGCGTCTCCTGATTGGTCACGTGAGTCATCACCATCGAGCGAACCTCGGGGGAAGCGAGCCTGCGGTGATCGGTGAGACGTTGTCACCGGTGAGCAGCGCGTTCGTTTCGACCACGGCTCCCTCAGGGAGGTCGACGACTTGTCCCTCGTTGGGGTAGTTCAGGTGCGTTTCGACGGGCTCGAGCCCTAACAGCGCCCGGAATATGTCGACGGCCTCCTCGCCGGACTCGGAGAACTCGAACTCGTCGTCGCCCGAGAGGTATCGTTCGGTCTGGGTCGGTCCCTCGTCCGGTAGCCGTGCCGAACTCGGCGTGAATCGGATCCCCCACTGGTGAAGCTCTTCGGGGTCGTCGACGTCGAGGTACCAGGGGACGAACTCGACGAGGTGGCGGTCGCCGGCCGCGCCCAGCAGGTCGAACCGCTCGTAGAGGTCGAACGCAACGCGGTAGTTGTTGACCCAGTAGGACGCGTCGGCCATCTCGCCGGAATCGAACCCCTTCAGGGGCTTCCGCTCCTCGAGTTCGTCCTCGAGATAGCGGACGAGATCGTAGCCGCGCCACCGCGCCTCGTCGATCCACGTGAAGTGGTTGATCCCCTTGACGTTCACGCGGACCTCCTCGCGGTCGACGTTCTCGGCCTCGTCGACGTATCGCTCGGCGATGTCGGCGAACTGTTCCTGAAACTTGAACACCTCGTGGCAGAGCCCGATGGCCTTGATATCGGGGTACTCCTCGTAGAGCGTCCGGGTGCAGACGGTCATCGGGTTCGTGTAGTTGATCACCCAGGCGTCGGGGCACTGCTCGCGGACCGTCGCCGCGATCTCGCGGTACTGGGGGATCGCCCGCATCGAGCGCAGGATCCCGCCGGGGCCGACGGTGTCGGCGACCGGCTGATGGATGCCGTACTGCTTGGGAACGTCGATGTCGTGAACGAACGTCTCCGCTGGCGGGTCCTGAATCGAGCAGACGACGAAGTCGGCGCCAGCGAGGGCGTCGTCCATCTCGCGATAGGCCTCGAACGTCCACTCTCCGTCGGCGCTCTCGCGCTCGACGATCTCGTTCCCCAGTTCGGCGTTTTTCGTAGCGGCCTCGTGGTCGACGTCGTACAGCGCCACCGTCCCGGCAATGTCACCGCACTGCGCGAGGTCGTTGATGAGGGTATGTGCCCAGCCTTGGCTTCCGCCTCCGACGTATCCGATCTTCACACGGGGTGTCGCGTTTCTCGACCGACTACCGAGTTGATGCATGCGTATACTACGCGGGCGGAATCCGTCAAAAGAATTGGCATTTGGTAACAATCCTGCCGCATCTGCTGACCCTATATGCCGCCCTCGGGCGATCGCCGATCCCCAATCGGTGTTGGGAGGCGGGAACGGTCATCACCGCGCAGCGCCGCCGCCAGATGCAACAGCGACAGCGGAACCGGATCCTCAAGGAGGATTCGTCCCTCGTCGTCGACGAACAGGTCGTCGTCGTTCGTGCGCGCCTTGAGGACGGTCTCGCCGATACGCGCTGCAGCGTCGCGGTAGGTGTCGCGATCCGTCGCCTCGTAGAGTGCCAGTAACCCGTACACTGCCCTGTAATCCGCAAGGGCTGGATCGCTCTCGAGGTCGACCCCGTCACCGCCGGGCGCACCGATGTCGCCCAACGCTAGTCCCCGCGCAATGTCGCGGGCCATCCGCCAGCAGTCGTCGTCGCCCGCCGTCCGGTAGGCCGTCGCGTACGTCCAGAGGAAGTCCGCGTCGGCCTCGATCGGGTCGATCACGCGACCCTTGGGACCGAAATAGCCCTCGCGGCGGATGACGAATCCCTCCAGACTGAACCCGTCGGTCAACATCGGCTCGAACTCGTTGCGCTCCGGGCGGTAGGCCGCCTCGCGCCACGCCCGCAGTTCCTCGAGCACCCACCGCTCGAACGCGTCCCCCCGGTCACCGAGGCGCTCGCCGAGTTCCAGTTGCCGGCGTTGAACGATCGGTCGCGGCCGGAACAGCGTCCCTTCGTACACGCGGTGGTCGCCGGGGATATACGGCGCGAACTGGTACTGCGCTCGGTCGCCCCGAATCTCGGGACCGTTGCAGTAACTCGGGTGTTGACTGAACTGGTATCCGCTGATCCCCGGCTCCTGTCGGGTCTCGACGTAGCGACGAGCCAGACGCCGCCCCCACCGCAGCGGGTCGTCGTCGTCATCGAGTTCGGCGAGCCGACCCGCGGCGTAGTAGAGGTCGCTCCCCGTGTTGACAAAGGTGAGTCCGCTCCCCCAGAAGAAGACGTCGCCCCCATCGTATTCGTGGTCCCAGGGGTCGTCGATCGACGCGTCGGTCTCGTCGGCGTAGTCGTACTCGTCGTTACGCCAGTCGTTGAGGTCGCCGTGGCGGTTGAAGTCGAGTCTCGACCAGTCGAACACGTGCGCTGTCCAGAACGCCTCGACGAGCCGGCGGGTCGCGGCCTCATCGACCTCCCAGAACAGGTCATAGAACGGGTACTCGAACTTCAGCTCGTGGGGACCGTCCTTGTTAGTCGCCAGCTCGTCCGCGTCGAGATCGTAGGCGACGTGGCCGCCCCAGTAGGGGAGCCCTCGGGCGTCCGTGAGGCTCTCGAGAAACCACTCGACGGTGTCGGTGGCTACCGATCGGTACCGTTCGTCGCCGTCGAGCCGGCTCAGGGCGACGAGCGTCCGGAGGAACTCCTGTTGTGTCGCGACGTTCGACAGCCGCCGGTCCGCGTCGACGTCGCGGGCGTCATAGGCTACCGCGTCGCCGGCGACGGGATCGATCGCGTCGGCGAACAGCGGGGTCTCGGTCTCGCCGTATCGGTCGCGGCCGTCCGCCAGAATCGCGTCCGTGTGTCGGCGGACGGCATCGACGAACTCCTCGGCCAGTGTCGCAGACATCCTAGGTTCCCCGTACGGCGACTGGTACTTGTGAATTCTGCTACCGTTCTGTCAGATACATCGAGAATCAAATCCCGTAGTGACCGGTCACGCGGCCGCTCCGCCAAGATTTAAGCGAAGGTGGTTCATGGGCGGTGACATGGATCGACCAAGCAGCGGTACTGCCCGTCTCGGCAGGCGGTATCGGTTCGGCCGACGGAACCTGCTGGCTCTCACCGGAACCGCCCTCACCGGGACGGTAGCCGGCTGCAGTACACTCAAGTCGAGCGCCGACGATTCGACTCCCGAGAGCGGGGAGACCGACTCCGACGATTCGTCGGGGTTCGACGCGGACTTCCTTGCCGACTCGGCGAACTCTCATATCAGAGCGACGGACGGGTTCGCCGACGCCTCGTGGCTCGCCGGAACCGCGCCCGACGTGCTCACGGTAACGACACTCGAGGGCTCCGGTGAGGGGTCGCTCCGCTGGGCGATCGATCAGCGCGGCCCCCGGGTCGTCGTCTTCGAAGTCGGGGGCGTCGTCGACCTCGAGGGCGAGTCGCTCGCGGTCGATCGGCCTGGACTCTACGTCGCGGGCCAGACCGCGCCGTCTCCGGGTATCACGCTCATCCGGGGCGGACTCAGCGTCGACGCTGATAACGTGATCGTCCAGCACGTTCGCGTTCGGCCCGGCGACGATATCCCGGCGGAGATCGACTGCCTGAGCAACGCCGGCGGCTCGAACGTCATCTTCGACCACTGCTCGGTGAGCTGGGGAACCGACGAGAGCGTCTCGACCAACAGCGGCCCCGAGAAGCCCGACGTGACGTTCAGTAACAACCTCATCGCAGAGTGTCTGAACGACTCGATTCACCCGAAGGGGCTCACTCCTACGGCACGCTGGTGATGGATCGCAGCAAGCGGGTGACCATCGCGGGGAACCTCTGGGCGAACATGGTCGCCCGTCACCCGCGGCTCAAAGGCGGCTCGAGCGCGATCGTCGCGAACAACGTCGGCTACAACTTCGAGCGCGCGCTCAATCTCGGCGGCGGTGTCGACGATGAGACGACCGCCGTCATCGTCGGGAACTACTACCGTGCGGGACCGCGAACGTCCACGGACGAGTCCATCATCGGGGCGACCTATACCGACGCGAAGGGGCCGATAACGGCCTACATCGCATACAACCAGACCGACCCCGAGTCGATGCCGGTGACGGGAACCGGGAGCGGAATCACGATGGCCAGCCGACGACCGCTTTGGCCCGACGGGCTAGAAACGGTCCGGGGAGAGCACGCCTACGAGGCCGTGCTTTCGGGCGTCGGCGCTCGCCCCGTCGACCGCACCGAGCACGACGAACGGATCCTCGAGCACGTCCGGAACGGGACGGGCGCGATCATCGACAGTCAGGCGGCAGTCGGCGGCTACCCCGACCACGCGGAAACGACGCACTCGCTGGACGTGCCGGACGACGATCTGGGACCGTGGCTCGCACAGTGGACTCGAGCAGTCGAAGATCCCGGTGCGAGCCCGCCTTGACTGCGCGATCGCAGTGACCGGCCGGCCGTCGCTGTGCGAACGCAACGACGAGCGACGAGAGCGCGACGGCTGATGGTCCCTTTTTCGGTGTATTTGTTCTCCCGTCGCCGTCCGCCGCTCCGTTCGCGCGCTCGATCCGATGATCACTGACGACGTCGTGATACCCGATCGCTCGACCGTCGAAACCACTTTGTTTCCGCCGGTGTTGCCGAAGTCGGCAGTGATGCTGTCATTCAACGGTTCCCACTCGCCGAACCTTTACATCAGTACGATTGTAAGTAGTTTGCTCCTGGGTTACGAGCATAGGAATGTAATATATAGAGACTGATCTCCGGGAATTGGACCGGTCGATTCCGAGCGAGGTGCCGTTAGGATACTATGAACCGATATTCGGGACTTGAGCGGTGTTCGCGAGAGGAAAATACTCGCACTACCACTGACGGCGTAACCGGCGGTCGAAGCGATAGCACCGATGGTAATTCGGAAACGCGATCAAGGGCGCGAGTGTTTGACAGTCTCACACAGCAAGCGAGTAGCCGGACGCCGCTCCTCGTTCCGGTTCCGGTCACGGTACTTCATCTGACGGTCGATTCCGTCGCTGATGGTTCCCTCCTGGGGAACACACTTATGTGTCTGAAACGCACTCTGTTCTCACATGGCAAACCCCCCCAAGGAACGAACCGGTCGTCGGATCCAATCAGTCGAGATCGCGTTCAATATCCTCAATGCCGTCCGAACAAACGATCAGGTCAGCGTGACTGAACTGGCTGATGAACTCGACCATTCGAAGAGCACGATTCACAGCCATCTTCAGACGCTCGAGAGCCAGGAGATCATCGTTCGCCACGGAGACGGCTACCGACTGAGCCTTCAGGTGCTGGACATGGCGAACGACGTCCGTGATCAGGTCGCCAACTACGATGTGATCGTCGATGAGGTCGACGAACTGGCCGCTGATACGGGGGAAATCGCTCAGTTTGGTCTCGAGGAACACGGGAAGGTATCCTACCTTTACAAAGCGAGGGGAATCAGGCCGTTGAGACGGCATCACGCGCCGGTGGGAAGCAACCAATGTACTCGACCTCGCTCGGAAAGGCAATCCTCGCATTTCTTCCACCCGAGGGACGAGAGACGATCATCAATGAGGCGGCGCTTGCGCCGAAAACGCCGAAAACGATCACCGATCAGCGCACCCTCTACGAGAACCTCGACACGATCTCCGAGCGGGGGTATGCGATCGACGACGAAGAGAACATCGAGGGACTCCGCTGTGTCGCCGCACCCGTCAGGAACGGGGAAACGGTGCTCGGTGCCATTAGTATCACCGGTCCGGCCAGTCGGATCACGGACGACTACCTCCACGGTGAACTGGCCGAGAGCGTCCAACGAGCCGCAAACGTCATCGAACTCAATACCAAGTTCTCGTAAGGGGCACGGCCGATAGCATTCGAATTGTATCAGTTCCCGTTATACCGGGTGAAACCAGTTTTGAGTCCGAGGCGATTCAGGGGACGGTATCGTCGGGAGACCACATACCGACTACTGAAACGGGGCTTCAGCCGTCTATATACAGAAAATGGTAACTCTCCGAAAAAAGATTTATCAGCATCCATGATGTCGCGTTTGATGGTGTACTACCATGAAACATAAGAGGCGGTCATTCCTTCGAGCGGTCGGAGTCGGGAGCCTTGGAGTAACAACGGCAGTGCTGTCCAGTGGGACGGCCGCAGCAGCGACCATCGTTACGATCCGCGGCGGCGGCGCGGACATCTGGAATACGGAAGACGCGTTCCACTTCTACTATGACGATGTCACCGGGGATTTTGACATCCAGGTGCGGAACACTTCCCTAGAGAACACTGATGCCAACGCGAAGACTGGTATCATGGTCCGAGAGTCACTCGATCCCGCGGCCAAGAACGTAATGCTTCGACGGACGCCGAACGGCGAGGCATCCCTTCAGTGGCGGCCCGAGCAGGGAGCCGAGACGGTCAGCACGACGTCGGGCGGCGAAGACGAGAGCGAGGTCGCTGACGGAAGTCTCGAGGCGGAGTGGCTGCGCCTGCGTCGGCGCGGCGATGTCTTCGAGGCGTACGGCTCGAGTGATGGGGAGGACTGGACGCTGATCGCCGATATCGACGCAGAACGCATCGAACTGAGCGATGGGGCGTTCGTCGGGCTGCCGGTTACGAGCCACAACGTCGGCACGCTCTGTACCGCCGAACTGCGCGACCTGACGGGAATCGACCCGAGTGCGAACCGCGACATCGGCGACGTCGAGGTGTCCGGGAGCGTTGACGTCGAGGAAGGGGTTCCGTTCGTCTCGACGGGCGACGCGACCGACGTGACGGCCACGTCGGCGACGATCCACGGCGAAGCAACCGATCTGGGCGGGGCCGATTCGGCCGAGTGGTACGTCGAATATCGGGCGGTGCCGACCGAGTCGTGGACGGCGACTGCCGCACGGACTCTCGAGGAACCAGGGGAGTTCCGCGTCCGCCTCGACGATCTCACGAGCAGACGGTATTACGAGTACCGTACGGTCATCGAGACGAGCGACGGCGACGTTGCGGTCGGCTCGTCCGAAACCGTCGGGACGCCCGGTCGCTCGAACGGCCGGACGATTCGAAACGGTCCGCGGAGCGCATCGCACGTCGATCTCGCCGACGGATTCGCGGATCCAGCACCGTGGCTGGACGACGACACGCCCGTGATCAAAGTGACCGAGCCGACGCGGCGACAGCTATCGGCCGCGGTCAGTGTCGACGGGCCTCGTCTGGTCGTCTTCGAAACGAGCGGCGTGATCGACCTCGAGGAGCAGCGCCTAACGGTGACGAACGACGAACTCTATCTCGCCGGCCAGACGGCCCCATCGCCGGGGATCACGCTCGTTCAAGGTGATCTCTGGATCAATGCGAACGACTGTGTGGTCCAGCATCTCCGAGTCCGGCCGGGTGACGCCAACCTGACGGCGGACAGCGACTGGGAACCCGACGGGATCAGAACGGGGGACGGCACCGAAAACAACGTTATCGACCACTGTACGGCGACGTGGGGAGTCGACGAGAACCTCTCGGTCGGCTACGATACCGAGAACACGACGGTGTCGAACTGCCTGATCGCTGAGCCGCTGCAAGACGCGACTCATCACAAGGGTGATCACGGCTACGGCTCGCTGATCGGGAACGATTCGGAGACCGTCACGCTCGCGGGCAACGTCTGGGCACACAACTACGATCGGAACCCGCGGCTCAAGGAGGGTACCCGAACCGTCGTCGCGAACAATCTCGTCTACCACTACCGGGACGGCATTTGGATGGACCCCGATACGGCGGCGAGCATCGAAGGCAACGTCTTCCGGCGACCGGTCAGCGACCAGCCCAACGTCTTCGGCGACGGCCACGCGTACACCGCCGACAACGTCCTTGAGGGCGGAGACAATCCGATGGTCGGCGACGGGATCACGCGACTCGACTCGCGGCCGCTCTGGCCGGCGGACCTCGAGGTTCTGGATTCGGAGGACGTCGTCGAACACAACCTTGAGAACGCCGGCGCGCGACCAGCCGACCGGACAGACCACGATGAGCGCGTGCTCGAGCAACTCACCACCGGCGGCGGATCGTACATCGATAGTCAATCGGCGGTCGGTGGCTACCCCGACCTCGCGGTTAACAGGCAGCGTCTGAACGTCCCCCAGAACGGAACGCACGCCTGGCTGCGTTCGAACGCTCGTACGGTCGAATAGTCAGTCACTGGTCGCGCTACGACCGGAATAAGCACAAACTGAGCGGATAAACGGAACTGTCAGTTCGCAGCCGACCCATTCGGTAGCGATCGATCTTTTTCGCTGTCTCATAGGTACACCGGTAGTGGTCCGTGACGAGAAGCAGGAAAGAACACATCATTTATGCCTTCGTGCCCTATGATTTCAGTTACCACACAATGACGGACCAGCCCCGATACGAACCCCGGATCGCCGACGAGACGCTCTATCTGGAACGCGAGGGCAACAGCCTTGAGGTCGGCTCCATGGAGCATATCGTCGAGTTAGCCGGTGGAGAGACGTACACCATCGAGTACACCGATCGACAGAGCGCGGCCGCGTGGCTCGAGACGGACGACGAGAACGCGATCACGTTTGACGTCCGCGAGGCCGTCGGGGACCTGCCCCACACTCCGGATCTCGTGACGAACCTCGAGAACTGTCCGCTCGAGGAGACGACCGATGACGGCTATCCAAAGCGGACGACGCTGTTCGTCGACCTCCTGACCGAGATCTGGGACTCGAAAGGGAACCTCGACGCGTAGTCGACGCCATCAGAGCGGGACCGTTGGCACCCAACTATTAACCTGTCCGAGCGATACGCCATCGAGTATGTACGACATTCAGGCGAGCAACACCGAGAGACGACCACCGGACTGGGCCATGCTACAGCGTGATCTGTTCGAGACGATGGCGGACGCCGTCGATCGGTTCGTCGACGACTATTTCGACGAGGACGGCGAGCCCTACTGGCCGCCCGACGACCACGTCGGCGTCGACGGCTTCGACGACGTGATCGAGGGGTTCTATAACTGGCCACTGGTGTACGCGATGGGTGGTGACGACCGATTCCTCGAGCGTGCCCAAGACGCCTACGAGGGGGCGCTGCAGCGCGGTACCGATACCGACACGCCGTTCGGCCATCCGATGGTCGTCGACGAGTTCGAGCAGTGTCGCGACTGGTTTCATATGGGCGAGGGCAACCTCTTTACCTACAACATGGGGCTGGCGGCACCGGGCAACGACCTCGTCGTCGATCGAGCCGAGCGGTTCGCACACCTCTACTTCGATGACGCAAACGTGAACAACTACGACGGCGAGAACCGACTCGTCCGCGGGCCGATGAGCGGAAGTATGGGCCGGACTTCTGTGACTTTTCGGCGTACGAACACCACCCCTACGGCGCGGACTACCGCTGGGCGAGCCACGGGCTCCCATGGCGGGACCTCGAGTTCGACGAGGCGACGGATCTGCTCGACCCCGGAAACGAGGAGCGACTGTTCGAGGTCCTCAACGAACGGTGTGCAAAGGGGGACATCCCGCTGAATCTCAACGTCACGAGCCTGATGACCAACGCCTACCTCCACACCGGCAACGACCGGTACCGGGAGTGGGTCACCGACTATCTCGAGGCGTGGCGCGAGCGCACCGCCGAAAACGGCGGAATCATCCCCGACAACGTCGGCCGTTCGGGCGAGATCGGGGAGTACACCGGCGGCAAGTGGTTTGGTGGCTACTACGGCTGGTCGTGGGGCGGCTGGCACTACGTCGGCATCGGACCGACGGTCGCCGCGGAGAACGCCGTTCTGCTGGAGGGCGACCGGGAGTACCTCGAGTTCCCACGCTCGCAACTCGACGTGCTAATTGAGAACGGGATCAAGGTCAGCGAGGACGCCGTCCACGACACGCTGTATGTCCCGCACAAGTACGGTGATCCCGGTGACTACCACTATGATGCGTCGGGAGTGCTCACGGAGGACGACGGCGAGGTACTCTGGCGCGACGGCTGGTACGAGTTCAAGCCCCACCGGGACGACCCCTACGCCTTCCACCTCTGGTACATGTCCCTCGCCGAGGAGGATCGCTCGCGCGTCGACCGGCTTCGCGACTGGGGAACGCGAGACTGGACACAAGTCGACTACCGCCCGTCGAACAAACACGGTGCCGGCCACGAGTACGCCTGGCTGGCGTACCTCGACGGCGACTTTTCCGTCTATCCCGAGCGGATCATGGAAGCAAATCACGCTCACGTGCAGGACCAGCTCGCGCTCATGCGCGAGGAAGGCGGCGTCTCCGACGACGTCGACGAGGATTACCTCCGCGACCGGAATCCGGTCTTTCACCGCGGACTGCTCCAACTCACGATGGGCGCGCCACAACCCGTCTACTACGGCGGCCTCGTGATGGCACAGGTCCGCCACTTCGACCCCGAACGCGAGCGTCCCGGGCTTCCACCGGGCGTCGCGGCGCTAGTCGAGGACGTCACCCGCGAGGGCGTCACCGTCACGCTGGTCAACAGCGGTGGCAAAGACCGAGAACTGATCGTGCAGGCCGGTGCCTACGGCGAACACGAATTCACGTCGCTCGAGTACGACGGCGAGCGCGAGCAGTCCGAGTCGAACGCGATCCGGGTATCGCTCCCGAGCGGATCGCGACTGTCGCTGTCGGCGGCCCTCGACCGCTTCGTGAACGACCCGAGCTACGAACTCCCCTGGGAGGACGACTGATACGGATTACTGTAACGATTTACCGGCGCAACCCCAGAGCGGACGGGGTTGCGCCGGCAATGATTACAGTAGACCGTATGAGGTGCAGTCAAGCGTATCGGATGGGGGTGGGGTGAAAGTCCGTGAACGGAGCGGATATCCGGGTCCGAGACCAATAGCGGGTGCAGAAGCCGATCAGCAGCTTGGATCTCGAAATCTCGAGGGTGGCGAGAGCGCGTGATCCGTCTGTAATCGTCGTCTGGATCCGGTTATGAATAACCTACTGACACTAATCGGACCGGCCACCGGTTTGTGCCCCGTCTCGTAAGACGACGGACGGTGACCGGCTGGCAGTGATAGCGGTCGACGAAGACGGTCGTTTCGTCCCCTCGTAGGTGATCGTCGTCTGCGGGTTGTGCTCATCAACGCCGATACCGGCACCCTTCTCGACGGGGACGATCCGAAACTCCCGCATTTCGGTCAGGTCGGGGAACGACCCGTCGCGGTCGCCGATCGTGAGTTCGCCGGCGTGCTCGTCCCACGTGATCGGCGTGATCGCATACTCCCCGTCCTCGTACGCGTAGCCGTCACCGGCGTCCTCGTAGAGTTCGAACGAGCCGTCACGCCGGGGTAGACGCGCAGGTTCCACGGCGCATCGGGTTTCGCACCGGTGTGCTGGACGACCGGCCCCATCGAGACGATGCTCCCGGCGCGGACGAACAGCGGGACTGAGTACCACTGCGCGGTCCCTTTACTGTTCCCCTCCTGAGAGATCGCGCGCCGCGAACGGTCAGTACGGTGTCCACTATCCTACATATGCGAACGTTTATTATGGTTATTTGTATCAATAATAGCCGCGACATGAAACGCGAAACGACCGAGCAACAAGTCGAGTCAGCAGATCATCCACCGTCGGTTTCCCGGCGTCACTTCCTAATTGCGTCCGGCGGAGCCACCCTCCTCCCGGGGCTCGCGTCGGGGAATCGAACGAGCGCCACCGATCGCAGCGCGGCTCGAGGGGAAGCGTCGGGCCAGTTCACCCTCGAGGAGTACATCGAGACTCCGGCGATGGTGGCGGAGAATCAAACCGAATCACACGTCCCGACGATACCGTTTCCGACGGTCGAATCAGCGCTCGGCGGGGAGCGACGCGGCGCATCCCGTCGCGACCAACGGGAGCGCTCGCCGTTCGTTCGGTCGCTCGACGGGGAGTGGGACTTCCTGTGGTCGATTACTCCCGACGAAGCGCCGGACGACTTCGATGCTGTCGACGAGTGGGAGACGATCGATGTCCCGTCGGTCTGGCAGCGCGAGGGGTACGGCCACGCGCTGTATCGGAACGTTCCAGTGCCTATGTATCCCTATGATCCGCCGGCGGTCCCCGATGCGATCAACCCGGTCGGGACCTATCGCCGGACGGTCACAGTGCCCGGAAACTGGACGAAAGAGCGGCGGACGTTCCTCCGCTTCGAGGGGATCAAATCGGCCGCCTTCGTCTGGGTCAACGGCCGGTACGTGGGCTACGACCAGGGAGCGATGACTCCAGCCGAATTCGACGTCACGGAGGCCCTCGAGTCCGGCAAGAATACGGTCGCCGTCCAGGTGTACCGGTGGTCTGACGGCACGTACCTCGAGAATCAGGACATGTGGCACTTCGCGGGCATCTACCGGGACGCGTACCTGTACTCGACGCCCGAAGTCCACCTTCGCGACTACGATGTCCGCACCGACCTTGACGACGACTACGAGGACGCGACGCTGACGATCGACGCCGAGGTCGCCGACCGCTCGACGGAAGGAGCGGAGGGAGAAGGAAAGGGGGCGGGCGAACGTGAGGGGAGAACGAGTTCCTACACCCTCCGCGCGCGGCTGTTCGATCCCGACGACGACCACGTCGCGACGCTCGAGGAGACCGTCGACGTCCCCGTCGGCGAGCGAGTCGATGTGGCGCTCTCGACGGACGTCTCGGACCCGCGCAAGTGGTCCGCCGAGCACCCCCACTTGTACCGGCTCGGGTTCGAACTCGCTCCGGCCGGCTCGAACAACACGACCGAGGCACAACTCGAGCGCGTGGGGTTTCGCGAGTACGAGATTATCGACGGCCAGATCCACGTCAACGGCGAATCTGTCGCATTCAGGGGCGTGAACCGCCACGAACACGATCCCGTTCACGGTCGGACGATGACGACGGAGCGGATCCGCGAGGACCTCGAGTTGATGAAACGGTTCAACGTCAACGCGGTCCGGACCTCTCATTACCCGAACGATCCCGAGTTCGCCGCCCTGGCCGACGAGTACGGGCTCTACGTGCAGGACGAGGTCAACGCCGAGACCCACCAGAACGAGGAACTCGTCACCGAGCACCGTGAGTTCGACCCATCGTTCATGGACCGGTTCCGCCGCATGATCCAGCGCGACAAGAACCACCCGTCGATCTTCACGTGGAGCACTGGCAACGAGGCCGGACTCGGCCCCGTTCACTTCGAGATGGCCGACTACGCGACCGAGGTCGATGACACGCGCTTCCTCTACCATCAGGCGAACAACGGCGGCGACGCGCCGTTCGCGCCGATCGTCGGTCCGCGATACGTGAGCCCCGATGAACTCGAGGAGATCGCCCAATCCGAGGACGAAGAGCGCCCGGTGATCATGGGCGAGTACAGTCACGCCATGGGGAATAGCCTCGGACTGATGGAGTCGTTCTGGGAGCTGGTCAATGAGTACGATCAGCTCCAGGGCGGGTTCGTCTGGGATTGGGTCGACCAGACGCTATTCGAGGACCTGATCGTCACGCCCGACGAGTCCGGACACGGGAACGATGGCACGCTCCACGGCAATCCTTCCGTCGTCGAGACCGACCGCGGGAGCGCGCTTGCCCTGTCCGGACTCGACGATTGGGTAGAACTCTACCGCGATCCGAGCCTTGACATCACCAAGCCGGGACTCACCGTTGAGGCCGTCGTCAAGCCGCGAGAGCCCTGGACTGGCGCGGACCCGTTCGTCACGAAAGGCGACACGCAGTACGCGCTCCAGATGGCCGACGAGGAGACCATCGAGTGGTTTGTCTACGATTCCGACGAAGAGTGGGTCACCGCCAGCGCGGCGGTGCCTGACGACTGGATTGGCTCCTGGCATCACGTCGCGGGCGTCCACACCGGTTCGGAGTTGCGGCTGTACGTCGACGGCGAACTGCTCGACGCGACCGAACACACGGGCAGCATCAACCACGCTCACCAGCCCGTCAGCATCGGGCGAAACGCGGAGTTGCATACCGATGGCTACGAGGGCTGGCTGTCTAACGCCGTCTTCAAGTCGGTCCGAATCTCCGATCGAGCGCTCTCGCCCGCGGAACTCGAGTCGGCCCACGCCGGCGCGAGCGATGACGCGGTCCTTGACCTTTCGTTCGAGGAATTCCGCGACGAGGGGACCTATAGGACCTATGGGGCGAGTCCCTTCTGTATCAACGGGACGATCTTCGCCGACCGCACCCCACAGCCGGAGCTGTGGGACCTGAAGAAGGCCCACCAGCCTGTCGGGATCGATCCGGTCGATCCGGCTGCAGGTATCGTCTCGATCGACAACCGGTTTCACTTCACAAGCCTCTCGGCCCTCGAGACAACCTGGCGGCTGACCGACGGCGAGACGGTGCTACAGGACGGGACGTTATCGCTCGAGGCAGATCCGGGAGAGACCGAAGAGGTGACCGTCCCGTTCGACGAACCCGATCTCAAGCCGGGAGCGGAGTACTGGCTGACGATCAGCGTCGCCCTCGCCGAGGACGCCCGGTGGGCCGACGCCGGACACGAGATTGCCTTCGAACAGTTCGCGGTCCCCTTCGACGTCCCGCACCCGCCCCTCGAGGCGGTCGAATCGATGCCGAGCATCACGGTGGAGCGATGACCGTGACCGGGACCGACGTACCGGGGAATGACCCCCGAGAGCTTCGAACGCACGCACGACGGAGAGTGAGCACGCAATGACGACTGACGACGAGATTACGATCGATGGACCGGATTTCGAATACACGTTCGACCCCAGTCTCGGGACGCTCTGTTCCCTCGAGGCTGGCGGGCGGGAGTTCATCGAGCGCGGTCCGCTGGTGAACGTCTGGCGGACGCCCATCTCGAACGAGTCGGTCGACTGGGGGGCAGCGGAGGCCGATGAGTGGTACGCGCTCGGACTCGATCGCCTCGAACATGAGGTCGAGTCCGTTGAGACGGCCGACGTCGCCGACGGCGTGACCCGCGTCGAAATCGATACGCTGGTTTCCGCATCCGACGCCGACGCCGCCCTCGAGACGACCTACTGCTATCACATCTCCGGGACTGGTGACCTGTTGCTCGGCGTTCGCGCCGTGCCCAACGATGCGCTTCGAGAGGGGATCACCAACTGGCTCCCGAAGATCGGCGTGCAACTCGAGGTCCCGGACGACTTCGCGGAGCTATCGTGGTACGGGAACGGGCCACAGGAGACGTATCCCGATCGCAACAACGGAACGAAGATCGGTACCTACGCCGGTGCCGTTGCGGACCAGTACGTCCCCTACGTTCGCCCGCAGGACTACGGCAACAAGACGGATGTTAGGTGGGCATCGCTCTCGGCCGACGACGGCACTGGTCTCGTTGCGTTCGGCCAGCCGCAGGTCACCGTCAGCGCACACGACGTGGCGAACCTCGATCGGGCGCGCTTTGACTACCAACTCGAGCCGCGCGACGGGGTCCTGTTCAACGTCGATCACGCCGTAACCGGCGTCGGCGGGACTCCCGTTCAGCCGTCCCCGGAGCACCACGTCGTCCCTGACGGTCCCTTCGAGTTCGTCGTCGGCTTCCGTCCGCGAACGAGAGACGAGCCGTCGCCGATGGCGCTCTCCCGGCGTCGCCTCCCGTACGCGTTCGCCTCGACGAAGCCCATCGGCGGGTTCGAGGCTGAGCACGACGCGGATGATGGGACGATCACCGCGTCCGCGGTCGTCAGGAACGTAGGTGCGGAACCGGAGCGGATCGATGTCCCGCTGACCGTCACCGACGAGGTCGTCTCGAACCGAACGGTCGACCTCGACCCCGGCGCAAAGACGAGCATCTCGTTCGAGTACGACGCGCCCGAAACAGGCGTGTTCGAGGTCGCCGTCGGCGACGAACAGCCGCTCCTGTTTACCGCACCCCGTCTCTCGCTCGAGGGCGAGTGGCGGTTCCGTAAGGGGGACGACCCGACGTGGGCGGATCCGGCGTACGACGAAAGCGACTGGGAGACCGTCGACGCGCCGGCGAACTGGGAAGACCACTCGGACTACACCGAAAACGACGTGTTCGGCTGGTACCGAACGACGGTTGACGTTCCCAAAAGCTGGGCCGGCTACACCCTGGAGATCCCGCTCGGAGCGATCGACGACGTCGACGAGACGTTCCTCAACGGCGAGAAGATCGGGCAGACCGGAACGTTCCCCGAGGACGGGTACGAGACCGCGTGGAGCGAACCTCGACGCTACACTGTTCCGCCGTCGACTGTCGCGTTCGGCGGCGAGAACGTGGTCGCAATTCGGGTGTACGACGGCGGTGGCGGCGGCGGACTGCACAACGGACCGCTCGGTCCGATCACAGTGGTGCCGACCGGCGACTGAGACGTCTCTCGTTCGTTTTTTGCGCCCGCGGTCGGATCCCGAACCCGGACCGCCGCGGCTACCCCAGCTCCGCGAGCGGCGAGTCCGAATCGATCCGGTCCGTCAGGAACTCCTGTACGTTGACCGCCTCGCCGGTCTCGGCGCTCTCGATGGCGGCGAAGACGATTGCCATCGACCGGAGGTTCGCGCGGGCGTTGGTCTCCATCGGCTCGCCGCCGGCACACCACTCGGCGAATCGCTCGATGAGCAGGGCGTTCTCCCACTTTTCCCCGGTCTCGAGGTCAATCGGATCGCCCTCCTCGAGCGAGGTATGGCCGAGACAGTTCTCCGCGGACCGCTCGTAGGGGAACCGTCGGAGTTCGCCGTCGTCGAGGACGAGCGAGGCCGCCTCGCAGTTCGCACGGACGCGTTCAGCCCACCAACCGTTGAAACTGGTCGCGGCCGTGTTCAGCCCCTCGTAGACGATCGTCGTCCCGTCCTCCATGCCCAGTTGAACGATTGCGTTCGGATCGCCCGCGAAGTCGGAGTACTCCGGGTTCCACGAGCGACAGAACACCGTCTCGGCGCGCCCGCCGGCCATATCCGCCAACAGATCGAGGTGGTGGATCGCGCCGTCGATCAGCAGCGGATGCTCGTCGAAGTCGTACAGCCGTTCGCCGGCCCAGCTCCCTCGAGACCGGGCGTTGACTGCGTACCGACAGTACAAGTAATCGACGGGCCCGTACTTGCCCGACCGAATCTGCTGGCGGAGAGAGGAAATATCCCGCCGGAATCGGTGGCTCATTGTGACGCCCATCTTCGTGTCGCTTTCTTCGACCAGCTCGACGATCTCGACGGCGTCGTCCATCGACGCTGCGATCGGTTTCTCCGTGAGTATATCGAGGTCGTAGTCGATCGCGAGCGAGACGAGTTCTTTGCGAGCGTGAGGCGGGACGACGAGCGCCACGGCGTCTGCGTCGTGTTCCGCCATCGCTGTTTCGGCGTCGATGTAACACCGGTCCGGAGCGAGCGAGAGCGCGTCGACGGCGTTCGTCAGCGCGGCTTCATTCACGTCGACGGCCGCGACGACCTCGACGGTTTCGTCTTCGACGTTCGGCGGGAGGAACTCCCGACACCAGGCTTCGCCCTGATTTCCCGTTCCGATCTGTATCAGTTGACAGGTCACATCGATTACGTCCGATGACGCTGTCCTTGAATGTACCGGCGAGGGGGTGGGCCGCGATGGTTCACTCGAGGCGGATCGTGTGCAAGCGAACGTCGCCGCCGTGGACTACGACATATAGTTCTCGGTTGTTCCCGATCGCCCCCGTCACCGACAGCGTTTGCTCCGCGTACTCGTAGATGTCACCTGTCGAGGGGACCGCCGTTCGACCGAGCAATGGACCGGACGGCGAGCCCCGACGCAGTTCCAGCGCGGCTGCGCCGTCGTCCGCTCTCGCAACCGAGACGGTCGCTTCGGTCGGCTTGCTCCGCAGGTCGACGTCGGCAAAGGAGAGCCACGATCCGTCAGTCATGCCGACGACCGTCCCCTCGGACCGCGACCGGTCGAGCAACTCGATTTCCGACCATGACCAGTCATCGGCGTCGACGGCTCGCGTCTCCGCGGAGAGGTCCCGCGGCGGGATCTTCTCGCCGTCTACCCGGATCGACCCGCGCGCTCGGATATCGTCGGATGCGGACCCAACGAACACCCCGTGTGTCGCCCGTTCGACGACCCGCTGCTGGCGCGTGACGTCCCAGAACGAGAACTCATCGTACTCGATCGCGAGTTCGACGGTCGTGCTCTCGCCGGGCTTGAGGTGCACCCGTTCGAAGCCGCGGAGGACCCGGTCCGGTTGGTGGGTCCGCGACTGGCGCTGTGCGGTGTAGGCCTGCACGACCTCGTCGGCGGCCGTCGAGCCCGTATTGGTGACGCGGACGCTGACGGTCGCCGTCTCGCCTTCCTCGAGTGGCCCTTCGGCGAGATGCGGAGGTCGCCGTACTCGAAGCTGCTGTAGGAGAGCCCGTGTCCGAACGCGTACAGGGGGTCCTCTTGTCCGTAGCGGTACGTCATCCCCGTTTCGGTGATATTGTACTCGGTGATGTCGGGGAGCTGGTCGGCCGAGCGCGGCCAGGTCTGTGTCAGCCGGCCGCCAGGGGAGACGTCACCGAGCAGCACGTCGGCCAGCGCGCGACCGGTCTCTTGGCCGGCGTGACTGGTCCAGAGGATCGACGGCACGCGGTCCTCCGCGCCGTCGGCATGTACCGGATAACTGCTCTGCAGGACCATCGCGGTCCGCGGCTGGGCATCGGCGACGCGCTCGATGAGTTCACGCTGTGACCGCGGGAGGGCGAGTTCGTCGCGATCTCGGGTTTCGCGGCCGCCCATCAGCGGATGGGTGCCAACCATCACGACGGCGACATCGGCGTCGGTGGCGGCCTCGACCGCGGCTTCGAGCCCGTCGTCGCGCACCTCGCGGTCGAACGTGGCGGCATCGGACTGGTCGTCGGCACCGACGCGGAGCGACCCCTCCTCGATCGTTACGTACTGATCGCTGCTCGGGTGGCGAAGCGCGACCGCGCCATCGGCGACGTCGACGAACTCGAAGGCCTCCTGTACCACTTCCCACCCGGCCGGCCGCTCCGATGAGTTGACGAGGTGCTCGTCGTCGACGGTCACGTACCGACCGTTCGCCGTCGCCTGCAGCGTCCAAGCGGTCTCCGTCCACTGGACGGCCTCGAACAGCTGGACGCTGGGTGCATCGGTCTCCTGCAGTCCGAGGACGCCGCCGCCGTTCCCGACGCCGGCGGTCACGTAGTCCCCCGACGAGCGCTCCCTGAGTGCGATCCGATCAGCGCCAACGGCAGCGTTGATCCGGTCGTAGCCGAGCCGATCGCGCAAGCCGTCCCGGAGGCTGCTGCGATACGGCGGCGTCCCGCTGTACCAGTCCTCGAACACCCTGTCCGAGAGCGGGCCGATGACGGCGACGGTGTCCTCCACCGAGAGCGGTAAGACGGGATCCTCACCGTCGTTTTCGAGGAGGACGGTCTGTGCTCGCGCTGCCTCTCGAGCGAGCTCCCGGTGTTCGGGACGGCCGATGACCTCGGCCGTGAGATCCGCGTACGGGTCCGCCGACGGCTCGAGGAACTCACCGAGTTGCGCTCGGACCGTCAGGACGTGACCGACCGCCTCGTCGACGTCGGCTTCGTGCAGGTCGCCCTCCTCAAGCGCACCGTGTATCGCGTCGACCGTCGTCGAACTGTCGGACCCGAACTCCGTGAAACTGTCCAGCCCGGCGAGCAACGCGGCGGCGCGAGCCCTCGCGTCCGACTCGAAGTACTCCTGTGCGCCGGTCAGGTTCACCGGTGCCCACGCGTCGCTGACGTTCAGCACCGCCCGCCTGTCGGGTGCCCACTCGCGGACGGTGCGATCCAGCAGCGGCGACGCCGTCATCGGACGGCCGTTGACGAGGTTGTACGACGCCATCACTCCGACCGCGTCCCCGGATTCGATCGGCGGCCGGAAGAACGGGAGGTAGTAGTCGCGGAGCAGCCTGGGCGGCAGTTCGGCGTTTGTCGTCGTCCGCTCCGTCTCGTTGTTATACCCGATAAAGTGTTTGAGTATCGGTGCCGTCTTGCGGTACGTCGGATCGTCTCCGCGTAGCCCGGCGGTGTACGCCGTCGCGATTTCGCCGCTCACCAGCGGATCTTCGGCGTACCCCTCCTCGTTTCGCCCCCAGCGCGGATCGCGGAGAGGGTCGACCGTCGGCGACCAGACGTTGAGGCCGACGCCCCCGGAACTCGCATTGTGTTTCCCGCGCACTTCGTCGCCGACGGCGTCACCGACGCGTTCGATCAGGGCCGGATCCCACGTGCTCCCGAGGCCGATCGCTTGCGGAAAGACGGTCGCTTCGCCCAGCCACGCGACGCCGTGGAGCGCTTCCGTCCCGGTCCGGAACGCGTCCAGTCCGGCGCTCGGAATCGGCGGCTGATACTGGTGAAGCAACGACACCTTCTCGTCGATCGTGAGTCGCTCGAGGAGGTCGGTAATGCGGTCGTCGAACGATCCCTCGGCCGTTTCGTCGTTCCGGTCGCTAGTTCCGTCGGTCTCCGCAGTTGCGATGCCCCCGACGAGGGACAGACCCGTTCCCGCTCCGATACCCGCGAGTACGTCTCGGCGCTGCTGACTAACCATTTCGGACAACTCCACCCGAAGTCTACCGTGATGATATTGAAAAAGATACTTGATTATCTTTAGCAAAATATTACGGAATAAACGCGGATCGAACGATGGGCCGACGACCGGCACGTCGAACGCAGCGGTTCGCTCCGCCGGACTGCTCTGTTGGACTGCTCCGGCAAGCCTCACCGGGGGCCGTGTCCCGTGCTCACGAATCTTTATGGGGACACCCGATGAACGGACTCGTGATATGGGTTCGGTTCGCCTGGAAAACGTGACCAAGCGGTATAGCGACATCACAGCAGTCGACGATATGAACATCACGATCGAGGACGGCGAGTTCGTGTCGCTTGTCGGCCCCTCCGGCTGTGGGAAGTCCACGACGCTGGAGATGATCGGAGGGCTGACGAAGCAGTCGGAGGGAAGCGTCTCCATCGACGGGAACGACGTTACTGACCTCCCGCCGAAGGATCGGAATCTCGCGATGGTCTTCCAGAACATCGCGCTTTTTCCCCACATGGACGTCTTCGACAACATGAGCTACGGGCTCCGGATACGGGGCGCGGATGACGAGGCCATCGAACGGCGGGTCGACGATGCCGTCGAGACCCTCAAGCTCGAGGGCATGTTAGACCGGATGCCGAGCGAACTGTCCGGGGGACAGCGACAGCGCGTCGCCATCGGTCGCGCGATCGTCCGCGATCCCGAGGTGTTCCTCATGGACGAGCCCCTCGCGAACCTCGACGCAAAGCTGCGGGTACACATGCGCACGGAGCTCCAGCGCATTCAACGCAAACTCGAGGTGACGGCGATTTACGTCACCCACGATCAGGAGGAGGCGATGACGATGTCCGACCGCGTGGCGATCATCAACGACGGCGAACTTCAGCAGATCGCTCCTCCCCTGACCTGCTACGAGGAACCCACGAACGTCTTTGTCGCCGGGTTCATCGGCTCGCCGTCGATGAACTTCATCGACGGGACGGTCGCGGATCACCACTTCGAGTCGGAGATCGTCGCTCTCGACGCGCCCGGCGTGGACGCATCGGCCGACGTCACGCTCGGGATCCGGCCGGAAGACATCTATCCCGTGGATGATCACCGCGCCCCGGCGACGGCCGGCACCGTGCGCGCTGCAGTCGACGTGATCGAACCGATCGGGGAGAAGATGTTCGTCTATCTCCGTCCGGAAGCGGTCTCCTCGTCGGACAGTGCACGGAGCCGTACCGAACGTGATTCCCTGCTCATGAGCGTCAGTCCGGAGACGGAACTCGCGGAGAACGAGGAGATCGAGGTTACCTTCGATCAGTCGAGCATTCACCTGTTCGATACGGTGTCCGGAAACGCGCTCGTACACGGGTTGGAACAGGAACCGACGCCGACCACCTAAGACGGGTCGGAGACATCTGATGGGCTGAGACGGGTCGGAGATATCCGATGGGCTGTGATGGGCCAGAAACATCCGATGAGCTGAGACGGACCGGAAACGCCTGACGGCCTGAGAGAGGCCGGCGATGTCCGATGGGACACCGAATCGGCTGACCGGTCGCGAGCGGCCGCACTGGTGACGATTTGACTGCAGATCCTGTCTAGGGAAAACGTATATATGCTTGTTTACGGTTGTTGTGTTTATGCATGACAGCCCCAGTGCGGACACTACTAGCGCTGGCAACGTGCTCCGTCGACGACGGTTCGTAAAAGTAGCGAGCGCGACCGCTACCGCTGGCCTCGCCGGCTGTTACGGCGGGGGTAGCGACGATGCGCTTCAGCTCACTGCCACGAACGAGTGGCGAAACAACAGCGACGAGATAACGCAGGCGCTGTACGACGCGGGCCTGTCCGACGACATCGAGCTGGAACTAATCAGCGGCGGGCAGACGACCGATGAGATGCAGAATCAGTACTCCCAGTGGCTCTCGTCCAGACAAGCGAAGCCAGACCTACTGGCGTTCGACAGCGGTTGGACACTGCCGTTCATCGTGCGAGAGCAACTCCAGAATCTCGAGCCGGAGCTCTCGTCGGATGTTCTCGACACCGTTCACGAGGACTACTTCGAGCAGAGTGTCAACACCGCGACCGACTCGGAATCGGAGCTCTACGGTGTCCCACTGTACCCCGATTTTCCGACGATCCAGTACCGAACGGACCTGGTCGCTGATGCGGGTTACGACTGGGAACAGTACCGGACCGATCCGATGTCGTGGGAGCAGTTCTCCCACGAACTGCAGGACGTCTACGAGCAATCGGGCGTCACACACGGGTACAACTGGCAGGCAGCACCCGAGATCCAACTCTCCTGTTGTGTATTCAACGAGTTCCTCAGTTCGTGGGGCGGTGCGTACTTCGGGGATCCAGAGGAGAATCTCAACGGCCCGATCGGTGATCGACCGGTGACGGTCGACGAAGAGCCGGTACTCGACTCCCTGCGGATGGCACGGACCTTCATTCACGGCACGGACGCGCCGGACACGCTCGATCGATTTGCCGGCGGGATCACCTCAGAGGAGGCGTTCCAATGGGGACTGTCGCCCTCGATGCGACCATTTACCGACGGCGACGCCGTCGCGCTCCGCAACTGGCCGTATTCGATCAACATCAACGGTGCCGACGATGCGCTCGGCGAGGACATGGGCGTGATGCCGATGCCGTATGGTGTCCCCCAGGGCGAGGGCGAGTATCCCGGCACCGGCGGGTCGATCGGCGCTCTCGGCGGCTGGAACTACTGTGTGAATCCGAACACGGAACGGCTCGAGGACTCCCTCGAGTTCCTGGAAACGCTAACGTCGCCGGAGTTCCAGCGGGCGAACTTCGAACTCGTTGGTCACATCCCGCCGAATCCGGACGTCCTCGAGGACGCGACCGACGTGCCGATCATGGGTCGATACCTCGATACCCTCTCGTTCGCCGGCGAGCACACGATGGCCCGCCCGGCGACGGCGGTGTGGAGTCAGCAGTCGGATCCCGTCGCCCAGGAAGCCAACGCCGCGCTGATGGGTGACGTCGGCGTGAGCGACGCGATGTCTGAACTCGCCTCGAGACTGACCGACCTCGAAGGATCGTTCTCCGGATCATGAGCACGGACGATCGCTCGGCGACGATTACTGGGAGTCGATCCCGGTATCGTCTCGATCTCGCGGTGCTCGACTGGATCGAGCGACTGAGCGACACGCAGTTCGTCTACGTGATGTTGCTCCCGGTCTTCGCGCTGCTCGGAACGATGGCCATCTGGCCGTTGCTCTACACGGCCAACATCTCGCTACACGCGGACAACATCGTGGCCACGAACCCAGTCGGAGAGTTCGTTGGCCTGCAGAACTACGTTTCCATCCTCACCGGCCAGGCGAACCTCCAGCGGCCGTTTTTCAGCCTTGAGAACCCATTTACGAGCGCTGTTCCGGTGACGTTGCTGTTTACGGTCGGTGCAGTCGCCCTCGAAACGGTGCTCGGGCTCGCGATGGCACTCATCCTGAATAAGGAGTTCCGCGGCCGACGGTGGGCACGCGTCGCAATGATCCTCCCGTGGGCTGTTCCGATCGTCATTCAGGGGATGATCTTCTATCTCATGTTCCAGCCGTCGATCGGGTTCGCCGTCGGTCCGCTTCACGAACTCGGGCTGATTTCGACGACGCCGCTTGCCAACAGCCGAGACGGGCTGTTGATCGCCGTTCTGGCCGACGTCTGGAAGCAGTCGGCGTTCATGGCGCTGCTCATCCTCGCGGGCCTGCAGAGTATCGATCGGAGCCTCTACAACGTCGCCGACGTCGCGGGCGCGTCGAAACTCCAGCAGTTCCGGACGATCACGTTCCCGCTCGTGCTCCCGGCGCTCCTCGTGGCTCTCCTGTTCCGGACGATCGGGGCGCTCAAGGTGTACGGACTCGTCGAAGCGACGTCGGGATGTAACACGGTACCGACGCTCAGCTGTCTCGTCATCGGGCTCTGGAACGGCAACAGGTACGGTTCTGCGGCGGCAGTCGCGTTCATCATCGCCGCCGTCATCGCCGTCCTGCTGATCGGATATCTGATCCAACTTCGACAGCAAGAACGCGGAGGAATGTAACATGAGCGACGCCACCACCGATACCGAGACCGTGATCGACCGAACGGCCCGACGAGTGATCCGCAACCCCGATACCGTCTACCAGTGGTTGACGTACGCCGGAATCGGGTTCTTTCTCACTGTCTCCCTCTTCCCGTTCTACTGGCTGGTCGTCCTCGCGCTCACGCCGAACCGGGCGATCGCCGATATGGGCGTGGTCCCGAAGGGGTTCAATCCCGGCGCGTTCATCGAAGTCTTCGAGGTAGTACCGTTCCATCTCTACATGTTGAACAGCGTGATCATCGCCTCGCTCTCGACGATTATCGTCCTGACGGTGGGGAGCATCGCCGGCTACGTCTTCGGCCGCTACGACTTCCCCGGTCGGACACCGCTCCTGCTCGGGATACTCGTCATCTCCTACTTCCCGCCAGTCGCCTTCCTGATCCCTCTCTTCCGCCTGTTCACGGGCCAGGTAACGCTCATCGGGCTCGAGTCGCCGGACCTCTACAATACGCCGTGGAGCATCGTCATGCCGTTGAGCGCGATCACCATGCCGCTGATAATCTTCCTGTTGACGACGTTCTACCGGCAGATCCCCGACGGCCTCGAGGACGCCGCTCGTATCGAGGGCTCGACGCGAATCGGAGCCCTCCGTCGCATCATCGTCCCGCTGTCCGCACCCGGCGTGGCAACGGCGGGAATCCTCACGTTCATCATCGTCTACAACGAGTTCTTCTTCTCGTATCTCATGGTGAACGGGACGGTCGAGGGCTGGTCGCCGGTACTCCACGGGATCTTCGCCTTCCAGGGGTCACAGCAGGTCGCGTACAACCTGATGGCCGCTGCGAGCATCATCGGCGTGATTCCGATGGCGATAATCGTCATGATAGCCCAGGAACGGATCGTCAGCGGTCTCACCCAGGGAGCGCTCAAGGAGTGACCCCACGCGTTCACCGCTACTGCTGCCCACCCAAAGTATTTTACATGTTTCCGGTGAGCGTCCCGTATGGACGTCGGAGTCCTCACAACGGCGATTTCGGACGAACCGATCGAAGACGCGTTCGCATACCTCTCGGCACAGGGTGTCGACACGGTCGAACTGGCCTGCGGTGGCTTTGTCGGTGATGATCACCTTCCGCAGGCCAAGTATCTCGACGACCCCGACGCGCAAGCGGAACTGCAGGGCCTCCTCGAGGAACACGAGCTGTCTGTCTCGGCGCTCGCCACCCATAACAATCCGCTCCACCCGGTCGACGATCGCTCGCAGGAGGCCGACCGGGAGCTTCGCGGCGCAATCCGTCTCGCGTCGCAACTCGGCGTCGACACCGTGACGACGTTCTCGGGGCTCCCGGCCGGCGGGCCGAACGACAAGGTGCCCAACTGGATCACGGCCCCGTGGCCGGACGAACACCGGGAGGCACACGAGTACCAGTGGACCGTCGCCGAGGAGTACTGGACCGAAGTGGCCGTCTTCGCCGACGACCACGACGTGAACGTCGCGATCGAGATGCATCCGAACATGCTCGTGTACGAACCGCATGGCCTGCTTCGCCTGCGCGAGCTGACCAACGACCGGATCGGAGCGAATTTCGACCCGTCGCATCTGCTCTGGCAGGGGATCACGATCACCGACGCGATCCGACTCCTCGGGGACCGCGACGCGATCCACCACGTCCACGCGAAGGACACGAAAATTGACGAGCACAACGCACGTGAGAAGGGCGTCCTCGATACGGTCCCATACACCGACGAGTCCGAGCGCTCGTGGCTCTTCCGATCGATCGGCTACGGCCACGGTGAGGAGTTCTGGAAAGATGTTGTCTCCACGCTCCGGCTGGTCGACTATGACGGCGCTCTCTCGATCGAACACGAGGACTCGCTCACCTCGGCCAGGGAGGGACTGGAAAAGGGGATCGACGTGCTCTCTCGTGCAGTCTTCGAATCGACGCCGGACAGCGCGTACTGGGCGGAGTAGCGCGATCCACGGACTGTGTCGGGCGACAGGGAGCCAGTCCGTCGGTCGTTGATACCGATCGAACCGTCGCCGACTAGCAGGCCCCAGCCGGACGCCGCTCCGGTGACCCCTCGAGAACGCAAGGCGCTCTAATTCGCAGGAAGTCGGCCCCCCCCTGTTTCGGCGGACACCGACAGTGTGGACAGTTCGAGGAGTACCGTCGGCGCTGTATCAGCTTCGAGCAGCGCGCACAGTCGTACTGCGTGCGTTCGACGAGTATCGCTGGTCACTACACTATCGATACAACAATTGCTGAACCCGTATCGGAGCACAGAATGTGTTCAGTTCGGTCGCTGCTGCGTAATGGACTGGCGTTCCATCCTCAAGCCAGCGCTCGGTGGAGCCGTAGCGTCGGACATCGCTATCGTGCCCCCTCGCTATGCGTCCGTTCGAAATCGACAGCGGCAACTTACACGTACGCACAGCCCTACTCACCGTAAGTCGGCTTGTCCGGTCTCGCTGTGAAAGCCGTCTTCGACTACTGTTTCGATGACCCTGATCTACTACTCGCGATGTGTGAACGGCATTGCTCGAGAGAGCCTTCCGATATAGAAACGACCACGTACTCGTACCACTGGTATCCGGTTTGGTACTACGTACAGTATTACAACCATAATTCTGTAATAACAAACGATATCCGGAAGTTCAATTACGCCTTGTTGTCGTGTAATACTGCTGAACGATTACGATAACCAATTGTATTCCTTGCAAACCAGCCCTGATACTGTCGGACAAAAGTCACTGCAGATTCAACCGCGAAAGATCGTCCGTCGACTGTGGAGACGGGCGAATTCAGCGATCGATAGTCAACTAATTCTATTCAACAGTATGACAAGAGTCGAACATTGCGTCGGCGACGTGCGATAGTGGGGCCGTTCATATCGCTTCGACATCCCCTGTGGAGTGATCGTTCGTCGTCCGATGTGGTCTCACCGCGTGGTCGTCTCACGAGATGCACTCGAGCAGGCCGCTGGTCTGGGAAACCCGTCGTAGCGGCTCCAGATCACCGCTCCGGTCGACATACCGATGCGAGCGTTCTCGGGTAATTTCGATTCCACGGTACTGTCTCGCATGGCCGTATTCGGTATTGCCGGAAACCGCTGTCGCGAACGTTCGCCGCCTGTGATTACAAATATATGGATGTAATCTAACCGAGCTACCACCCAGTTATGCGGACGCGTATATAGAAGCAACTCGCTTCGTCACATTCGAATTATGGAGATGTGGTTGCTCTTGTGGGGCATATCTGGTCCGATTTCGGTCGTGACCCGACGGTACCTGCAGTCTCTCATGGCTCGTTTGCCTGCCTGCACGATCACTGACTGAATCCGTTATCACCGGAAGGGCTAGGAATACGTTATGTTCACCTCTATAACATTTGCGGTACTCAGGACGGTCTTCGGAATCTCGGTCGCGAACGTCTCATCGTCGAATCGGTTCGTCGGTCCCGAGACGCTGATCGCCCCGATTGGGTTCTCGTCGGTATCACAGATCGGTGCTGCAACGCACCGCA